>JACPDW010000012.1 GCA_016183815.1 Flavobacteriia bacterium
AAAAAAAAAAAAAAAAAAAAAAAAAAAAAACGATTTTTGCAAATAAAGTTATGAACAATTAAAAAATAGTTATTAACAAAAGAATAGATTATTTGAAAATATAAAAGAGTGTTTTTTCAACATTTAATCACAAATTTATGAAAAAAATTTATAAACTTAATTCAACTACTTTTGTTCTTTTTTAATCCATTGTCTATTCATCAAAGCATAAACAGCGAGATACACAAAACAAAGTACGCCTACCCAATAGCTAAGACGGATTCCTAATAACTGATCACCTGCAAGCCATCCTTGAAAAACACTAACAAACCCACCACCCATAATCATCATAATTAGAAATCCACTTCCTTTATTGGTTAATGGACCTAAATTTCTTATGGACAAAGTAAAAATACATGGCCACAAGGTACTACAAAACAATCCAACACTGATAAAAGCATAAATACTTAAAACCGAAGTTGAATACATTCCTATAAGTAAAGACACAATTCCAAGAAGAGAAAACAACAACAATTGGATTTCTGGTTTTCCTTTGCTCATTAAGTCAGCGATAATCAAAAGTATAATAGGAATAAAATAATATGAAAACTGTCCTACTTCGTTGTTTGTTAAAATATTTACAAGCAAAAATAACCCAAAAGCAGCAAATGGTAAGACAAAACCTAATATTTTTTTTCCATTTTCAGTCAAATTAAAAGCTCCTGCAGCAGATGTCCATCTTCCTATCATTAAACTTGCCCAAAACAAAGAAACATAAGGGGATACTTCATTTGTTTTTAATCCCACCACTTTTTGAAGGTAATCAGAAAAATTCCCAGCTGTAGAAACTTCCACTCCTACATATAAAAAAATCGCCAACATTCCAAAGGTGAGTTGAGGAAAAGAGAAAATAGACTTTTTATTTTCTAACTGAAGCGTATCTGAATTGTCATTAGTCAAATGATTTGGAATTTTTGAAAACTTGATGACAATTGCCACCAACACAAAAGCCAATCCTAAAATCAAATAAGGTATTTTAATACTTTGAATGTTAGCAATGGTATTTCCAGAAGAAACAGTTCCAAAAATGGCTAAACTCAATAAAACTGGCCCAATTGTCGTTCCAATATTGTTTATTCCACCCGCTAAACTTAAGCGCTGAGAACCAGTACTTTGTTCACCAAGATTAATCGTCAATGGGTTTGCTGCTGTTTGTTGCAAAGAAAAACCTAAACCAACTATAAAAAGTCCACTAATCATTAATCCGAAAGATGCTTGATTCGCTGCAGGAATAAATAACAATGTACCTAAGGCAGACAATAAAAGTCCGTAAATCATTCCATTCTTATAACCAATACGAAGGAGAAGATCTTTTTTTATTAAAAATGAAAACACCATATACAAAATCGAACCAATAGTATAGGCCAAATAAAAAGCAAAACTAATTAATTGAGATTGCCATTGTTCTAAATTAAGATGATTTTTAAAGACTGGTATTAAAATATCGTTTGAAGCAGCTACAAAACCCCAAAAAAAGAATACACTTGTGATGGTTATTAATGCTGGATAATTTGTGTTTTTTTGTTCCATTTCAATTTATTTTTTCATTGCTCTGTCTAAAGCTCGTTTATCGTCTTTTTCTTTTAAATCTTCCCTTTTATCGTGCGTTTTTTTACCTTTAGCACAAGCAATATCAACTTTCACCCATCCTTTTTCGTTAATAAATAGTTTTAATGGGATAAGTGTATTTCCTTTATCAATTAAAAATCGTGTAATTTTTCTTATCTCTTTTTTGTTTAGTAATAATTTTCTGTCAGTACGTGGACTATGTTTGTAAAACGAAGCATTCTCATAAGGGTTAATAAACATATTACGAATAAATACTTCACCATTTTGAACAATACAATAGGCCTCAACGATACTGGCTTTATTTTGTCTTATACTTTTTATTTCAGTTCCACTCAACACAATGCCCGCAGTATAAGTATCAAACAAATGATACTCAAATCTTGCTTTTTTATTTTTTATGTTTAAAGATTTACCAGACATTAATTAATAAAAATTCAGTTCAACTAAAACTGATAAAGTTCAACTAAAGCATCAAAAAATCGTTGTTTAGGAAGATAATTTTGCTCTAAATCGTTTGCAAAAGGAATAGGTGTATCAATAGAAGCCACTCTTTTTATTGGTGAATCTAAGTTTTCAAAACAATTTTCATTGATTAAAGCTGCCAATTCCCCTCCTATTCCACCAGTTAGATTGTCTTCGTGTAAAACAATGACTTTGCCATTGTTTTTAACTGAAGAATAAATAGTTTCAGTATCTAAAGGAGAAAGAGTTCTAAGATCAACAATTTCTAAAGAAATTTCAGGATATTTTTGAGCAGCTTCAATAGCCCAATGCACTCCTAAACCATAAGTAATAATTGTAATGTCATCTCCTGATTGAACAACTTTTGCTTTTCCAATTTCGATAGTGTAATAATCATCATAAACGTCTTCTTTAATTGATCTATACAAAAATTTGTGTTCAAAAAACAATACTGGATTTGGGTCTTCAATAGCTGCGTTAAGCAAACCTTTAGCATCACTTGGAAAAGCCGGATAAACTATTTTTAGTCCAGGAACATGAAAAAACCACGCTTCATTACTTTGCGAATGAAAAGGTCCAGCTGCGGCTCCTGCTCCTGTAGGCATCCTTACTACAACATCAGCATTTTGACCCCAACGCCAGTGAATTTTAGCTAAATTATTTACTATTTGATTAAATCCACAAGACACAAAATCAGCAAACTGCATTTCTACAATAGCTTTCATACCTGCAATTGATAAACCTAAAGCTGCACCAACAATTGCAGACTCACATAAAGGAGTATTTCTTATCCTTTCTTTTCCAAATTCTTCCACCAATCCTTCAGTAATTTTGAACGCACCACCATATTCAGCAATATCTTGACCCATAATGATTAACTCAGGATATTTAGTAAGTGATTGTTTTAACGCTTCAGCAATGGAATCAATGAATCTTTTTTCAGATTTATTAGAACTTGCTTCTGAAATTTTTGGAATAAATGGAGCGAATAAATCCTTGATCTCCTTTTGTGTGTTTGGAATGATATTTTCCTCATTAAAGGCAAGCGTTAGTCCGTTTTGTATCTCTTCTTTAATCTCATTTTTAATTTGCTCAATATTTTCTTGAGATAAAACCCCTTCTTCTAATAAAAATTGTTCGTAATTAAAAATTGGATCTTTTAAACTCCATTTATCTTGTATTCCTTGTGGATAATATTTTGTACCAGAAGCTTCTTCATGTCCCCTCATTCTGAAAGTCATACATTCTAACAAAAATGGTCTTGGTTTTTTTCTGATTGAAGTAGCAATTTTTCTGACAGTTTGAATAACCTCTAAAATATTATTTCCATCAATTTGAAAAGCATCTATTCCGTATCCAATCCCTTTATCAATAAATTGTTTACATCTAAACTGCTCATTACTAGGAGTGGATAATCCCCATTGATTATTTTCAATAACAAAGATGACAGGTAAATCCCAGACAGCAGCTACATTTAAAGCTTCATGAAAATCTCCTTCACTTGCTCCACCATCACCTGAAAAAGTTAAAACGACTTTTTCCTCTTTTCGAATTTTTGAAGATAAAGCCAATCCATCAGCTATACCCAATTGAGCACCAAGATGAGAAATCATTCCAACTAGATTATTCTCTTTTGATCCAAAATGAAAAGAACGGTCTCTGCCTTTGGTATAACCTGACATTTTTCCTTGAAATTGAGCAAACAATCTATTTAAAGGAAGTTTTCTAGAAGTAAATACACCTAAATTTCTATGCATTGGCAAAATGAATTCATCTTCGTTCAAAGCATAAGTACAACCAACTGAAATGGCTTCTTGTCCCCAACCCGAAAACCATTTAGTTATTTTTCCTTGTCTTAACAAAACAAGCATTTTTTCTTCAATCAATCTAGGTCGAACCAATTCCTTATAAATCTCTAATAATTCTTGATTTTCGAATGAAGATTTGTCAAAAGTTATTGTACGTTTTTCTTTAATTTCCATTATATTATTTTAAAGTAAAGCTGTCTGAACCAATTAATTGTCCTTCACAAAATATTTTTACTCTGTAATTTCCTTTAAGAGCTTCTTCACCATGTAAATCATAAAAAATGGCTACATCAATACTTTGATTGTTATAATTAATTTCTTTTTTATCTGAATAAGCTATCATTCCATTTTCTGTTTGCATTACGTTTGATGCTCTACTTTGTAATGTTTTTCCTTCAGGATTAATGATTTGCATAAACACCGTTTTATTGCCAGAAGAAGTCAATTGATTTTCTCCAATTGTAAAAGAAGATTTTAATTGTACTGTATTTCTAGCTTTAGTTGTTTCTTCTAAAGTATTGTTCAACCTCATTTTCAACCCAGTTGAGGCAAAGGAATAACATTGTAATTTTGCTCCCTTTTTAACCTGTTCAGCACTTTTTTCGGCTTCTTGTTTGAATTGATTTCTCTCTTCAATTGTACTATTTAATTGAGAAGTTTTTGTTTCTAAATCACTAGAAAGCTGTAAATTTAAAGTGTTTAAAGAATCAATTTGTTTGACATATCCCTTCATTATTCCTCTTAATGTCTCATTTTCTTTTTTAAGTTGGAAAATTTGTTGAGCACTCAATTTTTTAGAACGATTAATTTGATTGATTAAAGACTGTATTTTTTCTTTTTGCATATTAATACTGTCTGCTTTTGAGGCATCTTTTTCTTTTAATAAGTCGTAAGTTTCTAACATTTTTTTTAAATCTTTCCTCAAATCGTTGCTCATATCGCCTACATAACTCTGCATCATGTCATTCATACCTTGCATATCTGCTTGAAGTTCGGTATTTGCATTATTACAGGAATTGAGTTCCTTCTTTTTGTTAGACCACATATAAGCCATAACAGCCAAAGCACCTAGTAAAACAATGATAAACAGAATATAAATTCCATTTGATTTGTTTGATTTTTTTTCTATTTCACTCATAACATAATATTTTTAACAAAACTAAAGATATTTTATGAAATGTGCTTAATTTTATCGAAAATTAACTTATGAAAAATTTTATCCATTCTATTAAAATTGCAATGTTTGGTATTTTATTACATTTTAATCTTTTTTCTCAAGATTATAAAGGATTATATGTAGATCAATTTCATCAAATTGTTGGCAATATAAACAAGGAAGATTCTTTGCTCAATTATGCAAAAGCAAATGGTTTTAACGCTTTAACTTTTTATAATTTACATCAAATTGATTTAAGTGATGGCTCAAATGTTTTGAAACTTAAAAATTTTATCAGTAAAGCTAAACTAAATTATGGTATTGAGGAATTTTCTGCTACTGCAGAGAATTTTTGGTTTTTTGAGAATAAAATTTTACCCTTTAATCAACAAGTGAATAATGACGAAAAATTTACTTGCCTGAATTTAGAATTTGAATTTTGGGTACCTGAAAGTGTATCAAATTACTATTGCACAACCTATTTACAACCTAATGGATATACTTGTGACGAAGAGGGAGCTTTTCAATTTTATATGAATGAATTAAACTCAATTTATAACTTAGCTCAAAACAACCAACTAAAAACAGAAATTTATTTAGGTTGGTTCAACCAAAATCAAGCAGACCAAGTTAAAACAAAATGTGATAGAATTTTGTTGAGTAATTACCACCAAGACCCAAACTTTTGCTTTGATTATTCTCTACAAAGACTTCAATATTTAGGTAATTCTACACCCTCGATTGAAGTTGCCACATTGTTTTCAGGCGAAAATAGTTTTTTAAACCCATGGTTGACAACAAACAATTATAATTTAGATGCTTGTTTTACAAATTTTTCCAATGAATATGCAAATGAAAATGGTTTGTGGAAAAATAATATACAATTGATTGGACAACAATGGTTTACCTATACTCAATTGCCTTATTATCTCCCTGAAGAGCAAAGCAATAAAATTGATGAGAAAAACGATGAACATTTTTATTTTACAAACCCTGTTGAAAATTATTGTATTCTCTCCTCCTCTTTTGATTTGAAAACAGAGCTGCATTTATTTGACTACTCTGGACAAGAAATAACAATTGAAAAAAACAATGAAAATGTGTTGAATCTAAAAAATTTAAATAGTGGACTCTACTTTTTAGAATATAAACAAAACAAATTCAAACTCATTAAGTTGTAAGAGATAAAATGTTATTTTAAAAAAAAAATAAAATTGAGATTATTAAAAAATAATACTACCTTTGGGGTTTAGTTTCTTTATAAAAATCTTTTTATTAATTTAAATTATTCACTATGAAAAAAAATTATTTGTTATTATTATTTTCATTATTAAGTATATTATCTTTTGCTCAAGCACCAACTGTAAATCCTATAAATTTCACAATAACAAATCCAAGTGAAGTTAATGGAGGTACTCCAATGAATTTATATGTTTTTGACAATGGTGGAGGGATAGATTATTCTACTTTTGATTTAGATATAAACACCCCAGGTTATCAATATGATGCTTATTCGATGGGTGGTACAATCCTTTTACATTTTGATGTGACAACTCAATTTTTAAGTATATTATATAACGGATCCGCATGTCAGCCAGATGGTTCTAACTTTTATTATACAGTTAGTAATTCCAGCGGAGAACAAGCTATAGCAACTACCATCACAACAATTGTTTATCAATTTGCTTATCCACCTTCATTAATGGATGATTTTTATACTATTAATCAAGGAGAAACTTTTAATTTTGATCCAACATTAAATGATTTTAGTAATCATAATTTTGGTTTTAGTGGAATTTCAATTTTTAATACCACTCCTTTGGGTAATACATGGACAACTGATTTTAACCATTCAATTACTTTTGTTCCAGATACTAATTTTGTAGGTATTGCTACAGCTTTATACTCTACTTTAAATGTGTGTGGAAATTCAAATTCTGGTTTAATAACAATTGAGGTTTTAAATTCAAATCCTGATCCAACCTCGGGAGTTTTTGGCAAAGTGTTTCGTGATGAAAATTCAAATTGCATAGCAGAAAATTATGATTTTGGCATACAAAATGTCAACTTATTAATTCAACCTGGTGATATTGTTGTACAAACAAATGAAAATGGTATTTGGTTTGTTGATACTTTGCCAGATGGTGACTATCAAGTTACAGCAGGGATACCAAATAATCTGTGGGAAACAGCATGTGATTTAACACAAATCTTTACGGTTGTAAATGGTAATGTTACTGTTCCTGCTAAAATTGGATTGAATTACTTAAATGAGTGCTCACAACCAAATGTGCACATTTCAATGCCAACAATAAGAAGATGCTTTTCAAATCAAAATGTTTATGTAACAGCGTTCAATGATATTAATGCAACAGGAACTCTAAATAATGCTTATGTTGAAGTTTCTTTAGATCAATTATTATCTGTAACAAATGCATCAATTTCGTATTCAGATATTGGAAATAATAAGTATCGATTTGATTTAGGAAATATTGCAATTGGACAAAGTTTGAATTTTACAATTAATACATCTGTTAGTTGTTCGGCTTCTAACTTACAGACCCTTTGCCTTGAAGCAAATCTTTTTCCTGTTGAATCTTGCTCATACGACACCATTATCACCAACCCAACTTTCCCTTCTGGTGTTACACCTTGTACTCTCCCTTGGGATCGCTCTAGTTTAAGCGTTGATGGTTGGTGTGCCAATGACTCGATTTATTTTACTATCACTAATACTGGAGATCCAGGCGAAGGTGATATGGATTGTTATGCTCCCGTTAGAATTTATATCGATGGACAAATGTATCAGTTTGATTCAATTATGATTCAAGGTGGTCAGACAGTAACTTATTCTTTTTTAGGAACAGGTCAAACTTGGCGTTTAGAAACAGACCAACACCCTTTACACCCTGGTTATTCACATCCAAATGCTACTGTTGAATTGTGTGGCGATGCCGCTAATTGGACTCCTGGTTTAGTTACAATCTTACCTCAAGATGATGCTGATCCTGTTGTCGATATTTATTGTGGTCAAGTTACTGGTAGCTACGATCCAAACGACAAACAAGGATTTCCTCTTGGAATTGGTCAAAATCACGACATTATGCCAAATCAAGACATTGAATACATGATTCGTTTTCAAAACACAGGTACGGATACAGCATTTACCGTTGTAATCAGAGATACTTTAGACATGGATTTAGATATTTTTAGTGTAGTTGCTGGCGTTTCAAGTCATAATTATTCCTTTACCATGCAAGGACCTAGAGTTCTTGAATGGACTTTTAATAACATTTTGCTTCCTGACAGTACCACAAACGAAACAATGAGTCATGGTTTTGTTACTTTTACTGTCAATCAAAATCCTGATTTAGCCAATGGAACACAAATAACAAATTCCGCAAACATTTATTTTGATTTTAATGACCCAGTAATAACAAATCAAACCTTGCATACGATAAATTCTTGTATTCAAAATTCAACTTTCTCATCAATTACAGAAACTGCTTGTAATTCATACACCGCTCCTGATGGTCAAATTTATGATACCACTGGAATTTATACAGCAATTATTCCAAATGCAGCTTCTTGCGATAGTATCATTACCATCAATCTTACTATTAATAATAGCTCTGACTCTACATTAAATTTAACGTCTTGTAATTCATACACCGCTCCTGATGGTCAAGAATACACTCAAAGTGGTACTTATACAGCAATTATTCCAAATGCAGCTTCTTGCGATAGTATTATCACCATCAATTTAACAATTAATTACAGTTCTGTTTCTACTTTAAATGTTACGTCTTGTAATTCATACACCGCTCCAGACGGTCAAGAATATTCACAAAGTGGTACTTATATTGCAACTATTCCAAATTCTGTGGGTTGTGATAGTACCATTACCATTGATTTAACTATTAATCAAGGTTCTTCTTCCACTCTAAACGATGTCATTTGTCAAAGTTATACCGCTCCTGATGGTCAAGTTTATACACAAGAAGGCACCTATATAGCTATAATCCCTAACTCAGCAGGTTGTGACAGTACCATAACTTTGACTTTAACAAGCAATAATTCAACAAGCTCTTTAGTTGAAGCCACAACTTGTGAAAGTTATATTGCTCCTGATGGACAAGTTTATTATTTAAGTGGAACTTATACTGCTATAATTCCAAATTCAATTGGTTGTGATAGTATCATTACCATTAATTTAACAACGAACAACACTTACAGCTCCATTATGGAGCATACTTGTTCTTCTTATACTGCTCCTGATGGTCAAATTTATACTCAAAGTGGATACTATGCTGCTGTTATCCCTAATTCAATGGGTTGTGATAGTATCATCAATATTAATTTAAGTGTCGGACAAGCTAGTTCTAACTCAATAATTGAATCGGTTTGTGCTTCTTATACTGCTCCTGACGGTCAAGTTTATACTCAAAGTGGTATTTATACTGCAATACTTCCAAATGCATCGGGTTGCGATAGTACAATAACAATTGATTTAACTGTTTATTCTCCAAGCTCTGCTTTAATTACTCAAATCGCTTGTGATTCATACACAGCTCCTGATGGTCAGATTTATACTCAAAGTGGTACTTATTCTGCAATTATTTCAAATACAATGGGTTGTGATAGTACAATTACCATTGATTTGACTGTTAATTACAGTTCTTCTTCCTCTTTAAACGATGTGATTTGTCAGTCTTATATCGCTCCTGATGGTCAAGTTTATACTCAAAGTGGTACTTATTTTGCTGTAATTCCTACAGTTAATGGTTGTGACTCATTGATAACATTAAATTTAACAAGTATGAACACTACAAGCTCTCTACTTGAAGTAACTACCTGTGACCCTTACCTTGCTCCAGATGGTCAAACTTATTATTTAAGTGGTACTTACACCGCCATCATTCCAAATACAGCTGGTTGTGATAGTATTATTACAATTAACTTAACAACTAGTAACACTTTTAACCTTTTGCCAGTTGTTGAATGTTCTAGTTACACCGCTCCTGATGGACAAGTTTATACGCAAAGTGGTACTTATACTGCAATACTTCCAAATGCAGTGGGTTGTGACAGTATCATCACCATCATTTTAAATATCAACAATTCTTCAGTATCTATTATAGAGCATGTTTGTGATTCCTATACTGCTCCTGATGGGCAAATTATAACTCAAAGTGGTATTTATACCATCGTTATTCCTACAATGTACAACTGTGACAGTACTATTATTGTTGATTTAACTGTACATAATAGTTCAAATAATTCTATAAATGTTACTAATTGTGGTACTTTCACTGCTCCTGATGGACAGGTCTATAGTCAAAGTGGTACTTACACGGCAATCCTTCCAAATTCAAACGGTTGTGACAGTACTATTACTATTAATTTGACTATTTTAAATGAGTCCTCTAGTGAAATATTTGTAACTCAATGTGGTGAATACACAGCTCCAGACGGTCAAATTTACACTCAAAGTGGTACTTATTTTGCTACCATTCTAAACGCTTCTGGTTGCGATAGTATTATAACTATTCAACTAAGCTTGCTAAATCACACCACTTCCTCACTCAACGTGTCTAATTGTTACAGTTATACTGCTCCTGATGGTCAAGAATACTCCCAAAGTGGTACTTATACTGCAATAATTCCAAATGCAATTGGGTGTGATAGTATTATCACTATTAACTTGACCATAAAACAAGGAAGTTCAAACACCTTAAATGTTAGTCAATGTACTGATTACACTGCTCCTGATGGACAGGTTTATACACAAAGTGGTACTTATACAGCTGTTATAAGTAATAGTTCTGGTTGTGATAGTACCATTACTATTCATTTACAATTAAATGTTGTCAATACAGGAATTCAAAATATTGGTGGTGTGTTGACTGCAACTGCCGATAATGCAACAAGTTATCAGTGGATAAATTGTGCCAACAATCAAATTGTTTCAGCTGCTACAGAGCAAACCTTTACCCCTACTACTCCAGGTCAATATCAAGTGTTGGTAACAGCAGGTGGATGTTCAGACACTTCAATTTGTATAAACTCAAGTGGTGTTGGTTTGACAGAAACAAATTCATTTGAATATCTTGTTTATCCAAACCCAGCTGAAAATACTGTGTATGTTAGTGTAAATAATTTTGATGAATTTGACCTTGTTCTCTTAGATTTAAACGGTAAGGTGTTAAAACAAACTTTACACAATAAAGAAATAGGGAAAGTACATTTAGAAGATTTACCTTCTGGATTTTATATGATTGAAATTACCCAAAACCAACAAACACAAAACAAACGTTTTGTGAAATTGTAATAAATTATTTTGATTTAAAAAAAGACTATCCGAATGGATGGTCTTTTTTTTGTATTTATTTATTAAACCCTTGATAACAAACTGGTCGAAGAAAACGATAAATAGAATCTGGTCCAACAGCAGTAAAACGACTATCACTTGAAGCAGGAAATGGTCCTCCATGATGCATTGCTTGATGAACTGTAACTCCAGTAGGCACATCATTTTTGACAATTCTTCCACAACGATATGCAAGATTATCAATAAAATCATGAAATTCTTCTTGTTGTTTTTGGGTTAAAAAAATTGAACAAGTAATTTGACCCTTTAAATGATGAGCTGTTTTTTCAAAATCATTTATCGAATTACATTCCACTAAAATAGTAAACGAACCAAAAACCTCCTCATGAAAGGAAGGGTCAGATAAAAAATCTTCTACTTTCATTGAGAGTAAAATAGGTTTTAGTTTAATACTGTTCTCACTATTTTCATCTAAAAGTGTTACAGATGATTTTTTATTCTTTAAAATTTTTACTTTTTGGAGAAATTTTTCACGAATTTGAAAATGCAACATATTTTTTGATTCTTCTAAAGATAATAACTGCGTCAATTTTATTGACAATTCTTTAAAGATATCAGTATTTAAACAAAAAATCAATCCTGGATTTGTACAAAATTGACCAGCATTATTGGCAATTGATGAAGCGATTTTTTGCAAGTTAATTTCTTTATTATCTTCTAAATCAGCAATAAAAATTGGGTTTACACTACCCATTTCTGCAAAAAAAGGAATCCATTCCTGTCTATCATTTATGTATTGTTGAATTGCTTTCCCTCCTTTATAACTCCCAGTGAAAGTAAGCATTTTTACCCCTTCTTTTTGAACCAAATATTTTCCAAAATCATTGCTAAATCCGTTTAAATTGGAAAATACACCATCGGGTAATCCGAGTTTTTTTGCCTCTTGTAACACCACTTGAGAAACTAAATCGCCTGTTCCAGCGTGCATATAATGAGATTTGACAATCACCGGGCAACCAGCGGCTAATGCAGCAGTTACATCTCCACCAATAGTTGAATAAGCAAATGGGAAATTACTTGCTGTAAAAACAACAACTGATCCAATCGGAATCAACTTTTTTTCTAAGTCAACACCACTTTTAATTTCAATATCTAATGTATTAAAATTATTTTTAACAACCTTCCAGTCGTCATTTTTAATACAAGTAGAAAATAAATTCAGCTGATAGATTGTCCTATCTAATTCTTGATTTGCTCTTTCTCTTGGCAATGCAGATTCTTCACAAAAAGTTTGAATGAGTAATTCTCTATACTGATTTAAAGACAAAGCAATGTTTTTTAAAAAATCAGCTTTTAATGAAGAATCTATGTTTCGATATGTTTTAAAAGCTTTCTCTGCTTTTTCGACTGCATTATCTATTTCTTGAGTAGAAACTTCATGGAAAATATAATCAGATTTTTTTTGAGATTCAGGTAAAATTACATGAAATGGTAATTTAGAATAAGAACTATTTTCATATCCAATCCAACTTTTACCAGAAATTTTCATTTTAACTCAACCAACTGAAATTGAAATTGTTCCATAATTGGATTGCTAAGCATATTTTTACAAGCTTCTTCAACTTTTTTGTTTGCCTCTTCTTTATTGTCAGACTCAATAATCAATCGAATATGTTTTCCAATTCTCACATCACTAATTTCAGGAAGTCCAATGTTTTTCATACTATTACTCACCGCTTTCCCTTGTGGATCTAAAAGTGCATCTAAAGGCATAACATCAATTTCTGCTTTATATTTCATTTTTTTTATTTTTATCGATTAAAATTTGTATCACTGACATTAACAAATACAAAAATACTATAATCCCTAAACTCCAAAAAGAAAAAAAGAATATTACAAAACATGAGATGATTAAAAACAAAAATCTTATTTTATTATCTGACCATTTAAAATTTTTAAATTTTAAAGAAAATAAAGGGATTTCAGAAATTAATAATACTGAAAATAATAGAATAATACTACTTAAAAACGCACCCGAAAACAAAAATGAATTGAATGAGTTATCAATTTTGCTAACAAGGGGAAACATGCAAAAAAACATTGCATTTGCAGGCGTGGGAAGTCCAATAAATTGATCAGATTGTCTTTTGTCTAAATTAAATTTAGCCAACCTAAACATTGAAAAAATTGGAATTAGAAAAGAAATAAAAGGTATAAACAAAGACCAATTATTTAAACTTAATGAATTAAACCAATTGATAATTAAATATTTATTGTCAAATAATAATTGAAAATGTAAAGATTCAATTAAAAAATGTAACATTATCATTCCTGGTGCTAAGCCAAAACTTATTATATCAGCAAAAGAATCCAACTGTTTACCTAATTCACCTGAAATATTTAATAATCGAGCGAAAAAACCATCAAAAAAGTCAAAAAAAACAGCCAACAACAATGGATATGGAGCTAAATCAACTCGACCTGAAATGGTAAATAATATAGAAATAATTCCACATACAAAATTTGCTGTGGTAAATAAATTAGGTATATTAAAAAATGAAAAGCTAACTTTATTCATTTGTTAGTATTATATAAAATAAAATTTGTATTTTTATGCTTTAAAATACATTATTTTGCAAAGTACACAATTTTTTTTCAGTTTTTCGTTTTTTTTAGTATATATTTTTTAATATGAAAAGATTGTTTTTCTCTATTTATTTTGTTTTAACTTGTTTAATATTACAAGCTCAAGATAAAATTGCCCCAAAATATTCAAATGAATTTTTGCAAATTGGAGTTGGCGCTGATGCTTTAGGTCGTTCGAATGCTGTTGTTGCGAGTATTGAAGGAGTAAATGCAGGCTATTGGAATCCTGCTGGTCTATTGACTTCAAGTAAGTTTCTTGAAGTCGGAGCAATGCATTCTGAATATTTTGCTGGAATTGCAAAATATGATTATTTAGGATTATCAAAAGTGATTGACAGACCGGGAACCATGCATGATAATGCTGCATTGGGGCTTTCTATGATAAGATTTGCTGTAGATGATATCCCTAATACAACACAATTAATTGATAACGAAGGGAGAATTGACTACGATCGAATCACCACTTTTACCGCTTCGGATTTTGCACTCATTTTAAGTTATGCGAATAAAAACCTACCTATTGAAGGACTTTCGGGAGGTGTCAATTTTAAAATTATTAGACGTAAAGTTGGTGATTTTTCAAAAGCATGGGGATTTGGAATAGATGCTGGTATTCAGTATCAAAAAAATGAAAATTTGCGTTTTGGTTTAATGTTAAGAGATGTAACCTCCACTTTTAATGCATGGATTTTTGATTTAGACGATGAAATGAGAGAAGTATTTGTTAAAACAGGAAATGAACTTCCACAAAACGGACTTGAACTTACTTTACCTCGTTTAATTGCTGGAGTACAATACAAAAAAGAACTTGGCACAAAAGGAATTTATGCTTTAGGTGAAATTGATTTACCTTTCACTTTTGATGGAAAAAGAAACACATTGATTAAAAGTAAAGCAATAAGTATTGACCCAAACATTGGTGTTGAAATTGGATTTAAAACTTATTTTTGTGTTAGAATTGGTGTTGGGAACTTTCAAGAGATAAAAGAATTTGATGACTCAAAAAAGATGACATTTCAACCTAATGCGGGTTTTGGTGTTAGTATAAAAAACTTTACAGTAGATTATGCTTTTACAGATTTAGGAGACAATTCCATTGCCTTGTACTCCCATGTAATCTCTTTAAAAGCTAAATTAAATAAACCTAAAAACGCAAAAAGATAAGCCATGAAAAATTTTTACTCCTTCATCTCGTTCTTTTTGATTATCCATAGCTCATTTGCACAAACTTATGGAAATGAATGGATTAATTACGATCAAAAATATTACAGTTTTAAGATTTTTAATGATGGGATTTATAAAATTGATTACCAAACTTTAGTAAATAATCATATTAACACCTCCAGCTTTAGCTCAGCAAATATTCAAATTTTTGGAAGAGAAAAAGAAATTCCATTGTATATTAACGATGGTGGAGATAATCAAATTAATGCGGATGGTGATTATATCTTATTTTATGCAAAAAAAAATGATTCATGGTTAGATTCTTCCCTTTTTAGAAACCCTATTGATATTGGAAACCCAGGTGTAAGTTTATTTAATGATACGATTAATTATTTTTTCACTTGGAATAACTCAAGCAATAACTCTCGCTTTGTTATAGAACAATCGAATAACTATTCTATTTACGATTATGTTTCTCCTTATTGCATGGATGAACTTTTAATTACTCCTAGTACTAGTTATAATCCTGGTAAGGTATCTTATTATGACCCCTCTTCATTGTTTGATCCAGGTGAAGGATATAGAATAGTACAAGGAGAAGGAGGTGATACTTATTATTCTTATCCATACACTTTTGATTTATCGCAGATTTATACTGGTTCAGATGCTCCCGAAGCCAGTTTTCAGTGTAAAACAACCTCTGATAATAAAGCAAATTTAGATTTTAATCAAGATTTTCATCATCATTTAAGATTGAAATTTGGAAGTACAATTTTAGAAGACACAAATTTTGCTGAATATAAGCACATTATTTTCGATACTACATTAAACACAACTTTTTTACAAAATAACAATACTTTTTATTTTGAAATACCAAATGAAATGGGTGTTGACCCCGATTATCAATCTTTAAACTATGTCTCACTTAAATATCCCAAAAAAACAAATTTAGGGGGCAGTGCTTTTGATAGATTTAAGATAATAAACAATCCTCCAAATTCACCAAGTTTTACTATTCATCTTAATATTACTGGTTCAAATATTAATTCTGCAGTTTGTATGGTATTTGGTGCAATTAATAAATTTATTAATACAGTTAAAATAAATGATACTATTCATGCTTTAGTTACCAATTCAATGAATGGACAAGCACAAGAATTTGTTATCTATGATGAAAGTTTAATTCAATCCATCTCTTTAATAAACGCAGTAAATGTCACTGGTAAATTCACAGATTTTTCATCAATAAATTATGAAGAAGCTAACTTAATTATTACTCATCCATTTTTTAATTCAGATCAAAACATACAAGCAAATTCAAAATATATTGCTTATCGTCAACAATCTTATAATGTAGTTGACGCTAACATTGAAGAGTTGTATTTACAGTTCGGAGGAGGAATTCAAAAACACAGTAATGCTATCCGAAGATTTGCTCATTATGCCTATAATCATTCAACCTTAAAACCAATTGCTATAACTATTTTGGGTAAAGGTTTATCAAATGACATTTGCAAATACAATGCAAACAATTTCGCATTAAATTATATACCACCATTTGGTAGCCCAGGGAGTGACATGTTTTATACTTCTTTTTTAGAAGGTTCTACTTATGAACCACTAATTCCTATTGGAAGAGTTTCTGTGATTACCGAAAACGATTTAAATGAATATTTACTTAAATTAATTGACTATGAATACGATCAAATCAACTTACCTTACACGTCTGAAGCAAGAGATTGGCAAAAACAAGTATTACATTTTGTTGGAGGTTCTGACTCACCACAAGTAGAACATTTTGTAGATTTGTTAGATAATTGTAAACAAACAATTGAAGACGTTTATTTTGGAGGTAATGTAACAACTTTCAAAAAATTCACCACCGACCCATTAGATCCTTCACTTTTAGATGAAATATCAAATTACTTAGAGTATGGATCTTCAATTGTAACTTTTTTTGGACACTCAGGAGTTACAGGTTTTGATATCACTGTGGACGAACCTGTAAATTGGAATAATTATCGAAAATACCCAATTATTTTTGGTAATGGTTGTCATGCTGGAGCTATATACACAAATCCATATGAAATTTATTTTGGAGAAAAAACTGTAGTTGCCCCAAGTAGGGGTGCTATTGCCTATTTTGCTTCAGGAGGTCAAGAATTTGATGTACCTCTTAAAAATTATATGTGTAGCATCTATTCACAAATAAGTCAAATAAACTATGGAAAATATTTGGGCTTACAAATAAAAGAAGCGGCTAAACAAATTGCCCTCTCAGGTATAAGTAATCAAAATTCATTTCATAGTACGTTAGGAGCAACAAATTTAAATGGCGACCCTTTAATAATGGTCAATAATTTAGACAAACCGGAAATTGAGTTATTAGAAAATAACGTCAGTTTTAACCCTCAAGAAATCAATTTATCAGTTGACAGTTTTGATTTGAACATTATAGTTAATAATATAGGTAAAAGTATAGCAGATACATTTATGATGGAGATAGTTAGAGATTTTCCACAGACAACATCTGATTCTAGTTATTTCTTTTTTCTATCAAATTTAAATTATAAAGATACAATTAGTATTAAAATGCCTCTTTTACCTAATATTGGAATGGGTATAAATAATTTTTCAATTAAAGTTGATATACCTTCTGAAATAGAAGAACAATTTGATGAATCTATCAATAATCAAGTAAATAAAGTGTTTTTTTTAAAGTTAAATGGCATATTACCGGTTTTACCCTATGATTTTGCTGTAGTGCCATATGATACCATAAGAGTTATAGCATCAACAACAAATCCTATCGCAAGTATTAATACTTATTTCTTTGAAATGGATACCACTGACCTATTTAACAGTCCTTTTTTAAGGAAAAAAACGGTTATCGGTCCTGGTGGAGCAAAATCAGTAAATTACAATGAATGGAATTTAGCAACTAGCGGACAAAACTCGCCAGTTATTTGTACAGACAGTACTGTTTATTTCTGGCGTGTAGCCATTGATAGCTCAATTTTAGATTGGAAAGAAAGTTCTTTTCAATATATTATTAATAAAGAAGGTTGGGGGCAAGACCACTTCTTTCAGTTTAAAAAGAATGATTTTCAAAGCATTAATTATAATAGAGACTTAAGACAAAGGAAATTTAATCCTAATGAAGGTGAATTAATTGTCAAAAATTTTGATTTACCTCAATCTTCTTTTGAAAGAGCAACAACTAGTTATAGTATCAATGGATATAGAGATTATGCTGGCTGTGGAACATCACCATCAATTCATGTTGCTGTCTTTGACCCTGTAACATTAATGAGCTGGAACACCAATTGTAATGCAGATGAAAATACACCATTTGTTCATTCTTTCGACCAAGCAAATGATGATTGTGCATGCAGACAAAGACCTGAAGGATTTTTTATATTTAGGCAAACTGAAGAGCAACTTGATTTATTGTATAATATGTTACAATCTATTCCAAATGACCATTATGTATTAGTTTATACATATTACAATCCTGTTTTTGAAAATTGGACACAATACAAACCTGAATTATACACTTGGTTTCAAAACAATGGCTCTCAACAAATTCATCAAAATGCTGACAATAGAGCTTTTATATTCTTTACAAAATTAGATGACACTAGTTATTTTGAAGAAAAAATGGCTGTTGATGAGCATGAATTAATAACATTGGTTAAACCTATTCAAGGCACAATTTATGCAGGAAACGAAACATCACCTTTAATTGGACCATCAACCGAATGGAAAACAATCTATTGGAAACAAGACCCTAGTGAACAAACTTTAGGAGACACAACCACTTTAGTTGTTACTGGTTATAACTTTTTCACAAATAACACTCAATCGTTTGAATATGACTTCACATCAAATGATTCAATTCTAAATTTTAATAATTTAATGAATGCAAGTAATTACCCCTACATGAAATTACAAGCAAAATATTATGATAAAATCAATGAAACTCCAGCACAAGTAGATAGATGGCATGTATTGTATTCACCTGTTCCTGAGGCAGCTATTGACAATACCAATGCCTACACTTTATCACCACAATTAGACACCATCAATGAAGGTCAAGAATTTATTTTTGCTGCAGATTATAAAAACATTAGCACTGTTCACATGGATTCTATGCTTGTAAAATACTGGATTGAAGATGCTAATCATAATCGACATTATATTAATTATCCACGTCAAGATTCTTTAAAAGTAAGTCAGACTTTTAGAGATACTATAACTGTCAACACTACAGGATTTGCTGGTTTAAATTCTTTATGGATGGAGATTAATCCATATATAAATGCCGAACAAACAGTACAAGACCAATTAGAACAACATCATTTTAACAATATTCTTCAAATTCCTTTTTATGTTTCTGGCGATGATGAAAATCCAATATTAGATGTAACATTTGACGGAAGACATATTTTAAACGGAGATATTGTAAACCCAAAAGCAGAAATTTATATTAGTTTAAAAGACGACAATCCATATTTGGTTATGGACGATGTCTCAGACACTACCTTATTTGGTGTTTATCTAACTGGTCCTGATGGTGTTCAAAATAAAATTCCATTTATGGATAATAATGGAAATGTTATTATGCAATGGTTACCTGCAGACGCTCAAAATAAAAAATTTAAAATTATCTATAATGGGAAATTTGAAAAAGATGGGGTTTATAAACTTTTAGTTCAAGGTTCTGATAGAAGTGGGAATTTATCTGGAGATTTAGAATATCGAATTACTTTTGAAGTTATCAACGAATCTAGCATCACTTATTTAATGAATTATCCAAATCCATTTAGTACAAGTACTCGTTTTGTATTTACTTTGACTGGTTCTGAAGTTCCTGAAGACATCATTATTCAAATTATGACAATTACTGGAAAAGTTGTTCGTGAAATTACGGAAGACGAAATTGGCCCTATTTATATTGGAAGAAACATCACTGCTTATTCATGGAATGGAACGGATGAATTTGGTGATCCACTAGCTAACGGCGTATATCTTTATAGAGTATTGTCTAGAATAAATGGTGAGGAAATTAAACATCGTTCAACTGGTGCAGATCAATATTTCAAAAAAGAATTTGGAAAAATGTATTTAATGCGATAGAAAATAAAAAAATGCATTTTTTTTCATAAGTTTTTTTTAACTTAGCCAATTCAATGCATAAGCACTATTTAATATATTTCTTTTTTTTCTATTTCATACAGTTATGTCATTCTCAACAAATTGTAAAAAATGGGGTATATCCAAACCATCTATTTTCGGTATCAGATATAGGTAGTTCAGTTCAAATTCGTTCTGGTGATCAAGGAACTAATCACAATGTTTATTTTGGTAATGACAATATTATTCTTGAATTTAATGGTCAAAATTGGAGTAGAATTCAAACGATAAAAAATAAATTTTCTAAAAATGAATATGACAAAATAAATAGGTCTAGGGTCAATAAAATTTTAACATGTTCAGATGGAATCACTTACATATCTCGTGAAAATTCTTTTGGAAAATTGGAGCACGACTCATTAGGCAGAACGATATATAACCCATTTTCTTTGAAAGGCAAACAAAATGTAAAAGGAGTATTTAATATCATTGAAAATAAAAATTGTATTTATTTTATTTCCGAAAACTCAATTTTTATAAATAAAAAAAATCATATAAATACTATTTCAATACCTACTAAATATAAAGATTTTTCATTTATATCTTGTGTACTGGCTGACGAAAATAATTTTTTCTTGATATTAAATCATAATTCAGACTTTAACAGATTTGTGTATTTAAATTTTAATTTAATCACTAAAGAATTTAATAATATCCAAAACAATTCAAAAAATGTTTTACAAAATATTAGAGGTTGCATTAAGAAAAATCAACAATTGGTTTTAATCACACAAGACAATTTAACCTTTAATTATCTTTTAAATTATAAAAGTTTAACTGATAATCATGATATTCAGAACAAATTTAATGAATTAGGAATTAAATATATCAAAAGTTTTAAAGAATACCATAACCAATATTTGATTGGTACAAAATTGGACGGACTATACGTTCTTGATGACAAATTTAATCCTATCAGACAATTTTCAACAAATGATGGGATGGAAAACTTAGAAGTTAATCATTTTTTCAAAGGAATTGAGAATAATTTGTGGATTTGTTTAGATAATGGTTTACACTTTTTTGAAACCTCTTCCCCATTGACCTATTTAAATAAAAACTTTGGGATTACTGATTATGTTTATAAAATCAATTTCAATAACCAATTTGCTTATTTAGGATTGTCAACAATAGGATTACTTAAACAAAAAAACAACACTTTTGATAAAACTTTTGAAAACACCAATTTATTCGATCAATCTGTTTGGGAAGTTAAATCTTTTAATACTCCTTTTGGTAAAAAAAATATTGTAATTGCTGATGATGGGATTTATGAGTTTAATCCTTATAATAAAACAAAAAAATTAATTTTAAATATTTATGCTTGGAGTATAATTCAAAATCCTAACAATAAAAGTGAATTTTATGTGGGCTGTGAAGGTTCTTTTTTATTATTAAAATTAAAAAATGAAACTACGTGGGAAAATATTATTCTAAAAGACGATATTAATGAAAATGTTAGAAGTTTAAAATATTTTAAAGGAAATGTAATTTTAGGTGTAGAAAATAAAGGTATATTAATTTATAATATTTTAGAAGGAAGATTTAAAACTTTGTACCAAAACATTATTTCTAATTATAGAATTGAAGTGTTTGAAAACAAAGTTTATATAGGTATGACAACGGGTTTGTATTATCTAAACAAATCATACACTCAACTACTACCGTTTATTGAATTTAATAGAAAATTCATTGGAGATAACAACTTAGCTGTTTTCAGACTTTACAACGAAAAAGAGAAGAATCGTATGTGGATTGTAACTTCAGTTGAAGACGACAATTCAAATAGTGTTTTTCATACATGTTGGATAAAAAAAGTAAATAACAAATGGGAGTGTGTGGAATGGCCATTGTCTAACCTTCAACACTTAAAAGCAGATGCAATTTTTGATATTCAATATAGAAGTCAAAATGAAACTTGGCTTGCTGGAAATAAAGGAGTTTTTATTCTAAATGAAAAAAACATTGAAAGCATAAATAAAGAATTTAAAATACAAGTTGATGAAATTAAGATAAATAACCAATGTTTTTATTACAATTATAATAATGCTAATATAGAAAATCCAATTCCTTTTGATAAAAATTCAATTTACTTTTCTTTTCATGCAAATACTTTTTCAGGTATAAAAAAAATTGAGTACAGATATAAATTATTGAATTATAACGACAAATGGTCTGACTGGTCATTCATGAATTTTGCTAATTTTCAAAAACTTCCAGAAAGTAATTACACCTTAATTGTTGAAGCCAAAAACTATTATGGTTTTGTAAGCAAAACACTTAAAATTAATTTCACAATTTTACCACCTTGGTATCGTACTTGGTGGGCATATCTAACTTATATAATAATTATTATATTTTTGATATATAGTTCTATTCAAATAAGTATTCAACGAGTAAAAAATCAAAATTTAAAATTAGAAGGAATTGTACAAGAAAGAACACATGAAATTGCCGAACAAAATAAAATTCTTGAAGTTCAAAAAATAGAAATAGAACAAAAGTCAAAAGATATTGTGGATAGTATTGTTTACGCTAAAAGAATTCAAGAAACTATACTCCCTGATGAAAGAATGCATGAATATTTTTCAGATTTTTTCGTTTTTTATAGACCAAAAGACATTGTAAGTGGCGACTTTTATTGGGCAAGAAAAAAAGAAAATCAAATTATTTTTTCTGTTTTAGATTGTACTGGTCATGGTGTACCAGGAGCTTTAGTAAGTATCGTTGGTAATGCTGCATTATTGCGTTGTGTGAATGAACATAAGTTAACAGAGCCCTCAGAAATTTTAGATAAATTGAGAGATATTGTCGTACGTTCTTTTGATAAAAAGGGAGAAGTTGATGTAAAAGATGGAATGGACATGAGTTTATGTTCTTTAAATCAAGATACATTATTATTAAAATATAGTGGAGCAAATAATGATTGTATTATTGTAAGAGATAATGAATTAATAGAATTAAAACCAGACAAACAACCAATAGGATATTTTTCTCATGCCACACCTTTTTCTCAACATGAATTTCAATTAAAAAAAGGTGATTGTATTTATCAATTTACTGATGGATATGTCGATCAGTTTGGTGGTGAAAAAGGTAAAAAATTAAAATCAAAACCTTTTAAAGAGTTTTTAAAAGAAATTGCTTATTTACCAATGGAAAAACAATCCGTTTTGGTTCAAGAAAAATTTGATTCATGGAAAGGAGATTACGACCAAGTAGATGATGTATGTGTATTGGGTGTAAAAATTATTTAAATGTTAAATAAATTAATTACATATTTATATTTTTTATCCATTTTCTCATTAATACTTCTATTATTTTTATATTTTTTTGAAAAACTAAGTCTATTAGAATTCTTATTAAAATTCTTTTATCTAGTAGGATTTTTCATTTTTTTTAATACTGTATTGTTATCAAAAAAATTAAAATATTCACTGAAAATTATTTCTAATTCGCTTTCATTTTGTTCTTTACTTATTTGGTGTTTTGCTTGTTTAAAATGGATTGATTTCATTACATTTTCCAAATTTGGTTTTTTGGGAATGATAATTGCAACAATTTTTACTCTTACATTTAGGTATAAATCAAATCATCATTTGTTTTTTAAAACATTTCACATAGCATCGGCTTTATTTTTGATTATTATTTTGATATTAACAGGATTTTCATTATTTAGTCATTTAATTTGGGTTTATTTATCCCTTTCTATTTTTACTATAAGTATAGTTTATCAAGAAATATATAATAGAAGCTAAAATATAAAACTTTCCTTGCTTTTACTTTTAATCAGTATATGAATAATTTTTTAGTTTTCATACATTTAAATTTTTATTTAAAAAATGTACCATAACCTGCAATTCTTTTTTGCCAATATACAGACTTCTCGATTTCAGTAACAACAATTCCATTTGTCGAACTGGAATGTATCATAATTAATGGTTCGCCTTTGTTGGAAACTATTATACCTACATGAGAAATTCTCGTTCCATTAGAAAAAAATATTAAATCACCTTTTTTAACTTGATCAAACTTTAAATGTTGGCTTTTATTATACTGCTCTTGAGCACTTCGTGGAATTTCTATCTCGTTTTGTTTATAAACAAAGCCAGAAAAACCACTGCAATCAAAACCATCAGAATTTTGTCCATTGTACCTATATGGTACACCCAGATATTTCATGGAGGTTTTTACAATTTTTTCTCTTATTTTGCTTGAGTTTTTTGAATCCAACTCATTACTTATAAATTCTTTAACCTTATTCTTATCTCCTTCTTCAATAATATCGGGTAATTCACTTAAATATGCTTCAATTAAATTGTTTATTTGTTGAAAAAGGACTTCGTTTTTCTGTTCTTTAATTTCTTCTAACCAATGAATCATATCTCTTTTAAAAAAAATTAACTCATAATAATGAGCATTCCAAATTTTAGAACCATCACTATTTGTTTTAATTAATTTTAAATTTTTTTCTGCATCTTTAATTGTATTTGGATTTCTTTTATGCCAAAACACATTTTTTGCCAATTGCAAAGAACTCAAAGTTTTATAATACAATGGCAATAAAGAATAATCGTATTCGGGGTTATCTATTAATTTTATTGATTTTTTAAACACTTTATTATAATGCTGTTGGTCAAACCACATTTCTAATTGATCAAATTCTTTGATTTGTGCTTGCATTTTTGAACAAGCCAATAAAAAAAGAAACAAACAAAACAATTTTTTTATACTTTTGTTTAAGTTATTTTTCATATTTTAAGAAACAATTGCTAAAATATTATTCACACCATTCAAAATTACAAGATATGTTGAAAAAACACATTTTTATTTTCCAATTTTTATTAAGTTTTACAATATATTCTCAAACTCAGAGCAAAACCAGTCCAAACGAATTAAAATTATTAGAAGTATATTCACATATTGATAAATCTTATGTTGATTCAGTCAATCACAATCAAATTGCTGATGCAGCTATTATCGCAATGCTTGAAAAGTTAGACCCTCATTCCACCTATATCCCTAAAGATGAAGTAGATGATGCAAATGAAAAAATAAATGGAAGCTTTGTTGGAGTTGGAATACGTTTTCAGATTTTGAAAGACACTATCGTCGTAGTGCAAACTATTGCTGGTGGACCTTCTGAGAAATTAGGTATTCTTTCAGGTGATAAAATTATTAATATTGAAAAAAAGAAAGTAGCTGGTATTGGAATTAAAAACAGTCAAGTAAGAGAAAAACTATTAGGTGAATTAGGCACGAAGGTTGAAATTGAAATTTTGCGAAAAGGTGAAAAAAAATTACTTGATTACACCATTACAAGAGATAAAATTCCAATTTTTTCAGTTGATTCCTATTACATGATTAATGATCAAACGGGTTACATTAAACTGTCAAGTTTTTCAAAAACCAGCACAGAAGAAATTCAAAAAGGAATAAAAGACCTTAAAAGTCAAGGCATGAAAAACTTAATTTTTGATTTACAAGACAATGGTGGAGGTTTACTCTATACAGCTAGATCTGTTGCTGATGAATTTTTATCAGATAATAAATTAGTCGTTTATTCAGAAGGTAGAAGTCAACCAAGAAGTGACCTAAACTCAGGGACAAAAGGGAATTGGGAAGAAGGGAAATTGATTGTATTAATTAATGAACATTCTGCTTCAGCAAGTGAAATCGTTTCAGGAGCCTTACAAGACTGGGATAGAGCATTAATTATTGGAAGAAGATCTTTTGGTAAAGGACTTGTTCAACGTCCAATCAATTTGAACGATGGTTCACAAATCCGATTAACAATTGCAAGATATTACACTCCAAGTGGTCGATTTATTCAAAAACCTTATGATGATAAAGACTCCTACAAAAATGATTATTATGAACGATATTTGAATGGTGAATTAAGTAATCAAGACTCAATTAAATTTAATGACAGTTTACGCCATTTTACAAAACTTAATAAGAGGATTGTTTATGGTGGAGGTGGTATAATGCCTGATGTTTTTGTTCCTCTTGATACAAACAAAATGACAGAATTTTACAGAAAATTAGTTAGAGGTGGCTATTTCAATTCGTTTGGATTGACATATGTTCAAAAAAATAGAACTCAATTGAAAAAAAATTATCAAGATTTTGTTTCATATAAAAATAATTTTAGTGTTTCAAATGAGTTAATTGAAGATTTTTTTCAATTTGTTCAGAAAGAAGACAAAGAAATTACGATCAATAAAGAAGAATATCAAAAAAACAAAAAATCAATTGATTTGAGGTTAAAAGCTATGATTGCCCAAGATATTTGGGGAATATCAGAATTTTATCAATTGTTTAATGAGGAAAATGACATTCTTCAAAAAGCAATAAAAACTATTGAATCAAGTGAATTTGATAAATTCCAATTAAAAAATTAATTTTGCCAAAAAATAAATATTATGAAGTTTTTAATGTGTTTTTTGATAATAGTTACTTTTTATTCATGTAATAATTCTGAGAAAAAATCAGAAAAAATTGAATCAGCAATCGCTGCGAGAGGACAATCAGAAAAAGAATTGCAAGAAACACTTAAACAATTTCAGGAAGAAGAAAAAAAACGAATTGAAGAAGAAAAAAGATCTTCTACTACGATGAAATTTGATAAATTAAGACATGATTTTGGCAACGTAAAACCAGATTCAGAAAATTCTTGCAAATTTAAAGTAACTAATACTGGAAAAAATCCTTTAATTATTGAAAATGTTTCTGCTAGTTGTGGTTGTACTACCCCACACAAACCAGAAAAACCAATACCACCTGGTGCATCAGATTTTATAGAAGTTGGTTTTCACCCTAAACCAGGTCAAGAAAATGAAATTATTAAAACTGTAACAGTAACAGCTAATACCATTCCTAAGATAAGTGAAATTTCAATAAGAGCTTTCGTAAAATAAATTTCTTTTTTACTTTTTGGGACATTTTTTACAAAACTCACCCTTTTTCTTGTATTTTTTACAACATTCTTTTTTTTTTTCTAAAATCACATCTTCTAGTCTATTCGAAAAATTATTTTGTTCTATTTTATTGAAAAAAAATGACATTTTTGAATTTTATTTAGATTAATTCTAAACAAAGATAATATCTTTTTTTAATACAAAAGATGATTTAAATCAATAAATTTGAAAAAATATTTAGAATCAAGAAAAAATGAATAAAAATAGAATCATTGGTTTAGATATTTTAAGAAGTGTTGCTATTTTACTAGTTTTATATTCGCATTTAAGAATATATTGTTTTGAGTATAATCTTTATAAAATTCGAATAGATGGTGTAAGTGTTTTTTTTGTTTTGAGTGGATTTTTAATTGGAAATATTTTAATTGAAAAAATTAGAACCAATAAGTTAAATATCTTACATTTTTTGATTTTTAGATGGACAAAAACCCTTCCTTCTTATTTTGTAATATTATTTCTAATATTAATTTATTATATAGTCACAAAACAAGATTTTTCAGCTTTTAATTACAAATATGTTATATTTATACAAAATTTCTACACTAGTCATCCATCATTTTTTAAAGAAGCGTGGAGTTTGAGTATTGAAGAGTGGATGTACATTTTTTTACCTTTAGTTTTAATTCTAAACAACTTTTTTAAAATTGATAAACTAAAATACTTTATTAGTGTGTTTTTATTTTTTGTGTTTATTTCAATAATACTTAGGATAACATATTATGAACTAGGAATTTACTCTTCTTTAAAAGAAGAATTTAGAAAAATTATTTTATTTAGATTTGATTCTATAATTTTTGGTTTTTTAGTTTCAATTTTTTACATTTATTTTCACAACTTTTGGAAAAAGTTTTCTTTATTATCCCTTTTTCTTGGATTGATTTGTATTCTTTCAATCGAATTAAAACTATGGAATTATCCTCCACTCTACTTTACATTAGAATCAATTGCAATATTATTTTTATTACCCTATTTATCAAATAAAGATTTTTTACCTCCTAAAACTTTGAATTACTTATTTTATTTTATTTCAAAAATATCCTATAGCTTATACTTAATCAATCTTAGTTTTATGCAAATAATTTTTATTCCATTTTTTTTAAAATATTTTAGCTTTATTGTTCCAAATAATAATTTTATTCTTTATTATTACCTCATTTTCACATTCTTCTTTGCTATTTTACTTCATTATTTTATTGAAATTCCATTTTTAAGGTTAAGACATAAATTAAACTAACACCCTCTTATCAAACCACAATAAATCTTAACTTTGTACTATGTCAGGAAAGTTAATTTATTACCTCTTTGTGCTTCCTTTATCTAAGTTACCTTTAGGAGTTTTATATTTATTTTCTGATTTGTTGAGTTTTATTTTTATTCATATCTATTCTTATCGAGGGAAAGTTGTTGACTTTAACCTCAAACGTTCTTTTCCAGACAAATCCACAGAAGAAATCAGAACAATTAAAAAACGATTTTATAGACATTTTTGTGACATCTTAATAGAAGGAATAAAAAACATCAGCATTTCTGAAAAAGAATTAAGAAAAAGAATTTTGGTAAACAATAAAGAAATCATTGATGTACTCTATCAAAAAAACAAATCTGTTTTGTTAGTTTCTGGTCATTATAATAATTGGGAATGGCTTGTTTGTGCTCAAAATTTTTTATTCCCTCACCAAGCAGTTGGTATAGGAATGCCTTTGAGTAATGCTTTTTGGGACAAAAAACTCAACGAAAGAAGAGCTCGGTTTGGAATGCGAATTATTCATGCTAAACTCGTTAAAGACTTTTATAAACAAAAATTTGAAAAACCAATTGCCACATTAATTCTTTCAGACCAATCTCCTCCAGACAGCAATAAATCTTATTGGATGAATTTCTTGAATCAACAAACAGCAGTTTTATTTGGTTGTGAACTTCTTGCACATCAACATAATTTTGCTGTAGTTTATTTTACTATGTATAAAGTAAAACGAGGATATTATGAAATGAAGTTTCAATTAATCACAGAAAAACCTCAACTCTGTAAATGGGGTGAAATCACCGAAAAACACACTAAACTTCTAGAAGAGGCGATTTTATCTAAACCAGAATATTGGATGTGGTCACACAAAAGATGGAAAAGGGAAGTCCCCAACGATTTAATTCACTTAAAAGAAAAACAAGAAAAAGAATTTTATTCTAAATTCACCAAATAAAGTAAATCAATAGAAAAAGTAAGTAAAAATTTAATTTAAAAATGAGTAATTTAATACATAATTTAAATCAAATAAAAAACTCTATTCCAACACAAGTAACTTTAATCGTTGTTTCAAAAACCAGACCTGTTTCTGAAATTTTAGAATTGTACAATTCTGGTCAGAAAGATTTTGGAGAAAATCGAGTTCAAGAATTAATCCAAAAACACGAAAGTTTACCAAAAGAAATTCATTGGCATTTAATCGGACACCTTCAAACAAATAAAGTTAAATTGATTGCTTCTTTTGTTCATTTGATTCATTCTGTTGACAGTTTTAAATTGTTGGTTGAGATAGATAAAGAAGCCAAAAAACACAATCGGACTATTGATTGTTTACTTCAAATGCATATTGCACAAGAAGAAACAAAATTCGGTATGAATTTCGAAGAAGTATGTAATTTATTAGAAAACGATTCTTTTATAAAATTAGACAACATACGAATAGTTGGACTTATGGGTATGGCAAGCAATGTGATAGATCAGGAGCAAATTCGTACAGAATTTCAATCTTTATATAATTATTTCCAAGTTATTAAAAGTAAATATTTCACTTTTAATCCAGACTTTGAACACCTTTCAATGGGAATGAGTTCTGACTATAAAATTGCTATAGAATTTGAAAGTACAATGATTCGTGTTGGTAGTATAATATTTAATTAATTAATTTGTTTTTTCTTCCCAAACTTGAACCAACTCAATTAGTGTGGAAACTGCCTTTTCCATGTCTTGAACTGAAACGTATTCTTCTTTTGAATGAATTCCCATTTCACCAGTGAATAAATTAGGACAAGGGAGGTTCATAAACGACAATCTTGAGCCATCAGTTCCACCTCTTATAATCGTATTTTTTGTTTTGATATTTGCTCTTTTCATCGCCTCAATAGCATAATCGACAACAAAAGGAAATTGAGATAAAATTTCTTTCATGTTTCGGTATTGTTCTATTAATTGAAAAGTGAAAGAAGATCCTTCGTATTTTTCTATTACTTGAGTTAAAATTTCTATCAAACGATTTTTATATTCAACAAGTTTTTTTGTATCGTGATCTCTAATAATGAAAGAGATTTCCGCAGTTTCTAATCCCCCTTTTATAGATACTGGATGAACAAACCCTTCTCTTCCGTCAGTTGCTTCAGGACACCAAGAATCTGAAGGTAAAGCACTTAAAAAATCAGCGAGAATCTTTGAAGCATTTTTCATTTTTCCTTTTGCATAGCCAGGATGCGTGGCGACTCCATTTATTTTAAAACTAATAAAATCGGCAGAAAAAGTTTCATCTTCAATAGTTCCTAATTCCCCACCGTCTAAAGTATATCCAAAATCAGCATCTAAAATTTCAGTATTTACTTTATCCACTCCTCTTCCAATTTCTTCATCAGGTGTAAACAATATTCTTATTTCACCGTGAGAAATGTCTTTGTTTAAAACAATTTTTTCTGCAAAATCCATAATTATTGCAATGCCCGCTTTATCGTCAGCTCCTAACAATGTTTTTCCACTTGCTGTAATAATGTCTTCTCCAATTTTTTCTTTAAGATAAGGATGATTTTTTCGACTAATTATCACTGAATTATCATCAGGAAGTACAATATCTTCACCATTCCATTTTTCATGAACTAATGGTTTTACATTATTTCCACTACAATCGGGAGCTGTATCCATGTGAGCACAAAAGAATAATTTTGGAATTTTCATTTTATTAGAATTAGAAGGGATTTTTGCATAGACATATCCATATTCATCCATAAAAGCATTATCAATTCCCAGTTCAGTTAGTTCCTTAACTAATAAATTTCCTAAATCTTTCTGTTTCATTGAAGAAGGACAAGATTCTGAAAGTGGATCAGCTTCAGTATCTATTTGAACATATTTTAAAAAACGATTTTTAACATTTGATTTCATCTTGATTTTTTTGGTATTTAATGCGAAAGTAATTCTTTTTTGTAAATTTGTCTTTTTTACTTGATTATAATGAAAATCGATAAGTCCACCGTTCTCCACATTGCTCATCTTGCTCGTTTAGAAGTGAAAGAAGAAGAACTCAATCAAATGCAAGAAGATTTAGAAAAAATAACTGACTTTATGGATTTACTCAATAAAGTTGATACAACGGGAGTGGAACCCCTAATTTTCATGACCGAAGAAATCAACGTTCTTAGAGAAGACAATGCTGTTGAGAGCATCACTCAAAAAGATGCCTTAAAAAATGCAGCCCATAAAGATTCCGATTATTTTAGAATACCAAAAGTAAAAGGGTAAACAATGCTCTCACTAATTAGAAATTTGTTTTGTAAAATTTTAACCAATTATCTATCTCTAATTCAGAAAATATTTATAATTTTGCAACACTTTTCCATGGAGGTTGTAGCTCAGTTGGTTAGAGCGTCGGATTGTGGTTCCGAAGGTCGTGGGTTCGAAACCCATCATCCTCCCCAAAATTTTAAAGCTGTTTTTTATCGAAAACAGCTTTTTTTATTACTTTTTTTTCTTTTCAATTTCACCTGTTTTTCACAAGAAAAAAGCACCTTAAGTGGAACAATTAGTTTACAAAATAGCGGAGAAAGTGCTGTTGGCGCTAAAATATTTATTCCTTCTATAAATAAAGGAACTGTTACAAATTCTTATGGATTTTATTCTTTATCTGTTTTAAAAGGTGAATATGAAGTCCTTTTTTATTCTTCTGAAAGTGACACAGTGAAAAAAATCATTGATTTAAATATCAACCAAAATTATTCTGTTGAACTACCTCCTAAATCTTTAAACTTAAAAGAAGTAGTTGTTAAAGCTAAAAAAGGAGAAAACATAGAATCAACTAAAATTGGACAAATTGAATTAAATATTGAACAAATTAAAATGTTACCCGCTTTCATGGGTGAAGTAGATATTATTAAAACAATTCAATTACTTCCTGGAGTAAGTTCTGCTAGTGAAGGTGGACAAGGGTTTTATGTAAGAGGTGGAGGTCCTGATCAAAATTTAGTTTTACTTGATGAAGCATTAGTGTATAACGCTTCTCATTTGTTTGGTTTTTTTTCCGTTTTCAACTCAGATGCTGTTAAAACGGTGAATCTTATCAAAGGAGGTATTCCAGCAAATTTTGGAGGTAGAATGTCCTCTGTACTTGAAGTAGGTATGGTAGAAGGAAACAACAAAGAATTTAAATATAAAGGTGGTTTAGGTGCAATTTCTTCAAGACTTGCTGTTGAAGGACCAATTGTAAAAGACAAAGGTTCATTCATGATTTCAGCTAGAAGAACATATATTGATTTAATAATGAAAGCAGCGATACCAAAAAATTCGAGTTTCTATGGCTCTGGCTACTATTTTCATGATTATAATCTAAAACTTAATTATAGGTTAAGTAAAAGAGACAAACTTTTTTTTAGTGCTTATTATGGTAAAGATCAATTTTCATTTGGAAACTCAAAAAATGATTTAATGATTAAAATGCCTTGGGGTAATGCAATATTGGCCACTAGATGGAATCATATTTTTTCACCTAAACTTTTTTGTAATATTACTGCAAGTATGACTGATTATATGTTTAAATTTATTTCAGAACAGGATATCTTTCAATTTGAACTCAAATCAGGGATAAGAGATTATGGAGGCAAAATTGACTTTACTTATTTTTGGAATACTAGAAATAAAATCAAGTGGGGAGCGGATTATGTTTTTCATACCTTTATCCCTTCAAGTGTATCTGCAAAACAAAACGAAACAGTTTTTGATACTGGAACAGCTCAAAGTTTAAAAAGTCATGAGTCAGCTCTTTATCTTCTTGATGAAGTTGATGTGAACGATGCAATAAAATTAAATATCGGATTACGTTATAATTTTTATCATTTTACTGGACCATTCACCCGATATTATCCTAGTTTAATTAACGGTTTAGATAGCACAAAAACCTTTAAAAAAAACGAAATAATTCAGTTTTATCAAGGTCTTGAACCAAGAATTTCGGGGCGTTTTTCACTTGGAAAAAATTCTTCAATTAAAGCTGGTTATACCTATAATTATCAATACATTCATTTGGCTTCATTAAGTGCTGTTTCTATGCCAACAGACATCTGGTATCCCTCAACTGAATTAGTAAAACCACAAAAAGGATGGCAGGCCTCAATTGGCTATTTTCATAATTTTTTAGATGATGTTTTTGAAACTTCAATAGAACTTTACTATAAAAAAATGTTTAATCTTTTGGAATTTAAACAAGGAGCTTTACCACAAGACAACGTAAAAGACAATACAGATAATTTATTGGTTTCTGGAGAAGGATATAGTGCTGGAATTGAATTGTTTATCAAAAAGAATATCGGTGATTTTACAGGTTGGATTGGTTATACCTTGTCTAAAACAGAACGTTATTTTCCATTGATTCAAGAAGATCCTTTTCCTGCAAAATACGATAGAAGACACGATCTTTCTATAGTTTCAAGCTATAAAATTAATACAAGATTAGTGTTTTCACTCACTTTTGTTTATGCTTCAGGAAATACCCTTACACTTCCTACTGCATGGTACGTTCACGAACAAGATTTGGTATTTCATTATGGATCAAGAAATTCAACTCGTATGGCTCCTTACCATCGTTTAGATCTTTCATTAACTTGGTATGGAAAAGAATTTAAAAATAAAATAAACAAAACCAATGGAGAGACGGAAAAAATAAAGAAAAAAGTAAAAAGTAACTGGAATTTTTCTATTTATAATGTCTATAATAGAGCTAATCCTTATTTTATTTACATTGACAATGACGGAGAATTACTTAAAGGTGATTTCAAAATTACTGCCAAACAAGTGAGTTTATTTCCAATTTTACCAAGTATAACATGGAATTTTGAATTTTAATATGAAGCAAAAGATAATTTATTTTTTTTCTACTTTGTTTTTGTTGGGTTTCTTCTCCTGCGAAAAAGAAGTGAGAATTGACATCCCTGGCTATGAAGAATTAGTTGTTGTTGACGGTAATATTGAAACTGGAACAGCCCCTTTCGTTCTACTATCTAAAACTAAAGATATTTATGCACCGACTGACATTAATGCCTTTTTAAGCAATTTTATTTCTGGTGCCACAATCACCGTAAGTAACGGAGAAAAAACCATAGAATTAATTGAAATTTGTAGCGATAACCTACCACCAGGTGCAGAACTGTATTTTGCTGAATATTTTGGAGTTAGTATTGAGGAAATAAAAAAATATAAAATTTGTGTTTATACTACTTTCGACCCAACATTTGTTGGAGAAGTCGGTAAAACTTATTCATTAAATATTCAATACAATGGGCAAACTTTTACCTCTCAAGCAAATATACCTCCTCCTACTCCACTTGATTCTGTTTATTGGATTGACAAAGGCGATGTACCAAACTATGGTTATTCCTATGCTCGATTGACAGACCCAATCGCCGTTGGTGATGCATATAAATGGGAAGTCAAAAGAATAAATAAAAACGCTGACGGTGAAGACATTGACCTTTCCTTCACCAAAACTTTTAACCCAGTTTTTGACGATAAATTTATTAATGGCATAAGTTTTGATTTTTGGTACGAAAACCCTATGACAATGAAAGACGAAAGTTTAGACCAAAAATATCGAGGACTATTCAAACTAAACGATACGGTTGTGATAAAATTTTCAAAGATGGATTTGGGTGTGTATGAATTTTTAGAAAAAAAATACGTTCAATTGAGCAGTGGAGGAAATCCCTTTGCTTCTCCAGCAAATATTCCAACAAATATAAAAGGAGGTGCAATTGGCTTATGGGGAGCTTATTCACCCATTTATGACACGTTAATTTGTAAACCATAAATGAAACTTCTTCTTTTATTTTTTTTATCTGCATCTATTTCCTCAAAGGCATTTTCACAAGAATTAAAATATGAACCCTGGAATCTTCTACTAAATCAATATGTTAGTAAACAAGGAAATGCGAACTACAAAGCACTAAAAAAAAACACAAAACTTTTAAATGAATGTACTACATATTTTAAAAATCATCCTTTTTCCAAAGATTGGAGTCTTAATGAAAAAAAAAGTTATTGGGTAAACTTATATAATTTTTATACTATTCAATTGATTGTCAAACATTATCCTCTTAAAAGTATAAAAGAAATAAAAGTGGAAAATAAAAATGCATGGGAACTCCCAATGATTCCTTATGAAAACAAGCTCCTTACCTTAAACGAATTAGAAAATAAAATTATTAGAAAAGAAAGTAAAGACGCAAGAATACATTTTTTATTGAATTGTGCTTCATTTTCTTGTCCAATTTTATTGAATAAAGCCATTACTTCAAAGGACATTGAACAACAATTAAACACAGCTTGTAAAACCTTTTTAAATGACAAAAAAAGAAATAAAATCAGCTCAGAACAATTAGAATTGTCCGCTTTATTTTCATGGTACAAAGAAGATTTCCCTAATTTAATTGAATTTATTCAAGAATATACAGAAATTACCCTCAATAAAAACGCTAAAATCAACTATTTAGAATACAATTGGAATTTGAATGAGTAAGATATTTAATTAAAATTTATTATTTATTCATATCTTTAAGTCTTTTAAATACATAATGAAGTATAAAAATTTTATTCAACATTTATTATATATTCTTTTGTTTTTACAAAGTAGTTTTTATGTGTTTTTTTCTCAAGAGAATAGTAAAGATTCGTTAAACTATATAACATATTACCAATATAGGAACGAAGCCATGTTTTATTTTTATGAGCAAGATTTTAAAGAAGCAAAAAAATATTATGAAAACCTTTTACAAATGAATTTGAAAGTTTTTGAAAATGATTTGTATTTTTATGCTAGAACATTGTCAGAACTAGATGATACGTTAAGGGCAATTAAAATTTTATATGCACTTTATTTTTCAAAAAATTTGGCAAAAGATACTTTTTACTTTAAAAATATATCTTTATCTACTAAAAATAATATTATAAATGAAGCAAGGAAAAAAGAAGCAAGTAAAATAGACAATTCTACACAAGTATATTTGCTTAACAAATGGAAGTATTTTGATAGTATTGATCAAAAACTCAGGTTATTTTTAAAGGATTCGTTAGTTAAACTAAATTTAAATCAAAATGAAATTAATGCTTTGAAAGACAGTATTTGGAAATTAGATAGAAAAAATTTAGCATATATGGACTCTTTGATTAAAATTCATGGATTTACAATTGAGCACTTTCCAGCTAGTCAGAGGAATCCGATGATTTCACATTTTATATTACATTCGAGTCCAGAATGGTTTTCGTATAACAGAGATTTCTTGTTTACACAAGTTAAACTTGGAAAACTATCACCTAAAACTTTTGCTGCAGGAATAGATAGACTGCTATACACCTTCAACGGATTATATGAGTATTATGGTCAACATGTTGGAAATATGGATGAGAATATTGATTGCAACACTTACTTTTTGCGTTGTAACGAGTTGGGTATTTCACCATATTTTGAAAAAGAAAACTTATATAAACCTAAAGGTACTCTACCGAAAACTAGCAAATTTTATGAAACATATAAAAAGTATAAAGCAATGTATAATTGTGTTACAATCGATTGATTATGCAACAATATTAACACAAAATTTGAGCTTATTTAACATTGCCAAAAATTTCACAAACTTAATCTAAAACAATAAATATTAAATAAATTCATTTATGAAAATACGTATTAAATTTAATTTGTTTAAAAAAACATATTGTCATTTATTTAAAATTCTTTTGATGAATTGTATCTCATATATTAGTTTTGGACAAATCGAAAATATTAATGTTAAAAACTTAATTTCAGATTCCCTTAAAAATATTTTTTTAGAATATATTTTTGATAGAGAACAAAATTCAAGGCGAAAATCATTAATTGAAAATTATTCTTATAACATAAATGATTCATTATATATTGAAGCACAAAAAAACGTATTGATTATTGATTCAATAAATATACATTTAATTGACGAATATTTAACATTATATGGCTATCCGATAGATTTATCAATAAAATCAAAGTTAGCACCAATAACAGTAATCCATCATTCGGATTTAAATAATAGACTTAAACACTTTTCTACTTTAAAACAAGCATTTAAACTTGGATTAATTAATGAATCTTATATGAGTCTTTATTTGTGCAGAACAATTTTATATTTTAAAAAACAAAAAAAAATTGACAATACATGTTTTGACAAAAACATAAATGATTTAATAGACGAAGTGAATGAGATTTTTGAAAGCCTTAAATGACAGTTTTTTAAATATAAATTAATGGGATAACAAGATAGAGTGCAATATAAATTATTAGTTGAAAATTCGTCTTACAAATAGTGAAAATTACAGGTTTAACGATAATCAATGGCACCTAATTGTTAGTAAAAAGCGAAGCGATGGCTATTGCGGGAACCGTGAATCTTAATTTTAATACACCAATTTAGATTAAAGTAACAACTCATATAGCTTTTTTAATTGATTAAAGTTCTATTACTTAAGATTACAAATAGATTTTAATAAATTGAAATGTTTATACAATTAATATAAAAAAAATTATTGAAAATTCTCTTTAAATTTGACCTTGTAAATATTAATTCATCATATGAAATTTAGTTTATTTTTCTATATCATTTTTGTCTATAGTTCAATAGTACAAGCACAAAACGGACCATACGCGACATCTTATACAACAGAAGGAAAACCTTATGGATATTCTTATGCAGAGCACAAGCAGTTTTTTGTGAACGATAGCGGACAAGTCGTCTCTATTAAAGTTGATAAAAACAAAGTAGAATTGGAATTGTTTAGTACTTCATTAAAAAAGCAGCTTAATAAAAAGAAATATTCTGATTTTCATAAAGATGCGAAGTATCAAAAGATTTTTGAATGGTACAAAAAACTTTATTATTTGTATTCTGAATTTGATCAAAAAAACAAAAAAGAGTTTTTAAAGGTTAGAGAAATCAATAAGAATACAGGTTTATTTCTCGAACCAATAAATTTATTTGAAACTTCAAGAGAACTTACAATAAGTAGAAATGAAATACCTCAAGAACAAAACCTAAAAAAATTGTTGATTTAGGATATAATTTTAGATTTGAAGTTCAATTTTCAAAAGATCAAAAAAAAATATTAATACGTTATAAATTAATTCCATTAAAAAAAAACAACAAGGAAAATTTTGATGAGCTTGGATTTTTTGTTTTCGATGAAAATTGGAAAAAATATTGGGGCAAAGAATTCAAAATGCCCTTAAAAGAAGATCAAATGGACAATTGGGGTTATGGAATTACTAATAAGGGAGAAGCTTTTAGCTTACATTTAATAAAAAATCCATCACAACTATTAGTCAAGTTTTATGAAAATGACCTAGAAACAAGAAATATCAACATAAAGTTGATTGACACTCTAAAACTTCAAAACGTTTATTTAGAAGAATCTAAACTTGGTCAATATTCAATTTATGCCTATTATTTTAACGGTATAGAATTTAAAATAACTGGAGTTGGCACTGGGTATTCATCAATTAATTCTAATGGATTACAACATATCTTATTTAATGATTCTGGATTTGTGCTTATAAATAAAAAGCATGAATTTTCATTAGATTTAATAAAATCTTTTGAATCAGATTTTGCACAGAAAAAAGCTGATAGAAAAGAAAATAAAAATAAAGCTGGAATTAATGATTTAGTATTAAAAGAACAAATCTTTCTTAAAGATGGTAGTAGATTTATTATTGGCGAACAACAATCTACTCAAAATGAACGTGAGTTTTTTGGCATGAGTAATAGCGTTTCGACCTTTTATCATTTCGAAAACATTATTATTTGCAAACTTGATTCAGCCCATAACTTATTATGGATAAAAAAGTTGCCGAAAAAACAAAAAGGAACATACGGCAAAGGTTCAATGGGATATAAAATTTGGTTTAATGAAAATAATGCATTATTCTTTTTTGTAGAAAGAAAACAGAATTTAAAAAAACAACAAGGCATTCCTTTAAAATATTATCAAGACGGTCAAAAAGGTTTTTTATGTGTATATTTTATAGATATTGAAACAGGTTCTTATGTGCGAAAAACTGTATTAAATAAAGGTAAATTAAATGGAAAACGAACCTTTAAATTTGGATTAGATGGTTTAACAAAATATAGTCCTAACGATTATATGGCAGAATTTTATATGAAATATAAGAAAAACAACATATATTTCTTTAAGGTAAAATAAACTTAAGTTTTAAAATCGAAATTTTAATAGATTTTAATTTTTTCATAAAAACATTTTGTGTATTTTTTAAATATTTTTGTAAAGACTAAGTTCTACGAAACTCTTAAATTGTGATCAATAAACTATAGTTTTGCCTGAGATGAATTTTAGAGTAGCTGATGTAATTGGTAAACACATAAAACCAAATACAGAGATTATTGCACTGTTAGATAATAATGCAGCTTATATTATTAAAGATTTGACTAATAACAAAGTTTACGGAAAACCAAAAAACACCTATATTATTGCAATTTTATTTTTGCTGGCTTTTAATTCTTATATGTATTATATGAATATTACTGGTCAAAAAGATATTTTCGTTTCTTATAAACAAGTGATGATAATTGGAAATATCGTTTTTGGATTCGCATTTTTGTTTTCATTCACCTCATTTATAAGTTCAGTTAAAACATATAAGGTGTTTAATCAAATGTTAAAACAGAACAATTAGAATTTCAATTGAAATTGATGTGTTTTCTTTATAACTACCTGTTTATGTAAATATTACGATTGCAATCTGTTTTGAACTAATAACCATCTTTTATGGACTTTTTAAATTAAAAGAGATTTAGCTCAAAAAGATTGGATTTTAATTGCTAGAGTAAGTTTTGGAGTAATTTTGATGATGGTTTAGTTTAAATTCAGTTATTTTTTTTATTTTTATAAAAAAAATAACTTAACTTTGTTTAAAACAGATTCACATGAAACAAGTAATCTTAAACATCGAGGATGATAAACTTTTAGCTTTTATGAATTTTATTAAAACATTAAATTACGTTTCAATTGAAAAGGAAAGTGATTTAACTGATTGGCAAATACAACAATTAGACCTTGCTTTAGAAGAACATCAAAATGGAAAAGCTAATTATGTAGATTGGGAAGATGCAAAAAAAGATTTGTTTGAAAAGTTCAATGTTAAATGAATAACAAACTAGTATTAAGTAAGCGTTCTATTCAACAAATTAACAAAGCTTCTACCTATTTTTCATTAGAAAAAAGTGGCCTTGAAATTTTATTTTTAAAAGAGTTAGAAACTAATTTAAAATACATCAAAAAGAATCCTTTAAAATGTCAGATACGCTACAAAGGTATTAGAATAAAATTTTTGAAAAAATTTAACTTTGGAATTCATTATCTTATTGAACAAAACACAATTTATGTTTTAGCTGTGTTTCATACAAGTCAAAACTCAGATGAATGGTGAGTATTGTAAAGCTAATCGTCATGGAAAATAATGCTTTTCTTTGAACTTTTAGTTAAATAAAGTTTTGATTTTGATTGGTTTTATAAATTTTGGAGAAATCTTGATGATGGTTTAGTTTAAATTTTAAGTATAGTTAAATTAAATGTGTCATTTAAAAAAGTATTAAGTATAGTTAAAATTAATACTATATTTGTGAAAGTTTTAATTATAAAATGCTAAATAAAAATTACATTAAACGACAGCAGTATTTAGATTAAATTATCCCTTATCTTGATACTCCATTAATTAAAGTAATCTTTAGCTTGTGTAGGTTCAGTTGTGAGTTTTACGGCTGCTGTGATTCTGAAGTGGGTTTGGGTGAGAATTAAAAATTGAGCATGTAGAATTCAGATTTTTTTATTTTCTAAAATGTAAATAATTTAAGAATGATTTTTAGCACTTCGATTAGACAAAGTGTAAATTTGTTGAAATAATTTTAGTGAAACGTCATTCGAAAGAGTGGCGTTTTTTTAGTTTTAAGAGAAAATATTTTCTTATTTCTATGTTTAATTGGAAAATATTTTCTTTCTGCTTGTTTTTTTCATTTATAGAGGAAAATAATTTCTACTTCAATTTCACTTAAAATAGAAATTATTTACTTAATTTTGCTTTATAATGGAAATTATTTTCTGTTAAAAGAAAAATAGCAACTTAATGGAAAAAAATATCCCAATACATTTGCAAGAAATTATTTTTGGTTCATCAGATCCAAAAACATCTAAGCTAATCTCAAAACTTGAAAAGGAAGGTAAAGTCAGAAAAATTTCACCTAGATTATATTCTGGTAATTTAATTGATGGAGCAGATATTATTGTAAGAAGAAACATATTTACCATATTAGGGCATCTATATCCTGGTTCTGTTTTGAGTCATAGGTCTGCTCTTGAATTTAAACCAACAGCAACTGGTCAATTGTTTGTTACCTATACATATAACAAAAAAATTAGCCTACCTGGTATTACTATACGATTTTTAGAAGGTTATGCTCCAATTGAAGGGGATAATAAATTGGCTGGTGAATTATTTGTTTCTCAAAGAGAACGAGCTTTGCTTGAAAATTTGCAAGTTTCAAGGAAACTAGGACCTGATTCTAAAACGCTTACACTTCCAGAAATCGAAGAAAAACTAGAGCAAATTGTTCGTGTAAATGGAGAGGATGAATTGAACAAAACTAGAGATTTAGCTCGAGAAATTTCAATAAAATTGGATTTAAAAGCGGAATTTGAAAAACTTGATAAAATGATAAGTGCGTTACTCAGCACGCAAACATCCAAAATTTTAAAATCACCACTTGCCTTAGCAAGAGCATTTGGAAAACCATACGATTCCTCAAGATACGAACTTTTTGATATGTTATATCAACACTTAAGTCAGCATGAATTTAAATATTTTCAAGATGAAAATGTTGAAATTCAAGCATATAGGAATTTTGCTTTTTTTGAGAGTTATTTTTCTAATTATATAGAAGGAACAGAGTTTGAACTTGATGACGCAAAAAAAATAATTGAAACACAAATCCCATTGGCTGCAAGAAATGCAGATTCACATGACATTTTAGGCACATACAATTTAGTTTCTAACAAACAAGAAATGAGTATAGTTCCAGATACCGCTGAAGAATTACTTCATATTCTTAAATATAGGCATCAAGTACTATTGTCAGCTAGAAAAGATAAGAATCCTGGAGAATTTAAGGATAAGAACAATTTTGCAGGTCAAACATCATTCGTAGATTTTAAATTGGTTGAAGGGACACTTATTAAGAGTTTTGATTATTATGGTGCATTGAAACATCCTTTTGCAAAAGCCGTGTATATTATGTTTGTAATAAGTGAAGTTCATCCTTTTCTCGATGGAAATGGAAGAATTGCAAGACTGATGATGAATGCAGAATTGACACAAGCGAATCAATCAAAAATAATCATTCCAACAGTATATCGTGAAGATTATATTCTAGCAATCAGGAAATTAACTAGACAAAGATCTCCCGATGCTTATGTTCGGATGTTATCAAAAATTCGAGAATATAGCACAAATATTAAAGGAGCAACGATGGAAAAGATGCAAAAAATTCTTGAAACTTCCAATGCGTTTTATGAGCCTAATGAAGGGAAATTGAAGCTAATTCAAGGGACTATTTAGCTTGAAAAAGATTCATTACACTTTGCTTTTAAAGAACAATTTATTCGTATTTGCGACTTTGGACCCGCAAGATTACACAAAAACGAATGTTTTAGCTTGTGTAGGTGCAGTTGTGAGTTTTACGGTTACAGTTTTTTTGAAGTGGGTTAGGGTGAGAATTAAAAATTGAGCATGTAGAATTTAGAATTTTTATTTTCTTAAATGTAAACAATTAAAGAATGATATTTAGCACTTCGATTAAACAAAGTGTAAATTTGTTGAAATAATTTTAGTGAAACGTCATTCGAAAGAGTGGCGTTTTTTTTAATTTTCAAAAGAAATACTATTTTTGCTAAATGTCAGACAATGAGAAAGTTTTAGAAACTTCAAAAATTAACACAGAGAAAATTGTTCTTATTACTGGTTCTGGTTCAGTAAAAAATTCATGGAAACCAATTTATCGAGCAATTGGTATGCAGTTTGATGAACCTGAATTATCAAATATTTTTTTTAGTTCTATTGTCCATGAGTTAAGAGTTTTGTCATTTTTATCAGGACCTGATCAAGAAGACAAATATCTCAAGATAACTTGGGAGAAATTGAAAAATACTCGCTTTGAATTCTACTCTTCTTTAAAAAAGAGAATAGCAATTGAAATAAAAAAAAGTATAAAAATTAATGAAATTGAATTGCAAGACAATTTTGAATTCCTCATTGATAAATACTGTGATTCTATACCTTTATTATATACAACTAATTGGGACGATATTATTCAAAGCTTTGCATTTACTAAATATGGTAAAAATCATTTTGTAAATTTTATTCATGGTTCAATAAATAGATTTCATGTCTTTATGCCTGGAATTTCTCATAATGATGCTTTTCACTCTTTATTACTTCCAAGTGAAACTAGTTTTGAACACTATTTCCCAGAATCTACCAAGACACATTTATTTTCATATTCACTTTCACCAATATGTAATTTTGAAAAACTAATTTTTTATGGTATTTCATTGTCGCCCTTAGACTCTGAATTGAATTATATGATTAGCAGTTTACTAAACAGAAATTCATTGATTTTAATAATTGTAATAGATCCGAATTACAAGTCAATTTTTAATCGTTTATTGATAATTATGAGTGTGTCTAACAATTCAAAAGAGTTAAAAGGAATTGGTATAGATCCAAATACTCTTAAAGAAGAAAAATTTATTCTTAAAGGGAAACCAATAGTGTAATTATTTATATGACAAAGATTGAGTACAGATTAGTAGCTTTTATTGATATTTTGGGATTCAAAAATTTAGTATTAAATAATGTTGAGTCAATTCTTGATATACTGTCATCTTTTCAAAGTGAGGCTTCAAGAATTTCACATTTTGAAAGCCACATCATGGAACAATTAAATACAAATGAGTTAACTGAAGAACAAAAAAACGGTGCATTATCTGATTTAAAACGTCAAGATATGCAAATCTCGATGTTTTCTGATTTGTTTGTAATATCTTATTCAAATTATAGGAATAATTTGGGTTATAGTATCATCGAATTATTTGATAAAATAAGGGATATGCAGAATGAATTAAGTTCATTTAATGTTTTTTTAAGAGGAGGTATTACGTATGGAAAATTGTATCATAAAGGCAAAATTTGTTTTGGAGAAGCGATGATAAAAGCATACAAAATTGAAAGCACAGTAGCAGTATATCCACGAATAATAATTGACTCAGAAATATACAATAAAAAGTTTTTTCAGCAACTTTTTGAATTTTCGTCATGCAAAATTGAATATTTTGAAGACAATCAATTTGGGATTTCAATTTTTAATTCTGCCAAAAGAGTATTACAAACTGAAAAGATTGTAGAAATTTTAAAAGTTGAAAATCCTTTAATGAAAGAGAATGGTGACTATTCTTACAAATTTCTTTTTTTTATTGAAATGGAAAAACTTAAAAAAGTTATTGAAGTGAATGTTAAATGGTATTTCGACCAAAGTAAAAATGATGAGCGAACCCGAGAAAAAATAAAATGGATGGTTTTAACCTATAATCAAATACTAAATATGCAAGTTGAATATATTGATGAAAAATATTACAAAGACCTTTACAAAAAGCTGATTTTAGACAAGGAGTCTAACCTTCTAACTTCTTAATATTTCTCTTTCCTCACCAAATCCTTTGCAACTTCCTTCTTTATCTTCTTCAAAGTTGCAGTCAAATCCTCAAAATAATGATCTTTTTCATTTACTGTTTTGAGCAAAATAAGTGCTTTTTGAAAAAGTTCATTTTTTGCTTGTGCTTTTTGGAATGTATCGAGGATAAGGTTAATACAATTGTATTTGTTTTTAAGTCCAAAACCTTTTAACATTTTACAATTTTCCTGATAAAATCAGGATTAAAATAAATCTTAAAGACCTTAGAATTAGAAAATAATCTTACATTCTAAAATCCTCAACCATCAACCTTTTTTAACTACAAATTGTATCCTGTGTAATTTTTAATATTTTTCTCACTTCTTCTAATGTAGGTGCTTCTGCGTAAGTTCTTAAAACTGGCTCAGTTCCTGAAGGTCGTATCATCATCCAACGTTCCTCATCAAAAAAATATTTAAAACCATCTATGGTTTTTAATTCTTTTACCTGATAATTTCCAAATGAAGGATATGCTTCTTGTTTACAATTATTTATGATTTTTTGTTTCAAGTCTTCTGTAATATGTAAATCATTTCTTTCAAATTTAAATGACCCAACTAAATCGTAAACTTCTTTTACCAATTCATCTAAAGTTTTTCCTGATTTAGCCATAAATTCCCAAATGATTAAGCCCATCCATATTCCATCTCTTTCTGGTATATGTCCTTTAACAGCAATTCCTCCTGATTCTTCTCCTCCAACCAATACATCTTCTTTGACCATAATAGAGGCAATATCTTTAAATCCAATTTTGGTTACCTGATAAGGTAAATTATAATGAGCAGCTAATTTTTCAACACGTGGAGTAGTACTAAAAGCAACCACCACTTTACCACTCATTTTTTTGTAATGCACTAAATAATGAATCAACAATAATATAATATGGTGAGAATCAACAAAATCACCATATCCATTATACAAACCGATTCTGTCAGCGTCTCCATCTGTGGCTAAAGCACAATGAATGTTTCCTTTTTCTTTAATGTATGTTTCAAGTTCTTTTAAATTTTTTGCAATAGGTTCTGGAGCTTGACCATAAAAAGACGGATTATGTTCACAATGTAAAAAGTCTATATTGGGTAAAAGTCGTTTCATTACATTTTGACCTGCACCATACATGGCATCATAAACTAATCTTAAACCAGATTTTTGAATTGCATCTAAATCAAAGTTTGCTTTTACGTGGTCAACATATAAAGTCTCTAAATCAACTATTTCTAATTGTTTATTTTGAAAATAATTCTCTAAATTTATTTTAGATAAATCAATTAAATTTTTGTCAGGTATAATATTTTCAATTTCTTGAACATATTCTGGTTGTAAGGGTCCACCAAATTTCGCTTTAACTTTATATCCATTGTAAGCCGGTGGATTATGACTGGCAGTAAAAATAATTCCTAAATCACAGTCTAATCTATTTGCTCCTAATGAAATCATAGGAGTTGAAACAATACCTTTTGCCATTTTTACCTGTATCCCATGTTGCAAAAAGATTTTTGTTGCTGTTTCGACGAATAATTCTCCGGCAAAACGACAGTCATGCCCTACTACAATTTTCGCATTTGGATTTTGTTTAAGTACCCAAATTGCTGTTGCAGTTGCCACTCTTGCTACGTTTTCTACTGTAAAATCATCTCCTATAATGGCTCTCCAACCATCTGTACCAAATTTAATTTGTTGTGCCAATTTGTTTTATTTTAAAAGTTATACCTACAAAATTAAAGAAAATTTGAATTTATTCTTAATTTTATGTATAAATTATTAAGCATATGTCAGTTAATCGATTGTTTTTCAATATTCTATTTTATTTTATTTTTTGCATATCAAAACTATTTTAGCCAAATAAAAATCAACGAAGCAAGCAATGCTAATGCAAATACAATAATAATTGGAGAAAACACACCTGATTGGATTGAACTTTATAACTCTTCGTCAAGTAATATTTCATTAAAAAACTATTTTTTAAGTGACTCAAAAAATAATCTAAATAAATGGAAATTTCCTGATATCATTTTAAATCCTCAATCTTTCTATGTTGTTTTAGCATCTGGAAAAACAGAAAATAGTACAAGCAATATTAATCATTATGAAACAGCAATATTTGCAGATAATTTTTGGTCATATATTGTCCCTTCAAACAATATTGCAAATTGGTTTCAACTTTCATTTGACGATTCAAACTGGTCAAGTGGAGCTGGTGGCTTTGGTTTTGGCGACAATGACGATCAAACTGTCTTACCTGATGGAACAGTTACAGCTTATATTAGAAAAAGTTTCACTATTTCAGATACCTCAAAAATTGAAAACATTATTCTTGATATTGATTTTGACGATGGTTTTGTAGCGTACTTAAACGGTCAAGAAATTGCTCGAAGTGGATTGCTTGGCTCACCACCAAACTGGGATGAATTGTCCTCCGATCATGAAGCAACAATTTATCAAGGAATGTCCATTACTCGATATGAAATTAATCCAAACAATATTATTTTAAATCAAGGTGAAAATATTTTGGCAATTGAAGTTCATAATACCTCTAACACATCTTCAGATTTATCTTTAATACCATTTCTAAGTTTTGGCTTCATTGATGATGACATATACTATAACGGCAATGTACATCCTTATTTTCAAGGAAATAGCTCCAACGCTATTGAAACAAATTTTAAAATTGATGCTTTAGGAGAAACCATATATTTATCCGATTCTTCTTTAACAATTTTAGACAGCTTACAAGTTCCCGACTTAGAAGCAGATATGTCTTTTGGTAGAAAAATTGATGGTGATACTTCACAAGTCTATTTTACGATTTCAACTCCAAATTCAAGCAATCCATCATTAAGTTTTTTAGGTTTTGAAAAAGAACCAATTATTAGCGTTGAGGGTGGTTTAAAATACGGCAGCTTTTCAGTTGAAATAATAAACCAATCAAGCTCTGGTGGACAAATTTATTATACTTTGGATGGGCAAAATCCGACGCAAAATTCAATATTATATTCTCAAAGTATTACTGTTTCTTCAACAAGCATATTAAAAGCAAAATGTTTTCCTAATTCTAGTGATTTATTGCCAAGTAAAACAAGTTCTGAATTTTATTTATTTAATCAAAATCATGTTTTACCTGTACTGTCCTTAACGGTTGACAATCAAGATTTATATGGTGCAAATGGGATTTTTGACAACTATTGGACGGATTGGAAAAGAAAATGTCATATTGAATATTTTGACGAAAACGGACAAAAACAATTTGAATCATTTGCTTCTGTCAAATCCGATGGAGGTGCAGGAGGTTCAAGATCAAACCCACAACATAGTGTAACTATTGAACCTTCAAACGGAAGTTTTGGAGCAGGCAAACCTATTGAATATCCACTTATACCAGAAAAATCTGAAATCAATAAATATTATGCTTTTTATTTAAGAAATGGTAGTAATTTTTGGAATCAATATCCTCAACGTGATGCAACATTTATGAGAATGATGAGAAAAACCCATACTAATTCTCAAGCTTATCGTCCAGTTGTGGTTTATTTAAATGGTGATTATTTTGGTTTTTATGAAATCCGTGAAAAAGCAAATGAATATTATTTTCAAGAGAATTATGGAAACGACCCTGATTTATTAGATTTATTATCAGTAAGTTATTTTTACGCCCCTTCTATAATTAGAACTGTTAAAGGATCTGACTCCTCTTTTTATTCAATGAGAGATTATATTATTAATACAGATAAAAATGACAATCAATTTTTTCAAAAGACTCACCAAAAACTAGATTTATACAATTTTATGGACTATTTAATTGGTGAAAATTGGTTTGCCAATTACGATTGGATTTATAATAATATGAAAATGGCGAGAACAAGAAACACAGACAACCGTTGGAAATTTTTTCTCCAAGATATGGAATTGGGATTAGGTTCATGGGGAAATGCTTATTCGAATCTATTTGACTACTTACTAAATGACAATCTGCCCAATCCATTTAATGAAATTTATACCAACCTTATTCAAAATAATTTATTTAAGAAAAAATTTATCAATCGATATGCTGATTTAATGAATACTGTATTTACTTACAAACAATATTATCCTATTGTAGAGTCGATGTACCAAGAAATTTTACCAGAAATGCCTCAACATTTTCAACTGTGGACAGGCGATGTAAATGGAGGAATGCAGACCTATTTAAACAATAGAAATATTTTATTGGAACAATTTCAACTGAGAAATCCAATAGTTAGAGAACAAATTGTCCAACAATTTTCCTTAACTAAACCAGTTGATGTACGTCTTGAAGTTGAGCCAATCGATGCTGGTTATATTAAAATATCAACTATCGTTCCCGATTCTTTGCCATGGAATGGGTATTATTTTGATGGTAATCCTGTTGAAATATCAGCTATTGCCAATCCTGGTTTTCAGTTTGACCATTGGGAAAATAATTCCGTTATTCCATTTGAACAGTTGAATAATCCATATTTAGATTTAAATGTATCACAAAATTCCATTTTTAAAGCTGTCTTTGAAGGTCAATCCATTGATCCAACTATTATTATTTCTGAAATCAATTATCACCCAGACAGTAGTTTAAATGGAGGAAATTGGATTGAAATATATAATTATGGAAATACGGATATTCAATTAGATTCTTGGAAACTTAAAAGCAAAAAATTTTATGAAACTTATGAAATTCCTTTAACAACAACAATAAAACCAAAAGAATTTTTAGTCATCTGTGAAGATACCACTAAATTTAAAGAAATTTATCCTAATATCGACAACTTTATTGGTTCTATTGAATTTGCTTGGGACAATGACATCGATACAGTTTTTTTAACAAATCCAGAAAATAACATTGTAACCTTCAGTCCTTATACCGACAGTTTGCCTTATCCTGAATGTGCCGACGGCTGGGGAAGAACGTTAGAAAGAGATGATTTAGAAAATCCTATTTTAAATGAAGTGAAGTGGAAATGCTCTTGTATTGGTGGAACACCAGGTGTTGGTCCACAAATTTGCGAAGACGATTTAATTATTACTGAAATAAATAGTTATAACATTTCAAGTCCTTACAATTCAGGAGATTGGATCGAAATAAAAAACAATTCTTCTAATGCGATAAACTTAACAAATTATCAATTTAGAGATAAAAGAGACAAACATATTTTTGTTTTTCCAAATATTGAGTTGAATCCAAATTCTTATTTAGTTTTAAGTAATGATTATAATTCTTTTGCTCAAATCAATCCAAAAGTTGAAAATGTGATTTCTACTTTTAATTTCAATTTAGATTCAGAAAAGGAAATACTTCGAATATATGATTCTTCAAAAAAACTCATTCAAAGCATAATTTACAACTCTATCACCCCTTGGCCAAATAAATTTTCAACGAATAATTACACTTTAGAATATAATGAAACATTGAATTTAAACCCAAATTTATCTGAAGCATGGTTTGATGGTTGTTTCTTAGGTTCATCTGGAAGAACTTTTTCTCCTTGTGTTGTATTACCTGAAGGTGAAAATATACATCTTTATCCTAATCCAACTTTCGATGAATTTCTAATAGTATATAACAATGATTTTTTTAATTTTAATGAGGTTACTATTGAAATTTCGGATTTTAGTGGTAGAGTTGTGATGAACAATAAATCGCAATCTGATTTGGAAAAAGCTAATATTAAAATGAATGTTAGTGATTTATCTTGTGGCACTTATCTACTTCATTTTTCTGGAAATAATGAAAAAATAATTAAAAAATTCATTAAATTATAATGAATTAAAAAATTATAGTTGAAATTAAATATACTACTAAAACACCAATAATATTTAATAAAAACCCTGCTTTTACCATTTGTTTGATGGTAACATGACCAGATGAGAACACAATTGCATTAGGAGGAGTCCCAATTGGCAACATAAAAGCAAAACTTGACGCTAATGTCAAAGCAACGCATAACTGAACGAGTGGATAATGAAACGCCGTTGCAAAACCAGCCACAATTGGAATTAGAATAGTAACTAAAGCTAAGTTCGATAAAATTTCAGTAGCAAAAATAGCAATCGTGATTAAACATAAAAGCAAAATAGGAAAAGATAAAGCCGTTAATGAATGTAAAGAATTAGCCATATAAACGATCACCCCTCCATTTGTCAAGATCTCAGCTAAAGCCAAACCACCACCAAATAAAAATAATATTCCCCATGGAATTTGTTTGGTATCATTCCATTCTAATAAGTTTTGAGTTTTGTCAGCTGGAACTAAAAACAACAGTAAACCTCCTAAAATAGCAGCATTTTCATCTGAATAGATTAATCCTGTTTTTGCTATTAGGTCTTTGAACGACCATAAAAAAACTACCAATAAAAAAATTGACAAAACTTTCAACTGATTTGATGTCCAAGGAGTATATTCTAAAGAAAAATTATCTACCGACTCTTTTGCTTCTTTTCCCATCGAAAGTCTTATAAAAATATAGGTCGCAATAATCATTACAATACAAACTGGAAATCCAATTTTAAACCATGAAATAAAATCTATTTCTATTTGATATTGTTTAGAAAGAATGGAAGCCATTTGGAGATTGGGTGGAGAACCAAGTAATGTTCCAACACCTCCTATGCTAGAACCATAAGCAATAGAGAGTAAAACATATAAAGAAAATTTTGAATTTTTTTGTGCTAAAGGTAAACCCTTAATCATTGCTGTTGAGATAGGCAACATCATTAATGCACAAGCAGTATTAGATACCCACATACTCAAAAGGGCTGTGCTCATCAAAAATCCTAGAATTATTTTTCCTTTTGAGTTCCCTACTATTTTGATTATACGTTTGGCTATTTGTGTATGTATTTCCCATTTTTCCAGTGCTAGAGCTAACATAAACCCTCCTAAAAAAATAAATATCATTGAATTTCCGTAGGATTTGGCTAAAATTCCAGAATCTATTTTACCATTTACTTCTAACAAACCCAAAGGGAATGCAAAAATTAAAGGAAAAAAAGCAGTGATGTAAATTGGAATTAACTCTAAAATCCAAAAATACACCATCAATCCTCCTAAAGAAAGAGCATTGATAAATTTATTTTCAGCTCCTGTAAAAAATAAGATAGCAAAAAAAACAATAAAACCCGCTGAAATTGATATTTTTTTAAGGTTTTTTTTAAAAAAATCCATTAATACATTTGATTTATCGTATCAAAAAATTCTTCAGATTTTTCTTCAATTTTTTGAATTATTTCTTTAAATTCAGCTTTCTGTTTGGATTTATAAATCTTATTAATAATGTCGTTTCTAAACTCAACAATTTCATCAATAACTCGATCACTTTCTTCTTTTTTTGCAGGTTGGTATAACTGAATTGAATAACATTCGTCTAACGCATCAAAGATTAAATTGTCCATTGCTTTTTTAAGTTGTTTTTTACTTGCCATATTTTTATTTTTTAAATTTAATTAAGTGAATTATTATCATAATAATTTGTTTCCTCTTTGGTAAACCATTTTGTCAACAAAGTAATCTGTCCTGTGTGATAAGAAAAATGTTCCATTACATGGCACAATATAGAAACTCCGTCTGTATCAAATCCTTGTATATTTTTTTTTGAATGTAAATCTTCAATTTTGAGGTATTTAAAAACAGTTTCCACCTTAATTTTAACATGTTGCAATAAAAATATCAAATCGCTTTTTCTGATATGATTTTGTTTTAAAAACTCTTCTTCACGTTTTCTTTTATCCATTTCATTTCCAATACCGTGTACAATCCATTGTGTTACATTGCCACATAGATGTAAAATTATATTACCAATTGGAGGAATAACCGAATTTGGACTAATCCACAATTGTTCTTCATTTAATTTTGATAGACATTTATAAATTCTAGGATAATTTTCATCAAAAACCCTAATTTGGAACTCATTTAATACTTTTTGTTCAGTATTCATTTATTTATCTACTCTTTTCAAATCATAAAAATAACTAAATTTTTCATATCACGATTAATTATTTGCCAATTTTATGTAAATTTGTTTCCAAATAATTACAAAATATAAGATATGTTTCCAAAAGACGAATTTAATAAATATGCTACCAAACATTTGGGAATCAGCAGCATGCACCTCGATAATTACATAGAATCTTCTTTAACTCCCTATATAATTGAAGAACGTCATTTAAACATGACGCAAATGGACGTGTTTTCAAGATTGATGATGGATAGAATTATTTTCCTTGGTACAGGAATTAATGACCAAGTAGCAAATATTATTAATGCTCAATTATTATTTCTAGAATCAGTGGACTCTAAAAAAGACATTCAAATTTATATGAATTCTCCAGGTGGCTCTGTTTACGCAGGCTTAGGGATTTACGACACAATGCAATACATTAAACCAGATGTGGCAACTATTTGTACTGGAATGGCGGCGTCAATGGGTGCTGTCTTATTATGTGCAGGTGCTGAAGGCAAAAGATCTGCTTTAAAGCATGCAAGAGTAATGATTCACCAACCAATGGGTGGAGCTCAAGGTCAAGCTTCTGATATCGAGATTACTGCACGTGAAATTCAAAAGTTAAAAAAAGAATTATACGATATTATCGCCACTCATTCTAAACAAACTTATGAAAAAGTATGGGAAGATTCTGACAGAGATTATTGGATGACTTCAGAAGAAGCCAAATCTTATGGTATGGTAGATGAGATTTTATTGAGAAATCCAAAATAATTTAAATCAAATTCTTTATTTATAGTGACTAAAAAACAACAATCTTGTTCATTTTGTGGAAAACCAGAAAATCAAGTGAATGTTTTATTAACAGGTTTTTCAGCTCACATCTGTGATTCATGTATTGAACAAGCTTCTCAAATAATAACAGAAGATACCTCGTATAAAAGAAAAGAACAAAAATCGGAGGATTTAAAAATATTTAAACCTATTGAAATTAAAGATTACCTTGATGAATATGTGATTGGACAAGAAGATGCAAAAAAAACATTGTCTGTTGCTGTTTACAATCATTATAAAAGGTTAAATCAAAAAAAAGTTAAAGACGATGTTGAAATTGAAAAATCTAATGTCATTTTAGTAGGAAGAACGGGTACAGGAAAAACTTTATTAGCAAAAAGTATCGCAAGATTACTAAATGTCCCTTTTTGTATCGCTGATGCTACTGTTTTAACTGAAGCAGGTTATGTTGGTGAAGATGTAGAAAGTATTTTATCAAGACTTTTACAAGCAGCCGATTATCAAGTGGATAAAGCTGAAAAAGGCATTGTTTTTATTGATGAGATTGATAAGATTGCTAGAAAAAGTGATAATCCATCAATTACAAGAGATGTTTCTGGAGAAGGAGTTCAACAAGCTTTACTTAAACTTCTAGAAGGTGCAACGGTAAATGTACCCCCACAAGGTGGAAGAAAACATCCTGAACAAAAAATGATACAAATTGATACTAAAAATATCCTATTTATTTGTGGTGGTGCTTTTGATGGAATAGAACGAATTATTGCTAAAAGAGTTGATTCGCAAACAATTGGATTTAGTAAAAATGGTAAAGACGATTTGATTGATAAAGAAAATCTATTAAAATATATCAACCCAACAGATATTAAAACTTATGGTCTTATTCCTGAATTAATTGGTAGATTTCCTGTTTTAACACATTTAAACCCTTTAGATGCAAAAAGTTTAAAAAGGATTTTAACTGAACCAAAAAATGCGATTATTAGACAATATGTCAAATTATTTGAAATGGATGGTGTAAAATTGAGTATTGACAACGAAACTTTAGATTTTATTGTGGAAAAAGCCATTGAGTACCATTTAGGAGCAAGAGGTTTACGCTCTATATGTGAAGCCATTTTAAATGATGCGATGTTTCACTTGCCCTCTGATAAAAAACAATCTTTTAAAGTCGATGTCAATTACGCTGAAAAAGAGTTTTCAAAATCAAAAGTACTTTCTTTGAAAGTGGCTTAAGTATTTTAATTAAGTGAAAATAGTATCTTCCTCTTTTTTATTATTCTGAAGATAAAATAAAATTGAATTTACTATTATCACTAAAATAGAAATTTTATCAAATGTTGTAGTATCTTCTTTATAATATGGAATTCCAAAAAATGTAATAATTACAAGGTGATATGCAATAATAAAACTAAGAGAAATAAAAAAACTGTATCGTTTCTTATGATATAAAAAAAATCCTAAAATAAATACAGTCAACCATAAAGTTATAGAAATAAAATGAAATAAAATTAAGTTTTTACTAAATAAATCAAAAGTATATCCTAATTCTTCACCTCTTTTCTCAATTAAATTTTTAACTGTTACATTTTTTACTTTTCCAATAAACTCATGGTTTTTTATTACAAAATAACTTATGGAATGCCAAAGAAAAAAAATAAAACTTCCAACTAAATGAATGATAAACATACTTGTTAGGAGAGCACTTTTTGGTTTGATACCAAAAATAAACGATCTTAATCTTCTTAATATTTTTATCTCGATTAGTTCTTTATCTTCCACAAGTGTCAAATTTAAAAAGAAAACGAGATTAATAAATCTTTATGCTATATTTTTTAAAATGGAATTAATTTAATGCAATATGAACTTGATAAGAATTTACTTTTTTGGAACTTTCATTCTGGTTTAATATATCCATAAGTTTTGCTACCTCAATAATAGATAAGTTCGACTCTAATCCTTTATTTTTATGGGTAAACAATTTTTGTTCTGCTTTCTTTTTGTTGTCACATTCAAACGTTTGAAACCAATTCATTTTGATATTTTTTTGATTGTTCTACGTAACAAACCCTCTTAGGTTTCAAAAAAACATAAAATCATTTTATTTATCATCTATAAAACCAAGAAAAATCCTCTATTTTGGGCAGATTTATATATTGTATATCAATGACATGTTCTCCTGGAAGATAATTTTCAAAATTCTCACCATAACTAATTCCAATTTGAGAAGAAAATATCCAAAAATCAGCTAAAAATTGGTCATTTTTAATTATCAATTGAGCTTTTTTATTAACTTCATTAATATTTTTTAATTCTACCTCAATTTTAGAAGTTTTTTCTGATTTATAATTTTTTGTAGAATGGAAAAAGCTTCTGTTTATATTTTTTTTATTTATACCAGTCCATGAAAATTTTATGACATAATTTTTATTTACCCATTTATCTTCTTGTGTAAAAGGAACTAATTCACGTAAATAAGGGCCATCAAAGTCAATTTTTTCATCTTCATTATATATTCTATTTCCTTGTAAGTCAAATATTTCTATTTTTAATTGTATTGAAAAACTATTTGGCAATTCGTTAATAATGTAGAATCTTTCTTTACCAACAACTTCCCCTTTTTGTAAAACGGCAACAGTTTCATAATCCTTTTTTACTTGATATTGCAAACATTTCCATTGTAAAAAATAGTCTATACTCGACCATGTTGGTGCTTGCCAACAATCATTTAATTGCCAAAAAATAGTTCCCATGCATCTTGGAGAATCTAATCGATGTCCACTAATAGCCATACTAACTGCTTTTGCTTGTGTAAGTTGCGAAAAGTAAACAAATTCCTTAAAATCAAAACTTTGTCCATATAAATAATCCGAATGTTTTTGAATCATTCCATTTCCAACGTAGCTTTTTTGATGATGTTTCATTACAGAAGAAAACAAATCCCAGTCTTTTTCATTTGAAAATGTTTTTAATGTAGAAAATTCAGGAAATGATTGAAAACCATATTCTGCATTAAAACGACCTATTTTTAAACTAAAATCTTCAATAGGATCTTTTCCATGCCAAACTCCCCAATAATGCATTGTCCCATGATTAAAAAACTCCTCTTTACCCCAATTACTGAGTGGCGATGTATGCTCATAAGGCAGAAAAGAATATTGTTTAACTTTTTTCGGAAGTAATTTTTTAAAAACATCAATATATGCTTCTTCAATCTCCTTTTGTGTTTTTGGCCCTATTAAATATCTAACTTGAAAACCCCAATTTTTCCATGCGACATCAACTTCATTATTTCCATTAAAATAAACCGTAGATGGATGAGCTGAAATTCGGGGAATCACTTCATTTGCTTCAATCTCTATTAGGTCAAGAAAATGTTTATCACCTGGATACATAGCACAAGCAAACATAAAATCTTGCCAAATCATAATTCCTAATTTATCACACGTCTCATAAAAAATTTCGTCTGGATAATATCCTCCACCCCAAACTCTTAACATATTAAAATTGCTCTCTTTTGCTGACTGAATCAATTGAACAATATCTTTATTTTTAACTCTAGAAGGAATAGCATCTTGTGGAATATAATTTGCACCTTTTATAAAAATATTCTGATTATTGATTTTAAAATAAAATGAGGTTCCAAAATTATCTTTTTCTTGTATCAATTCAGCTGTTCGAATACCAAAGTATATTTGTTTTTTGTCAATTTGATCACCATTTTTATTCACTAAAAACAAAGAATCATCATACAAAAAAGCTTCACCATAACCATTAGGCCACCACAATGTAGGATTGTTTATATTTACTTTAAAATGAAACTCTGTTGTGCCTCCTTCTAATAAAAATTGTCCAAAATTTTTACTTTTTACTGTTTTTGGCTCAATTACCTTATGTTTTAGGCGAATAAATAAATCCAATACTGCATTTTCTTTATTTATTGATATCGTTTCTATTTTAACTAAATCAAATTGATTTTCTGAATATGCATTAACATTTACTGGTTTCCATAATCCTATGGTATTCATTCTTAAAGCCCAATCCCAACCAAATTGATATTGAGGTTTCCTGCTCATTGAAGCCACTGCAATTTCTCCAACATCATTAGGAGCTGGCAACTGTGATTTTCTTTTTTTATATGCTTCTTTGTGGAAATTTATTGGTGAAATAAAATGTATTTGTATAAAATTTTCTCCTGCTTTTACATATTTTTTAATTTGAAACCGATGAGTGTGAAAAGCATTTTCCGTTGAACCAACCAGTTGATTATCAATATAAATTTGAGTATAAGTATCCAAAGATGGCAAAGAAAGTTCAATATACTCTTCCTTCATTTGATTTTCTGTAATAGAAAACTTTGAATAAAATATCCATTTTTCTTTCTCAATCCAAGTGAATAAATTTTCATTTTCTCCGTAATAAGGGTCTGGCAACTCACCACTTTTGATCAATAATTCTTGAACTGTCCCCATCTCTCCAAGAAAAAGAGTATCTTTTTTTATAGGGTGGACAACATACCAAGAAAAAAGTTGAGTAAAAGTGCTTGTTATATTAAACATAAATAATAAAGTCCAAAATTTACTTAACATGAGATTTAATTACCATTTTCTATTGTACTCAGCATTTATTAGCTCATGTTTTTCTGAATTGGTGAATGCGAAATTAAACCCCTCATATACAGAATAGGCACCAACTTCTCCTTTTTTATTTATGGCTAGAAAAGCACATTGTAAACCTACCAAATTATCGTGTTTAGAAATAATTCTTTCTACTGCCATCTGACATGCTTTTTGAGGCGATTTACCTTGTCTCATTAATTCTACAACAGTATGACTGCCTGCAATTCTTATAATAGCTTCACCCATTCCTGTTGCAACAGCTCCACCAATTTCATTGTCAATAAATAAGCCAGCTCCAATAATAGGCGAATCCCCTACCCTTCCATGTAATTTATACGCCCAACCACTTGTAGTACATCCTCCACTTATATTTCCGTTTTCATCTATAGCTAACATACCAATAGTATCGTGGTTTTCATGATTTATTTGAGGTTGTGTTTGTTTTTGTTCTTTTTTCCATTTTTCATAAGCTTCCTGTACTTCAGGAAGTGGAGTTTGAATCGTTTTAAAATTGTTTTTAAGTGCAAATTGTTTAGCTCCTTCTCCAACCAACATCACATGTGGAGTTGTTTCCATAATTTTTCTCGCTACTGAAATTGGGTGAGCAATTCCTTCTAAAAACGCAACTGAACCACAACGTGATTTTTCATCCATTATACAAGCATCTAATGTAACTTTTCCTTCGCAATCGGGCAATCCACCAATTCCAACACTACGATTTGTCACATCCGCTTCGGTTACTTTTAATCCCTCCTCTATTGCATCTAATATTTTATTTTTGTTTTGCAAAACTTCCCAAGCTTTTTTATTTGCTTCTAAACCATGAGACCATGTAGAGATTACCTTTGCTTTGTTTAGATTAGGACGATTTTCCATATTTTCATTGATAAAATCAATTTTTGTTTCTCTTTTATTATGAATTGAAATTAATGAAAATCCAAGTACTGATAGTTTTAAATATTTTCGTCTATTCATTCTTAATTTTATGAATTTTGCAATAAACTGTAAAAATATAAATTTAACCACTAATTCTTTTATAAATAAAAAAAAACATAAAAAAAACTTTTTACGCATTGTATTAAATGATTTTTTATCTTTGTTTTTCAATCGTTACAAAATATGTCTAACAAAATCAATTTAGTAATTCCAGATTTTAAACTTACACCTACTATCGATAAAGTAGGAGTAGAAGAACGTGTAGCACGTATCCAAACTAGAAGTATCAAAGATCAAGCTAAAGTGCAAGGAATGAAAATGGTACTTAACATGATTGATTTAACCACTCTAGAAGGAAAAGACTCTCCTGGAAAAGTGAAACAAATGTGCTACAAGGCACTACATTTACATGATGTCTATCCTGATTGTCCAACTGTTGCAGCTGTATGTGTTTATCCTTCAATGGTAAAAATTGCAAAAGCATCTTTAAATGGTTCTAATGTTAAAGTTGCCTCTGTTTCTACTGCTTTTCCTAGCGGTCAAGCTCCTAGAAATATCAAAATAGATGATACTAAATTTGCTGTTGATAATGGAGCAGATGAGATAGATATGGTCATTTCTCGTGGAGAATTTTTACGTGGAAATTATTCTTTTGTATTTGACGAAATTGCAACTATTAAAGAAACATGCGGCAAAGCAAGATTAAAGGTTATTTTAGAAACTGGTGAATTAGTTACTTTAGATAATGTAAGAAAAGCAAGTGAAATTGCAATGTATGCTGGAGCTGATTTTATTAAAACTTCAACTGGTAAAATACAACCAGCAGCAACAATGCAGGTAACGTATGTGATGTTAATGGCAATTAAAGATTTTTTCAATAAAACGGGTGTTAAAATAGGAATGAAACCAGCTGGAGGAATTTCCACTTCCAAATTGGCTCTTCATAATTTATTGATGGTAAAAGAAACTTTAGGAGAAGAATGGTTAACAAATGAATGGTTCCGCTTTGGAGCAAGTAGCTTGGCAAATGATGTCTTGATGCAATTAATGAAAGCGAAGACTGGTGCGTACCAAAGTGCTGATTATTTTTCTATTGATTAGATTGTTAACTAGGATATTTGAAAATGAGATTATTTGTCTATATAGCTTGTAGATTTTGATTATGAGATAAAGATATGCATAGATTTAAGGAATTTGAGTTTTGGAAAAAAAGTAGAGAGTTGAATAAAGAAATTTATTTGATTACTAATGCTTTTCCTGATGTAGAAAAGTTTGGTTTAATTAGTCAACTTAGAAGTGCATCTGTTTCAATTTCTTCTAATATAGCTGAGGGTTGTTCAAGAAGATCCTATAAAGATTTTTACCGCTTTTTAGAAATTGCTATAGGTTCTGCTTACGAAGTAGAGTCTCAATTATTATTAGCACTCGATTTAGAATTTATAGAGGAAAAAGAACAACTAACACTAGTAAATAAAATTGAAACTATTGTTAAAATGATGTCAAAATATATGTCAACTTTAAAATAAAAAATAAGATTGTTCGATTTTAGATAATTGGATTATCAGACTTAAGTCTTTACATTCCAACCATCTAACTATCTAACTATCTAAAAATCGATAACAGGAATGAAAAAAGAAAAAGAAATAAAAAAAACCGAATCAATTAAATGGGAATTATCTCCAGCTCCTGAAAGCACGGGACATATCTCATTGAAAGCTAAATACGATTTATTTATTGATGGAAAATGGGTTAAACCTAGTTCTGGGAAATACTTTGATACGATAAACCCAGCAAATGAAGAAAAATTAGCTGAAATTGCTTATGCAAATGCTTCAGATGTAGATAAAGCTGTGAAAGCTGCTAGAAAAGCTTATTCTAATATTTGGTCTAAAATTTCTCCATCCGAACGCTCTAAATATATGTATCGAATAGCTAGAATGATTCAAGAACGTGCTCGTGAATTTGCTGTAATTGAAACTTTAGATGGAGGTAAACCTATCCGTGAATCAAGAGATGTTGATATACCTTTGGCGGCTAATCATTTTTTCTATTATGCAGGCTGGGCTGATAAATTAGAATATGCTTTTCCCAATCGTAAAGTAGAATCATTGGGTGTAGCTGGACAAATCATACCTTGGAACTTTCCTTTACTTATGGCCTCTTGGAAAATAGCTCCAGCTTTAGCATGTGGAAATACCGTAGTTCTTAAACCAGCTGAAACAACTTCTTTAACCTGTTTAAAATTAGCTGAAATAATTGAAGAATCAGGTTTACCCGCAGGTGTAGTGAACATTATTACTGGCTTTGGTGATACGGGAGCTGCAATTGTAAATCATCCAGATGTGAATAAAGTAGCTTTTACAGGTTCAACAGGTGTGGGTAAAATTATACAACGTACTGTTTCAAATACAGAAAAGAAATTAACTTTAGAATTAGGAGGTAAATCAGCAAACATTATTTTTGAAGATGCTCCAATAGACCAAGCTGTTGAAGGAATTATAAATGGTATTTTCTTTAACCAAGGTCATGTTTGTTGTGCAGGCTCTCGTCTATTTGTTCAAGAAGGTGTAGCTGATGAGGTAATTCAAAAGTTAAAAAATCGAATGGAACATCTTTATATTGGCGATCCAATGGATAAAAACACTGATATAGGTGCAATTAACTCTAAAGAACAACTAGAAACCATAAAAAAATATTTAAAAATTGCTAAAAATGAGGGGAATAAAATAATTGAAAGCTCATGTAATACTCCATCTAAAGGTTATTTCTGTAAACCTACTTTGATTTTAGATGTTGCTCAATCTAGCACTTTGGTACAAGAGGAAATTTTTGGTCCTGTGTTGACTATTCAAACATTTAGAACGGTAGATGAAGTAATTCAAAAAGCAAATAATACGCCTTTTGGACTAGCAGCTGGGGTTTGGACAGATAAAGGTTCAAAAATTTTTAATTTAACCACAAAATTGAGAGCAGGTGTTGTTTGGGCAAATACTTATAATAAATTTGATCCAACTTCTCCTTTTGGTGGGTATAAAGAAAGTGGTTTTGGTAGAGAAGGTGGGGTTCATGGATTGGAAGCTTATTTAAAAATATAGAATGAAAGATTATTAAACGTTTCGATTATTAGACTAATATTAAGTAAAAATTCTAAAATCGAATAATCTATTTGTCTAAAAATTAAAAAAAATGGAAAGAATTGAAATTTTGAAAACATACAAATTATACATCGGGGGTCAGTTTCCTAGAACAGAGTCTGGTAGATATTACGACCCGAAAGATTTAAATGGCCAACCTTTAGCAAATATTTGTTTGTCATCACGTAAAGATTTAAGAAATGCTGTTGTCTCAGCTCGAAAAGCTTTGGGTGGTTGGTCAGAGCGAACTGCTTTTAATCGTGGACAAATCATTTATCGCATTGCTGAAATGTTAGAAGGCAGAAAGGTTCAGTTTGTCGATGAATTAATCAAACAAGGTAGTTCAAAAATAAGTGCTGAAAAAGAAGTAACATTAGCCATAGACCGACTAGTTTACTATTCTGGATGGTGTGATAAATATCAACAAGTATTTAGTTCTGTAAATCCTGTTGCAAGTTCTCACTTTAATTTTTCTGCTCATGAACCAATGGGAGTAATTGGTGTAATTGCTCCTCAAGATTCGTCTTTAATTGGTCTGATATCAACCATTATTCCAATTATTGTTGGGGGAAATACATTAGTTGTTTTGGCATCAGAAAAAATGCCATTGTGTTCAATTTCCTTCGCTGAAGTTTTAAATTCATCAGATGTACCTGGTGGAATTATTAATATTTTAACTGGAAAAGAAAAAGAATTGTTGGAACATTTTGGTACCCACATGGACATTAACGCTATTTGTTATGCTGGAAATTCTAAAGAGAATTTTATTCAGCTTAAGAATTTAGGAACAGAAAATGTTAAACGAGTAAAAAGATTTGCTTTAAATTCAATGGATAAAAGTTCACAAAATCCTTATTTAATTACAGATTTTACTGAAGTAAAAACCACATGGCATCCCATCGAAAATATCGGAGGGAGTTCGAGTAATTACTAAGCAAAGTTTATTTAAAATTTTAGAAGATATTAGTTTTAAGTGTCTGTGGTATAAATACATGTTATTTTTATATACCTATTAATTGACACAAATAAAAAATCCCGACAATACAAGTAAAATCGGGATTTAAAAAAAGTGGCGTCGTCTTACTCTCCCACCCGCGAAACAGGCAGTACCATCAGCGCAAGCAGGCTTAACTTCTCTGTTCGGAATGGGAAGAGGTGGACCATGCTG
>JACPDW010000011.1 GCA_016183815.1 Flavobacteriia bacterium
AAATGATAATAATAAATTGTTTTTCATGTATTTACTTAATTAATTGCTAATCAAGTAAATATAAGAATTATTATTGACGCAACAATAAGTTAATTCATTTATTTTTAAATAGTTATTAAGTATTAATTGTTAATATCAATCTAAAAAAAAGTATGAGTTTGCCCTGTGTTGACTAAGCGATAAAGTAGTTTCGTATTATTTTCTTTGTAAATGTTTTGCAGCATTCGTTTCTATTAGTCAATTTTACCTTTATATAAATCTCGAATTGGAAAAATCAAATCGTAGTCAGACCAGTTCAAATTTCCATCAACTATCTTAAATTTTGAAAAATTACTTTCATCTAAATATTTTTTAATTGAAGGATTTAAGGATTTATCCAAAAAGGATTTGAAATCTACAAGTTTTTCAGTGCCATCATTAAATGTAATTCGAATAGCAAAGTCAGATAAATATTTTGCTAAAACAACTTTTAAATTAGCTTTTGTAGTTTCATTCTCTTTGTATTCTATTACTATTTTCATGTTAATTTTTTTGTAATTTTTTCAAATTCAACTTCTTTATGATAAACAAAGTAGTTTATCCATTTTTCAACTATTTTATTTGCGTATTTTTCAATTAAAACTTCAAAATTTTTCAAATCTTTACCTTTTAAAGGTTTTGATTCTTTAATGTTAGTAATCTTAATTTCTGATATCTCGCCATTAACTATAAAAAAGGAAGCCTTACTTTCAAATTCGCCCTTTCTTGCATGAACATGAATTGGCTCATGTTCATTTGAGTAGAAAAAAATAATTATTCCTAGATATTCAAAAATTTTCGTTATGGTTATTTAAGAATCTATATTTTAATTTGTTATTTAAGTTCTAACAAACAAATATACAAATTTTAAGTTAAAAAAATATTTTTACGTTTTTTTTATTTATAAATCATCAAACGGACTTCTAATTTGTTGAATGGATTTTTGACTAACATGCGTGTAAATCTCTGTAGTTCGGCTACTATTATGACCTAATAGTTCCTGAATGTAACGAACATCTGTCCCGCTTTCTAATAAGTGTGTTGCATAACTATGACGTAACCAATGTAATGTAACAGGTTTGTTGATTTTAACAATATGCACGCTTTTTTTTAAAACTAATTCCAAACTTCTTTCAGAATATTTACACTCTCCATTTTGACCTTCAAACAACCATGTTTTTGGTCGATAACTTTTATAATATGCTCTTAAAAGTTCAATTAACTTATCACCAATTGGTACTACACGATCTTTTTTCCCCTTAGATTGTCTTACAATTAATAAATTTCGATTAGAATGTATGTCTTTTAGTGTTAAATTCAATAACTCACTCCTTTTTAAGCCACACGCATATATCAAACTCAACATTGCCTTATGTTTTAAATTTCTTGTTGAATCTAATATTGCTTTTACCTCCTCTTTGGATAAAACATTGGGCTAACGATGTTCCCTTCGTGGTCGCAATAATAATTCCGGAACAATAATTTTATCGTTTACAACCTTAAAAAATAATTTGATAGCATTTACGACTTGATTCTGAAAACTAGCAGAGTAATTGTTTTTCAGAATATATTCGTTATTGAAAGTTTCGACATCTAAATTTACTATTTCATGTAATTCTTTTGTTGCAAAAAATCTTAAAAAGATGGAAATTGAATCCGAATAAGTTTTTATTGTACTTTCACTATACCGATTAGCAGATAGGTAGTTTTTAAATCGTAAAATTGCTTCTCTTTTTTTTTCAGATAATGGCTCCAACTGAAGATGAGGTTTTAACTGTGCTTTTTGACCAACTTCTTTTTGCTCTAAATTGGAATAATCAATCCAAACTTTTCCTCTCAAAATTTGAAATAATTCATTTTTGATTTTGCTTTTATGGGGGAGAAGCCATGCTTTTTGTGAGTTACTCCATCTAAGCTGTGAAAAGTTGTTTCTTAATAAGGTGATGATTTCACCATTTTTTTCAAAATACAAAGCCAATTTAGGTTCATCTTTATATAAAACATGTTTTAATTGTATTTTTTGCATTATTAAAGTTTTATTACCCTAATTTAAGCAAAATATTGAAACAAAATAAGATTAAATACATTTTTTTATCCAATTCAGAATGAACAAGCTAATCAATCTCAAACTCTTTAGAAGTCGAAAAAAAACCTCTTTTTAATACCTTAAAACTAATTTTAAGTTTATTCTTCTTTGTGTTAAATAGTTTGGTACAGCATAATACTTTCCACCAACATCTTGTACCCACTGCATGGACAACACATTTCGGATTCCCATTAAATTAAATACTTCAAGGGATAAAATAGCATCTTGTAATTTGCGTTTTTTGGAATTTTTAATTTTAGATTTAGAAATAAAATCATAAGAAAAACCAACATCAGTTCTGAAATATGATTTTTGTCTTAATGTATCCTTATACCTTTCAAAATCAGGTGGACCATAAGGTAATCTTGAGCCGAAAAATAAAGCCAATTGAACAGTAATATTTTCATTCCCTGGCATGTTGTCTTGAAATAATATAGCAAAATTTACCATTTGATCAGTTGGACGTGGAATGTATTTTGGATAAACTATTGCACTATCCACCACTTCTTGGTCTTCACTGTAACCAAAATAAATTTGTTCACCTGCTTGATTATAATACACAGTATATTGATCGTCTTTTAAGTTCTCTTTAGTGGACAAAAATCCCATTTTAAAATAAGATTCAATACCGTCAACAAACTCACCATGTAAATTCAAGTCTAAACCGTAAGCATACGCAACAGCATTATTTTGAGCATAATACCTTGTTCTTACATTATCTACTTCATAGGGATTGACATCCCACAAGTATTTATAATACACTTCTGAACTGAATTTGAAAGGTACTTTTCTGTTCCACATAGTAAATAAAAATTCGTTTCCTGCAACTAAATGAAAAGATTTTTGAGCTGTAACATCGGTATTGAGTTTTCCGTCAAATGTCCTGTATTCTCTATACAATGGAGGTTGGTAATACAATCCAGTAGAAAGTTTATAGACTAAATTTCTTCTTTTTATTTTTTTGTCATTATAAAAATAACTACGTGGATAAAAAAGTAAATTAACTCGTGGAGTGATGAAAAATTCTTCGTTTATTTGATTTAATCCTGTTCTTAGACCATAGGAAAGTAAAATTCTGCGATAAGAGTGTTCAATGGTATCGAAAACCGATTTTTTAATTTTTTTTCCTTTTTCTGAGTCAATATATTTCACCTTCACAGGAAAATTCGTTTTATCCTTAGAAAAAGTAGTGTTCCATTGCAAAAAAGCGTTGTATTTAGAATTGTTTAAATGTAGTTTTCCTTTGATTGATTCATACAAATCTATTTCTTGATCTTCATTTTGAGGCAAACTATAACCAGCAGAATCAATCATTTTCCATTCACTTAATTGGTCGTTGAAATTTTCCTTCTGAAATGAAATACCCCATTGAAATTGTTGTTTTTCATTTTTTTGAAATTCACCTTGTAACTGTGTAACAAATAAGTCAGCCAATAGTTTGTTGCGTGCATGATTAAGAAAAGTACCAACCCCTAAGGTTGCAATAGAATCGCCAAACTCCTCTTTTGCTGGGTCTTTCTCTAACAAATTAATATAATATTGACCTTGTATATCGTATTTTTCTGCTTCATTGGAGTGAAAATAAGAATTTAACCAAGTTATACTATTTCTTTTACTTGTATTCCATTGAAGGGAAGTACCTGCTGTAGAAGTGTAAAAACGTGTTCTTTCTCTACCATCGAAATAGATATTTAAGCGGTAAGCTTCATTCACTGTTCCAAATTCTGTTTCTTGAGATTCTGGTTGAAAACGGTATTCATTTCCAGAAAAATGAAATAAAGTACTGAAAATTAGATTGTCTTTTAAATGAAATCTAAAAATACTTTGTGCATCATAAAAAATTGGATTATAGCTTCCTTTTGTAGGTAATGATTTAAGAAAATACCCATTATTTCTATATCTAGCTCCTACAATGTAGTTCACACGCGGACTAAGAGCATCACCAATTGTGATTTCTGCACCAAGCAAAGACGCTGTAATTGAAGCGATTAGACTGTCAGGAACTTTATATTTGATATCTAGTACTGAACTGAGTTTATCCCCATATTTTGATTCAAATCCACCTGCACTAAATTGAATATTATCCACTAAGGCGGTATGAATAAAACTTAAACCTTCTTGTTGCCCTGTCCTAGTTAAAAAAGGTCTATTAATTAAAAAACCATTGACATAAACTAGATTTTCGTCGTAATTCCCTCCTCTCACATTATAATTTGAACTTAATTCATTGTTAGAAGTAGCAGCAGTTGTGAAAATTAATGCACGTTCAACACTGCTTAAAGGAAGTAAAACCAAGTCTAATTTTTCTAAGTGTATTGGAGTAATTGGGTCATCGGCTTTACCTTGAACTTCAACGCTTTGCAAATTTTGAAAGGAAAAAGTAATCTGATTTAATTCAATCCATTCGTTGGTTTTAATATTGACTTTTTTTCTAAGGTCGTATTTTTCAAAACGAAACAGAATTTCGATTTCACCTGTTATATTTTCTGGAATTGGCAATAAAAATTGACCTTTAGAATCTGAATAAACAATTGGAATATCGGAAAGTGGAACTCCAATTTTTACATTTTCTATTGCTTGTCCTAATTTATCAATACATTGACCTTTTATACCTGAATTTTGTGAAAAACTTACAAAAGAAATACAAAATAAAAGAGTAAAAAAAGTATGCTTCATCGACAGATTAAACGCTTAAAATTTGATTTCATTCATTTTTTTTCAAACGTACTGATTAATTTTGAGATTTAATCCTAAATTAAATAATACTTGATTTCTTTTTAAGAAAAAATTATTGCTGATTGAAAGAAGTGAGAAAAAACTCAGGGTTCTAATAAAACTCTGTGAAAAAATCTTCATATTCTTGTAGTTTTTGTGTTTCAAAAAGTAATTTTAAATTTTCTTGTGTAATGGAGAACATTTTTTCGTTTTGTAAATCCATCAAATCCGTTTGAGAACTTTTAAATTCCCTCATGTATTCTTTAGCAGTATATTCATTAAATGTTTTTATAACAATAACACTTTGGTCATTTCCAAATATTTTGGACGACACATTCAATTTATCTTTAGAAAAGAAAGACTTATTGTAATCAACAATTTTAGTTTTGGTTAACATTGAATTTTGATTTTTCGGTAAAAAAATAATCACCCAATGTTCAACTCCTTCTTCGTATTTATAGATAAACTCTTTGTTAAAATTTGATTCTTGGAAGGGTGAAACTCCTTTTTCTAAAATTAACAATAATTCATTGGCTCTTTTTTGTTCATTTGTTCCTGGATATTCAGCAACAATTCTATTCAGCAGGGGTTTGATTTCTTTTTTATTACTAGTTGTTTGTCCAACTGCCATTGCAGTCAATAACATATATTTTGAACGATAAGGATTATTGATTTGATTTTCAATTATGTCTTCAGAATTGGATATAACAAGTGAATATAAACCACGATTGTATCTATCTAATGTTTTAACAAAATCTTCTTCGTTTAAATTCTCAAGCTGTTTTTGTTTTACAAAATATTCAGGATCGTTTAAATATTTGGCAAAGTCGGATTGAGGATATTGTAAAATTATTTTCTCCTTGTATGTAAAGGCAATATTTGGGTCTTTAGTTTCATAAATTTTATACAATTGAAAAAGTGCCATGGGAACTAATTTGTTTTCAATTCCTCTGTTTACAATCTTTTCAAATTGTTGACTAGCTAATTTTTCTTCATTTAATTGGTCTTTATATATAATTCCTGCATCAAATAAAGCGTTAAACAAAATGGTGTAGGCAGCTGTTTTACTAGAATCACCAATCGGAATATTTTTAATTAATGTTTCTACAGAAAGTGTGTCTTTAACTTCATTGTTTTCCTGATTTTCAGCTAGAGAATCGTTTGGATTTTCAATATTGTCCACACTCCATTTTATTTTATCGTTTCGTCTCCAATCGTCTTCATTCTCTCTTTGACCCCAAACTTTTCTAAATGTTTCTAAACCTTCCGTTCTTGTTTTGCTGTTGTTCCAAAAGAACTTTGTTTTTGATTTAGATTCTGCGTCAGCCAATTGTTTTGCTTGTAAAAGTTTTAATTTTTCTTCTTCGAGACGTTTTTTTCTTTCTTCGTCTTCTTTTATTTTTTTGATTAATTTTTCAGCAAATCTGATTTGCTCTTCAGGAGATAATTCAGACAAACGTAACACACTGTCTTGAAATTGAGCAGTCTCCACAGCGATTACTAAAGCTTTAAGGTTTTCTGACTTATTTTTAACTACAAAAGCATTTTTATAGGTTTCTGGCATGATTTGCACACAACTATCATAGTATTTTTGAGCATAGACATAGTTTTTTTCTTCATAAGAAAAATCACCTAAACGCTCATAACATTGGGCTTTTTGTCGGTTGTTTGCTGTTGAATAAAAAATGGCTTTGTTTAAGTTCGTCTTACACAACTCTTTATCTCCTTCTTTGTAAGCAATCTCAGCTAAAGCGAAATACAATTGATCTTTATAATCTGCATTTTTTTGATCTCTCAACATTTTGATTAACTCATTTTTCAATTTTGAATCTCCACCAAGAATAGCTCTATTAATACGAGCAGTAAAAGCCATTTCAAAAGGGGCATTTTGTTTTAGTAGTTTTGTATAATGTTTTACGGCATCTGGATCTTTAGCTTGTTTTTGATATAATTGAGCTAAAAGAAAATTTAACCTCGCTTTTTGATTGGATTTTTTTGTGAAAGCTAATGCTATTTTAATTTCATCAATGGCCTTCTCATACTCTTCTTCAGAAATTAATAATTCAGCTTTTGTTAAAGCGAAAAGTCGTTTACAATCTTTGGTAAACTCAGCTTTTTTCTCTTCTTCTTTACCTTTTTTCTTTTTTTTCTTTGTAAAGGAAAAGAATCCTTTTTTATCTTTTTTTGCTTCTTTTTTTATCTCCTCTAAATCTTTAAGTGTTTTGTCTAATTTTTTCAAAATAATTTGGGCTTCATTAGAATCACCATTTTGTAGATGAGATTTAGCAATCCAAACCGCTGCAAGATAGGTTGTTGGGTCGTTTGAAAAAAATCTTTGTATATAAGTAAAACTTTTAATGGCTACATCATATTCACTTTTATAATAATTGGCAATTCCTATTGTCATCCAATTTTCATCTATCCAAGAATTAAACTCATTTTTCTTAATCCCTTTATCAGAAATCGATGGCATCGAATGATTGGAAATAACTTTTTTACATTTTGCTATTGCAGTATCAATCGAAGGTAACATTCCTGGTATATCATTTTTCCCAGGAATCAGTTCAATTGGAATTAAGTTTTGATAGTCTTCTTTAACGGAAGAACGAAAAGAGTTTAAACTATTGTTAAGTAATTCATTGGCATTAAAATGGCCGTTGTATTTTGCAGTAGTGCCATGATAAGTTCTGTTGACAAACGTATTTTTTTCAGTCGAGCAAGCCGATAAAATACTAATTAATACAACGATAAAAAAATGAAAATTAAACCTAATCATTACACCATGAACGTAAAAAGCACAAAAATAGTATAAATTTAGAAAAATCTACTAAGAAAAATCTGTTTGTCTTTTGGATAGTCAAACTAGAATTGAGTTGAAGAATTAAAAATTTTAAAAAGAAGTCATTTCAAAACATTAAGAGATGTGTAATAAATAATTAAAGATTTATACTCATATGTCATAGAATAATCATTTTTTTTTAATTTTGAATAAAATTTTTAAAATAATATTTAACTTAAAAAACAAAACATGAAAAAAAATGTAATTTTAATAGTTTTCTACTTATTATTTGCTTTTTATAATGGATTTATGTTGGCTCAAAGTGGCTATGCTAATAAAAAAGATATTGAAGAAATAAAAAATCGAACACTCGTTGTTTGTGTTGAAACTGGTGACGAAAAAGCTATGGAAAAATTAGCAAATTCACCAAACACTTTAAAAGAATATAAGGATAAGTTGGATTACTTTAATGAATCCATGAAAAAAATTATCACTAAAAATTGGAAATTACATACTAAAATTGAGTATAAAAATTTCGATGAAGTTAGAGAAATTGAGAAAAGTAACAATAAAGATTATGTTGTTCTAATGTTCAATAAAGTAAATGTTGGAAATGGACTCACTGCTAAATTTAGTAGTGGAGGAAATTATGCTGTAAATAGATATGATCCTTTAATAAGTACAAAAGGTAATCGATGGGTTGATTTGTTTACAATAACTAAAAGAAATTTAGACGTTGGAACTTTACAATTACGTTTACCTGAAAGAGGTGGCACTATTCCTTCAGTTTACGTCAATTTATCAAGCACAGATCCTTTAGAAGAAGATATTTATTATGCCATTTATCAGTTACAAAAATATGTTGAAATTGTACCTCAAACAAATGCTTTAAATAGAGATTATTGGGTAAAATCTACAAGAGAAAATAGTCATAAACTCAAAGATAAAAAATTATATATTTTAGAACCATTTTTAAATAAAAGTTTGACAATAGGTATGTTTAAAGATTTATATCCTCACGAAATTGTGGTGGCTGACGAAGAAACATATAGAAATGTAATTGTAAACAATGTGCCAGATGCTGCTTATGTAATGATTGTTCCTATGATTGATCAAACTGCATTAATTTATACAACTAAAGATACTAAGGATAATTCTGTAAAAATCTGTTGGACTCACTACATTGTTGATGCTAGTAATGGTGAAATTATAGCATATTCAGATTGGTACGACAGTAATCCTTTTTCATTAATTGAAGAAGATTACAACTTAACCATTAAAAAAGATAATTTAAAACATTATTTAAAGAAAAGATAACTTATATTCAATCAATAGTTATTTTAATTTGATTTTTCTTCTAATTCGTTTATTGGTTTTCTAAACACAATTTTATTGTCAAATAAATCCATCACAACTGTATATTGAGAATCAATGCTTCCTGCTAAAAGTGCTTTCGATAACTCGTTTAAAACTTGTTTTTGTATCACTCTTTTAACCGGTCTAGCTCCAAAATGAGGGTCGTATCCCACAGCACAAATCCATTGAAAAGCTTCCTCTGAAACATGAAGTCGTAAGTCTTTTTCTAAAAGTAACTTTTTTAGATGGTTTAACTGTAATGTTACTATTTCCTTTAAATTAGATTGACTTAGTGGTTTAAATAAAACAATTTCGTCAATTCTGTTTAAAAACTCTGGTCTGATACTTTGTTTAAGTAATTCCATCACTTTAAATTTAGCTTTTTCTGCTGCTTCATCATAGAACTCTTCTTTAACACCATCAAAAGTTTCTTGGATTAAATGTGAACCTAAATTCGAAGTCATAATAATAATAGTGTTTTTAAAATTAACAACACGCCCTTTATTATCTGTCAATCTTCCATCGTCTAACACTTGAAGTAAAATATTAAAGACATCGGGATGTGCTTTTTCAATCTCATCTAATAAAACTATTGAATAGGGTTTTCTCCTTACTGCCTCTGTCAATTGACCACCTTCATCGTAACCAACATATCCTGGAGGAGCTCCTACTAATCGACTCACTGAGTGTTTTTCTTGATATTCACTCATATCAATTCTTGTCATTGCATTTTCGTCGTTGAATAAATATTCAGCAAGTGCTTTTGCTAATTCCGTTTTTCCAACACCTGTCGTCCCCATAAAAATAAATGAACCTATTGGTCTTTTTGCGTCTTGTAATCCCGCTCGACTTCTTCTAACCGCATCGGATAAAACTTCGATTGCTTCTTCTTGCCCTACAACTCTTTTTTTCAATTCATCTTCTAAACGAAGTAATTTTGATTTTTCTGATTCTACCATTTTGGAAACAGGAATTCCTGTCCATTTGGAAACAACTTCAGCAATTTCCTCAATATCAACCTCTTCTTTGATCATTTTTTTGTCTTTCTGAAGTTCAATTAATTTAGCTTTTGTATCGTCAATCTTTTGTTCGGTTTCTTTAATTTTTCCATATCGAATTTCAGCTACTTTACCGTAATCCCCATTTCGTTCAGCTGTATCGGCTTCTAATTTTAATTGCTCAATCTCTTCTTTTAACTTTTGCATGGAATCTATCACTTCTCTTTCAGATTTCCATTTGGCCATAAAAGCATCTCTTTGTTGACTTAAATTAGCTAACTCATTACCAATGTTGGCTAATTTTTTTTCGTCTTTTTCTCTTAAAATGGCAGCTTTTTCAATTTCAAGTTGCATAATTCTTCTCTCTAACTCATCTAATTCTTCTGGTTTAGAATTGATTTCCATTCTTAATTTTGAAGCGGCTTCATCAATTAAATCAATTGCTTTGTCTGGTAAGTGTCTTTCTGTAATGTATCTTTGTGATAACTCTACTGCCGAAATAATAGCTGCATCTTTAATTAAAACTTTATGGTGATTTTCGTATTTTTCTTTTATTCCACGTAAAATAGAAATGGCATCTTCTGTGGAAGGTTCGTCAACTAAAACCGTTTGAAATCTTCTTACAAGTGCTTTGTCTTTTTCAAAATATTTTTGATATTCATTTAAAGTAGTAGCACCTACAGCTCTTAATTCACCTCTAGCTAAAGCGGGTTTTAATATGTTTGCCGCATCCATTGCTCCTTCTCCACCACCAGCTCCAATTAAAGTATGAATCTCATCAATAAATAAGATTATTTCTCCTTCAGCTTGAATTACTTCTTTTACCACAGCTTTTAATCTTTCTTCAAACTCCCCTTTGTATTTAGCTCCTGCGACTAATGCACCCATGTCTAAGGAATATACTTTTTTAGACTGTAAATTCTCAGGTACATCGCCAGAAATTATTCTATGTGCTAATCCTTCTGCTATTGCTGTTTTTCCAACACCTGGCTCGCCAATTAAGATCGGATTGTTTTTTGTTCTCCTTGTTAATATTTGTAATACTCTCCGTATTTCATCGTCTCTACCAATTACTGGATCTAATTTTCCTGATTTTGCCAGTTCATTTAGATTTTTAGCGTATTTTTCTAATGATTGATAAGTCCCTTCTTGACTATTAGAAGTAACTTGCTGTCCATTTCTTAATGTCATAATAGCGTTTTTTAATTTTGTAGTTGTGATTTGATTGTCTTTTAATAAATTTCCGATCTGATCATTTGATGTTAACAAACTGTAAAACAACACTTCTATTGAAACAAATTCATCTTTAAATTCTTTCATTGTTTCTAAAGCATTGTTTAACACCTTATGGGCATTATTACTTAAATGCAATTGACCTCCACTTACTTTAGGAACACTCTCCAAAATAGATAAAGAAACATTTGTTAATCGTTTTACATCAACTTGTATTGTGTTTAATAGATAGGGAATCACTTCTTTGTCCGCTTCTAAAATTCCGAGCAAAAGATGTACAGTTTCTATACTTCCATTGCCCTTTTTTTCGGCTAAATTCTGAGCATTCTGTATCGCATCTTGAGATTTGATTGTAAATTTATTAAAATCCATTTTTTCGTTTTTACAAAAATAATCAAATGATGTTCCAATATTAAAATACTGTCAATATGGCGTTAAAAATTGTAAAAGCATGTCAAAATGACAATTTTGCTCATATTTACAATTGTCTATAATTAAAAAATAAACAGTATATTTGCACGTTTTTTAGAATAAGGGAATGTCGTGAAAATCGACAACTGTAACTGCAGCTGTAAGTTCTGCCATGTTTTTCAAAAGTCACTGTCTGTTTGATGGGAAGGCGAAAAACTTAGGAACATAGTCAGAAGACCTGCTAAAAATGAGTAACGAAGACTTCAGATTAAAGTCGAAGTACGCAAATAAAACCGTTTAGTATTTAAGGTTTTAAAATCCTTATTTTAATCGGGTTTTACCAATAAATGACTGTTAAAAGTACGATTTGGTAAAAGTGCAAGTTATTTGCTGGTTTCATTTCTGAATTCTTCACGTTGATTATTAATTATTTAAAATTTAAAACGATGAAGAAAAATGTATTTTTTTTGAGTGTATCACTCATTTTGTTTCTAAATGTCAGCAAGGCACAAGTAGCTAAATCTGATATTATTTATTGGTCTGGTTCTGGACCTGATTCTGCTGTTTTTGTGGTTGATTTTAACGATCAAAGCACAAATCCTTCACATGCTTGGGGATTTCTTTTTGATGAAAATAACTCTGTAAGCATACAAAACATGATTGAAAGTTTTATTGCAAATGGAATGGAAGTAACTGCGGATATGAATGGAGGTTTCCTAAATAACTTTAGTTTTTTGAATCATGATGGTATTGGAGGCACAAATTCCTATTATTGGGCAACTTATTCTGGTGAATCCTTTCAAGATTTAACATTAAATTTGGGTATTTCTGAAATGTTGACAAATAATAAATGGCTTGCTTTTTCTTTTACTGATTGGCAAGCTGTTGAGCCGTACAACCCAATACAATCTATTGATTTACCAATCATGTTTCAATCAACTGCCAGTTTAAATAATGCAAAACAGAATTCATTTAGTGTAGTACAAAATGAAAACGATTGGATGATAACAGGTGAAGCTCAAAAAATTGAATTATTCAATCAAATGGGACAAAAAATTGCTTTTTGGGAAAATAGTTCCGAACTTCTAATTAATCATAGTGTCTTTCCAAAAGGAATGTATTTTTTACAAATTGAAAGTGAAAGTCAACAAACTACAATCAAATTATTAAAATAACTTGAAAAAATCTTTTATTTATCTGTATTTCCTCTCTTCTTCTTTTCTTGCACAAGAAAAAGAGCAGGATTTGCAGGAAGTAAAAGTGAGCAAGCATTTTATACAATTTTTAGATAAAAACCCCTTTTATGTTTTGAATCAAAACAAAATAGAATTGGGGTCTTTCAACGATTTAGGCGAATTATTAAGTCGCTTGCCTGGAATGAATATCAAAGATTACGGAGGATTAGGAGGTTTAAAAACCATTTCATCTCGTGGTATAAATGGCACTCATATAGGAATTTATATAGACGATTTTGCACAAAATTCAGTCGCTTTAGGTGAAATGGATTTAAGTAAAATACCAAGCAATAATTTAAAAGAAGTTAAATTTATTCATGCCGGGCAAGACAATCGTTTGCATCAGGTTTCTTCTTATTTAAATGCTCAGAATATTTTCCTTTATACTTTGGATGATGAGATTGATGAAAAAAAATGGAATTTCCGTTTACAAAATAAAATAGGTTCTTTTTCTCAAAGAGAGGCGTTTTCTTCACTTCAATATAAAAAAAATAGATGGGCTTTGTCTGGGTTTTATCAAAATCGTTATTGTAAAGGTAATTTCCCTTTTGTATTGACTAACTATTCACAAAAAATTCAACTAAAAAGGGAACAGAACGAAATTAAAGAACAATACGGTGGTTTGCGTTTGTCTTATCAAAATAAGAAAGGTGGAGTTTTTCGTTACCATTCTTCAATTTATGATATTTTTAGAGAATTACCCTCCGCTGTTATTCTTTATTCAAATGAAAAAGGACAATTTATTACAAATCAACAATTTAACCAACAATTGTCTTATTTTTATAATTCAAAAAAACGTAGGGCTCATTTCCTATATGTTCAACATCAAATAGATAAAATTCAATATACAGATTCCACTTTTTTGAATTTAGAACACGTTTTAAGAAACGATTATTTAAGCAAACAATTTACCTCAGGAATTCATTCTAAAGTAAAAACTTTTGCTGGTTTTATATCTTTTGGTACAGAATACGAAATTAGTACTTTAACGATTGACACTACAAATTATCAAAGAACTGTTTGGAAAAGTATCATGATAATTTCAATTCCCTTGAAAAAATGGAATGTAGAACTATTAATGGGTGTATTAAAAATTAATAATCGTTCGCTTAATCTTCAACAAAACGGTTATATCTGGACTCCAGGCATTCAATACCGTTCTAAAAAAAGCTTTCCAATTGTCGGTGAAATTTTAATCAACTTAAAACGTTCTTCAAGACTACCAAGTTTCGCTGAAATGTATTTTCAAAGTGTTGCAAATCCAAACTTGTTACCTGAAATTGCTAATCAATTGTCTTGTAATTTAAACCAACATTTTCAAATATTCAGTAAAAAAATCAGATTGAATCACGCATTTTTTGTTTCTTCTATTCTTAATAAAATTGTTGCTATACCTTCAAAAAATCTTTTTACATGGACAATAAAAAATTACAATAAAGTATTGTCTTACGGTTCGGAACACTCACTTCAAATTGAATTATTTGAACGAGTTAATCACTTAGTATCGCTTTCTGCTTCATATACTTTTCAAAAAAACATTAATAACGAAAAAACTTCCCTTCTTTATGCACATCAGTTGCCTTATATGCCAATTCATTCTGTACAATCAGGACTTAGTTATCAATTAAAAGATTTTCAAATACAAGCTAGAGTGTATTATCTTTCGTCCCGTTATGCTTTACCTGAAAATATTTTGACTAATGAAGTGAAGTCCTTTTATACTTATGATTTACTTCTGTCTTATAAATTGAAAATAAAATCAACACAAATTATTCATTTTCAGTTTTCAATACTTAACATTCTTAATTATTCCTATGAATTTATTCGTTCATATCCCATGCCGGGAAGACATTTTACTTTTCAACTCTCTTATGAAATATAAACTTTTTTTGATTGCTTTAATAGTGTTATTTTCTTGTAAAAAGAAAGAACAAATTACTATTCCTATCCCTGTCAGTGAATTAAAAAATGGACTTTTAGTTTTAAATGAAGGATTGTTTCAACACAACATCTCAAATCTTACATGGGTTGATTTGTCAAACAACGCTATTAATAACGAGTTTTTTGAACAAAAAACAGGAAGAAAATTAGGAGATACTGGAAATGATATTCAAAAATATGGAAATAAAATTTATATTATTGTTAATATGTCTGGAACAGTTGAAGTTTTAAATGCCAATGATGGTACTAGTTTAAAACAGATTTCTTTTGTGGAAAACAATCAGAACAAACAGCCTAGAAAAATATCATTTTCAGAAGGAAAAGCATTTGTCAGCTGTTTTGATGGTTATGTTGATGTGATTGATACAACAAGTCTGAAAATTATTAAACGTATTAAAGTTGGATCAAATCCAGATAATATTTTAAGTTTTAATCAGAAAATATATGTAAGTAATTCAGGTGGACTTAATTTTCCAGAATTAGATTCAACTCTTTCAGTTATCGACCCAGTATTATTGACTGAAATAAAAAAAATAACAATTGGTAAAAATCCTGGAAAAATCGTAGGAATTAATCAACAACTTTACGTATTAACTAGAGGAAATTACTCTACCATACCAGCCAAAATAAAAAAAGTTGATGTATCAAGTGAAAATGTTACAGAACTTTCAATTAGCGACCCTTTATTAATTGAAAAAATGGAAGATCAGTTACTTGTTGTATATTCAAATTCAAATCAAGTAAAATTGGGGAAATATTCAATTCTCAATTCTGTTTGGGAGAATACACAATGGATTTCATTAAATGCTTTTCAGCAACTTTATTCTTTACATTATGATCAAAAAACTTCTAAACTATATCTTTTTGACGCAATGGATTATACAAGTAGTGGTTATTTAAAAGAATACGATTTAAATGGAAGTTTTATTCAAGAATTTAAATGTTCGATAATACCAAGCGAGTTGATAGTATTTTAAAAAAAATAATAATCCACTTCATCGCTATTTTTTAGAGCTTTTGTTGATTATTGGATAAATGTAATGGTGTCGTTATTTTCAGACAGTTTTTGGGTTCACTTGTATTTGACCACCAATAGCTTTTAAAATTTTCATTATTGTTGAAAATTGAGGCTTTGCACCTTCCGATAAGGATTTATAAAGACTTGGTCTGCTCATTCCTGTTTCTTGTGCAATTTTAGTCATTCCGATAGCTTTTGCAATATGACCAATTGCATTGATAATGTCATCATTGTCGCCTTCTTCCAATGCAGCATTAAGATATTCAGCAATCATTTCTTTACTATCTAAGTAATCAGCTATTTCAAATTTTGATGTTCCCATTTTCTATTCGTTTAATTTTTTCCAAATTTCTTTAGATTTCTTTATGTCCTTTTCTTGAGTTGATTTGTCTCCTCCAGATAATAGAACGATTATTTTCCCATCTTTTTCTACAAAGTAAACACGATAACCTTTAGCAAAATTTATTCTTAATTCGCGAATTTCATCACCAACAGGCTTACAATCACCAAAATGTTCATCTTTTTCTAATTTCTGTAGTCTAAACAAAATTTTTGCTTTGGCTTTTAAGTCATTTAGTTTTCTTAGCCATTTGTCAAATTCTTTTGTTTTCTCAATAAAAAACATATAAACTGTATCTATTTGGATACAAAATTAAACAAAAAAAATGATTATTTCAAATTATATTTTTGGGTTTTAGATGGAACAGCTATAATACACCATAACGGCGGACTCATTGTGAAGTAGCCGATTTATAAAATTAATATTATTTGCGGACATAAATCTGAAATTTTATACTTTATAGTTTTTCGTTACTCAAATTTCGGCTCTTTTGCCAGACGTGTGTTATGCACATTTTTTCAAATGTAGAAAAAGTATACTTTGTTTTATTTACAAATATGATAATTATTCAATAAAAATTCTTCGGCAATAAGATTTTGTCAAGTTGTCTGTGATTTTCAGAATGTATAAACCTGAGTTATATTTTGAACAATCTAGATTTGTAGACAGTATTTTATCAGTATCGATATCGACTAAAGTTTTGCCATCTAAAGTCATCAGTTCAATTGTTCCTGAATCAAACGGAGTTATAATGGTCAAATTTGAATTTGTTGGATTTGGATAAACTAAGATATTTTGACTAGTGATTTCTAGTTCTTCTTGCCACAAAATTTCTCCATCCAATTTTAAAACATAAGATCCAAATCCACTTTCTGGACTCATAGTAAACCCACAAACGTTCACTTGAGCTGACGAATTTCCAACAATAACCACTTTACCATTATCAAAGCCTCTTATATCCTGAATATAATCGGTATTTGATGAAACGATGGTAATGGTATCTTGGATTATACCATGAGTGTCAAACTTTTCCATATAGCCATCTGATTCCCAATTAATTCCAACTGTATAAATATGTGATTGATTCGAATACAAGCCTCTTATTTCAAAAGGAATAGAAGTTGTAATGAATAAAGGATTCAAGGTTAAATCATAGGCTGTTAAAAAATTCTTTACTGAAGTTGTGTTCACAGTTTGAGTACCATTCGTTACAAAACCATATACTTGACCAGAAACATATAAAATAGAATCGGTCGCATACAAAGAAGATAGATAATGATATCCTGAACCCTGAATTGTACGAAAGTCAATTTCGTTACCATTAACGTCTAAAAAAATTAGCAAAGTCTCTGGTCTAGGGAAAATCATTGTGTCATTCCATTGATCAATTATAGTATCAATAACTGGATAAATGGTAACACCTGCGATAGTGGTGGTGTCTGAGATACTTCCAGCAATCACATATCCGCCATTGAATTCTGCTATTAAATTATCATTATACATTCCTCCAGTATTTATGCTTGTGTTATATCTCCACAGTACATTTCCATTTTGGTCAAGTTTTGTGAGCGTGTAAAAACCATTATTTGTAATACCATTTATGGTTGAAGTATTATAATTCTCGAAGAGAACATTACCTGAATCATCGACTTCTAAATATTTTGCAAAATAACTATTAGAACCTGGAATTATTTTTCGAATCCAATTCAAATCTCCGGCAGGATTTAATTGAGCGACAAAACCATGTTCGTCAGTAGAAGATGGAGTCGTAATGGTGACACCATCAACTGTGAGATTGGATGTAAATTTTCCGTGAATTGTTGTGTTTCCTGCATAATCAGCATCCATTCCAAAAGTAAGGACACTATTTGAACTACTGAATGAAGTTACCCAAAGTCGATCGCCAACGGGTGAATATTTCATAATGTGGCCATTAAGATGACTTTACGTAAAAACAGTATCTATTCCTGCTTCTAGTTGATCTCCAAAATATCCAGAAACATAGGTACATCCTTCACCATCAACAGCGACTTCGGTAAAATACGAATCTGCAAATTCGGAATAATCGCCCCATTCGCATAACAGTTGAGAATTCACGGGTGAATTAAAAAAGTATAGAAATACTAATAAAAGAATTTTTTTCATATTATGGCAAGTTATAAAATTTTAAATTTATATTGATACAATTGTTTAAAATGCATAGTGTAAGGTATTCGTATACCTAATCTGTTTGAACATAAAAAGTTTTTATATCGTTCCAATTTCTGTATGTTTAATTGTGCACAACGGCAGTTCCCCGATTTGTCGGGGTAAACTGTCTAAAAACCTCCTTTTTTTTTAAATTCAACTCAAAAATAAGCAAATATTTCCATTTTAAGCCACTTTCATTAATATTTTTTTTACTTTTTATCAAAGTATCAAGTATAAAAAAAGTTGCTCTTGTTTGTGAATATTAACATGGTGACTTTTTCCTATTCAAAAATAGGAAAAAATATTGAAAATCAACAGTTTTATACTATTAAATTATTGACAATCATATTGTTAATAACTGTATTGCCTTGCAACGGTCTTATATTCTGTATATATTTCCACTAACTTCAACTCGAATTTCTTACTGTCTTTTGTACCTTCCAAATGTTTAATATATTTTTCTGGTACTTTTTGAGATGTTTGTATCAAATTCAAAGTCCATTCTATTTTTCTTTGTACACTTTTTCGATTTGTTTTCATAAAAGTCTAGAAAATAATTTTTTTTATGCAATTACTTTTCTTTTACTCTCCACAACACAGAGTTAACTAATTAGACAACAATTTCCAAATTTTCTTTATATTTTTTTTACGAGTGGGTTTCTCACTAAATACTCAAAAAAGCACTTTTTACTTCCCTTTGGTCAGTGAGATCGTCCACGAAAGACTTCGGGACTAAGGTGTTACTTTTTTTGCTTTGGAAAAAAGTAAAAAGAAATTTTTTAAATCTAAATTTTTGCTACGAATTTCTCGGATTTAAACAGATTTGGTTTAAGATAATAAATTAAAGATTTCTTACTGAGTTATATTTTTTTCTGAAAATATCTGCTTAAAGAATCTGCGAATATCAGCGGGAAATAAAAACTTTATTCAAACAAATGCTCCACTTTATTTTGATTTTTCAACTTTAAAAAATTATCGTATTGAATGAATTTTAATCCTGGAAAATAGTACAAAGCAATTTGTTTATAAGAAAATTGAAAACGAGCCATTCTCATCGCACCCTCTTGACAAAGCCCCACCCCATGTCCTACTCCTCTTCCTCTTAAAACTACATATTTTCCTTCTGGATAACAGTTAAAAAAGGTTGATTTTAAGTCGAATTGATCACGAATATCTCTTAAAGGTATTCCTAAAGATGAAGAATGATAAAATGCTTGTCGTTCGCTTTGATTAAAAGAAAAAATTAATGGCCCATACACGCTGTCATAAATAGGATAGTTGTACTTGTCCACTAAAAAATCAGCCCATATTTGTTGTAATATCTTTTTTTCCCAAGTGGCTTGTTTGGTATATATACAAAAAGTATCTATAAAAGTATTCAAATAAGGCAAATTTTTATTCCAAATATAGGCAGCTTCAGAGGTTTGTCCACCACAATTGGCATGAAAAAATGTGCCTGCTAGGTGTCCATCAGAATCAATTAATATTTCACCTTTTGTCTGATTCACTGCATCTTGAATTTTCGGTGAATACCTTAACATGTGATGGTAGGCCTGACAATGTACTCTATCACAAAGCATAAAATCTTCGCTTTCATGTCGTTGTAAATTTTTTAATGCATAAGTTCTGCACATTACCCCCTGCACTTTATAATACTCAATATCTCTACCAGCACCACCTTCGGATTCAATAACTCCTGCTAGATAAGAATCCATATCGACTACATTAATTACTTGTAATTTAGATTTTTGAATAAATATTTCTAGGTTTCCTTTGTATTTTCTTTCTTTACTTTGTGGAATTTTAGAAACAATAGTAAAAGACGAATTGGAATCGTTTGCAATTAAAAATACTTTATTAAAATATCCGATTTTTTGAACACCTTTTTTAACTAAAATAGAATTTTCATCTGTTTGAAATTCAAATAATTGATGTTCAAATAACGAATCCAACAAAAGTGTGTCACCAAATAAAGAATAACTTCCTTGGTTATAAGAAACAACAGAGCGTTGAATAGCATAATCTCTTAAAATCCCAATTCTAAGTTCTTGAGAAAAGTGAAGGTGAATGATACCGAATAAAAATAAAATTAAGCATTTCACTTTGCAAAAGTAGAGGACAAAAAGTATCTAAAAATACTAACTCAAAATAGTTTTCAACATTGAATGTGCAATTTTTTGACTTGCACCACCATTACCAAGTTGATTGATTAATTCATCATACAGGTTTAACATTTCTTTTCTTTTTTGACCACCTTCAATAATCAATTGTAAATCAGCATATATATTCTCCGCATTACATTCATTTTGAATCAACTCTTTCACTACTTCTTTTCCCATTATAAGGTTGACCAAAGAAATGTATTTTATTTTTACCAAACTTTTTGCAATAATGTAAGAAATCCAAGATGTTTTATAACACACCACTTGAGGAACTTTAAACAAAGCCGTTTCTAAAGTAGCTGTACCTGAGGTAACTAAAGCAGCATGAGAAACATTCAACAAATCATACGTCGCAGCAAAAACAATTTTAATTGGATAGTTTTGAATCAAAGGTTGATAAAATTGTTCATCTAATGACGGTGCTCCAGCGATGACAAATTGAAAATTATTCATTTTTTTGATTGCATCTAACATTATGGGCAACTTAGCAATGATTTCTTGTTTTCTACTGCCAGGCAAAAGAGCAATTATTGATTGAGAATTTAATTTATTTTTTTGAATAAATTCAATTCTTGAGTCTTCATTTTTTCTATATTCTTCAATTGCATCGAGAAGCGGATGACCTAAATATTCTACCTGATATTCAAATTGAGCATAAAAATCCTTTTCAAAAGGTAAAATAACGTACATCTTCTCTACATTTTTTTTTATTTGAAATACACGTGATTGTTTCCAAGCCCAAACTTGAGGAGATATATAATAAAAAACCCTAATATTATTTTTTTTAGCCCAAGAGGCGATGCGAAGATTAAAACCAGGATAATCAATTAAAACCAACACATCAGGATTAAATTTCAAAATGTCATGTTTACAAAAATCGATGTTTTTAAAGATTGTTTTGATGTTCTTTAACACTTCAATAAAACCCATGAAAGCTAAGTCTTTAATATGTTTCATTTGAACCATGTAAATCTCCAGAGGCTTCACCAGCAATGATATACCATTTTTTAGTATTCATTAAAAAAAGATTAGAAACACGATATAAGGAAGAAAAGAAAGCGTTCCTAAAATAATTCCCATGGCAAAATCATATTTTTCTTTGTTTAAGAAAAAATAAAACCATGCTAAGTTAGGAAGGATGGAAAGGGAAACAAATTTTCCTTTAATGGCATCAAAATGGTTGAATTTATACCATATTTGTTCAAAAGGAAAATGTTGAATTAAGGAAATAATCCATAAAATAAAAGGAATAAATACAATTGGACTTAAAATTCCAATAAGTATTCCAAATGTATGTTGTTTTGACCAGCGTCTTAAGTTCATTTATTGACAGATTCTTTAATTATTAATGAGATTTTTTCGTTTAAAATTTGAATTTTTATTAAGGAGTCACTTTCTTTTTTTCTTTCCATATCAACAACATTTTGTGGAGCTGTAGAAACAAATTTTTCGTTTTGCAATTTCTTTTGAACAGAAGCTAAAAAACCTTTCACATATTCAAGTTCAGTTTCTAATTTAATTTTTTCACTCTCAATATCAATATTTTCATTGAATGGAATAAAATATTCAATGGATTGTACGATAAATCCGTTTGCTTTACTGATCTTTTCAGAAGTATAATTTAAGGAAGTTAAATTACCCATTTTAATCAACAAACTATCTAAATAAGTAATTGAAGTAGATTTTGCCAAAATATGTAAATCTATTTTAACTTTTTGTGCAATTTGTTGCTCTTTTCTGATGTTTCTGATGTGAGTTAAACAATCGGTAAAGATAGTAAAATCAATGATTTTTTGTTTGTCAAAATTTTCAACTTTTGGCCAAGAAGAAATTACTATATCGTCGCCATCTGCTCTATTTTTCAATAAATGCCACAATTCTTCGGATATAAAAGGCATAAAAGGGTGAACCAATTGAAGGCATTTTTCAAAAAAATCAACTGTTTTTTGGTAGGTCAAGCTATCGATTGGTTGCTCATAGGCAGGTTTAATACATTCGAGATACCACGAACAGAAATCGTCCCAAATTAGTTTATAGATACACATTAACGCTTCTGAAATCTTGAATTTGTCAAAAAGTGCATTAATTTCAAGTAATTGTTCGTTAAATTTAGCTTCAAACCATTCAATAGCGTTTTTACTGGCAACACTTTGTACCAATTCCTTAACCTCCCACATCGAACATAAACGGTAGGCATTCCAAAGTTTGTTGCTAAAATTTCTACCTTGTTCACATTGCGAACTGTCAAAAGGCAAATCATTACCTGCTGGAGAAGAAACTAAAATTCCCATTCTTACACCGTCAGCACCATACTTTTCAATTAAATCAAGGGGATCAGGTGAATTACCGAGAGATTTGGACATTTTCCGACCCAATTTATCTCTTACAATTCCAGTATAATAAACGTTTTTAAAAGGTAAATCTCCCATATATTCATATCCAGCGATAATCATACGAGCTACCCAAAAAAACATGATTTCTGGAGCTGTAACTAAATCATTTGTAGGATAATAATAGTTTATTTCTTTGTTGTTTTTGTCAGTTAGACCATTAAAAACAGAAATTGGCCACAACCAACTTGAAAACCAAGTGTCTAAAACATCTTCGTCCTGTTTGATGTCTTTTTTATCAATTGTTTTTCCCGTTTTTTTCTGTATCAATTCTTTCGCTTCTTCAAGAGTTTTGGCAACCACATAATCATTCGTACCACTTCCATAATACCAAGCAGGAATTTGATGACCCCACCATAACTGACGTGAAACACACCAATCTTTGATATTTTCCATCCAATATTTATAAGTATTTTTAAATTTTTCAGGATAAAAATTAATGTTACCATTTAAAACATTATCCAAAGCCGGTTTAGAAAGTTCTTTCATTTCTAAAAACCATTGCAAAGACAATCTTGGCTCAATTATAGCATTGGTACGTTCAGAAAACCCAATCTTATTGATATGGTCTTCCGTTTTCACTAAATAACCTTTTTGATCTAATTCCTTTTCGATTTGTTTTCTCACTTCAAAACGATCTAATCCTTCATAATGTAAACCGTAATGATTGAGTGTTCCATTGTCGTTAAAAATATCAATACTTTCTAAATTATGTTTTTTTCCTAACTCATAATCATTGACATCGTGTGCTGGAGTAACTTTTAAACAACCTGTTCCAAATTCAATATCGACATAATCATCGCAAATAATTGGAATTGAACGGTTACAAAGAGGAACAATCGCTTTTTTTCCTATTAATGACTTGTAGCGTTCATCGTCAGGGTGAACACAAATAGCACTATCTCCTAAAATTGTTTCAGGTCTTGTTGTGGCAATAACTACCCATTCATCATGGGAATTTTCTAACTTATATCTTAAATGAAAAAGTTTTGAATTAACTTCTTTATGAATAACTTCTTCATCAGAGAGTGCAGTTTTTGCTTCGGGATCCCAATTTACCATTCTATGACCACGATAAATTTTTCCTTTGTTATATAAATCGACAAAAACTTGAATCACAGATTCTGAGTATTCTTTGTCCATTGTAAAACTAGTTCTTTCCCAATCGCAGGAACAACCTAACTTTTTTAATTGTTCCAGTATAATTCCACCATGTTTGTCTTTCCATTCAAAAGCATGTTGTAAAAACTCAGCTCTGCTTAAATCCCCTTTTTTAATGCCTTCTGCTCTGAGTTTTTGTACTACTTTAGCTTCGGTAGCAATAGAAGCATGATCTGTTCCAGGCACCCAGCAGGCATTTTTTCCTAACATTCTTGCTCTTCTAACCAAAACATCTTGAATGGTATTGTTGAGCATGTGCCCCATGTGTAAAACTCCTGTTACATTAGGCGGAGGAATGACTATAGTGTAAGGTTCTCTGTCATCTGGTTCTGAATGAAAATATGCTTTTTTTATCCAATGCTTATACCATTTTTCTTCTGTTAATTTTGCATTATATACCTTTTGATTTTCCATTACACAATAAACATTTTTTTTTGCAAAGATAATGGAAGTTAATGAGATTTTAAAGCTCTTTAATTCATTCTTTTTAATTATTCAATACCTATTGAAAATATTTTAATTTAGGATTCATAATTAAAGTACTACTCTTTTTGAAAATAAAAAAAGGGCTGTAAAAAACAACCCTTCACCTAAAACAAGTTATGTATTAAATTACCGTAATCGAGAAAAACGGCAAACTTGTTGTGCTAAATAATAGCAAATACGATGATTAAAATAACATCTACAACTACACTTACAATAGCTGAATTCATAATCCATTTCATTGGTGAAACAGAGATAATTAATGCTAATGTTGTCATTGTTGTGATAGTAACTAAAATTAATGCTGGCATAAAGGTTACAGCTCCTAAGCCAATTGTAACACCACCTAAACATCCTACTATTAATAAAATTGCACAAATTAATCCAAAACGATTAAATTCGAGTAATTTATCTTTCAATTGAATTTCTTGTTCCATTTTCTTGTTTTTACAATACAAAATAACAAGCTTATTTAAAAATAAAAAATGATTTAAATCATTATAAAATATGATGGTGAGAAATATTGATTATAACTAGTGAAAATAAAGGTCAAATCTAAATTTAATCTTCAAATTTAAAAATTGAACAAATGTTACTATTCTTTCTTGAGAAATAAAATAAAACTGTTTACATTTTCATGAAAGACAATAAAAAATTATCTTCATTGCTACCTTTGCTGATATCTATTTTCATGATGTTTGGCATATAATTATCCCGATTTTATTCTAGTGTACTTTATATTTTAGAATATTTAATAAATTTATTTGGTATAAACAAATAGGCTACTTTTGGATTGAAGGATAATAAAATTACTCTTTAAGCCATTTAAATACTTTGTTATTTAATTCAAAAAAGTAAACGCCTGATTTTAAGTGATTGAAATTCAATTCTGTAGTTTGTTTTTCTAAAAGAAATGATTGAACTTCTTTGCCTTCTATGTTTTTTAGTTTACATTGAACAGGAAAGGAAGGAGTTTTAATCGTAACTGAGTTTTTACTTGGGTTAGGATATAATGAAAAACTTGAAGTGGTACTTTCAATAAGATGATTGGTTTTTTGATGTTGTGAAAAAAATCTCCAAATTTCTTTACTTGCAGAAAAATCTTGATTAGTTACAAGACCAATAATAGGATAACTTGATCCCGGCCATGTGTGACTTCCATTTATAACTTTATAAAGTTCGACAACAGCGAAATTTTGATTATTTTCATAAGTGTAATGACTCACCGTACTCAAATCATTCAGACTACTATTTGCCAAATTTTCTTCAATTGAAGTACTGGTATTTTGATTGTGATTGACCCAAAAAGAAATGAGATTGTCCACAGAAACAGATGAGAGTATTCCTCCAACACCTGTATAACTCACTGTAAGGTCGTTAGTTCCATGGATATGCATTACAGGAATTGATTTTGAAGGATTACATGCCGAAAGGTGTGAGGAAATCATTGTACCTGCCACTGAAGCGATTGCTGCAAAATGTTCGGATAAAAAACAGGCCAAATCATAGCTGAAAAAACCACCATTACTTAAGCCAGTACTATAAATTCTATTTTCATCAATTGAATAATTTTGTTTTAGATAAGTTAGCATTTCTTCCACAAAACGATAATCGTAATTAGAGTTATCTGTATTTTGAAAAGCATTAAATCCAAATCCTCCACCAATATCTAAACCTTGTGGGTGAACAAGGATAAAACCTGCTGTATCAGCAATACTTTGAAAATCAGTGTAATCACTTTGAGCTGTAGCGTTAGATGTGTATCCATGAAAATTAAAAACCAAAGGAGCGTTGATATTACTTTGATAAATATTAGGTACATAAAGTAACAATGTTCTGTTCACGCCATCAACATTTATTGTTATTTGTTGATTCGTTTGAGAGAAACTAAAAATTGTAATAGTGAAAAAGTAAATCAAATAAAATTTTTTCATTCTTCAGGTTTTAACAATGGATTAAATGCGGATTCATCAATCTCTTTTCGTTTACGTTTCTTTTTAATAGGATATCTTTTGTTTTCTTGGGATCTAAATATATCCAAAAAATATTGAGCCATTTGAAAATCTCTAAAATTATTAAAATCTTCTTGATAATTTACACCTGCTCCTTGAGTAAATTGTCCCATGGTTTTTTCTTGAATAACAGTGTTGTCATTTGATTCATTAAAAACACTTACCCTAAATGTACCTTTTTCATTTATGAGGTATTCAATGTTTACATCTCCTATTATAGAGCTTGGATTTTGTTCGTCAGAAGTGCTCTCAACACCTAGACTTCCTTTAAGAATCAAGCGATCGTCCATCAAGTTTTTTTGAAAACCAAGTGCTGCAGATTTTTCTTGATCAGAATTAGATAAAGCCACATTAAATTTAACATCTGTTGAAATTTTATTCAACATGTCATTAATTTGCCCAGAAACTAAATCTAAACCTGCTCCAGCACCTGCAGATAAAGTGCCTTGAATAGGTTGAAATTTTTTCACAAGTAATAAAGAGAAAAATTGTTTATTTAATTCGTCTTTATCTCCTTTTACTCTATTTAAAGCAGCTTTATCGTTTTCGTTCGCTTTTGGAACATCAATGTCAAAAGAAATTAATGGTTCTGATAACGATTGAGTTAAATTCAAATAACATTTAACATCGTGAACTGGGTAAACTGGATCTTCTTCAACAGATGGCATAATATCTGCCAAAGTAGTTTTAACTATGCTATACGTTTTTAAATCCAATATGGCATTAATTGGGTCACCTGTCCAGCTTATCGTTCCTCCTTCTTCTATAAAAAATGCTTGTTTAATAGGACCCATAGCAAAATTATAGACACTTCCTTTATTTATTTCAAACACCCCATTCATAAATAAATCACCAATATTATCCATGGTCATAGCAATATTCCCAGTACCATAAGCAGTGATTTCATCGCCTAAATTTTCATCGAAAATGATTTTTAATTGAGCTTCAGGCGTAACTTTAAAATTAAGAGCCATATTTACACCTGTATAATCAATAGGTTTTTTTACTTGCTGAGTGGTGTCTCTAGAAACGAAATTTATAAATTGGTCTTCAGTAAGCTCACTTGATCCATACATTGGGAAATTGATTTGTGAACCTTTTTCGGTTTCCATGTCAACGGAAATTTGCATATTATCAGCATAACCAAAGATATTGGCAGTTCCTGTAACATAAGCTTTTCCATAATAAATATCACCTTCTTTGTATTTGGTATTCATAACTAAAAACCTAGGCAATTCATGACCAAAATTGTACGCATCGTCTTGCAAATTCAAAGAAATATCAAAATTCCAATCAGAAAATTCATTATGAAAAACAGTGGCTACTAAAGTTCCAGTATTGGTTTCTTCGTCCATTATTGGCATATTATCTATAAATATCCCATCTTTTTCAATGTTAATTTTACCTTCATAACCAAAATTCACACCGAACATTTCCACTTTTGCATTACCTCCATGAAGATTTATATCACCTTGAATTTCAGGTTTTTCTGTTGAGCCAGTTATTTTTATTCCACCTTCAACCAATCCTCTGATATTGGAGAGAACTTGTGGATCCATAAATGCATTGGTAAATTGTAAATCGGTATAATCAAATTGTAAATCAAAATTTAAATTTTCTTTTCTGTTGAGGTAATAACTTCCTCCAAAACCAAAAGTTCTACTTTTTTTATGAAACAATTCACCGCTTAAATCAATACTTTCAGTAGCTTTACCCCAATTGGCTTTGACGTTAATATCTCCAATTTCGGCATCGGATAAAAACAATTCTCTAATTTGTAAATCACTTTTAAAATAAACGTCTTTAAAAGGGTCGGAAATTGTAGCAACACCATTTAGATATCCTTTTATATTCATGTCCAGGCCAAGCAAATTGTTGAAATCATTTAATTCTAAATCTTTAATACTTACTTTTAAAATGTCATCATTTTGCTCAGAAATACAGCCATCAATTAATAAAAACTGTTGGTCTCTTTGAATTTTAAAATTTTGAATTTGAATGTCATCTGGAGCCAATAGGACTTGAGAATTATCCACAATATCCCATCTATGCTTTTTTAACGAAAAATGGGAAGGGTTGATATTGAAAAAATAACTATTTACATCATTTACAATTGTTTTCCATGAGAAAAAAGTCTCATCTATAGAATTAGGATTCCAACTAAGTTCAGAGTCCATTTCGTCATTATTTCCAATGGTTTTAAAAAGTAAATTTTGGACTCCAATTGAATCTGATAATTGAAAATTAGTAATAGAATAAGTTGCTTCCAGTCTTTGAGCGTCTATTTTTTGATTTACTTGTAAATTTTCGATTTTTAGATCGTCATAATTAATTTTAGATGAAGCTATTTGTAGATTAAACTCTTTGATATTTCCATCAAAATTCCCTGATACTGAACTTTGTGGGGCAATTCGGAGAGATGGAACAAAAATTGACAATAAATCGTCTGTATTTTTAAAAGTAACACGATAATCAAATTTAGATGGTTTGGTCTTTTTTGGAGGTATCTGATAAGTAAAAAAAGTTGGAATAATTTTATTAAATTGATTATTTATTTCCGTCGAAATTCCATTTACATCAATTTTTCCTTTCAAAATAACATCTGCTATACTGCTATTAACAAAAATTTCATCCATTTGTGCAGATCTGTTTAGATTAATTTCCAAACGTGGAACCTGAAACGCATCTTTCCCTTCTTGATAAAATAAGTCGTGAATGAATAGTTGTCCTGAATAATTGTTAATGTCGTTGCCCGAAATGTTGACTTCAAAAGAAGTTTTTAAAATATTTGTGTCAATATCAGATAGATGGAGTTTGTCAAAATGTGCTTTAGCTATATCAACTTTAAAATTAAACTGTTGTTTTTTGTTTAAATCGATAAATCCATCATAAGAAACTTCCAAATTTTTATCGTTTATGTCAATGTTCCCTTTAAATACATTGTTTACAAAAGAAGCATTATAAATTTCAACTGCACTATATGGATAGGATAAATATGAAAAATTATTCAACTCGGCTTTAATCTCATTTAAGTTAAGTGAACCATTTTCATAAAAATCACCTTTCAAATGAAAATTTCCAGTTAAACTTCCAATATCTTTATTATCAATGAATTTCCCTAATAAAAAAGTATCTAACTTCACTGTATATTCTGCATTGAGGTCTTGAGAAAAAGAATAAGATTTACTCTTTTGATTATGAACGATATGAATAGGATAATCCATTTCAATACTGCCCATTTTAGAGGAAATTAAATCACTTTTAATTTGAAAATCAGATAATTTCCCATTTAATAACAAGTCTTTCACATTTATAAAAGCTAAATCATTTACTTCTTTTGGTAATATTAAATATCTTTCTTTTGAAGATTTAGGAAGTTTTATTTGTTGTATTTCTTTAAAGTCAATATAACAAAGTTTTATATTTTCATTTAACAATGAATGGTTTAAGTCATTAAAATCAGGGAGTTTAAAAGATCCTTTTAAATAGGTATTTTTTGCTGTCTTAAGTTCAAAATTATTTAATTCCAGCTTGTTAATTGAATTTTTGAGTTGAGTTTTTAAAGTGATTTTTTGATCCATTCCTTCCATGTCTGGCACAAAATAGGAAACGTCTTCAAGCGAGATGGTACTTTCATTCAACAAAATATCAAATTGAACTTTTTCGGTGAACTGTGAAAAATCGTCTAAATTTTCAACTCTTAAAGCTAAAAGAGGGAAATACAACTTTGTTTTTGGAGTATGTAAAATAAAATTTTTGCTTTGTAATCCTTTTTCGCCAAAAAGTAAAGAAGTGGAAAACCGTTCGATTTTCAAACCACACTGTTCTTTCAAGGACAAATTACTGATTTTAGCTACAATAGTTCCAGATTTTTTCATTACAAACTCTGTGTTTAAACACAAATCTTTGATGTCTAAATGACTATAATCCAATCCATAAGGAATTTTTTCTACTCTTCTATCGTCCATTTTAAAATCTAAATCTAAAACGCTGATTTGATTGATTTTGAATTGTAGAGGTTCTGCTTTCGTTGTGTCTTCAGATGCAAAATAATCCGCTATAAATTGAAAATTAAAGTTCCCATCTTTTTTGTCTTGATACAATTTTACTTTTCCTTTTTCTAATTCAACTGCATTTACCGTAATTTGATTGTTTTCTAAATCAAAATTTTTGAGTGCAAAATGTGCTTTGATATGTTGTATGTCAGCTAAAGTGTCTTTTTGTAAATCTAAAAGAAAAACACCATCTAAATATAGTTGATCAAAAAAAACTAAATCAATTTTTTTGATTTGAATTTTAGTATTAAGTTCTTTAGAGAAATAATCAGTAGCTTTTTTACCTAAATAAGTTTGAAAACTAGAGCTTCTTATAGCAAAAAGTAAAAGTATAATACAGATTAAACTCCATTCTAATATACTGCCTAAAATAAAAATAAATATTTTAAGTATTTTTGCCATCGTTCACAAAAGTAATAAACTTGTCTGAAAAATCAATTCATATTCTAGGAATAGAATCCTCTTGCGACGATACATCTGCTGCAATACTCTGTAATACAAAGGTTTTATCTAATATTACAGCAGGACAAAAAGTTCATGAAATGTACGGAGGTGTTGTTCCTGAACTGGCTTCAAGAGCTCATCAACAAAATATTGTTCCAGTGGTGGATACAGCATTAAAAAATGCTGGAATTAATTTAAAAGATATTGATGCCATTGCATTTACCTCAGGACCAGGTTTGTTGGGTTCGTTAATGGTTGGGACTTCCTTTGCTAAGGGATTGGCTTTGGCTCTGTCCATACCTTTGATTGAAGTTCACCATATGAAAGCACACATTTTAGCCCATCTTATTGACGATCCTGAAAAAAATAAACCTACATTTCCATTTTTATGTCTTACTGTATCAGGTGGACATACACAATTGGTTTTGGTTCATGATTATAATAAAATGGAAATTATTGGTTCAACCATTGATGATGCTGCGGGTGAATGTTTTGACAAATCAGCTAAAATGCTGGGATTGCCTTATCCAGGAGGACCATTTATTGATCAATATGCTCAAAAAGGAGATCCTAATAAGTTCTTTTTTTCTAAACCTAAAGTACCTGATTTCAATTACAGTTTTAGTGGATTAAAAACTTCTATATTGTATTTTTTACAGAAAGAAACAGCCAAAAATAAGGACTTTATTCAACAAGAATTGAATTCGCTATGTGCTTCTATACAAGAGAGTATTATTGATGTATTGTTTGACAAATTGATTTTAGTTACACAAAAACTTCAAATTAATCAAGTTGCAATTGCAGGTGGCGTATCGGCCAATTCTGCTTTAAGAAAAAGACTTTTATTAGAGGGACAAAAAAGAGGTTGGCAAACTTTTATTCCAAAATTTGAATATTGTACTGATAACGCTGCAATGATTGCCGTAACAGGATATTTTTCTTATTTACAAAAAGATTTTGTTGGGCAAGATGTTGTTGCTAAGGCGAGGAGGATATTTTAAATATTAACCTGAGTTGTACTGTTTGTTTCAATAGGGACTTCTAAAGATTGTTAAATTATCAAAAAAATCAATTATTCTCGTTTTAGCCATAAAAATATATTCACCTGATTATCTAGTAAATACACGAATATAAATTGAATCTAAAACAAGTTTTTTATTTTTGAATACTAAATAGTTATTAACAATTTATACCATTTACAATTATTAATAAGTCCAAAATTTTAAAATATGCCGATACAATATGAAAATAGACCATTATTTCGGTCTATATTGAAAATGTAGTCGGTGTCAAATCATAAAGGATTTACAGGACAAGCAAGTGATTGGGAGATTTAACCACCAATATGTCTGTACAGCTGTTAATGTGCTTTTAACAAATACTGCAACTTTTTTTACTTTGTTGAATAATTTCAGTAGGTTTTTTGTGTAATATGTGGCTTTTTTCTAATTTGTTTATGTTATGAAAATTTACGAGTTGCCTTTATGAAATGGTAAATAAAAAATCCATTTATAAATCTCATAAAGCAACTTATAAAAATGGAAAGGTCTGTCCAATGTTTTGGTAAAGTAAAAACAGGATTTAACCACAAAAAAAATTCTTTTAAGCCTTTTAGAAAGTCATTTGAGCAATTGGTATTAATACCACAATGGTTATATACTTCAATATTCCAAATAACTAAGCAAAAAATGAAATGAATTTTCAAGAGTAAACATAAGGGTCGTAGATAACTTTGACCAAAATCAGATACCCATTTATTAATCCAAATCAATATTCTGTTTTCTTTTGTTTCTGTTTTTGTTAATTTAAACTCCTTCCAATATAATAACATTTCATTTCTATAAAATGCCAACTCTTCAATCTTATTGTTTGTTGATTTATATGCAGATTTTATTTGTCTAAAGGTATCTCGTTGGTACTTTATTTCAAGTAAATCTTTTTGCTTTTTATCAAAAACAGTATCGGGTGTAAGTATTCTGTTTTTAAGCCAAGTAACATTATTTGGTTTAAGACCAGACAAATCACTAGCCTTAATAATTAATTCCTTCTTAAAAATAACTTGATTCAAATAAAAATTTGAAATAATAACATTATTTAAAGAAGTAGTGCAAATTTCAATATTATTAAATCTAACATTTCCATTAACACAGGTTAAATCTTTAAAATCTAACTTTTTGATTTTAGAATTCTGCAAGATTAATTGACCTTCAAAAATTCTATTTGTATAAGTTAGAGATTCAATATTTGACAAAACATCAGATTTGTTTCCAATCGATATGACTTTAAATAATTCCCCAAAAATAGTAACCACCTTATAATCTCCAATTAATCTTGCTGTGCCAATATTATCAAGATAAATTATGTCAATATTATTATGAGAATTAATATCTAAAAATTTTAAATCTGGGTTATCTCCGAAATCAATTCTAGATATTTTATTCTGCATTAAAGAATTTATTTGAAATCTATCTGCTTTAATTTCCCAAAATTTTGCATTGTGAATTATATTTTCATTTAAACAAATATAACTAGCTTTAATGCGGTCAAATGCTAAATAACTTTTTACGGTGCAATTAGTAAAATTTAGAGTTTCAATTTCAGAATTCGCAACAAAAGTGTCAAGTTCAAAAGAACAAAGCCTAAAATCAACTTGTATACAACTAATGTTTGTTAAAATAACTTTTATTTTAAATGAACAATTGTGAAAAATAATTGGTACTCTTTCTAATAAAACTATATTTGAAAGAATAACAGATCCATTAAAACAACAATTATGAAACTCAATATTACGATTTGTAATTTCAGAAAATATATCTTTTTCATCTATGATTACATCAAAGTAGACATCAATGTTTTTAACATTAGAATTTGTATTTATTAGTTCTATCAGCGGTTCTTGATGAAATAATTCCTGTCGTTCGTCTTTCATGTTTACTCCCCCTCCACAATTTTAATTTCCTCCTCTGTCAATTCATACAATTTATAAACCATTTGGTCAATTTCTTTGTCGGCTTTGTCGATTTCTGCCTTGAGGTCTAAGGCTTTCTTTTTGTTTTCCTCGAATAAATCCATCCATTCAAACTCATCTTTTTTGGTAAGTGCTGCACCACCAACAGTTTTAATACTTTTATTTAGTTCTTTGATGAAATCGGTAAATTCTAATTCGTACCATTTTTCTAATTTTCCAGATAGTTTTTCTATGTTGTATTGGGATGAGAAATATTTAGAAAATTTTTGTGAAATTGATTGCAAATCCTTGTTTAAAGTGAGCATGAGATCCGCTTTTTCGATGAAAGGGATTTGATTAGTTGTTTTATTGTATTTAATTGGTAAATTCTTGCAATTTGCAATTAATATCTTTTGAAACAATTCTTTTTCAAGATCTATAAATCTGAATTTGTGATAAAAATTTAATAATTTTGAATTTAGAAGACAAAGGAGGAATTTTGTTTTTAATTCCTTGGTAATAATTCCAAATCCGATTTGAGTAAAATATAATGCCTCATTGGTATAACCTGCATATATTCTTGGTGGATTACCTGAAACGATTTGTCTTACTATAATTCTTTCATTTTTAAAGAATCTTTCATTTCGAGCAGCCCCCAGCCAATCACCATATTTGATAAATTCCTTGATTTCATTAGTAACTTGATATCTAGTTATATTTTCGCCAGTAATTAAAGGTTTGTATGTGTCGTCAATTTTTATATCAGCATGAAATTCTCTATTTTTTATTGTTTCTTCTGAATGACCCTTATATTTGTCATAGGGTGTTATGCCAAGACAGAAGTCCGCATAATCTGATAGACGTTTGTTGTTTTTTTCAATTTTAGATAGTACTTTTTGTTGAGAGACAGAAATAAAGATATTAAAATTACAATCATCACTTTTAGACCAACTACTTTTATCAAAAATACTTATTCTAGAATTATCCACAAAAGTTATTTTTTCACTTTTAGGATAAACTATAGCTTCTAATGTTGGACAATTTAATTTTTTTTGGAATTGGAAAATGATAGTTTCCACTGTTGCATCCTCGAACACATCATCAGGAAGTTTAATTATTTTAGTCATATCAGAAATTAACATTTTTCTGATTTTAGTATATGAAGAATTTATTAATATAGAATTAGGATTAATAAATGATAAAATACCATTGTTTTTTGTTATTTGATAACCTTTTTCTATAAAAATTGAATACAAATTAATCCGATTTTCTGCAGTTGTATATTTTGCAAAAAGCTCCCTTACTAAATTGTTATCTAAACCTTTTATATCTACATAAGGCGGATTACCAATAATTACATCAAAACCTCCTTTAAATTGTGTTTTTAAACATTCTTCTCTTGTCTTTATAAAGGTGTTGATTATACCTTTAAGTTTAGGGTTGCTGGGTAATTTGTGTTTTACTTTGTTGTCTTCGATGTAGTTGAAAGTATTCCAAAATTGATCGTCGGAAGTAATAGGTTTGCAATAATATTTTTGTGTCCAAAATGGTGTTGAACCATCTTTGAGTACAGTAGTACTGCCAAGGGGATTAATCCCCTTGACGGAATTAATTATTCTTGCAGTTCGTCCTTTTATTTTTTGCATTATTTTTGGCACTTCCTCTTCTTCACAAACCAACAAAATATGCATATGATCCCAGCATAAATTAAACGCAGCAATATTTAAATTGTCCTCTTTCACTATTTCTGCTACGGTTTGAGCAATCAATTCTTCTTCCTCTTTAGTCATTGGAAAGACCTCTGCTTCTGGCTTTGTCCCTCCAAATCTACGTTCACGTGCTTTGTAGGTAATCATACGATTAGAAGTCCGACTATCATGCAAACATGTTGTTATATGATAAGCAAATTTATTTTTCTCTTTAAAGATTTCAGGAAATTCTTTTTCCCACGAAAAAGCTTTATCACCAGCAACTGCAGGGTCATCAATTAATGAATTACCACATTTGATGTTGTTGTTTAAGGAATTGAGTTTTCTGCCTTTTTGAGCAGTTCGCAACCACAAAGAAAGTTTGGCTATTTCAACCGATTCATCGTTTAAGTCAACACCGTAAATGTTGTTTTCCAAGATGTGTAATTCTGCACCAGGGAAACCAATGGTTGTGCCAAAAAGTTGGCTTTGTAGGTCGTCAATCTGTTTGTGTTCTTGAATTAGAAATTCCAAAGCTTGGTTTAAAAAGGCACCCGAACCACAAGCTGGGTCGCAAATAGTGATTTGTAATAACCACTCTCGATAATCTTGTAAAGATTTATCAAGTTTTTGTATGGTTGTTTTATTACGGTTTTTACGACCTTTTGCAAATTCTTCATCTATAATTTCTAACTCAGCTTTCTTTTCCTCACACAATTTGCCAATAGTACTTTCCACAATGTATTTAGTGATGTATTTTGGTGTATAAAAAACTCCGTCTTTTTTGCGTTTGGTTTTGGTTTTGTCAATTGTATTTCCTTCAATTTCGGATTTGATTTCATCTATTTCATTTAATGAATTTTCGAAAATGTGTCCTAAAATATTAACATCGACATCACTTTCAAAATCATAATCACTTAAAATAATAGAATGTTTGTGTAAAATATCGTCATCAATCACTACATTATCGAGAACCTCATCTGGTTGAAACAATCCTCCATTATAGGCGAAAATTTCAAATTCTGCTGTAATCGCATCGCCTGTCTTTTTGCCAAAAGCGGGTAAAGTAACTGTTGCTCCAATGTTTAAATCTTCAAAATACATTTTGTATCTGTCGTACAATGAAACAGGGATACGTGCTTTTTTAAGATTTTCCCATTCTAAATTTATTCGTCTGATAAGGTTTGTAGGAACTAATTGTCTGTCTTCAGCAAAGAAAATGAATAAAAATCTGTCTAATAATTTTTGCGTTTTTTTAAATAAAAGTAGTTTATCTTTTTCAGGATTTTTTTCTATTAAATTGTTGTATAATGCTTTTTTAAAATCTGAATAATCCTTGTATAATTTTTTTGTGATTTGGTTTTCTTTGGAAACAGATTCGTCTTTTAAATGTTTGGGAATGTTGCCTTTAATATTTTCATAAGCTAGACAACAATACAATAAATCAAACTCTTCTCGTTGGAGCTTAAATAAATTAAACTCTATAAAATCTACAGCATTTTCTATATAAAAACGAATTTTTTCAAAGTTAGAAGTAATGACATAAACACATTCGGGTTGATTGTTTTTATAAGCAAATGCTTGATTTTCAATTCTATTTAAATCACTTGTATCAGTACCCTTTAATTCAATAACGACTTTGATTTTTCCGTCAATTAAAATCGCTCCATCTGCTTTTTTAGAATTGTTTTGGTTTTTTTGCTCAGTTAAAAGATTAAAATTTACATCTGGATTAATTGTATAGCCCAAAACATTTACGAATAATTCTCTTAAAAATCCTTCTTGATATTGTTCTTCCTTACTGTTTCGAATATTTGTTTGTTTTTCTTTATTATGGAAAATAATTGAAAAATCATTCCACTTTTGTTCCAAGTTATTTTTGTCTAAAGAATTTATATGTTTTGTTATAACAGATTGTTGGAATAATGCCATGTTTTTTACTATAAACAATAAGAAACAAATATACATTAAATAGGTCAATTACATACAATCAGTTTAAAATTTGCTAAAAATTTATGGGGAGATAGACTAATTTTTAAGTTTAAAAAAGTTATAAGACTTATTGAATTTGAACAAAAATATAATTGAAATGGAGTTTAAGCTAGTATTAACCGTTGAATTTGATATTTTTGCATAAAAATTTTGAATGAATTATTCTTACACTTATTCAACTTCTTTAAGAGTTCGTTATGGTGAAACAGATCAGATGGGCTATTGTTATTACGGAAATTATGCTCAATATTTTGAAGTAGGTAGGGTAGAAACCATGCGTTCTCTTTCTTGGCCTTATAAAAGAATTGAAGAAATCGGAATCATGTTGCCTGTAACGGAATTCAATATTAAATATAAATTTCCAGCAAAATACGACGATTTACTGACGGTCGTTACCTACATCAAACAAGTGAAAGGTGTTAGGATTTTTTTTGAATATGAAATTTATAACGAAGAAAATAATTTAATCTGTAGTGGAAACACAACATTAGTATTTATTGATTTTAAAACAAGATTCCCTACTGCAGCACCAAAACAATTTTTAGAATCTTTATCCATTTATAAATTACCAGATCATGATAGTGGAAAATGAATATTTTATCTATCAACCTTTTGATAGTGAGAGCTATAAAAATTTAGTTTCAAGTCGAGTTGGCGAAAAAAAAATCGGTGAAAATCTATCAAATTCTCAAGAAGCTCAATTCGTTATTATTGGTGTTGAAGAAGATTTTGGTCCTCAACATAATTTTGGAAGACCAGGTGCCGACAAAGCATTTTCTGCTTTTTTGAATACTTTTTTAAATAGTCAATCAAATGAATTTTTAACCGGAAATGAGTTTTTTATCGCTGGTTCAATAAAAGTTAAACATCAATACGCTGAAGTTCAACAGATTAAAAACTTAATCAATTTTTTAGATGAGCTTGTACTCTCTATTGTATCATATTATATACAACAAGGTAAAATTCCCATTGTCATTGGAGGTGGACACAACAATGCTTATCCTTTAATATCTGCATCAAAACAAAATTATCCCAATCTTCATGTCATTAATTTAGACGCTCACGCTGACATTCGTGCATGTGATTATCGTCACAGTGGCAATCCTTTTTCCTTTGCTTTAAATGAACATTTATTGTCTTCCTACACGGTTTTTGGTCTTCATAAATCATTTAATAATCAGTTTATTATTGATGAGTTAAAAGAAAAAAATATTCAACATACCTATTTTGAGGATTACTTATTTGAAAAGAGAAATTTAATTGAAGATTTAATACATTTTACTATCAGCAATAAAAATACTTTTGTAGGAATAGAATTGGACATGGATAGTATTGAATATTTTCCAAGTAGTGCTCTTTCTCCCTCTGGGTTTACAGTAAATGAAGCCAGAAAATATGTTCAATTTCTTGCTGAAAATTTAAACAACATTGCATATTTACACCTTCCAGAAGCAGCTCCTACTTCTATTGAAGAACAAAAAATAGTGGGTAAAACTTTAACTTATTTGGTTTCTGATTTTATTCGAACTATGAAGCTAACCAATGATAAACTTTAAACGAATTGTTTGAACCCACTGATAGATTAAAAAATTGTTGTAAGTTTGTTTTTTCATTCAAAAGAACAGTTTTATGAACGAATTTTCTATGTTTTCGTCTGCAATTCGGATAGCTTTTGAAAAAATGCTTGCCGGAAAGTACTGGTTTTACCTTTTGCCCGGATTGTTATTATCTTTACTTTTTTGGGAAACAAATGTCCATTACTATGATTTTGAAGATTTTAGCAAAGAATATTTTGAAAATGAAGGTTTTTGGGATAAAATAGGGCGATTTTTCACCTATGTATCTAGGGCAATCTATCTTTTTATAGCTCTAACTGTTCTTTCCCCTGTTTATTGTTTATTGTCAGAAAAAGTAGATGCTGATTTAACAGGTCAACATTTTGACTTTAGCTGGTACACTTTGATTAGAGATACTTTACGTGCTTTTTTTAGTATTATTTTAGTCTATTTTATAATTTTTTTTATAAAAGGAGCATGGTTTCTAATCGCTCTAATATTTGGAATTAACGACATCAATAAATTCATTTATTTGGCTTTAGATACTATTTTGTTTGGTTTTGCTTTGTTTGATTATTCTATGGAAAGGTATAAAATTAATGTGTTCAGTAGCTTTAGTTTTGTTTTCCAAAATAAATTAAGTTGTTTGTTTTTAGGTATTATATTTTCTGTTTTATTATTGATTCCTTATGTTGGAGCTTTTTTTTCACCTTTTTTCACCACAATAATCGGAACGATAGTTTATCTATACAAAACAAATAAAATTACCACTTTAGAAACATGATACAGTTTGATGAATTTCCAATTACTTCTAAAAATCAATGGATTGAGGCATTAAAAAAAGAGTTAAAAGGCGAAAATCCACAAGAAAAACTTGTTAAGTTTGACGAAATAGAAGAAATATCTTATCCACAGTTTATTCATCATCAAGATGTTCAATTAAATACAGAAACACCTGGAAGTTACCCTTTTAAACGCTCTTTTAAATCAAAAAACAATGATTGGGAAATAGTTCATGCCATTATAGTAAAGAATGAAAAAGAAGACAATGAGTATTTGAAACAATTACTGATGAATGGTGTAAGTGCCCTTCATTTTCAATTTATTGAGGAGAGAAAATATAATTTAACTACTTTGTTTAATGAGATTGAATGTAAATACCTAACTCTTACCATAGAATGTTCATGTTTAAGTGTTTGGAGTCAAATTATTGAATTTTTAAATACTATTGAAACATCAGCTGTTTGTCTTCAAAATAAAGAAAATCATTTTATTCCTAATTCTATAATTACCTATCGAGAAAAATGTATCGATGCTTATAATTTAAAAGAATGTGGTGCAAATGCAATTCAAGAAATATGTTTTGCTATGTGTCAAGGACATCAGTATTTATATGAAGGTTTAAAAAACGGTAAAAACTTAAATGAAATCAATAGTAAAATGTATTTTACATTTGGTATTGGTTCACATTTTTTTATTGAAATAGCTAAATTAAGGGCATTTAGAATGTTGTGGTCTAAAATTTTACATTCATATTCTAGTCAAGATTTTACAATTGAAAATACATTGATTGTTGCCAAAACAGGTTTTGTGAACAAATCTTTGTCCGACCCACATACAAATTTGTTAAGACAATGCACAGAAGTTTTGTCAGCGGCTTTAGGTGGTGTTGATTTAATCCATAACCAAGCTTATGATACTATTTCAACTCAAGGTTCTTCAAAATTTTCTGAAAGATTAGCAAAAAACATTTCTTTATTACTGAAAGAAGAAAGTAATATAGACAAAGTTGTTGATGCTGCAGGTGGGAGTTATTTTGTAGAGTATCTAACTGATGAAATTGCAAACAAATCATGGAAATTATTTCAAGAGTTTGATGGTCAAGAGATGATTAATTCATCGTTTTTAGAAAAAGTAAAAGAAACTGCAAAAAAAAGAGTAGAATTTGCACAAACAAAAAAATCTAAATTTATTGGAATCAATCAATTTGAGAATAGTGAAAATAGCAAATTAGAATGGAAAAAAGAGTACCCTACTTTTTTGGGATTAAAACGTTTAATTATTGAAAAAGAACTGAATGGAAAGGATTAATTTTAAAAATATTGACTGGAAATATTCTACAATAGTTGAGAACAAAGCCAAAAAATCGGATACGTCATTTGTTACCGCGGAAAAAATTAAAATAAAAAATTTTTATACAAATGAGGACAGTTCCGATTTGATGTTTACTCAATTTGTCTCAGGTAAAACACCTTTTTTAAGAGGACCTTATGCGTCTATGTATTCCATTAGACCGTGGACTATCCGACAATATGCAGGATTTTCAACAGCTGAAGAATCGAATGCTTTTTATCGTAGAAACTTAGCAGCTGGGCAAAAAGGATTATCCGTTGCTTTTGATTTAGCCACCCATAGAGGTTACGACTCTGATCATGAGCGTGTTGAAGGAGATGTAGGAAAGGCTGGTGTTGCAATCGACTCAGTGTTGGACATGAAGATTCTTTTTGATCAAATTCCTTTAGATGAAATGTCTGTTTCGATGACCATGAATGGTGCTGTTATACCAATACTCGCTTTTTATATCGTTGCAGCGGAGGAACAAGGTGTTAAACAAGAACAATTATCAGGAACAATTCAAAACGACATATTGAAGGAATTTATGGTGAGAAACACCTATATTTATCCTCCTTCTCCATCAATGAAAATTATTGCTGATATTTTTGAATACACTTCAAAGTACATGCCAAAATTCAATTCAATTTCTATCTCAGGATACCACATGCAAGAAGCTGGAGCTACAACTGCTTTAGAATTGGCATACACTTTAGCAGATGGTTTAGAATATTTACGAGCTGGTATAAAAGCAGGATTGTCAATAGATGAATTTGCCCCCCGTTTGAGCTTTTTTTGGGCAATTGGAATGAACCATTTTATGGAAATTGCCAAATTACGTGCTGGTAGATTACTTTGGGCTAAAATTGTAAAGTCTTTTTCTCCAACTCAAGAAAAGTCTATGGCACTTCGAACCCATTGTCAGACTTCAGGTTGGAGTTTAACGGAACAAGATCCTTTTAATAATGTTACAAGAACATGTATAGAAGCATTAGCTGCGGCTTTAGGTGGTACGCAAAGTTTGCATACCAATGCCTTAGATGAAGCCATCGCCTTGCCAACTGATTTTTCAGCAAGAATAGCTAGAAATACACAATTGTATCTTCAATTAGAAACAGGGATATGTGATTGCATAGATCCTTTGGGAGGTAGCTATTTTGTTGAAAAGCTTACCGATGAATTGGTTCAAGAAGCATGGAAATTAATTCAAGAAGTGGAAGAGTTAGGCGGAATGGCAAAAGCAATAGAAACAGGTTTGCCTAAAATGAAAATTGAAGAAGCCGCTGCTAGAAAACAAGCAAAAATAGATGCTTGTAAAGAAATTATTGTTGGAGTAAATCGATATCAAGTGGAAGATGATCATTCTTTTGAAATCCTTGAAGTGGATAATGAAAAAGTAAGAAAATCTCAAATTGATAGATTACAGCAACTAAAAAAAGAAAGAAACAATGAATTGGTTGCAGAATCATTAAAAAAACTTGAAGAAATTGCAAAAACTGGAAAAGGTAATTTACTTGAATTTGCTCTGATTTGTGCAAGAAATCGTGCGACATTAGGTGAAATTTCCACTGCATTGGAAAATGTTTTTGGAAGATATCAAGCAACTATTCAATCAATTAGTGGAGTTTATTCATCAGAAGCTATGAATGATAAAGATTTTGAAAAAGCTAAAGAGTTAGCAAATCATTTTGCTGAATTAGAGGGCAGAAGACCGAGAATAATGATTGCCAAAATGGGACAAGATGGTCATGATAGAGGGGCTAAAGTTATCTCTACTTCCTTTGCAGACATTGGTTTTGATGTAGATATGGGACCATTGTTTCAAACTCCTGCTGAAGTGGCAAAACAAGCCGTGGAAAATGATGTACATGTGTTGGGAGTTTCTTCCTTAGCTGCAGGCCATAAAACATTGGTGCCACAAGTTATTGAAGAGCTTAAAAAATACGAAAGAGAGGATATAATGGTTATAGCTGGTGGAGTAATTCCTCAACAAGACTATGATTTTTTATATCAAAAAGGAGTGTTTGGTGTTTTTGGACCAGGAACAAAAATCTCAAAAGCAGCAATTGACATTTTAGAGTTACTTATTAAGAGTATAAAATAAAATATAAATCGAACAATTTTATTTTTCAGCTGACTCTAGAAAGTTACCTATTTTGCTTTAACAATCTTTTTTACAATGCTTTTATCTTTTTGATTTATAATCAAAACATAGATTCCATTTGAAAAATTTGAAATATCAATCGATTTCGTTTCAGCAGTTTCATAAATTTTTTCCCCAAGTGACGAATAAACAGAAATTGAGAATTCCTCATTTGAATTAGGTAATACAACATTAAAAATCGAATTTGTCGGATTTGGATAGACTTTAATACTGTTATTATTTATATAATCAACTATCCCTGTTGTACCAGTTCTATATCGTAAAAAAATATGAAATCTTCCTGTTTCATCTTTTTGATGATAATATATTTTATGATTGTCAGAACTAGGACTGGCTGCTTCAGGAACAAAACCAAGTTTTGAACAAATGACCATAGGACTACTAAATGAATCATTTAAATCATTTCTTAAAGAAAAACAAATTTCAGTATTTATTGTATTTTTTTTTAAACGAGTATAATAAAGTTCAAGTCCATTATTCGAAATTTGTGGAGCATAAATAAGATAATCGATAGTGTCATTTATATTACTAAAAATAGTTTCTGTATTAGGTAATTTATTGAATGTTGTATCATTAACCTTTTCTGCAATACCTAATTTAGATTCACAAGGTAAACCAACACAAGTTGTATTGGAAAAATCGAATTTAGCATTACAATAGTATAAAAAGTTCCCTGTATAATCAATTGCTGCATCCATAATTAAATTTCCAAAAGGAAAATTGAAGCTGTAAATATTAAAATTACCATAAACTCGACTTATGTTTGTGATATTTCCATTTTGATAGTTGCCTTTATGTAAATTTTCCATATTATTTGGATAATCACGCATTGAAACCCAAAAGAAATTGTTAATGGTATCTAAGGAGGCAACACCATCTAAATGATTAGCAGAAGTATCATATATTCCACCGATTAAACCTATATAAGTAAAAGTTGAATCATTTACCCTATTTGCATAATAAAGATTGGTATTGCCCCCTGCATTTAAAGAATTAAAAAAAAGCACATTTCCATCATATGAAATGAAAGGTTCCATTGCATCAAAATTAAGTCCATTTATACTTACTTTAATCTCAGATCCAAAAGTTGGAAAATTCTGAGAATAAAATTGTTGATTTATTGAAATCAATACTGAAAGAATTAGAATTTCTAATTTCATTTTTATCATTTTTGATTAATATTAAACCAAATTTATCGTTTTATTTTAAATTGAACACTATAAAAGGATATTTCAACATATCAAATTAAAACAAGTAGAAAATTGAATTAAGGGGACAATTTTATTAATTTACCACTGCCAAAAATTTTAAGCTCATTTGATAGCAAATTTCCTTTATAGTAAACGTTTCCAGCTCCAATAATTTTACCTGTTAATTGATTTTGGTCAGCATTGATATACACATCGTTAAACGACTCATTAATAACATTTAAATTGTTTTTCACCTTTAAAAAAAGTGTATTACAATATGAATAATCACGGATATCAAGTTTTAAATTTTCGACTTCACCGCTAAAGGTAAAATTGCTGTTTCCCATTGGAGCTAGAGCTTCTAAATTATTTGCTTTTAGAATTAAATGACTACTTCCACAAGCATCAATACTTTCAAATTTAAAATCTTGAAAATGTAATGTATCTTTATTGATTAAATTTTCTGTGCCTTCATAACGGATATACGACAATTGTGTAAAGTGAATTTTAACTTTAATTATATTTTTTTCATATTTCCTTAAAAAATTACATTTATTGTTGTTACTTATACTAATTGAATTGGACTCAGTTTCTTGAATATCAATAAATTGGATTAAATTTTTTCCTCCAATAATTTCTATTTGATTTAAAGAATCTTGAATTAGTTCATAATGAATACCTTTTTTAAGAAGTAATTGAGGAAAATTATTCAAATAAACGATTTTAATATCCTCATTTCCAGCTCTTTTCCAACATTTTCTATCTTCAGCTTTTTTACATGAAAAAACACTTCCAATAATTAATGAAAATATAATGAATTTAATATTTAATTTGGTTTTAAAAAACATATCCCAATCCATATTCCAAATAATCCGCTTTTGCCCAATGTGATTTCAAAGTAAGATTCAGCAAGAATTTTTGTTTTATCGTATATCTTAATCCTATTCTATGATACAATCTGTTTTCTGGAAAATATTCATCTTTCAAATAAATTCCCATTCCAATCACCATTTGTAATTTTTCTAAAGTAATCACATAACCTTGATAAAATCCTGTCTGAACTATTGATTCATCACTTTTTTCAATTACTGGTTTGTATTTTTTTACCGTTGGTTTATACAACAAATCAACTCCTGCTTCATATCCAAGACCTAAACGAAAACATTTTTGGGTAACAAACTGCAGTGCAAATATTTGACTTCTTTTTTGACCAACTGGATAATAATCTTTAAATGAAGTTATTAATGTAACAAAGTATGTCCATGGTTGTTGAAGTTTGGTTTTAGTTTTACTTAATTCATTTTGTTTTAATTCATCGAAATATTTTGAATAAGAAATACTAATATAAGGAAGATTTAAACCTAGATTGGGCAATTTTACTGAACCATTACTAAAGTGTGACATGTCTATCCCAAATTGAAGACTTGATTTTTTAAAATATTTGTTATAATACAATCCAAAATTGATTAAAGCATTAAAATGAGTGCTGATAGCGTTGTTTTTCGGATTAGTTATTTTATCATACACTTTTGGGTTATAACCTAAACCACAGCCAATTTTCCCATTAAAATTATTTTTTTTCCATCTTAAAAAGGGAAATTGTAAAAAAGCATATGATCCAAAATATTGTCCTAAAATTTTATTATTTCCTACACTTGTGGTTAAAAATGAAAAACCATACGTTGGATATGAGTAGGCGGAATGCCATTTTTTATTACCCATTGTTTGATACACTATATTGACTTCAAAAGCTTGTGTATGGTCTTTTGGAAGATGACTCATGATTGGTCGATGAGCAATTAAAAAGCCATATTTATATTTTATTTCAATTCCAGGAATAGATTTTTGAGCCCTGTAAAAAGAGGAAAAAAAAAGAATGAGTATTAAAAGAGTTTTTAAAATAAAATTCAAGGCAATCAAAGAATATCAACAAAAGTAATAAATAATCTATTTTTGTACATAAAATTTTAAAATGGACAATCGATTAATAGCATTTGAAAGACTACTTCATATAATGGATGAGTTACGTGAAAAATGTCCTTGGGATAAAAAACAAACTTTTGAAACATTAAGGACTTTAACCATTGAGGAAACCTTTGAATTGTCTGACGCTATTATAAAAAATGATGTTGATGAAATAGGAAAGGAATTAGGAGATCTTTTTTTGCATCTTGTATTTTATTCTAAAATTGGAGAAGAAAAACAAATTTTTTCTGTTGAAAAAGTATTAAATCAAATTTGTGAAAAATTAATTTTTCGTCACCCTCATATTTATGGAGAAACAAAAGTTAAAGATGAAGAGGAAGTGAAAAAGAATTGGGAGCAACTTAAATTAAAAGAGGGTAAAAAATCTGTATTGGAAGGAGTACCTAAATCTGTCCCACCTTTATTAAAAGCATTTAGAATACAAGAAAAAGTAAAAGGAGTTGGTTTTGAATGGGATAAAATCGAAGATGTTTGGTCTAAAGTGGAAGAAGAAATAAATGAATTAAAGGAAGCAAGTAAATCTAAGTCCTTTTATGATATGGAGTTAGAATTTGGTGATGTATTTTTTTCCTTGGTCAATGTTGCAAGGTATTTGAAAATCAATCCTGATGACGCATTGGAAAGAGTGAATGTAAAATTTATTAAACGATTTCAATTGATGGAAGAATTGATATTAAGAGAAAATCTTAAAATTAACGAGCTTGAATTGAAAGAATTAGATGAATATTGGGTAAAAGCAAAAAAAATCGAATAACTAAGTAATTTATTAATCTGTTTCTTTGAATAATTTATATATTTGCATAAAAAATAGTATTATGAGAAATGTACTTTCGCTGTTTGTTTTAACATGTGTTGTATTGTTGGTAAGTTCTTGTGACTTATTGAAAGATTTAAAATATACTGTCACACCTAACCCATTAGAAATGCATGGCGATAGTGTGCGAATAAGCGTAACAGCTCAATTACCTAAAAAAGGTATTCATAAAAAAGCCAAAGCAGAGATTATTCCTATGTTAGGGAACACTGAATTAAAACCTGTTACCATTTTAGGAGAAAAAGCTCAAGGAAATGGAACAACAATTAAGTACAAACCTGGTGGAACGGTTACTTATTCAGATGTTGTAAAATACAAACCGGAGTATGAAGTAACGGATTTAATGATAACTGGAAAGTTATACAAAGGTTCTAAAAGTAAAGAGGAGATAAAACCAATTAAAATTGCTGATGGTACAATCATTACTCCTTTATTAGTGAAAAAAGATTTTAAGATGATTATGTCGTCTGATAACTTTCAGAGAGTTGAAGAGAAAAAATTTACTGCACAAATCAATTTTGAAAAAGCCAAAGCAACTCTTCTACCAAATGAGTTGAAAGACAAAGATATGTTTGAATATGAACATTTTTTAGCTGCTGCACAGACCAATCCAAAAATTACTATAAAATCAATTTATATTACAGGTTACGCATCACCAGAAGGAGAAATTGGAGTTAATAATAATTTATCTTCTGAACGTGCAATGAATGCTAAAACAGCTGTGCAAGAGATTGCAAAAAAAGCTAACAATGAGAAAGCACAAAGTGAGATTTATCAAATAAGTGGTAAAGGAGAAGATTGGGATGGTTTTAAACTTGAATTAGATAAATCTCCGATGAATATTGATGAAAAAAGATTAATAATCAGAGTGTTAGAAATGTATAAAGACCCTGTTCAAAGAGAAACAGAAATTCGTAATATGGCAAAAACTTTTGATTATATGGAAAAATTTGTCTTACCACAATTAAGAAGAGCAGAAATCAATATTATTTACGATGAGATAGGTAAAACAGATGAAGAAATTGTGGCTATGTCCAAAACGGATGTTGACAAATTGTCCATTGAAGAGTTACTTTTCGCAGCAACTTTAACTCAAGATTTGGAGGAAAAATATAGAATCTATAGTGAAGCAAGCAATTTTTATCCCTTAGATATTCGTTTTTTTAATAATGCTGGTGTGATTCTTCATAAATTAGGTAGAAATGATGAAGCAGGTTATAAATTTGAAGCAGCTCTTAGTTTGCAGGATAATGCCATCGCAAGAAATAATATGGGTGTATTAGCTGCTACCAAAGGAGATATTGTTAAAGCTAAACAATTGTTTTCTTCTGCAACAGAAGCAGGTAGTGTGGTGTCTTATAATTTAGCTTATTATGATATACTCGAAAATCGTTATCAAAAAGCACTAGTGAATTTTGGAACTGAACCCTCATTTAATAAAGCATTAGCGGAATTTCTGAACGCATCTTACGATAATGCACTCACTACTTTACTAAAATCTGAAGACAAAGAAACCGCTTTAGGTTATTATTTTAAAGCCGTAATTTTTGCTCGACAAGGATTTATTGATCCATGTATGGATGCTCTGAAACTTTGCTTAACTAAAGACAGTAAATTCAAAGAAAAAATTAAAAAAGACAGAGAATTTGTAAAATTTCATGCTAGCCCAGCTTTTGCTACTTATATTAAATAATTCAATAATCTGCTTTTTAAAAATTCCATTTCATATTTCTGTCGTCTAATACTGAAAAAGAAACTTTCCATGTCGTGCTTGGTTTGATATTGTTTCCATAAGACATAATGCCGTAAATACCTATTCTCAAACGTCTTTTTGAAAATTTAAAATTTCTTTCTAATCCTCCTAAAATTTCGGAGTGAAACCAAGAAAATTCTTCAACATACAATGCTCCACCACCAAATACCAAACCAATATTGATTTTTTTCATTAAAGGTATTTTATTAATAATCGCTCCATTGTCATGATGAACTAAATGTGCTTCATAAAATATTTCTCTTGAAGGTAATGAAACTTCTAATTGTTGAAAGGAATGTAAAGGGTTTGAGAACCAAATTGGATCAGATCTTCTATGGTATTTAAAATCAGCATCATACAATCTGGAAGTATTTAAAAATTTTCCACTTTTTATGTGATAATTACTTGTACCAATTGTCCCGACTTGAAAACTTTGATAAAATCCAAATAATAAGTAGTCGAAGTTAATATCGCTACCGAAAATGCTTGGTATTCCTTTTTCATACAACAAATAAATAGTTGGCCATTTGGATCCTAAAATTACTTTTCTGTAAGGTTCTTTCATGTATTTTTGAGCAGGAGTATAACTTAAGGTGAAATTTCCAATCATCGCTTGATAGGTAGGAAAATCTGTAAAGTAATTTTTAAGTTGGGTACTGTCATATAATCCAAAAAATTGATAACCATCTAGACTCCTTCTTTCAGAAAATGAAAATTGTGCATCAAAAAATAATCCGTTAATCAGTTCGTAATCATGTCCTAAATTTAAGGTTGTTACCCCAATAAAGTTGTTTGGATTAAATATTTGAGATATGGCATCGTAACTTCTAATTACATCAAAACCATGTCTAAATGAGGCGTTTAACGTACCATAATGAAAAGGACTATATCTGTAACGAAACCAATGTTGGGTAAACATGTTTTTATCAATAATACCATAGGAAATTTCGTCATACATATCGATAAATCGTTCGTTTTTCCATTTTTTAAAATAACTGAAACCAGGTGCGATTTGTGGACCTGTAACTTGTAATGGTCTTGCAGTTGCAGCAATAGAATTAATGGTCCATTGAGTTCTTTTTTCTCTGTTTCTGTGATCCACTCCAAACCAAACAATTTTCCAAAAAGTAAGTTTATTAAAAACTTTATCTATTGAATCTAAATAATCCTTTCTATTCAATCGTTCATGAATACTGTCTTTGATTCTAATATATTTTTTTTCTTCCTCGCTTAATTCTAATGCCCTTTGTTTTTTCCAATAAATACTGTCTTTTTCATAGGCCTCTTTTTCTGTAGAGGCAAGTTCATTGGTGAAGAATTTGGCAGGAAAATTTTTATTGAATTCATAATCTGAAAAAACTGTTTCTGTTTTGCAATGGGCTAAATTATTTCCAAAACTCAAATTATAAGTCAAATTTTGTTTGGACAATACATTTAAACTATCTCCACGAATTTCATATTCTTGAAAAATGTTGAATTGATCGTATTTTAGTAAGTTTCCTTTTTCTAAACTTAACTCTAATTTTTGTATCATCCAAATAGAATCAATAACATAGATATAACCTGTTAAAGTTGAAGTAGAAGTATTTCTTGCAATAATTTTAATCTTATGGATTTTTTTACCATTTTCGATGTATTGCTTTTCTAATCGATATTTATACGATAATATTCCAGGAGAAGAAATGGGTGAACTTACGGGTGATTGATGTAAATCTGTTAAATGCAACAAGTTTTCAAAAAAATTGAAATTCGATTTTACAGTGGTTAGATAATATAAATCTTTGTCTTCTCCTCTTTTTGTATAAGCGTTCCTAACTTCTTTCACTTTGTTGTAGGGCATAAAATGACGGTCAATTTGCACTTCTACCAAATTCATTTTATTGTTTTCAGCAAGAATCTTGTTTTTTTCTTCAAGAAAAGGATCTTCAATATCTTTTTTGTTCGATGTTGATTTTTTCTCTTTTTTCTCTATTTTTTGTTCTTTTCCCTTTTTTTCCTCTTTATTTTTTTTATCACCTATTTTTTCAAAAGCTTTGGTATAGACTTTACAAGAATGAGGATAATTCCATGGATTAATTTTTTCTCTTTTCTCAATTACCTTAAGCATGATTTCCCTTCCAGGATTACTTTTTTTAGCACTTGCTTCAACATCTGATATTTGTAAAACATTATAAGTTAAAAGTTGAATATCTTTCTGAACATCTTTATCTATCAACATTACAATCGTTTCTTTTTCTTCATATCCAAGAGCTTGCGTGATTAAAAAATACTCACCGGGCATTAATCTCATAGTGTATTCTCCATTTGAATTCGCCTGAAATCTTAAATCAGTAGAATTTTTGATGTAAACTTTTGCATAGGGAACAGGATTGTTTTTTTCATCACGAATAGTGCCACTGACTTGAAATTGCACAAGACAATAGAAGTGCACGAATGAAAATACTATGAGAAGAAAATTTTTCAGTTTTTTAAATTAGAACAAATTTAATATAAGAAAGTTACATTTATCAATTTCTAAAAAACATTAACAAAATTTAATCATTTAATTTTAGGACAGCTAAAAATGCTTCTTGAGGAACTTCAACCCTTCCTACCTGTCTCATTCTTTTTTTACCTTCTTTTTGTTTTTCTAGTAATTTTCTTTTTCTTGTTATATCACCACCATAACATTTTGCTGTAACGTCTTTTCGGAGTGCTTTGATGGTTTCTCTAGCTATTATTTTCGCTCCAATTGCAGCTTGAATAGGGATTTCAAATTGTTGGCGTGGGATTAATTCTTTTAATTTGACACATATTTTTTTTCCTAAATCATAAGCGTTACTTCTGTGAACTAAAGCCGATAAAGCATCAATTTGTTCACTATTTAATAGTAAGTCTAATTTAATCAAATCAGAAGATTTATATCCAATAGGATGATAATCAAATGAAGCATAGCCTCTTGAAACTGACTTTAATCTGTCATAAAAATCAAATACTATTTCTGCTAAAGGCATTTCAAAACTAAGTTCAACTCGATTTTGAGTTAAATAAACTTGATTTTTTAATTCTCCTCTTTTTTCTATACACAAATTCATAACTTGCCCAATGTATTCTGATTTAGTGATGACTTGAGCTTTTATAAAAGGTTCTTCAATTCTATCTATTCCAGAAGGATCGGGTAATTCTGATGGATTGTTTACAATTTGAGCTTTGTCTGGATTTTTTTTCATGAAACAATTGTAAGAAACATTCGGAACGGTAGTTATAACCGTCATATTGAACTCTCTTTCCAATCGTTCTTGTATGATTTCCATGTGTAACATACCTAAAAAGCCACAACGAAAACCAAAACCTAAAGCAGCTGAGGATTCAGGTTCAAACACTAGTGAAGAATCGTTAAGCTGAAGTTTTTCCATCGAATAACGCAACTCTTCATATTCATCGGTTTCTACTGGATAAATTCCTGCAAAGACCATTGGTTTCACGTCTTCAAACCCCTTTATTGCTGTAGTACAAGGGTTTATTGCTGAAGTGATAGTGTCTCCTACTTTTACTTCATTGGCTTGTTTAATACCAGAAATGATATAGCCAACGTCACCCGCTTTAACTTCATTTTTTGGACATAAATCCATTTTTAAAATTCCTACATCATCGGCATTATAAGTTCTTCCTGTGTTAAAAAACTTCACTTTATCTCCTTTTCTTATAATACCATTTTTAACACGATAATAGGCGATAATACCTCTAAATGAGTTGAAAACAGAATCAAATATCATGGCTTGAAGTGGAGCACTTTCTTCACCTTTAGGGTATGGAATTCTTTCAATAACTGCTTGAAGTATTTTGTCAACGCCCATTCCAGTTTTTCCTGAAGCAGGAATAATTTCTTCTTGTTTACAGCCCAATAACTCAATAATTTGATCGCTAACTTCTTCTGGCATTGCACCTGGTAAATCCATTTTATTTAAGATTGGAATGATTTCTAAATCATGTTCAAGTGCTAAATATAGATTTGAAATGGTTTGGGCTTCAATACCTTGTGATGCATCTATGATTAATAAAGCTCCTTCGCAAGCTGCTATTGAACGTGATACTTCATAAGAAAAATCAACGTGACCTGGGGTATCAATTAAATTTAAAACATAAGGCGTCCCTTGATAGGTATAATTCATTTGAATAGCGTGACTTTTGATTGTAATACCTCTTTCACGTTCCAAATCCATATCATCAAGGGCTTGGTTTTGCATTTCTCTATCTGAAATAGTTCCAGTAAGTTGTAATAATCTGTCTGCTAAAGTGCTTTTACCATGGTCAATGTGTGCAATAATACAGAAATTTCGTATGTTTTTCATTTAAAAATCCCAAATTGGAGTGCAAAGTTACGTTAAATCGTTCAATTCATTTTGAATTATAATAAAAATACCCTAATTTAGTAAAAAAAATGTATGAATGCTTATAGAAATGTGTCTTATGTAGGATTTGTTTTATTATTTATTGGCTTAGTTTTATTTGGCTATGGAATATACAATTTGAATATTGAAAAAGAATTAGATAAGGTTGGAGTGAGTACTAAAGGAATGGTTTATGAATTGGAAACAATTGAACCTTACAAAAGAGCTTGGGTGAAGTTTGCTGACCAAAAAGGTGATACGATTCGTTTTTTAGATAAGTTGTATTGGAACAAATCTTTTGAAAAATATACTATTGGTCAAGAAGTTGAAGTGTTATATAATCCTAATGATCCAATGCAAACAGCGACAATAAATGATTTTTTTCAGCGAAATACTGCCCCTTGGTGGCCTGTTGTTTTGGGAGGAATTGTTTCACTAATAGGATTGTTGTTGAGAAGAAGAATGTTGAAAAAAGCCAAAAAATTTGATGAAAGTTATAAGAAATACAATCAATAAAAAAGTTGTCTCTTTAATAAAATTAATTTTATAAAAAAATTTTACCAACTGCCTCCAGATCCTCCTCCTCCGAAGCTACCTCCTCCAAAACCACCAAATCCACCACCACCACTGGAACTACCTCCACTAAAAGCACTGCTGAAAAAAGCAGCTGAACCCAACGTGCGACCGAGTCCACCGCCACCTCCGCCACGTCCTTTTCCTTTAATTATTGAAAATACGATAATAAAAATGATGAAAAGAATAAACAATACACCAAAAATCCCTATATCATCTCCTTTTTTCGCATAGTCTTTTTTATTAATTTCTCCTTTTGCGAGTTGCATTAGCACCGTAATACCTTGATCAATACCTTGGTAAAAGTCTCCATTTTTAAAATTTGGAATGACTTCGTTTTCAACTATTCGATTGGCTGTTAAATCAGGAATAGCACCTTCTAATCCTCTTCCAACCCCAATAAACACTTTTCTTTGTCCAGCATCTCCTGTAGGTTTAATCAGAAACACAATTCCATTGTCTTCTTTTTCTTTTCCTACTTTCCATTGGTGACCAATTTCAGTTGCAAAATCCCAAGGTTCATATCCTTTTAAATCGTCAACTATAACTACGGTAATTTCATTTGAAGTTTCTTTTTCAAAATTTAAAAGTTTGGATTCTAAAATTTGTGTTTGTTCTGATGAAACAAAATCGGGGAACTCCTTTGAAAGATTATTAAATAAACGAGGAGGATTTGGTTTTTCAGGAATGCCTAGTCGTTGGGAAGACCCATACAAATGAACTGTTAAAACAAATAATGTAATAAGAAACTGTCTAATCATGTTCAAAAGAGATATCGTTACTAAGTTCGTTGGTGTCTCTACTTTTAATAGGGAAATATTTTTTTAAACTATTTCCCGCTTCTTCAATACCTTCAGTTAGACCTTGAACAAATTGACCATTTCTAAAATGATTTTGCATGTTATCACGTATATTATCCCAAAAGTTTACAGGAACTAATTCATTGATTCCTTTATCGCCAATAATTGCAAATCGTTTGTCTTTATATGCTAAGTAAAAAAGTACACCATTTCTTTGTTCTGTTTGATGCATTTTTAATTTTTCAAAAATTTTTATGGCCTCGCTTTTAGGATCACCAGATTGACATTTGTCTGTTAAATGAACTCTCAACTCACCAGATGTTTTTTCTTCGGCACGAGATATACTCTCAACAATCTGTTGAATTTGTTCTTCAGAAAAAAAATCTTTTGCTTTCATTAAAAATTAAATAAAAATTACTCTAACACTTCAATATCTGGTGCATTTTCAGCTCCCTTGTCGGATTGGAAATAAGGTTTTGCTTTAAATGAAAAAACCATTGCCCAAATATTTTTTGGAAAACGACGAATATAGGTGTTGTAATCTCTTCCCATTTCGTTGAAACGAACACGTTCAGTAGCAATTCTATTTTCCATTCCTTCGTATTGAGCTTGAAAATCTTGAAATCCTTTAACTGCTTTTAAGTCTGGATAACTTTCTGCAACTGCCATTAATCTGCCTAATGAACGACCAAATTGCTCTTGTGCTTCCTGAAATTTAGCTAAATTTTCTTCGGTTAAATCGTCAACATTGATTTGTATTTTTGTTGCATTACTTCTCGCATCGATTACATCTTTTAGTGTTTTTTTCTCAAAATTAGCAGCCGATTGAACAATTTTAAATAAGTTTTTTGTTTTGTCCATTCTCGCTTGATAAGCTACTTCTACTTGTTGCCATTGTGCCGTCACTCCTTCTTCTTTGGTTACCATAGAGTTGTATGAACTACAACCGTTGAAAAAAATCAACAATAAAATACCACCGATGATTAAATAAGATTTTTTTATTCCTTTCATTTTTAAAAATTTTTGATAAATATAGGTATAATTTTGATTGCACGGAATTCTTTTATTAAAAAAATGTTAAAATGTGTTTTCTAATCTATAGTTTTAGAAGGTTGGATACGCTTCGCTATGGATTGTTAGATTGTTGGATTGTTAGATGGTAGGAAACGCTTTGCTTTGGATTGTTAGATGTTGATAATGTTTTTAAATTGAGTGAATGTGGTTTAAAATTTTAATTTACAAATTTCTTCTGAAAATAAGGGAATATTTTTCTTCTAATTACTTTCAATATCAAGAATGTATTTTAAAATTTTATGCTGCATACAAATCAATTTTTGTATTATTGATTTCTTCTATTAAAATTCTATTTTTTAAAGACTTAGAAGAAACAAGATCTACTGATTTTCCTGTTATTTTCTCTAAAGATTCCAAAAAAATAA
>JACPDW010000008.1 GCA_016183815.1 Flavobacteriia bacterium
TAAAAATTGATTCAAAATTGGCAAAAAAAATATTGCTTCAAGTTGATGTTTTAAAAAAAGACAATAGAAAATGAGCTACAAATTCCCTAAGATAAAAAAGGTGCTAACTTCAGCCAATTTCCTTGAACACCGAGTAAATCGACAAAAGCTGTAAGACCCAAACAGTAATGCAAGAAAAAAGCGATGAAGAATCATCAACTTCATCGCTTTTTTTTATAGCTTTTGTCGACTACTCGGATAAATGTTAGTGGCTGGGCTTCTTTGTCCTTTGTCAGCAACATTTCTTGTCTTGTTGAATTGGCGGACATTTTACACTTCCGTAACTGCAATAAACACAACAGTCGCCTTGCTGTGGCTTTAAAACGGTCTTGCAATTTTCACATTCGTAAAAATATTGGCAAGCGTCTGTCGGCATTGTTTCTTCCTTTTTGTGTCCGCAGTTTGGGCAAGTGATTGTTGATTGTAATATGATTTCCATTTTATTTTTCCTTTTTGTCTGTTACTGAATATCCTGTTCCATTAATTGCTTTTTCAATTTCGGAAATGTTTGTTTTTGAGTTATCAAATTCTACAATTGCGTTTTCATTTTCGTATGAAGCAGTTGATTTGATTATTCCCGAAAGTTTATTCACTTCGTGATTTACGTGTTCTTCACAACTTGCACAGGTCATTCCGCTAATGGAAAACTCAACAGTCTGAACATTTGATTTGTCAACCACAATGACTTGTTTTTCTGTCTTGGGATAAAAAATGTGAGCATAATAGGGAAAGGCAAGCATAACTATTGCAAATGCTGTTACAATTCCTAAAAACATTTTCGATTGAATGAATTTTGGTTTTTCTTCTGTTTCGCAATTGCAGTCAATTTGCTTTTGGGGCTTTAACTTTTGATACCAAGCAAAACCAAGAACTAAAATTGTCAAACCGATAAAATATGGTCTTGCAGGTTCGAGCCACGAAAAAGTAGAAGCAAGTCCGCTTGTCCCAGCAATAAGAGCCAATACAGGTGTGATACAACAAAGTGAAGCAGCAATTGCTGTCAAAAGTCCTGCACCGATTAATTTTTTTTCTGTTTTCATATTGTTTCCAAAATTTTGTTTTCGTGAAGTATTTTGAAAAACGGTTTGAGCATTTTTTCATACTCTTTTGTCAATGAGTAGAAAATGGTTTGTGCTTGTCTTTCTGTTTCAATCAATTTTCTGTCTTTGAGTTTTCGTAGGTGTTGTGAAATTGCCGAAATGGTCATTCCGAGAATGTCGCTCAGGTCGCAAACACAGAGTTGTTTCTCTTCGTAAAGCAGGAACAGGATTTTCAGTCTTACGTTATTACCCGCCAATTCAATTCCGTTCGATAAATAGTCAAACGAACCATTCAGTTCTGAAACTCGGTCTTTGCAACGGTTGATTTGCTTAATGTCCGCCTGTTGTCTAATACAAGAAATGTTGTCCATAGCACAAAGGTAGTCAATTTGTTTATTTAAGCAACTACTTAAATACAAAATGTCAAAAAGAACCCGATTTTGTCTGTCGGGTTGTGTCGTCTTAGCCTTGCCACTAACTTACTTATAGCCGATAAAATTATAACTTTTTTTTCGTTTATACAAATATAACTTGTTGACTAAACGATAAAGTAGTTTCGTCTTATTTTCTTTGTAAATGTTTTGCAGCATTCGTTTCTATTAGTCAATTTTACCTTTATATAAATCTCGAATTGGTAAAATCAAATCGTAGTCAGACCAGTTCAAATTTCCATCAACTATCTTAAATTTTGAAAAATTACTTTCATCTAAATATTTTTTAATTGAAGGATTTATCCAAAAAGGCTTTGAAATTCGATTTAAACATATAACAGCTCAGACAGGTCAATTTCTTTAAAATAAAGTTGTGCTACTTTTTTAATTTTTTCAACATTTAGCGCATCTATTTCATTATAAATCTCTTGAATAGAATCAATTTGATTAAACAATAATAAACTTTTACCTAAACTTAACATTAAGCCAGAATGAGAATCCATCGATAAGGCAATATGTCCCTTAAGCTGTTCTTTGGCTGATTTTAATTGTTTTTCACTTAATCCATTATCGAATATTTTTTTGATCTCTTTATAGACAATTTGTAATGTTTTTTTTAGGTATTTAGGATCTGTTCCAAAATAGACACACCAATAACCAGTTTCTGAAAAGGGTGAATAATTGGCTTCTATTTGGTAGGTCAAACCGTATTTTTCACGAACAGCTAAAGTTAATCGAGAATTGAGAGCAGGTCCTCCCAAAACATTAATCAATAAAGTCATTGCCATACGATCCTCATTTTTATAACCTGGAGCAATACTTCCTACTATTCCATGTGCTTGATTTTGTGCTTCTTCTGAACTTATTTTAAATTTATTGTATTGTATAAACTCTTCCCATTCAGATTGTTTGCTGTGGTTATTTAAAGTAGAGAAATATTTTTCTAGTTGTAAAAATACTTTTTTAAATGATATTGATCCAACAAAGGAAAGAACGATAGTATTGGTGTTTAAAAAACGTTGTACGTATTGATTTAAATCTTTTGAAGTAAATTTTTGTACACTTGATTTTTCGCCTAAAATATTATATCCAAGAGGGTGATTAGGGAAAAGATGTTTTTCAAAATCATCGAAAATTTTGTCTGAAGGAGAATCTAAATAGGAGTTTATTTCGTCGTAAATAATTTCTTTTTCTTTTTCAATTTCTTTTTTTGGAAAACTTGAATTAAACAAAATATCGGACAATAAATCGCAACTTCTTTTAAAGTAAACATTTGTGAATGAAGCATATAAACAAAGTTCTTCTTTTGAAGTGTAGGCATTAATTTCACCTCCGACAGCATCCAATCTTGATAAAACTTGAAAATTATTTCTTTTGTGTGTTCCTTTAAACAAACAATGTTCTAAAAAATGAGCCAATCCCATTTCGTTTTCTTTTTCAAAACGTGAACCAGCTAACAAACTTATTCCTAAATGAGAAACCATTGATTTTTGTTCCAAATAAACACATCTGATTCCGTTAGAAAGTTTGAAAATTATCGGTTCGTTATCACTCATTTTTAAAAAGACAAAAATACAGTTTAATTTTACAAGTTTAAAATCGTGATTATTGTTTTTACTAAAATGAAATCATTTCCCAAAATCTATTCCAAATCCAATGAGTAAAGAAGACACTACTTTTTTAACTCCAGTTGGTGGGCGACTGTCTGAAAAAACATTGTATTCCGCTTTTATTCTCCACTTTTTACTAAGTTGAGTACTTAACACATATTGTCCAGAAAAACGATAGTCCTTAAAGTCTTCAAAAAGTGGTTGGTAATAACTTGTTCCTGTTAATTGAATATTTTTAACTGAAATAAACCATGAAAAATAATTGCTCCATCTATAATTGTTTAAAAATTCGTTATTGGGTTGAATTTCTTCATATTCATACATAAACGAACTACCTAAAAAAAGTTTAATTTTATTTTTATCTATCAGTTTGTCTCTTAACCCAGTTCCTAAAAGAAAACGCATTTTTTGATTCAAAAGTTGGTTGTACTGAATTTGAGAAAAGGTTTCCCATTTCCAAGTAGATTTATTTATTCTAAAACTGTATCTGAAATGTAACATTCCTGAATTGGCAAAAACTATTTTTTTTCCACCTGAATAAAACAAATCACTTAACAACAAAAAATAATGTGTTTTTGATTTTGATTTGTATTGTAACCTCGTTGTGTTTTTTAAACTGTAAAAAACGTTTTTGTTTTCAATATAGTTGAATGTTAAGTCGGAAGAACCGTTAATTCCAGTGCTGTCGTCATATATTCTTTTATTTTCAATATTAACAATTTGTGAATAGGAATAAACAAATTGAAATAAAATCCAAAAACTAAAATAAACTCTTTTCATTTATTATCTAATCTCAAATAGAATTTAGCAATTTTTATTTAGGAGCGAAACGATACATGATGTAACCCAACAAACCAAATAAAATATTAGGAATCCAAACAGCTAATACGGGGTGTAAACCAATTTTTTCAGCAGATACGCTGGTTACTTGCATAGTAAATATATAAATGAAAACAAAAAGTAATCCTATCGCAATATTGATTCCAATACCTCCTCTTTTTTTTCTGGAGGAAACGGAAACGCCCATTAATGTTAAGAAATAGGTAGCAAAAGGTAAAGAGCTGCGTTCATGTAATTTAAGTTCGAATAGTGGAACTTCAGGATTACCTTTTCTTTTTTCCACTTCTATAAAATGTTTTAATTCTGAATACGTCATCGTTTCTACTTGATTGTCACGCATAGCCATGTCGCTGACTTTAAAAGTCAAAACAGTATCTAATTTTGCCCCTGTTACAATGCTGTCATTGATTGCTCCAATTTTACGAATAAAATAATTGTTTAAAGTCCACTTTTTTGTTCCTTTTTCATTTACTGCGGTTTTTGCACTAATAAAAACTTTTGGTTTACTTTTATCCCATTGTTCTAAGCGTAAATCTACCACAATATTTTCGTCACTGTTGTAACTTTTAAAATAAATTATTTTTTGACCTGGAAATTCTGCGTGATAATTTTCAACAAATATTCTGTCTCTATAAAACTGTTCTTCAAAATCTAAACGTGTTTTGTTGGATAAGGGTAGAATAAAATGATTCATCGTGAATGAAATAATAACCAATATGGTAGAAGCTATGAAATATGGGTAAAGCATGCGAACAAAAGACTTTCCACTAAACAATATTGGAATAATTTCAGATTCTTGAGCCATCTTTGCTGTAAACCATATAACTGATAAAAAGACGATTAATGAGGAAAAAGTATTACCGTAATACACAATAAAATTGAGGTAATATTTAAATAAAATATCGCCCAGTTCAGCTTTGTTTTCTATAAACTCACTTAATCGTTCGGAAATATCAAATACCATAGAAAAAAGCATAACTATCCCTAACATGAAAAAGAAGGTAGTTAAAAATTTCTTAATGATATATTTATCTATAATTTTCATTTACAATCTTCTATCAAGTTTTTTAAGCATTTGATTTTTCCATGACAAAAAAGTACCTTCTAAAATATTTTTTCTTGCTTCTTTCACTAATTCTAGGTAAAAATTTAGGTTATGTATCGAAGCAATTTGCATGCCTAAAAATTCATTACTTTTAATTAAGTGACGAAGATAAGCTTTGGAATATCTTTTATCTGAATAAGCTGTACTTTTTTCATCAATTGGGCTAAAATCATGTTCCCATTTTTTATTTTTAATATTGATCGTACCTTCAGAAGTAAAAAGTAAGCCATGTCTAGCGTTTCTTGTTGGCATTACACAATCCATCATGTCAATTCCTCTGTGAATACTTTCTAAAATATTTGAGGGAGTTCCCACACCCATTAAGTATCTTGCTTTTTCTTTTGGGAGAATTTGACAAACCAAATCCGTCATTTGATACATGTCTTCTGCTGGTTCACCGACGGATAAACCACCAATTGCATAACCAATGGTATCATGTTTTATAACTGTTTCTGCTGAGATTTTTCTTAAATCAGGATAGGTACTTCCTTGAACAATTGGAAAAAAAGCTTGTTGATAAGAGTAAAGTGGAGTAGAGGATGAAAAATATTCCATACAACGGTCTAACCATCGGTGGGTCATTTCCATAGATTTTTTCGCATAATCGTAAGTGCAAGGATAGGGAGTACATTCATCAAAAGCCATGATAATATCTGCACCAATTATTCTTTGAATTTCGATAGATTTTTCAGGAGTAAATTCGTGATAACTTCCGTCGTGATGAGATTGAAAACGTACACCGTGTTCTTTAATTTTATTAGAAGAGGATAAAGAATAGACTTGATAACCACCACTATCTGTTAAAATTGGTCTGTCCCAGGAGATAAAGGAATGTAAACCACCTGCTTTATGTAGCGTTTCAATCCCTGGTTTTAAATAAAGATGATAGGTGTTGCCTAAGATAATTTGAGCATTAATTTCGTTTTCCAATTCCTGTTGATGCACAGCTTTTACAGTACCAGCAGTCCCGACTGGCATAAAAATTGGTGTTTCAATTTTTCCATGATCTGTATGAATAATTCCAGCTCGTGCATTGGATTGTTTATCATGGTGTAAAACTTCAAAGTGCATATCTTTGTTGAAAAAAATAAATACAAAGTTATTACTTATTTATAAAGCTTAGCAACTTTGCAAGACGAATGAAAGAATTATTACCTTTATTTCAGCAGAATTTAATTTTTTATGTATTCTGTTTTTTCTGTTTAGTTGTACTAATACAGTTCATTTATGTACTCTTTTTTTATACAAGATTGGCTTTTTATAAAGAGAAAGTAAAAGAAAATACTGAATTCCCTCCTGTTTCTGTAATAATTGCTGCTCGAAATGAAGAAGAAAATTTATATCGTTATTTACCATTAATTTTAGAACAAGATTATCCTGAATTTGAAGTGTTAGTTGTTAACCATCAATCGATAGATGATTCATATCAAGTATTGAACACTTTAAAAATGACTTATCCTAATAAACTTAAAGTGATAGAGGTTGAGAGAAGTAAACATTTAGGAAGTGGAAAAAAATTTCCATTGTCTCTTGGAATTAAAATTGCTAAATATCAACATTTAGTGTTAACTGATGCAGATTGTGAACCTTCAAGCAAAAAATGGTTGGCACTTATGTCCGGTAAATTTTCAGAACAAAAGCAATTGATTATTGGATTTGCCCCCTACCGAAAAAAAAATGGTTGGTTAAACAGATTAATACGTTTTGATGCATTAATGATTGCAATGAATTATCTTTCATTTGCATTAGCAAGAGTTCCCTATATGGGAGTAGGAAGAAATTTAGCCTATACAAAAAAGTTATATGAATCGGTGAATGGGTTTAAATCCCATTATTCAATTATTTCTGGCGACGATGATTTATTTATTCAAGAAGTAGCTAAAAATAAAAATTATTGTATTCAAATACACCCTGATTCTTATTGTTATTCTGAAGGAAAAGACTCATGGTCTAAATGGATGATTCAAAAAAGTCGACATTACTCTGCTAGTTCAAAATATAAAGTTATTAAAAAGTACTTGTTAGGAATATATCCACTTTCATTAATTTTTGCTTGGATTTGTTTTGTTATTTTGCTCCTAGATATGGAGTATAGATGGTTAAGTGGCTTGATTTTTGTATTTATTATATTATTAAAATGGTGGATACAAGGCAAATGTCTAGCAAAATTAAAAAATAACAAATTCATTTGGTTTTTACCAATTTCAGATCTATTATATGCATTATTTACACCTTTTGTGTATTACTCCTTTGATAAAAATAAAATTGCAAGATGGAAATAAATGAAATTCTATCAGATAAAGCTAAATACGATTTAACCTTAGTTGAAGCGGCTAAAAATGGTAGCCAATCTGCTTTTGCTGAATTGATGGAAAGATACAGAGAATCTGTTTATTACACCATGTTAAAGATGGTCAAAAATCAAGACGACGCCGATGATTTGACTATTGAGGCCTTTGGAAAAGCTTTTAAAAGAATTGAACAATATTCTCCTATTTATGCTTTTAGTACTTGGTTGTTTAAAATTGCCTCTAACAATTGTATCGATTTCATGAGAAAAAAAAGGATACAAGTTACTTCTTTTCAAACTGGAATTGTAAATGACGATGGAGAAATTATGTACACTGAAGCCAAATCAAATATTCAAGATCCTGAAGAACAGATTATTCAAGCACAAAAAGTCAAATTAATGCGTTCATTGGTGGATAAACTTAAACCGAGATACAAAGAATTAGTTGAATTAAGGTATTTTGATGAGTTAAGTTACGAAGAGATAGCAGAAATACTAAATCTTCCTCTTGGTACAGTGAAAGCACAACTTTTTAGAGCTAGAGATTTTTTAGCTCAAATGATTGAAAAAACTAAAGACAATATTTAAAATCTATCAAACCTTAAATGGATTTACTCAAACAACTTACTCAAATACCAGGAGCATCATCTGACGAATCTAAAATCAAAGAATTTATTTTACAATACATTCAAAATAATCAGAATAATTGGAAAGTTAAACCACAAATTCATCTTTCAGAAGATTTTCAAGATGCTTTTTGTATCACTTTTGGCAAGCCAAAAACAGCGGTTTTTGCTCATATGGATACAGTCGGGTTTTCCGTTGGATACCACAACCGATTAATAAAAATTGGTAGCCCAAAAATGAATGAAAAACATTTGTTAGTAGGAAAAGATTCGATTGGTGAAATTGAATGTGAAGTATTAATTATTGAAAACGAATATGGCTTTACTTATCAAGCGGTATATGAACGTGAGATCGAACGAGGAACAATTTTAACTTATAAGCCAAATTTTAAGGAAAGTAAATCGTATATTACAAGTCCATATTTAGACAATCGTTTAGGTGTATGTAATGTTTTAAAACTTGCAGAAAATTTAGAGAATGGGGCTATAGTTTTTTCTACTTATGAAGAACATGGAGGAAATACCGTGTCTTATATTGCAAAATATTTAAAAAAACACTTTGGAATTAATAGAGCATTAATTTCTGATATTACTTGGGTTACAGAAGGGGTTTTGCATGGAGGCGGAGTTGCTATTTCAATGAGAGATTCTGGATTGCCAAGAAAAAAATATTTAAATGAAATAATTGAATTGGCAAAAAAATCTGGTATCCCATTTCAGTTAGAAGTAGAATCATCAGGTGGTAGTGATGGCACAATGATTCAAAAATCTGAAACAATAATGGATTGGGTTTTTATTGGTGCACCAGAAGATAATGTTCATTCTCCAGAAGAAAAAGTTCATAAAAAAGACATCGAGAGCATGTTGTCGATGTATCACTATTTAATGAAGAAAATAGGTTAGAAATTTAATTTATTAATCCTAATTAAATCTGTGAAAAAAGAAATTAACAGACTTTTGAAAAAATAGTATAAAAAATCATCACTTTTCTATAATGAAAGGAGATGTGTTTTAATTCATCAAAACAAGAATTCTTTTTGACATTTTTTATTTATAATTCAGAAATGAATTGTATTTTTGTAATCTGATTACTTAATTAATATTGATAAACATGGGAAAAGGAGATAAAAAATCGGCTAAAGGTAAAAGAGTGATGGGCTCTTATGGAAATTCTCGTAAAAGAAAATCTACATCAAGTATTCTTGTTAAAGAAGAAAAACCTAAAAAAGTCAAAACAGTAGAAGCTCCTGCCGAAGCAGAATCAAAACCTAAAAAAACGGTTAAAAAAGCTGAAAGCACTGAAAAAAAAGAAACTAAAAAGGTGAGTGTTGTAAAAAAAACAACTAAAAAAAGTAAAGAAGAGTAAGTTTTATAAAGTCACTAACGAGTGACTTTTTTTATTTTAAAAAATTTTATAAGTTATGAAACATAATTTTGGAGCTGGTCCCTGTATTTTACCACAAAATGTTTTTAAACAAGCCGCTGAGGCAGTATTAGATTTTAATGGATTATCCATTTTAGAAGTATCACATCGTCATAAGGATTTTGTGGCTGTTATGGATGAAACACTTTCATTAGTGAAAAAAGCACTAAATGTACCAGAGAACTATTCTGTGATTTTTCTACAAGGAGGTGCTACGCTTGGATTTACAATTTCTGCATTAAATATGCTTAGAACACATAATAAAGCAGCGTATATCAATACAGGCACTTGGGCTTCTGGAGCAATAAAAGAAGCTAAAAAAGTAGGTATCGAAGTTGATGTGATTGCCAGTTCTGAAGATAAAAACTTTAATTATATACCAAAAAACTATAGTGTTCCAAATGAGGTGGATTTTTTACATTTCACTTCAAATAACACTATTTATGGTACTCAATATCATCATTTTCCTAAAACTAGTGTGCCTTTAGTTTGTGATATGTCTTCCGATATTTTTTCCAAAGAAATTAATGTGGAAGATTTTGATTTAATTTATGCTGGGGCTCAAAAAAATCTTGGTCCAGCTGGTGCAACTTTATACATTGTTAAAAACGATGCTTTAGGAAAGTCAACAGCTAAATTTTTACCAAGTTATTTTGATTTGAAAGCTCATGCAGAAAAAGAATCCATGATGAACACTCCACCCGTTTTTTCTATTTATGTTGCCATGTTAAATCTTCGTCATTTAATTCAAAATGGGGGAGTTAAAGAAAAAGAAAAAGAAAATAATCAAAAAGCGGACTTATTGTACAATGAAATTGACAGCAATCCTTTGTTTTTTGGTACAGTTGAAAAAGAAGATCGTTCAAAAATGAATGTTTGTTTTAAACTACATAATGAACAATTAAGTGCTTCATTTGATGAAAAATGGAAAAGTGCTGGAATTGTTGGAATTCCTGGACATAGATCGGTAGGTGGCTATAGAGCTTCTCTTTATAATGCACTTCCATTATCAAGTGTTCAAGTTTTAGTTGATGTGATGCATGATTTTGCTCAAAAAAATGCTTAATCTTTAAATTTTAAAATAATGAAAATTTTAGCTAACGATGGAATCTCCGATGAGGGTAAAAGAGTACTTCAAAAAGCAGGATATACAGTAATTACTGATAAAGTACCTCAAGAACAGATTATTCAATTTATTCAAAAAGAACAGGTTGATATGTTATTGGTAAGAAGTGCAACAAACATTAGAAAAGAAGTAATTGATGCTTGTCCATCTCTTAAATTGTTAGGAAGAGGTGGCGTTGGAATGGATAATATTGATGTGAGTTATGCTAAAGAAAAAGGTTTGATGGTAATAAATACTCCTTCATCATCATCTCAATCAGTAGCTGAACTTGTGATGGCTCAACTTTATTCAGTGTCACGATTTTTAAACGATTCGTATAAAAATATTGATAAAGAAGATTTTTCTGTTTTGAAAAAAAGATATGCCAAAGGTATCGAATTGAGAGGAAAAACAATTGGAATTATCGGTTTTGGTCGAATTGGACAGTCATTGGCTTCTTATTGTTTGGCTAGTGGAATGAAAGTGTTGGCGGTAGATCATAATGAAAAAATTTGTAAAATTCCAATTGATATTGATGGTGTTTCACCTTTATTCACTGAAATTCAAACTCATAAAGACTTAAACGAAATATTACCAAAATGTGATTTTTTATCTATTCATGTTCCTAAACAGTCAGATGGAAAAGCGGTCATTACAAACAAAGAATTTTCTTTAATGAAAAAAGGTGTGAGAATTGTAAATTCAGCTAGGGGAGGGGTGATTGATGAACAAGATTTAATCAATGCTATTGACGATGGCACTGTTTCATTTGCTGCTTTAGATGTTTTTGAAAATGAACCTAATCCAAAAAAAGAACTGCTTAATCATCCACAAATCGCATGTACTCCACATATTGGTGCTGCAACTTTAGAAGCACAAGATAGAATTGGTCTTGAATTAGCGGATATAATTATTCAACATTTTGGAAAAGTTAAGGTGATGTCATGAATTTTTTAGACGAGAAATTAGAAAATTATACTCAAACTCATTCTGATATAGAACCCGAATTATTAAAAAAAATAAATAGGGAGACCAATTTACATGTTTTAAAACCACGTATGTTAAGTGGGCATTTTCAAGGAAGATTATTGTCCATGATTTCCAAAATGTGCAGCCCAAAAAATATTTTAGAAATAGGAACATATACAGGATATTCTGCCCTTTGTTTAGCAGAAGGATTGCAAAAAGAAGGCCAAATTACTACAATTGATAACAATAAAGAATTGGAATCGAGAGTAAGATCTTATTTTAATGAATCAGAATATTCTAAAAAGATAAACTATATTGTTGAAGATGCTTTAATTACCTTAAACAAAATTGATTTAAGTATATTTAACCTTGTATTTATCGATGCAGACAAAACAAATTACCTTAATTATTACCAGATATTGATGGATCAACTTCAAACAGGAGCAATAATTTTAGCTGATAATGTGTTGTGGTCGGGAAAAGTTTTGGATAATATTAAAGAAAATGATGAAGAAACAAGAAATTTAAGAGCATATAATGAAACCATTCAAAACGACGATAGAGTAGAGAATATCTTACTTCCAATTCGAGACGGAATTATGCTTTGTAGAGTGAAATAATTTATTATTATGAGTCGAATAGAAGAAAAAGTTGTTGTTTCAGCACCACATATACTTCAAGAACATCCTATTATTCAATTGTATCAAGAGAATAATCAATTTGGAAAAAATATTGGTATTCATTTTAAAATTATAGATAGAGGTTTGGTGGAATATTATGGTCAAATAATTGAAAATAAATTAGCTACACCTATAGCAGCCCATGGTGGATTTACAGCCAGTTTATGTGATGGAGCTTTAGGAATTGCTGCTTTAACCTTAGTTGCTGAAAATAATCAATTGGTATCTACTGTTGAAATGAACATTAAATTCCTAAAACCAATTTTATTATGTGATAATTTAAAAGCAATTGGAAAAGTAATTTCAGCTGGAAAAAGAATAATTTTTTCAGTTTGTGATGTTTACAATCAAAAAGAGGAACTTGTGGCTCATGCTACGGGTACTTTTAATGCGTATCCTATTGATAAATCAAAATACTAAATTAAAACTTAAAGAATATGAAATTAAAAGAAAAATATTTAGATGAGGTAATAAGAGAAAGCAAAGCAACAAGAAATTTATTAGCTTTAGTTCCAATGGAAAAGGGAGACTTCAAACCTCATGAAAAATCTATGAGTTTAAGTCAATTAGCACGACATGTAGCTGAAATTCCAGGATGGTGGAAAGAATGTTTGTTGCAAGATGAATTAGATTTTGCAAAAGGTGAATATGTGCCAAAAAAAGTTGAAAACTTAGAAGCATTGTTAAGTCTTCATGATGAAGTAATTGAAAATGCAAAAAAAATATTGACAGAGGTAGATGATTCTGAGTTTTCTAAGAATTGGACAATGAGAAATGGTGAATTGATATTCTTTACCTTAACAAAAGATGAAGTTGTTAGAACATGGTGTTTAAATCATTTGTACCATCACAGAGCTCAATTATGCGTATATTTGAGAATGTTAGATATAGCTTTGCCAAGTATTTATGGGCCAACTGCTGACTTACAAAACATGTAAAATATTAATGTCAAGTTTAATTGTTGAATTTTTTTGTACTAAATATTATCCAATTATTTTAGTTATATTTGATATAATAAATTGATATTCTGCATCTTATCCTTAAAAAAATATTATTCTTTAATAAATTTAGTAATCATATCTTTAGAATTATTATTTAATTTGATGAAATAAACTCCATTTTCAAAGTTTTGAACATCAATTTTTTGTTTATTCAAAGATAAATAATCATGAAGAACTTCTTCTCCTAATAAATTATAAATAGATATTTCATAATTCTGATTAGATGATGAGTTAAAATATAATTCATTTTTAGTTGGATTTGGGTAAAACGCCAATTTATTAGCAAACAAATCATTGGTGTTAGTTAAAGAATCGATGTTGTATCTTGCCAAAGCAAAATATTGTTTTGAACCATCATAAGTACTTCCACATACAATCAATTTTCCATCTGTTTGAAGTTTCGAACAACTTATATTATCATTACTTTGAAAATAATCTGTACTTATAAATCCGTTTTGACCAAATGATTCATCTATAACACCATTTGGGCTATATTTTGAAATTCCAAAATCTGTATATCCATTATTAACAGTATTTCCACAAGCAATTATTGAACCATTGTATTGAATTTCTATTTCATGAATTGCGTCATCAAATGAAGTCCCAAAGTCAGTATGAACCATTCCATTTGTCCCAAATGATGTATCTAATTCACCATTGGAATTGTATTTAGCTAAAGCAAAATTTATATTATCAAATGTTGAATCAAAAAATCCACCAACTATAAGCGCATCATTTGTTAAAACCTTCATATCATTTAAAAAATTATTTTGTGAATTGCCCATATCAGTTGTGACTTTAAAGTTAATTCCACCAAAATCCTCATTAATAGAACCATCAGAATTAAATGAAACCAAAGCAAAATCATTGTCATTTCCATTTGTTGCATTTCCTGCGGCTATAATTTTACCATTTGAAAACAGCCCTATACTAAAAACTTCATTATATCCTGTTACAACTTCTCGAATAACAATTCCATCATTATCAAAAGTTGTATCAAAACTTCCATCTTGGTTTAAACGAGCCACAGAAAAAGACCAAAAATTACCCGTTTTAGCTGCACCGCCTAAAATGATTTTATTATCTGGTTGGACAGCTATTGAATTAAAATGAATTCCTGAAGTGCTTGCATCATTTAAAATAATTCCAGATCCATTAAAAGAATTATCTAAAGTTCCATCATTATTATATCTAGTGACAAAATAAAATGGTTGAAGCGAATTTGTAGTGTTGCCTGTCAAAATAATTTTACCATCATTCTGAATGTAAATATCTTTTACAAGTTCAGACTCATTTCCTAAAGATTGTATGACAACACCATTCAAACCAAATGTATTATCTAAAGTTCCATCACTATTATACCTTACAATAACAACATCTTCATAATTACTAACATAACTGTAACCTGCAGCTACAATTTTACCATCCAATTGAAGTTCAACACAAGTTATGCCATCAATATAATTACCAATATTGGTGCTTACTTTACCATTGGTTCCAAAAGAATTGTCTAAATAGCCTACTTGTGAAAAAATTGAAGTTAATGATAAAGAAAATAATAGAAAATTAAAATAAAGTAGTTTCATAGAATAAAAGTTTAACAATTAATATTATATAACAAAAGTAATTAATTTTTTAATACAATTTTTTTTTTCTGATAACTTGAATTTCTTAACTAAAATTTTTTTCTATGATCAATTAATTGGATAAAAAACTATAATTAAAAATTCGAATAAAATATATAATTTAATAAGTTAATCGTTAACTTTTTTATTTGCATAAAATAAATAAGTGGCTTGCAAAACCAGTAAAATTGCCATTGCTTGATGAACTGAAGCTAAATGAATTGGCACACGATATATTATTGTAAAAATACCCAACAACACCTGAACTAGCAATAAAATTAGAAAAATTTGAATCTGTTTAAAAAACAAAGATTGAATTTCCCTTTTTCTATAATAAAAATAAGAAATAAGCACAAAAGTCAAAAACAAAATTCCAATTGTTCTATGAACAAATTGAACGGCAGTGGTGTCTTCTAAAAAAGCCATTAATCCCTTTTCTTTAATTGCGAGAAAAAAACTTTCAGGTATCCAAGAGTCGCCCATTTTAGGATAGGTATTATAAAATAAACCAGCTTTTAAACCAGAAACAAATGCCCCGTAAGTAATTTGTGTAATCAATAAAATAAAAAAGACAATAAAAAATGTAGAATGTTTTGAAGCTTTGCTTATTTCATTTTTACCATTTTTGTAAAAAATACTAACATAAAATAAGAGTGAAAGCAAAAACAAAGCACTTAATAAATGTGCAGCCAGTCGATAGTGACTTACATTTGGATTATCAACTAAACCACTTTTAACCATAAACCAACCTAAAAACCCTTGAAATAATCCAAAAGCAAAAATCCATAAAAGGGCTTTCATTAAGTTTTTACTAATTTTCTTTTTAACAATAAAATAAATGAAAGGTAAAATAAAACAAATACCAATAAATCTAGCTATTAAACGATGAAGATATTCCCAAAAATATATTTTTTTGAAGTCTTTTAATTCGAAATGACTGTGTTTGTATTTAAATTCAGGTGAAAATTGATATTTTTCAAATTCTTTTACCCATTCTTTTTCACTAAGAGGTGGTAAAAAACCTGTAATTGGTTTCCATTCTACCATTGAAAGTCCTGAATGAGTTAAGCGTGTAATTCCACCTATAACTACCATCAAAGAAATTAGAATAAGTCCTAAAATCAACCAACGGTAAACACTTTTTGAATAATTTTCAGTCATTTTTAAAAAAAGTAAAATAAGAAGAAGAATAATGTAAAATTGTTCCGACTATCATTGAAATCAAAAATCCATAAGGTATTCCAGCGGAAATTAAAGCGATGATTAAGCCGACATACAATTCTTTTTTTGAATGAGCTAGATGTTTTATCAATGCTAATAATCCTAAGGACTCAAAAAATAAGATTACACCGAGAACAGACAAAGGCATAAAATCGTAAAAATGCTCTAATCCACGACTAAAAAATAATCCTAATAAAATAAAAAACGAGCCATAAATTATTAATGAACCTCCTGTTCTTGCACCAAAATTATAATGTCCGACTAAACCACCTGAACCATGACAAACGGGAATTCCTCCAAAGAAGGGTGAAACAAGATTCATGAAAGAATAAGTGTAAGAAATTTTTTGAATACCAATTTTTTTTTCTGGAAAATAATCTTTAACAATTTGATGACTTGCAAGAATAGAGTTCCCTAAAGACAAAGGTATTTGTGGTAATGCCAAGAGTAAAGTTGCAGGTAAAATCAATTCAATTTTTGGAATTTGGAAAATAGGTAAATGCAATTGAACATCATTAAACACAGAAAAAGCCAAGGCATAATCTTTAAATATAGAATAAATTATTCCAATTCCAAAAATAAAAAAAGCTGGTGGGTATTTTCTGTTTCCCATAAAATAAAGTGCCAAAACAAAACACATAATCAGTAAAAATATATCCAAATAATTTCCAATGTTGGGTAAAATATATTTTGTTACCGCAATTTGTGCTAAACTGAGACCTAATCCAATTTGAATGCCTCTAACAACCACTAATGGAATTATTTTATGGATAATTTTTATTAAACCAGAAAAACTTAAAAATAACATTATAAAACCTATGATGAATCCTGCAGTATAAATCATATCACCTTGAATATTGCCAGCAATTACAATTGTAGCCACCGCTTTTAAAGGTTGAACTGCCATTGGAACACCATAAAGAAAAGCAGTGATACACTGCATTATCCCATACAAAATACAAATTGAACCTGCATCTGCATCAGAAACGGCAATCATTCCTAAAATTAAAGGGAAATCTGTTCCAATATCGCCAAAAGCACCAGAAAATTCATTGCGATCAAAACGTATTCTTTCCGAAATCCACGACATAATTAAAGAAATTTTTTAAAAATCTTGTTTTATTTAGTGGACAAAATTACTCAAAAGATAGAAATGAAGTTAATTATGGTTTAACTAATCTATGAGTGAAAGTATTATTTTGATATTCAAAAGTAAAGAAATATATTCCACTTGTTACTTCCAACTCAATTGTCCTTTCATTTTCCGTTTTATCAAATTCGTTGAAATTTATATTTTTTCCATGAATATCAGTAATAGAATTTAACTTAAATTGAATCGGAATATTTACACGATTTTCAAAAGTGTTTGGATAAATTTTTTGAGAAAGCAATTCCTCATCAATTCCTGCTTGACAGGAAACACTTTGAAGATAAGTATTTCTTTCTTGTATAAAAGACTTTAAACCAAAAACTGTTTGATTTCCTCCAGGCCCTCCTGAAACAGTTACATTTTGTTCAATATTATCTAAAAAATTCTGGAAGGTGTACATTTTTTTATTGTCAGCTTCAACATGACTTTGAATTAAATTCTTAATCTCGTCTATTCGAGGATTCATATAAGTAGAAGTGAAAAAATTGTTTTTAATTGAACAATATTCGTTTAAATAGTCTTGATAAACACTTGATACAGACATCACTCTTTGCAAAAGAGGTCTAGAAGTTGCCACATAATTTGGAGCTAGTTGAATCAAATTTCCTGTATCTGGTCCACCTGTATATTGTCCAAAAGATTCATTTCCATCCCATTTAATCCATTCCCAAAGATTTGTTGTTGAGTTGTGGTAAATGTAATAATTTCTTGCACTATTGATGTAGGCATCTAAGTTGGCAAACAAATTGTCTAAAGCCATTGACTGAAGAAATTTTTGTTTATTCATATGTGTTGAAAATTGGGAAGAAAAATCTTCATCACTACTATTATTTATCCATGAAATTAATGAGATTAAATCAGACCAATCGTTTATATCTTCATTGGTTTTCAATTCATATCTTCCGTCGTAATCTGTTGAATTTGCACCATAATACTTTAAATCAGCGGGTAAATTTCCGTTTGAATTATCTCCTGCTTTAAATAAATTTCCATTGTCATCTAGAATTCCGTAATCTAAAAATTGATCGTCCACCTGCTCAACAACGTTATAAAATCCCCAAAATTCTCCATTCATATATACATTTGCATAATTGACTCTTGGAGCAGGTATTCCTAATGATTTACATAAATCAAAAAAGATTTTTTCTCTCATAAAAGTCGGATCCTTAAAACAGTTGTTGAAATTCAACATTTTTAAACCGTCATAATCAGAACCTTTATTGTATTTATTAATGTCAATCTTAAAAGATTTTTTTGTTCCGGGGTGTCCATAACTTGAATTTCCTTTTAATTTAATTGCAATAGAATCTTTCTCATGTACCCCAAGATTATCGGTTATTGTAAGACCAATTGCCATCATATACTCATCATTTTGATAGTTTGTAACCAAACTGTCCCAAAAGTTATTTTGATTAAAAGTAAAATCTACTCTAATGACTTGGTTTATTCCAAAAAAATCTTCTCCTGGTATTGATTGTTGAGAAAATGCACTTATATTTATCAATAAAAATGCAATTATTAAATTATGTTTCATCGCTATATAAAAGAACAAATATACTTTTTTTTGAAAAATTAGCAAAGAAATTTTTTAATTTTATGTAAAATTCATTTAATTTTTTTTTGGTTTGTGGATCTATAAAGTCTGAACAAATTTCTTTAAGTGGTATTAATACAAAATCTCTTTGATAAATTAATGGGTGTGGAATTTGTAACTCATTGGTTTTTAATATTAAATCATCAACAAAAAGTATATCGATATCAATAATTCGATCTTCATACGTTGAACTATTGGAATAGACTCTTCCCATTTCTTTTTCAATGCATTTTATTAGTTTTATTAGTTGATGGGGTGGATGTTCGCTATTGATAATTATACAGGAATTTACAAATTCATTTTCCGAATCAAAACCCCATGATTTGCTGGAATAAAATGAAGATTTTTTAATGATTTTTCCTATTTTTATTTCAATAAAATCATAACTTTTTAAGATGTTCTCCTTAGGATTTCCTAAATTTGAACCAATTGATAAAACAATTTGAAAATCTTTTTTCTTCACTTTTTTAAAATTGCAACCAAAGTAACAAATAATAACTTTCTAAGTGTATAATTTTGTTGATTAAATTTTAGATTTTTTTAAAACATGAGAATAAATCAAATTAAAAAACATCTGTTGTATTCTTTTATTGCAACAATTACCCTAGGATTGGCTCCAATGGGTGATCCTCATATTTTTGGAAAAATCAAATGGGTAAAAGGTGGTGCTGTTGGAATGAAACCCATGGATTGGTTTGATTTATTTTTACATGGTACTCCTTGGCTATATTTTTGTGTTATTATTTGTCTCCTTTTGTATTATTGGTTAAACTTATTGAAAAATAATAAACTTAAAAATTGACATAACTGCAAAATCATGCTTAATTTTGTCTGAAAATTTTAGCATAATTTAATAAAATGAAAGTCTCCTATCAATGGATTAAAGAATGGATTTCGACCGACTTAGATGTTGAAAAAGTTGCAGAAATATTAACAGATACTGGTCTAGAAGTTGAATCTATTGAGAAAATTGAACAAATCAAAGGTTCTCTTGAAGGTGTTGTTGTTGCAGAAGTTGTTTCATGCGAAAAACATCCAGATGCAGATCGACTAAAAGTAACAACAGTTAATATAGGACAAAACGATGTCTTTCAAGTGGTATGTGGAGCTCCCAATGTTGCTACTGGTCAAAAAGTATTATTAGCAACTGTTGGCACAACACTTTATCCTAATGATGGTAGTGAAATTAAAATCAAAGCAAGTAAAATCAGAGGTGTTGAATCACAAGGAATGATTTGTGCGGAAGATGAACTAGGCATTGGAAAATCACATGAAGGAATTTTGGTTCTCGACAAAGAAACGATTGTTGGCGAAAAAGGGTCTAAAATTTTTAATTTAGAATCCGACGAACAAATTGAGATTGGATTAACTCCAAATCGTGCCGATGCGTTAGGAATTATTGGTGTTGCAAGAGACCTTAAAGCTGTGTTAAATGTTCATTTTGATAAAAAAATCGCTTTAAAATTTCCTAAAATTGCAGAAATTGAAGTCGTTCAGGGAAATCATCCTCATTTCTCAATTGAAGTTAATGATTTAACAAAATGTCCAAGATATGCGGGCGTTTTAATTAGAAATGTAAAAATTGGAGAATCACCTCAATGGCTTAAAAATAGAATAAAAAGTGTGGGACTTAACCCAATTTCAAATATTGTTGATGTTACTAATTTTGTAATGAGGGAGTTAGGCACTCCTTTACATGCCTTCGATTTTAACACACTCTCCTCAAAAATTGTAGTAAAAACAGCTCAAGAAGGGTCGTTATTTACAACATTAGATGGTGTTGAAAGGAAATTGTCTTCACAAGATTTAATGATAACCAACGGAAGTGATTACTTGGCCATTGCAGGTGTTTTTGGGGGTAAAAAATCAGGAATTACAGAAAAGACAACGGATATTTTTATTGAATCGGCCTATTTTGATTCAGCAAGTATAAGAAAAACAGCCAAAAATCATTCTTTATCCACCGATGCGAGTTTTAGATATGAAAGAGGGGTAGATCCTGAATTAACAATAACAGCTTTACAAAGAGCAATTTATCTTATAACTGAAATAGCTGGGGGGAAAGTTGACGGTCCGATTGTTGATATTTATCCTGTTAAAAAAAATCCAAAACAAGTTGTTTTCCAAAAAAATAGTTTTAAAAAATTAACTGGAATAACAATTGGTATTGAAGCTTTAAAACAAATCATTAAAGAGCTAGATATTAAAATATTAAAAGAATCTGAAATGGATTTTTTAATGGAAATTCCTCTTTACAGAGTAGATGTTTATCGTGAAGTTGACGTAATTGAAGAAATCCTTCGTATTTATGGTCTTCAAAAAATTCCGATACCTGAACAAGTGAGTATTCCTTCTGAGCTTAATTTTAATCAAAACAAGGGAAATAAAATCATGAATTCAATTTGCAACCATCTCGTTTCTTTAGGTTTTTATGAAGTGATGAATAATTCACTTAACTCAAATGAAAATTTAAACTTTTTCACTAATAACGAAAAAGAAATGGTTGGGTTATTGAATCCTTTAAGTAAAGAACTTAATAGTTTAAGAAATTCACTTTTACCTGGAATCTTACAAAGCATTGAATTTAATCAAAACAGACAACAATCGGATATTCTGTTTTTTGAATGGGGAAATATCTACAAAAAAATCGAAGAAAAGTACATTGAAAATAAACATCTGTTCATTGCACTTTCTGGATTTTTTAATAAAGAAAATTGGAAAGATCAAAAAGAAAAAATTGATTTTTTTACAGCTAAAGGAATTGCTTTGGGAATTATTGAAAAATTAGGTCTTGATAAATATATTGTTGAAGAGAAAAATGATAATTCTTTTTCTAGTTTAAATGTTTCAATTAAAATTAACAACTTGATTTTAATGGATATAGGCCTTGTTCATTCATCTTTAAAATCCCATTTTGATATTAAAAATGACGTTTTTTATATTGATGTTCATTGGGATAATGTCTCTAGTGTTTTAAATAGAAACAAAACTCAATATAAAGAAATTCCAAAAACTTTTACTATGAGGCGAGATTTCTCATTATTGCTTGATAAAAATATTCCATTTATAGAAATAGAAAAAATTGCAAAAAAAACAGATAAAAAATGGTTAAAAAATGTTTCTTTATTTGATGTGTATGAGGGAGATAAACTGGAAAAAAACAAAAAATCTTATGCAGTTTCCTTTATTTTTCAAGACGATGAAAAAACTTTAAAAGACCATGATGTAGATCAAATCATGAATAAAATAAGAATTGGTTTAGAAACTGAATTAGCTGCTCAATTGCGATAATATTGAAATACAAACAATTTTTTATAACAGGTATAGGTACAGAGGTAGGAAAAACCATTGTTTCTGCTGTCTTTTGTAAAGCATTAGAATCTTATTATTGGAAACCTATACAAGCGGGAGATTTGGACCAAAGTGATTCAATTAAGGTAAAAAACCTTGTCAAAACTGTTAATATTATTCCAGAAATAGTTCGTTTACAAACTCCTGCTTCACCACATTTTTCTGCTGAAAAAGAGGGGATTTTTATTACAGAAAAAGACTTCAATTTACCGAAAATAAAAGGTGCATTGATTATTGAAGGAGCTGGTGGTTTAATGGTTCCCATCAACAAAGAGGGTTTTTTGTTTATAGATTTAATCATAAAATGGAAACTTCCTGTCATTTTAGTTGTCAAACACTATTTAGGAAGTATTAATCACTCTTTACTTAGTATTGAAGTTTTGAAATCTAAAAATATAACTCCTAAATTAATAGTTTTTACAGGAGAAAAAAATCTTTCCTCTGAACAAATAATTCATAGACTTCACCCGAACATTCCATCTTACTCTATTCCTTTTTGTTCACAAATCGACAACTATTTTATAGAAAATGAAGGTGAAAAATTAAAGCAATTTTTAATATAGATAATATCCAAGATTAGAGTTTTAAAAATTTATAAGATTGATTATTTACTCGTATAAAATAAAATCCATTTGATAATTCTGAAACATCAATTTCCTTTGAAATATCTATTGAATCATCAGTTTTAACTAAAATTCCCAATGAATTGTATATTTGTATTTGTTTTTCCATTAAATGTTCTTGTCTGAATTTTATCGTCAAGGATTGTGTCGTTGGATTGGGATAAAAATGAACATTTTCATTACTTCCATTTTTCAATAAAGAATTTTGACATTCATTAAAGGATTGGAAAACATTGTACGCAGATTTTACTATTAAAGTTGTATCCGAAATCAAAGCAGAAGTAGAATGAGCTGGATTTGATGTTCCTTCAATCAACTTAAAAAAATATGCTTCTTGAATTTGTAAACTATCTAACTTTTTAATGTATTGAAACAGTCTATTAGCTTGATATTCTTCGGTATAAGGTTCATAATTCATATTCGGACCACCAAATTCAGATACTATAATGGGTTTGGAAATTGATTCAGAAAAATTTAAATAATACTCATCCCATTGTTCCACATCATCATATAAATGCAAATCAAGCAGGTCATATTGTGCAAATTGAAGTACTGAATCAATTCTGTTTTTGATGTTTTGTATTGATGGAGTATTGCAATTGGAAATAAAAAAAATAGAATCATAATAAATCCCATCATCATCATAAAAAGAAGAAACGTATCCATTACAAGCTGCCAAAAAACGAAGAGAAATCGTTGTAAAACCACCGAGAACGACTTCTGTTGAAGGAGAATTCATCTGTACAGAATGGTATAGCACATTGTTCGCTGCGATATAATCTTCAGCATTTCCTGCATACCAAAAATCCGATTGCCATTCGTTACCAAATTGTATTTTGGCTATTTTCCCTGAGTGTCTTTGAAGCAAAGAATCTATGTATGTTTTAAAGTCATTGTTATCATTAAAAACACACGATTGTTCATTTTGAACAGTAGAACAAGCCCAAGTTGGTGCATTAGACTGAATGGTTAAAAGAATTTCATAATTATTATTGTAAGCCCAATTTATTCTGTCGTCTAAAGGTGACCAATTAAATTCACCTTGTGTGGGTTCTCTAAAAGCCCAATTTTCAGCAAATCTAATTTTGTTTACACCCAGTGTGTCTAAATGGGTTTTTGCAAACATTCTTTCTGAAACACTTTCAACTGGTGGAAATGAAATTCCAAGTTTAAGTGATGTTAAACAAGTATCTTGAGAATGAAAAGTACCTAAACCAATCAAAATACTTATAAGTAATGAAGATATTAAAATTTTATGCACAATTTTTTCTTTAATTGTTTAATTTATTTCTTTCTTTATCCGAAGTTTAAAACTCTGAAAAGCATTATTAATATAACCTCAAAATTATTTTTTTGGGACTTTTCAAAAGATGTAAAAATAATAATAAATGTTTGACTAATTGGCTGTTTCGTTCTTAATATTCTTTTCAATTTAAATGACTATAAAAGTTTGGCTGTAAAAAAAAAATAATTAGATTATTCAACAGCAAAAAAGTATCCAATCAATAAGTATTATACATTAATTTTTTGGCTTTTTCTGGTATTTATACAGCTTTGAAAAATTCAAGTTTTTTACTAAATTTGTGCAAAAATATTGAATAAAACGCAAATGAGCCAGTTAATATGCTAAATGAGCCTTGAAAAGACAATGAAACTTAAGTTTTAAAAAAGAGATTATGAGTAATATAACACAAAAAATCAAAACACTACAAGCTGTTTATCCACAAGTATATTCATACATATTACCTGAACTACCTCCAAATGATGGCTCTCAAAAAATTGGATATACCGAATTACAAGATGTACACGAAAGGATTCGACCCCAAGTAAATACACCGGCATTTAAGTTAGAGTACGAATTGTTGTGGAGTGCTCCTGCTTTTTACAAGAATAAGAAAGACAGTTTTATTGACAAGACTTTTCATAAATTTCTAGTTAAAAAGGGAATTATTAAAAAAGATGATTTAGGTACAGAATGGTTTTATTTCAATGGTGAACCAGAAAAGTCAAAAGAATTATTTGATTTATTCCGAAAAGAAGGATTTGCAGCACTACAAAACGATAATGGAAAGATAGATTACAAATTACGAGAAGAACAAGAAGAAGCTGTAGTAAAAGCCCTAGAATACTTTCAAAACAATAATAAAGGAGAATTTCTCTGGAATGCAAAACCACGATTTGGAAAAACACTTGCAAGTTATGACTTAGCGAAGCGATTGAATGCAACTAAAGTACTTATTTTAACAAACAGACCAGCCATTGCAAATTCATGGTTTGATGATTATGAAATGTTTCTTGATGGATATTCTTTTATATCTACTGCTGACTCTTTAAAAAACAGAAAAGCTATAACGAGGGAGGATCACATTGCAATAAAGCCAATAAAACCTCAATTAACATTCCTTTCTTTACAAGATTTAAAAGGGTCTAAATATTTTGGAGGACCTTATGATAAATTACGTTGGGTTGCTGATTTAGAATGGGATTTATTAATTATCGATGAGGCACATGAAGGAGTAGAAACATTAATAACTAAGATAGCTTTAAAAGTAATTAAACGAAAAAACACCCTTCATTTATCAGGTACGCCATTTAGGGCTTTAGCAAATCAAAAATTTCCACAAGATGCCATTTACAATTGGACATATTTGGATGAACAAATGGCTAAGCAACAAGAATTGGAAGAAGGAGAAGCTGGTGAGCACACGGATTTACCTGACCTTAAATTGTTTACTTATCGGATATCTCAAATGATAACTGATCAAGTAAATGAAGGGATTGAAATTGATAATGAAACGCATGATTACGCATTTGATTTGAATGAATTTTTTAGAGTAAAGGATAAAAAATTTGTGCATGAAAATGATGTAAAAGAGTTTTTAAGAAATCTAACTACGAATAAAAAATATCCTTTTTCTACACCAGAACTTAGAAATGAATTGAAACATACTTTTTGGTTCGTAGGAAATAGAATTACATCTGTGCAAGCACTAGAACAACTTCTAAAAAAAAATCCTGTGTTCAAAGATTATAAGGTCATTGTCGCTGCTGGCAATGGTCAAACTTTTGAAGAAGAGGCGGATGATATTAAAGGAAACGAAAGCTCCTTAGAAAAAGTAAAAAAAGCAATTGGTGAAAATGAAAAAACTATTACACTTTCATGTGGACAATTAACTACTGGTGTTACTATAAAAGAATGGTCTGCTGTGTTAATGTTGACAGATATTAAATCTCCTGCATTATATATGCAAGCTGCTTTCCGTGCTCAAAACGCCTACAAGGAAATGAGACAGGATGGGTTGTACATGAAAAAATCAGCGTATCTATTTGATTTTGCACCAACTCGTGTTCTTGAAATTTATGATCAGTTTGCAAATGGTTTGAACCCGAAAGCTGTTAAGGGAGAAATAACTGAAAAAGATAGAGAGAATAACATAAAAGAGCTTCTTAATTTCTTTCCAGTTATTTCAGAAGATGTGAATGGCGAAATGGTTGAATTGGATGCCAACAAGGTGTTAACATTTCCAAATGCTTTGGCAGCAACAGAGATTGTGCAAGCTCGTTTTATGACCAATCTTTTGTTTAATGATAGCTTAAAAGGCGTATTCAATTTCCCTAAAGAAGTTGAAGATATCTTGGACAAAATGCAGGTAGAAAAAAATAAACGTGTTCAAAAATCAAATAACACACTTGATTTAGATGATGCCCGAACTGTAAACAATAACAAATCAAAAGAAATTAATACCAATACTGAAATCATTCTTGGCGAAAAAATATTTAAAACGAATACCGAAAGAATAGTTGACAATTTATTGGAAGAGAAAACTGAAGAAATTTATGCAGATGAATTAGTTAAAAAGGTATCAGAGGTTGCTGAGCCTCTAATTGCTAAGTACAAAGAAGTATATAAAGCAACTCAAGCCGAGACCAACGAAGTAACAAAACAAATTCAAGAAAAAGTTAAACTCATTGCCGAGGAATACAACAGCGCTGAGATTAAAGATAGTGAAGCTCTTAAACAAAAGCTAATTGAAGCGATCGAAGTGGATTTTATCAATAAAAGTGTAACTCAAAAAGAAGAAGAGAAAGTTGAAAAAGTACAAAAAACCAAGGAAGAAGAAATTCGAGAAAGGTTGCGTTCTTTTACACGAACAATTCCAATGTTTATTATGGCAAATTCTTCAAAAGAAGAAATTACGATTGATAATTTTGATTTAGAAATTGACGAGAATGACTTCATTGAGCTTACAAGTATCAATAAAGAAGAGTTCCACAAGCTCCGTGATGGTTTTAACTATGTAGAAAATGGGGTACGAAAGACGTTTCAAGGTGTGTTTAACAAATACCGTTTTAATGCATCAATTGCTGAATTTAGACTAAAGAAAGAACAATTAGCAAATTATTTTACCTCTGAAGAAGATATCTTTGAGTTAATACCCAACCAAAAAACCAATCAAATTTTTACACCAAAAAAAGTGGTGCAAATGATGATTAATCAATTGGAAGAGCACGATGCTAATTTATTTAAACGCACAGATAGCACTTTTATTGATCTTTACATGAAATCAGGCATGTACATCACCGAGATTGTTAAAAAAATATTTAACAATACTCATTCACAATACAAGAGTGATAACGAGTGCTTGAAACATATTTTAGAAAATCAAGTGTATGGGCTAGCTCCAACACCCATTTTACAAGGTATAACTCAATCTTACATTTTTGGATTTGATGCTGAAAATAAGATTTCTCGGAAGAATTTTATACAACATGACATAACTCCAGAAGCTCAGGAAGGAAAAGCAAAACAAAAATTACAAGAACTATTTAATTTAAAAGAAGATATGAAATTCGATTCAGTGGTGGGGAATCCACCTTATATGGAAATGGATGGTGGTGCTCAAGCTAGCGCTAAACCCATTTATAACTATTTTGTTGAGAGTTCAAAAAAGTTAAACCCAAATTATATTTCTTTAATTATGCCCTCTCGTTGGTATTCTGGAGGAAAAGGTCTTGATGATTTTAGAGATGAAATGCTTAACGACAAACGAATTGCTATTTTACACGATTTTTTAAACCCTGAAGAAGTCTTTCCAAACACCAACATTCGAGGAGGAATTTGTTATTTTCTTTGGGATAATAATTATGATAATGAGATTAACCTTACAAAAGTATTTACACATAAAGCAGGTGAAAAGACAACAGTAGTTCTACGTTCCCTAAAATCTGGAGATTCTCAGACCTTTGTACGATACAATGATGCAGTTTCAATTATTGAAAAAGTTAATACAAAAAATAATTTTGAGTCATTTTCAAATGCAATATCACCATTAAGACCATTCGGTTTTAGAGGTTTTTTTATTAACGATGAAAAATTTAGAAGTAGCTCTAAAGATTTGAAAGAGCCTATTGTGTGTTATGGTAAAGGAAAAAAGATTGGATATCTTGAAAGAGATGAAATTAATGTCCGTGATAATTGGATTGATAGTTATAAAGTTTTTACACCAAGAGCCAATAATATTGGTACAGAATTGAATGATGATAATTTAAATAGTTTTATTGGAGAGCCAGGTACAATTTGTACCGAAAGTTACATTGTAGTTGGTGCTGATTTAAGTCTTGATAAAGTTTCGGCTAATCATTTAAGTAAATATTTAACTACAAGATTTGTAAGGTTTATGCATAGTTTAGCTAAAGCCAGTCAAGATGCAACTTCTAAAACCTATAAATTTGTTCCCCTCCAAGATTTCACATCAAATTCAGACATCGACTGGAACAAAAGCATTGCAGCAATAGACCAGCAGTTGTATGCAAAATATAATTTATCTCCAGAAGAAATTGGGTTTATAGAAAGTATGATAAAACCGATGGAGTAGGAAGTTCGAAGTGGGAAGTTAGAAATAAATAATGATGAGCAACATAAAATTATTTGAAAGCAAACAAGTTCGTTCCGTGTTCAATGAACAAGAAGAGAAATGGTATTTTTCTGTTCAAGATGTTGTACAGATATTAACAGATAGCAGTGATGTAAAGCAATACATAAAAAAAATGCTAACTCGTGATGAGCAGCTTAAAAGCAACTGGGGTACAATTTGTACCCTAGTAGAAATGAAAGCTGCAGATGGTAAACTTTGTAAAATTCAAATATACGATAAAATCGTACACTAAAAAATGACTGTTTTACATTAAAAATAAATAATAATGAACAACATAAAATTATTTGAAAGCAAACAAATTCGATCTGATTGGAATGAAGAAGAGCAAGAATGGTATTTTGCTGTTGTAGATGTCGTAGCGGTCTTGACGGATAGTTCTGATCCAAAAGATTATTGGTACAGAATGAAAAAGCGTGAAAAAGTTTCAGGTTTTGAGTTATCGACAATTTGTCGACAACTGAAATTAGAAGCTTCTGATGGTAAAAAGTATGCTACAGATTGTGCTACTAAAAAAGGATTGTTAAGAGTTATTCAATCCATCCCCTCGCCCAAAGCCGAACCATTCAAACAATGGTTGGCACAAGTTGGTGCAGAACGCATTGCCGAGATAGAAGATCCAGAACTAGCTCAAGCAAGAATTAGAGCCACCTACAAAGCCAAAGGATATAGTGACGCGTGGATAGAAAAAAGAATTAGAGGCATACAAGTGCGTGATGAACTCACCAACGAATGGAAAAACCGTGGTGTAAAAGAAGGGAGAGAATATTCTATTTTGACTGCCGAAATTAGCAAAGCTACCTTTGGCATAATTCCGAGTGAGTATAAAAATTTGAAAGGTTTAACCAAAACATCCGAAAATCTTCGTGACCACATGACGGATTTGGAATTAATATTCACCATGCTTGGTGAAGCTTCCACTACCGAAATTGCAAAAAACAAAAATGCACAAGGTTTCATAGAAAATCATAAAGCTGCCAAAGCAGGTGGAAATGTAGCGGGAAATGCAAGAAAAGAATTAGAAAAAAAATCGGGAGCAAAAATTGTAAGCAAACAAAATTTTAAAAATTTAGACGGTACAAAAGAATTGAAAGACAATGATGAGGAATAATTTATAAAAACTAAAAAATATTTCCCCTCCAAGATTTCATATCAAAATCAGACATTGATTGGAGCAAAAGCATTGTTGAAATAGACCAGCAGTTGTATGCAAAATATAATTTATCGCCCGAAGAAATTGGGTTTATAGAAAGTATGATAAAACCGATGGCATAAAAAAGAAGAAATGGAAGATATAAAATCAATAAATTACCCCCCATTTTTGGAAGAAATACTTTCAAAAATACAGCTGGTGCGGTATGAGATGCTCAAAACTGTGAGCAAACAAACGGTAGCTTTGTATTGGGAAATAGGCAAGGTGGTAAGCCAAAAAGTACAGCAAGAAAAATGGGGTAAATCAATAGTAGAACAATTATCAAAAAATCTTCAAACGGAGTTTCTGGGCATTCGAGGCTTTTCAGCTCGGAATATTTGGAACATGAAAAGCTTTTATGAGTATTATACAGAAAATGAAAAACCGCAACCACTGGTTGCAAAAATTGGATAGGTGCAAAATAAATTGAAATTTAAAATGTGCAAAAAAAATCTTAAAAAGAATAATACTTCCGAAAAATAATATAAATGACAGTAGAAAAATTTCAACATAACATCGACATCAGAGAAGATTATCTTCTAAAAAAAAACCATCTGCTCGAGATTCTTTTGCAAGATAAAACCACAGGTAATAATATTTTGTGGGCTACAGATTCTTATGAGCAAAAAGGTAAAAAGTTTGCTCCACTTGCTCCTATAACCTCTGATTTGGTAACAGGTAAAAATGGGAATTTAATTCAACCTCGTGCCGTAAAAAGTAAAGAAGAGCAACTTTTAAGAACAAGAGATAAAGCAGAGGTATTCACACCGGTTGGAATTGTAAAACAAATGAATGATGCTTGTGATACTTCGCAAATAACAAAAAATAACTGGCAAGAATACATTGCCTTATTAAAATTAGAAATCACATGTGGTGAAGCACCTTTTATTGTCTCTCGTTATGATCCTGTTTCTGATAAGCAAGAATTATTACCATTAATTGAACGTGTTGGATTTTTAGATAAAAAATTAAGTGTTGTGTCTAAATACTGCGATATGCAAGAAGAATGGATAAAATGGTCTAAAATTGCCTTTCAAAGTTCATACGGTTACGAATGGCAAGGGGATAGTTTACTAATTGCTCGAGAAAATCTTCTTTATACTTTTATTGATTATTATGAAGATAAATTTAAAGAAACACCAAACCTTGAACTTCAAAAAGAAATTGCTGAAATAATAGTTTGGAACATCTTTCAAATGGATGGTTTAAAGTATGTAATTCCTATGAGTTGTAAAACAGAGACCATCACTATCAAAGGAGTAGAAACTTTATTTGGCAAAGAAAATGACCATGTAGAAGAAAAACCATGTAAAGGTTGCGAAAACAAAACGGCTAAAAATCATAATGGCATTTATGTGCAAATAAAGGATTGGAAAGAAGATAAAATTATAAGATTTGTAGATAATGTAAGTTGAGAAACCTATGTTTAATGGACACAAATATTTAACAATTTACAAAGTTTGACAATTACTAAATAATCGGTATTCTTATAGGATTTCTTACAGATAGTAATATATAGCTTTTTTTTCATCAACATAACAATCTTAATAAAATTCAATAAATTTTCTGCTAAACATAATTGAAGCACTTATCTTTGTAACTTATGATAGATACATACAAACATAAAGGTTTACGTAAAAATCTAATTAATGAACTTAGAGAAAAAGGAATTACCGATTACAAAATCTTAGAGGCCTTTGACGCTATTCCAAGACATTATTTTTTAGACACAGTATTTGAACAGCAAGCATATTCAAACATTGCTTTTCAGATTGGTGCTGGTCAAACCATCTCTCATCCATTTACAGTAGCATTTCAAACTTCACTTTTAGGAATAAAAAAAAGCGATTCTGTTTTAGAAATTGGAACTGGGTCTGGTTTTCAAACTTGTATTTTGTGTGAATTGGGTGCAAAAGTTGTGTCTATCGAACGTCAACGTGAATTGTTTATCAAAGCAAAAGAGATGCTGCGTTTTTTTAAATTCACACCACGATTAATTTACGGTGATGGATATAAAGGACAAGAAAGTTTAGGGCCTTACGATAAAATTTTAGTTACCTGTGGTGCTCCATTTATTCCAGAAGATTTAAAAAAACAATTAAAAATTGGAGGAATTATGGTCATCCCCGTTGGAGATAGAGACAAACAAAAAATGTTAAGACTAACAAAAATTAATCAAAACGAATATATAGAAGAAAGTTATGGTGATTTTAGTTTTGTGCCAATGTTAGAAAGGACTAATCATATTATTGGATAGATCGAATAATTTTAATATAAATCAGTGCTAAAAATCTTTTAAAAATATTATTTCATTCTTCTGTTTTTTTTAATCCTACTTTATAATTGTATTATTTTTTTTTGTAAATTTGATTAATTTAATACATTATGAAGTGTTTGATTTTTTTCATATTAATAATTTTTTTGTTTAATTCTTGTAAAAAACTTAGAGATGAAGTTGAAACTAATAAAGTATTTTTAAGTGGAAAAGGACTCACTGACATTGATGGTAATTATTATCCTTCAGTGATAATAGGTAATCAAGAATGGATGGCAAACAACCTTAAAGTAACTAGGTTTAATACTGGTGACAGTATTTTATTTGCTAAAAATGACTCAATATGGGATAATTTAGCCTATTTACCTCCTTTTAATACATTAGTTGAAATTCCAGATAACCCTATATATTCATTTGCTGGTTTTGATTCGACTTCTAATCCAAATTTTGGATATTATTATAATGTAAAAGTTATAAAAAACGATTTAAATGTATGTCCAGTTGGTTGGCATATTCCAAGCTCAAACGAATGGAATAGTATGATTGATTATGTAAGTGATCCAGAAACGTTTGGTTTGTATTCAAAATCTACAGGTATTTTAAATGACAGTACAGGATATTGGGATGAAGATATAAATTATTCATCAAATGAAACTCAATTATCGATAGAACCTTCCGGTTTTTATTCTACAGTACTCGCTTATAACTTAAAAATTTATCAAAATACTTGTTTAGCAAGTTCTACTTTTGGAACTTATAACACTAAATATGGATCTTATCCAGAAATAAAAGTATTTTTAATGGATAATAAAAGTTATAAACTTAAATTATTTGAAACGAATATGTTGGTAGGTTTACCTATCAGATGTGTAAAGGATTAAAGATGAATTTTTTTATAAATAAAATAAAAAAAACATAGATACAATTGAAAGTGAAAAAAGATGACAATTAATTCCAAATGTAATTATAAAATAACCACGAAAATTCAGGATTATTTTTAATTTTACATGGTTAATACCGATATTACTTGAAAATAGTTCAAAAAGTGATAGCTGAATTTGGACCAAATTGAAAGAATAATCGGTATAAATTTTAAATTTTGCAAACTTTTACAATACAATTTGAAAAAGTATTTAGGAAATTATTTCCTTATTCTTTAAGCCAAAATCAAGAAGATTGTCTTAATAATTGGATATATTTTTTAAACAATCCTTCTCAATACAAGGTGTTTATATTAAAAGGATATGCTGGAACTGGAAAAACAACATTTGCATCAAATCTAGTTACCTCTTTAAAACATTTTAATAAAAAAAGTATTTTACTCGCTCCAACTGGTCGTGCTGCTAAAGTATTTTCTTCTTATTCAAAAACAAACGCCTATACTATCCATAAAAAAATCTATGTTCACACAAGAGATTTGATGGATTATTCTGTGATGTCATTAGCTAAAAATAAAGAGAATAATACTTTTTTTTTAGTAGATGAAGCGTCAATGATTATGAGTTCAACTTCAAATCATTTAAATCAAGAAACAGAAAGAAACGTGTTACTTGATCTCTTAAATTTTGTATTCTCAGGAAAAAACAACATTTTGTTATTGTTAGGAGATGAAGGTCAGTTGCCACCTGTAGGAAGTACGACTTCACCCGCATTAAATATCGAATATTTAAAACAAAATTTTCCTAAAATTGATTTTACTGTAAGTTCTTTGAATCAAATTATTAGACAAAATAACACTTCCCAAATCGTATTGAATGCACACCAGATTAGAAATTGTCTGGCAAATCAATGGCCTAAAATTTCATTTTTAGAAAAAGATGTTCACAATATTACCTCTTTAGAATTACAAGATTACCTACAGAATTCATTTCAAGAACAAGGCGTTGAAGAATGTATTATTTTGACTAAATCTAACCTTAGAGCTTCGATTTACAATCAAGAAATTCGAAAAAGAATACTTTTTTATGAGGAGTTTTTAGAACGAAACGAAAGAATAATGGTAATAAAAAATTCCTATTTCTGGGTTGATGAAAAAAGTGAACTCGGTTTTATAGCCAATGGAGACATTCTAACCATTAAAAAACTAATTAAAATTGAAGAACGTTATGGCTTTCATTTTGCTCATGTTATTGTTTCATTTGATGATTATCCTGAAATGGATGACTTAAAATTGATTGTACATTTAAGTACTTTGACAAATAAAGAAACTCAATTATCAAAAGAAGACAATAAAAAATTATTTCATGAAATTGAGTTAGATTATATCGACGAACCCATCAGAAAAAAAAGAATTGAACAAGTATTTAAAGATCCCTTTTTTAATGCATTACAAGTGAAATACGCTTATTGTATCACAACACACAAAGCTCAAGGTGGACAATGGAACCACGTTTTTATCGATCATGGAAAATTAGACGATGAATTTCTTCAATCTGGTTTTCAACGCTGGCTTTATACAGCAATAACTAGAGCAAAAAAGAAGGTTTATTTAGTAAATTTTGATGAGAAATTGTTAGATTCAAAGTAAATTTTCTCTTATTTTTAAAGTTTAAATCAATATTTGATTTTCAATAATTTTATTTAGAAATGACAATTTTAAAAGTAGATTTTTCTTTTTGATTGATGATTTCTATGAAATATATTCCATTAGAAAAATCGTTGAAGTCTAACTGGTAATTTTCAGTTGACATTAACTCATTTGTTTTTAATCCTTAAGCCGATATGAGACAAACCTGTACCAGAAGTTCCACCACTTGTATTTGAAGGTCGAGAACCGAGTTTTATATTTTCATCAGAGTTAGATTGATAAGTATAAAATCCTCCTGTATTAGTTGGAGCAGCGGTAGTAATATTTTGAGTACCACCATAATAATGCGTTCCACCAGCAGTTAAGTACCAACCTACAAAAGTAGAATTATCAGTCCAAGTTGCTTTAGATGCAGTACCGAAATTTTGGCTGTAATTTGATGTTGTTATAGAAATTTGCCCGAAAAAATTAAAATTGAAAATTGAAATAAAAACGCAGAAAAATAAATTTTTCAACATGCCTTTTTTGTTATATTATGTTTTTTAATGGTTTCAGCTCTGTTGCTTCAAGGAAGTCATTAAAAAACTTAATGCAAAGTTCAGCTTAAAAAAGTACTTTTAATTTAAGTGATTATTAAGTTTTAATTAAATAAAAAATAGGAATTTTGAGCAATAGACATTTTTAATGCTCAAATTCTCTGTAAAGCTTATTATGACAACAATAGAAGCAAAAATTACTTTGAAAAGTAATAAATTTCAGATTAAAAAATGAAATCCAACTCTATAGATGATTGGTTGTGGTTTTCCTTGAGCATTTCTTGAAATATAAGCAAACTGCATTGGACTATTTGAATTATTTATGACATCATAATAAAGTCCTGCATTAATTCTAATACCAATAGAAAATTCTCTGCTAATTCCACCACCAACAAAACAAGTAGCAATCCAATTTGTAGATGAATTTACGATGTTGAAATGAAGTGGACTTTTCAAAAATTCTAATTCTACAGCTGCATAAACAATGTTTTTATATCTATAGTGCACAAAAGCACCACCTCCATAGATATTAAAATATGTTTTATTACCATTAAGATTTGACCATATTCGTTGAAATCTTAGAGCTGGACCAAAAGTTAAATTTTGATTTTTAACAAATCCATATTTTAAGCCAAAGCCGTATGAACCTCCTATTGTTGAAGCTTTAACAACACCATCTAAACCAATTTCATGGGATTCGTTAAGAGGATTATCGTTTTGTTCACTTTCCTCGTTTTCTTGGGTGAATATATTCCAACTCGTTGAAATAAAGAGTATTAAAGAGATAAATTTAAGATAATTTCCCATGTGTTTTTATTGAAAAAGATAACTAATTTAATATTTATTTTTTAATTTGTAAAACTTGTTCTAAAATTTCATTGTCGATTTGATGATTTCCAGAATATTTTTTGACAGAAAAGCCAACAGAAAGAAATTTTTTTTCTAATTTATTTCGTTCGATTTCAGGTATATACTCATCTTTAGTGCCAACTATCCATGTCTTTTTAGAAGGAAGATTTTTTAAAGATTCTTCATTTATTTCAATGGGGATTGAACTTGCCCATATTAGTATTTTGTCAAAATGAAATTTAGAGTTCATTACCCATCTTATAGCAATGCTTCCACCTTGCGAAAACCCTAAAATATATATATGTTTGTACTCTTTGTTGAGCAAAATATTTTCTAAAAGCGATTCCAAATAATGATTGTTTTCCTTTATGTCAAATTCTCTCATTTCTTTCGTCATCCATGAACAAGCAACATTGCCTGACGTACCTTTTGAATAAAAACGATGCATCGCTTCAGGAATCAACACATCAAAACCATGATCAGTTAAATCGTTAAATTTAGATTGAAAAGTAGTTATTGAATTGGCGTACCCATGTAGCGCAATAAATAGTTTATTGTTGCTTTCCTTGTATGAATAGTAATACCTTGCAGTTTTTGGTACAGTTAAATAATGAATTGTATCCATTGAATAAATTTGAATAAAAAATTTCCATAAAATTAATACATTTGTAAAGTGAAAAGAAAAAATATACTGATTGGATTTTTTGTCTCCTTACTTCTATTCCAGTTTGTAGGATATTTCACCTATTTTAACTTTGAAAAGTCTAATATTAAAAAACAAATCAAACTTTATCTTAAAAAAGGTGTGCCAATTAATGAATTAAAAACTTTTGTTTTCTCAAAACATGAATTTAATAAACTTCATTTTATAGAAAAAGAGAAAGAATTTAAACTCAACGGGAAATTTTACGATATTGTCAAAAAATCATATAAAAATAATGAAATTCATTTGTTTTGTATTGATGATTTAAAAGAAAGTCAATTGTTTAATCAACTTGATTTGTTTGTCAACAATAATTTTAATCATTCAGATAAAAATAATCATAGTGTTCAAATTTTTAATTTGACCAATTCACCATATCTTATTAATAAACAAACGACAATAAAAATTATTGATAATAATTATGAGATTGAAAAAAAACAATTTGATTATTCTTTTTCTATTATTACTTATTCTCAAAAAATAATTATCCCTCCTCCAGAAGCATAATTTTATAATAAGTTTTTTGATTATTTGACCTTTAAAGTGCTTTATTTATGAATATAGAAAATTCATAATATTTAGTAAGAGATTAATGTTAAAAGTCATTTAATTATCAATTATGGCTGAAATAGCAAATAAGTCAAAACAATTCTTTAATATAATAAATTGAATTCAATTTTGAATTTTTGAGTTCTATGTAGAACTTTTAAGATTATTAATTACAATATATGAAAAAGACATTATTTTTTTTAACACTTTTATTTTGGATAAATTTGATCCTATCTCAAGAAATCAAGGTTTATGACAGTGAAACTTTAGAAGGAATTATTGATGTAAGAATAAAAACAAAAAACCAAATATACAGTACTGACAAAAAGGGAAAAGTTACAATTAATAAACTAGATAAAAATGAAATTCTCATTTTTTCACATCCAGAATATGAACAAATAAAACTGTCAATTGATACATTAATAATAAATCATTATAAAGTTTATTTAAGAGAAAAAATTCTCGGTTTAGACGAAGTAATTATTTCAGCTGGTAAGTTTGAAGAAAAAGCCAAAGATCTTGTTCAATCTATTCAACTACTTAAAAAAAAGGAATTGGAAAACATGAATCAAAGTTCTACAGCTGATGTCTTGTCACATTCTGGAAAAATTATGGTTCAAAAAAGTCAATTGGGTGGTGGCTCACCAATAATTAGAGGATTTGAAACAAATAAAGTGTTAATTGTTGTTGACGGTGTGAGGATGAACAATGCAATTTATAGAAGTGGACATGTTCAAAATGTTATCACTTTAGACAACTCAATAATGGAAAAAATTGAAATAGTTTATGGTCCAGGTTCAACAATTTATGGAAGTGATGCATTGGGAGGGGTGATGCATTTTTATACCAAAAAACCTGCATTTGCTAAAAGTGATACTTTATTAGTAAAATCAGGTACTTATTTAAGATACATGTCAGCAGCAAATGCTTATTCAGGTCATTTGGATTTTTCGTTGGCAAAAAAAAAATTAGCTTCTTTTACCTCATTTTCATACTCAAATTTTGGAGATTTAAGACAAGGAGCCAATCGAAATAATGAATATGGAAATTTTGGTGCAAGAACTTGGTATGTGAAAAATTTTAATGGCAAAGACTCTGTTGTTCAAAATCATGACAGCAATGTACAGCTTGGTTCAGGGTATTCTCAATACGATTTACTTCAAAAAATATTATATAAACAAAGTGAAAAAGTCTTACATCAGTTTAATATTCAATATTCTAATTCTTCAAATATTCCGAGATACGATAGGTTAACACAAATGTTAAACGGATTACCTAAATATGGTGAATGGTATTATGGACCTCAAAAAAGATTTTTATTTGCATATAATTTAGAGCTGAATAGAATAACAAAAATTTACGACAAAGTAAAAAGTGTTTTTTCATATCAACAGATAGAAGAAAGTAGAATAGATAGAAAATTCAATAACCCACTAAAAAATAATAGAATAGAAAAATTAGATATATTTTCTTTCAATCTTGATCTATTAAAAAAAATCGATAAAAATGAGCTGAAATATGGTTTTGAATTTTGGTATAACAAAGTGAATTCTTCTGCATATTCTCAAAATATTTTTAGTGGAGAAAAAACTCCTTTAGACACTCGATATGCATCAGGAGGTTCGTTGATGTATTCTGCTTCGGTTTATTTAACACATCAAATTCCGTTGGGTGAAAAATTTATCCTCAGTGAAGGATTAAGATTTACTTATGTTGGTTTAATGGCAAAATTTACAGATACTACTTTTTTTAAATTTCCATTTAAAGAAGCTATTCAAAAAAATAGTGCTTTTTCAGGTAATATTGGATTAATTTATTCACCGACAAAAAATTCTCGATTGAATCTATTATTTTCTTCTGGTTATCGCGTTCCAAATATTGACGATTTGAGTAAGGTTTTTGAGTCAACCGCTGGTAATATTTATGTTCCTAATACGAACCTAAAACCAGAATATGTCTATAACAGTGAGTTGGGTTTTTCACAAACAATTGGTAAAAAAATACTTTTTTCGACTACTGTCTATTATACTTGGTATATCAACGCATTAACTGTAAGTGATTATCAGTATAATAATCAGGATTCCATTTTTTATGAGGGTGTTTTGAGTAAAGTGGTTGCCACTACCAATGCAAAAAGAGCCTATCTTTATGGTGTAGAATGTAGTTTGTCAGCTCCACTCAACAATATTATTTCAATTTATGGCACTTACAATTATACTTATGCCCGTATTGTTACTGATAGTGTTGAGTTGCCTTTGGATCACATACCACCTGCGTTTGGCAAAGTAGGATTTCAATTAACAAAAAAAAGTTTGAAAGCAGATTTTTTTGTTCAATACAGTTTTTGGAAAAGAATTGCTGATTATAACCCGAATGGTGAAGATAACCAAGCGTATGCTTTACCAGAAGGAATGCCGGCTTGGTTTACCCTCAATGCTCGAGTTTCTTATCAATTCAACAAATTTTTGGGTTTACAAGTAGCCTGTGAGAATATTTTGGATAGAAATTACAGAGTTTTTGCCTCAAATATATCAGCCCCAGGTCGAAATTTTATAGTGACATTGAGAGGGAATTTTTAAGGGTATAGTAAATGATAAACAAAACTAAGTAGAACATAATACAACGTTTATTTTTATTTGTATAATTTTACTATTAAAACATAAAAAATATTTGAATAACTAAAATTTATTTGCTTCTAACTTTACATATAATATTTTTCATTTCAAAATTCAAACGTGTTAAAATTTATTGTATGTTTGCAACACTAAAAATTGTATATGATTGATCTTTCAAAACGTCTTGAGATAATGGAAGAGTCTGCTACTTTAGCTATGTCAAGATTGTCTCGAGAATTAAAACAACAAGGAAAAGATGTAATTTCTTTAAGTTTGGGTGAGCCAGACTTCAAAACTCCTGAATTTATTAAACAAGCTGCTATTCAGGCGATTAATGACAATTACACTTCTTATACTCCTGTTCCAGGATACGATGAGTTGCGAGAAGCAATTGCCAATAAATTTAACCGTGACAATGGTTTACCTTATTCAAAAAACAATATAGTAGTTTCTACTGGTGCAAAACAGAGTTTGGCTAATGTGGTGTTGAGTATTGTTAATCCTGGTGATGAAGTGATTGTGCCGGCTCCATATTGGGTTTCATATTTAGAAATTGTAAAATTGGCTGAAGGAAAACCTGTTGTAATCAAAGCTGGAATAGATCAAAATTTTAAGGTTACACCTCAACAAATTGAAAATGCCATTACTGATAAAACTCGTTTAATGATGTTTTCAACACCCTGTAATCCAACTGGTTCTGTTTATTCAAAAGAAGAACTGAAAGCAATTGCAAGTGTAATCGCAAAATACCCAAGAATTATTATTATTGCTGACGAAATTTACGAACATATCAATTTTTTTGGTAAACACGAAAGCATAGCTCAATTTCCTGAAATTTTTAATCAAGTGGTAACTGTAAATGGAGTTTCTAAAGCTTGGGCAATGACTGGTTGGAGGTTAGGTTATATTGGAGCACCACAAGAAATAGCTGATGCTTGTACAAAAATTCAAGGTCAATTTACTTCTGGTACTTGTTCCATTACACAAAGAGCCACGATAGCTGCAATGAATGCTGATGTTTCTGTAATAAATGACATGAAAAATGAGTTCAAAAATAGAAGAACTGTTTTATTAGATTGTTTAAATGATATACCAGGTGTAAAAACTAATAATCCAACAGGAGCTTTTTATATTTTTCCAGATATTTCTTCATTTTTTGGAAAAAAATATGAAAATTATACAATAAATAATGCCGACGATTTATGTATGTATCTTCTCAATGAAGCTCAAGTTGCACTTGTTACTGGAAACGCTTTTGGCGAAGAAAATTGTATTCGAATTTCATATGCTTCCTCTCAAAATATTTTGATTGAAGCAATGAGAAGAGTGAAAATTGCTTTAGCGAAATTATCATGATTCAATCAGACTGGCTTCAAGTTTTTAAAAAAAAAAAAATTGTTGTACTTGGTGATGTGATGTTAGATGAATATCTGATTGGTCATGTTAACCGTATTAGTCCCGAAGCTCCTGTTCCAATTGTTTCCCTTGAAAAAGAAGATTTAAGGTTAGGAGGTGCTGCAAATGTTGCATTGAATTTAAAAAGTTTAGGAATAGAAACATATATCTGTTCGATTATCGGTGATGACAAAGATGGGGAGAGTTTATTACAACTGTGTAAAAATCAAGGCATATATTCTTCAGGTTTACAATTAGTTAAAAATAGAAAAACAACAAAAAAAACTAGAGTTTTAGGAAATAATCAACAATTATTAAGAATAGATTCAGAACAAATCAATCCTATTAATGCTGAAGAAGAGCAGTTTATATTGAAATATCTTAAGGAATTATTTAATAATGAAATTGATGCTTTGATTTTTGAAGACTATGACAAAGGATGTTTAACCCCATTTTTGATTAAAGAAGTAATTCAACTTTGCAAAAAATATAATGTTATTACTACTGTTGATCCTAAAAAAAATCATTTTTTCAATTTTCAAGGGGTAGATTTATTCAAACCTAACTTAAAAGAACTGAAAGAAGGTTTAAACATGGATTTTAATGTTATTGATAACAAAGAGTTTAATCATGCTGTTGAAGAATTAAGATTGAAATTAGAACATAAAATAACTTTAATCACATTATCTGAACAAGGAATTTATATTAATAATGGTGTAAAACATTTTATTGTCCCTGCACATTTACGTAATATCGCAGATGTAAGTGGGGCAGGAGATACTGTGATCAGTGTAGCAACTTTATGCCTTTTAGCTGGATTGTCAATGGAAAATATTGCTGAAGTAGCTAATTTGGCTGGTGGTCTTGTATGTGAAAAAAGTGGGGTGGTAAGTATAGTATTAGAAGAATTGATAAATGAGTTGGAAGAAAAAAATATCTCAATCAGCTATTAAATAAGAAAATTATGAAGAGACATATTAGAAAAGTTGCCGTCTTAGGTTCTGGTGTTATGGGTTCAAGGATTGCTTGTCATTTTGCTAATATTGCTTGCGAAGTTATATTATTGGATATTATTCCCAATCAATTAAATGATGTTGAAGTTAATTCTAATTTGACCCTAAATGATAAAAAAGTTAGAAATAGAATTGTTAACGATGCTCTTCTATCAGCAATTCAATCAAATCCTTCTCCACTGTATTTAAAATCATTTTCAAGCAGAATAAAAACTGGAAATTTTGAAGACGATTTAAATCAAATATCTTCCTGTGATTGGGTGATTGAAGCAGTAATTGAAAATCTTGATATAAAAAAGAATCTTTATGAAAAAATTGAAAAATTTAGAAAACCCGGTACTTTAATTTCAACAAATACTTCTGGTATTCCTTTACAATTATTAGTACAAAATAGATCAGAGGATTTTAAAACTCATTTTTGTGGCACTCATTTTTTTAATCCTCCTAGATATCTTCCTCTTTTAGAAATTATTCCAAGTGAATTTACCTCAAAAGAAGTATTGGATTTTTTACACCTTTTTGGAACAAAAAATCTTGGAAAAAAAGTAGTTTTATGTAAAGACACTCCTGCTTTTATCGCAAATAGAGTTGGTGTTTTTTCTATTTTTTCTTTGTTTCATCTAACTGAAAAATATAAATTTAGTGTCGAACAAATAGATTTTTTAACAGGAAGTTTAATTGGAAGACCAAAATCAGCTACTTATAGAACCTGTGATGTGGTAGGTTTGGATACTTTAGTTCACGTAGCTAATGGATTAAGAACAGTTTTAAACTCAGAGGAAGAAAAAGTACATTTTGAATTACCTAGTTTTATTCAAAAAATGATTGAAAACAAGTTGTTGGGTTCAAAAACTAAAAAAGGATTTTATCAAAAAACTAAAGAAGGTATTGATTTTATAGACTTAGAATCAATAGTTTATAAAAAAAGTGAAAAAAAGAAAATTCCAGAAATTGAAGAAATAAAAATCATTGAAGATATTAAGTTGAGATTTCAACAAATTTTCCAAATGAAAGGAAATATTGGTGATTTTTATAAAGATCATTTTGGGTCACTTTTTTATTATGTTTCAAGCAAAATTCCTGAGATTACAGATTCAATTTACGATTTAGATGAAGCGATAAAATCAGGATTTGGATGGGATTTAGGGCCTTTTGAAATTTGGGACGCTATTGGGATTAAAAAAGGTATTGAATTAATCGAAAATTCTAGAAATGAAGTTCCATTTTGGATAAGTAATTTGGCTGGACTTGAAAATCCTTGTTTTTATAAAACAGAAAATAAAGAGATCTTAATTTATGATCAAAATAATAATATTTATTTGCCATTATCAAATCCCTACAATTTTATTCTACCGAATATTATTACACTAAAACCAAACGTTTGGAATAATAGTGAATGTACGTTAAAAGATTTAGGTGATGGTATTCTTCATTTAGATTGGAATTCAAAGATGAATACTATTGGTTCACAAGTTATTGAAGGTATTCATCATGCTATTGATTTAGCAGAACAATCTTTTCAAGGTTTAGTAATTCATAATACTGGATCACTTTTTTCAGCAGGTGCTAATGTAGGTCTGATTTTTATGATGGCCGCCGAGCAAGAATTAGATGAACTTAATTTTGCAGTCAAAACTTTTCAAGACACTATGATGCGAATACGATATTCCTCTATTCCTGTTGTTGTTGCTCCTTATAATCTATGTCTAGGTGGTGGCTGTGAATTATCCATGCATGCAGATAAGGTGATTGCTCATGCTGAATTATATATGGGATTGGTAGAATTTGGAGTTGGATTGATACCTGGAGGGGGTGGAACAAAAGAGTTTGCAAAACGATTGTCTGAGGAGTTGAAAGAAGGAGATGTATCAATTAATCGTTTTAGAGATCGATTTTTGACTATCGGTCAAGCAAAAGTTTCTACCTCTGCTCATGAGGCCTTTGAATTAGGGTATCTTAGAAAAGGAATAGATGAAATAGTTATGAATAAACAACAACTATTAAAAACAGCCAAAGAGGTTTGTTTATTAATGGCTGAAAATTCCTATCAAGCTCCAATTATGGAGAAAAATATAAAAGTTTTAGGAAATGAAGCATTAGGATTGGTTTACGTCGGTGCAAATTCTATGTTTTCAGGAAATTATATCTCTGAACATGATCAATTGATTTCTGAAAAATTAGGTTTTGTTCTAGCTGGTGGGGACTTATCTGAACCAACTTTTGTTTCTGAACAGTATTTGTTAGATTTAGAAAGAAAAACTTTTCTTGAATTATCTTCACAAAGAAAAACTTTAGAAAGAATGCAAAGTCTTGTAAAAACAGGTAAAATTTTAAGAAACTAATAACTATTTTATGAAAAACAAATTTTCTATTCATTCATTATTAAGTTATTCAATAGGTTTTGTTTTTATTTTGTGTTTATTTTTTCTTGAAGCACAACTTATCGCTGCGAACGGTAACAAAGTTGAAACATGGTTCTTAATTTTTCCTATTATACGTTATGTAGCCATTGCTTTTTTATTGTGGATTTCTTATAAAAGAAAAAAATTGTCCTTGTTTATTTTCACTTCAATGCTTCTTGGAATTGAAGTAGGAATGGATTTTCCAGATGTAGCATTAGAAATGGAACGTTTTGGGAAAATATTTTTACGTTTAGTGAAATCGTTGGTTGGACCTTTGATATTTGCAACATTAGTCGTTGGAATAGCTGGTCATAGCAACCTAAAGCAGGTTGGTCGTATCGGATTAAAAAGCATCATTTATTTTGAAGTGGTGACAACCATAGCTTTGTTTGTCGGTTTGTTAGCAATCAATATTAGTCAAGCTGGAGTAGGAGTAGAGGTAGATGCAGGTGAAAAAGAAATCGCAAAATCAACCGAGTTACTTGAACAAACAAAAGTCCATAAAGATCATATCGTAGAGATTTTTCCTGAAAATTTTGCCAAATCAATGGCTGAAAATCAAGTTTTACAAATAGTAGTTTTTTCAGTGATTTTTGCTATTGGACTAGGAATGGTGAAAAAACATCAACATAAAGAAACGATGCTACATTTTTGTGAAAGTCTAAGTGAAGTGATGTTTAAATTCACCGATTTGGTCATGTACCTTGCACCTTTAGCTGTTTTTGGTGCATTAGCTTGTACAGTGGCTAAAAGTGGAGTGGAAATTTTAATGAATTTGTTACAACTAATAATTACTTTATATATCTCCTTATTAGTTTTTGTTTTTGGAGTACTATTGCCAATCGCTTACTTCTTTAAAGTGCCAATTAGAAGGTTTGTAAAAGCTGTAACTGAGCCAGTTACTTTAGCTTTTGCCACAGCAAGTAGTGAAGCAGCACTACCTAAAGCCATGGAAAATATGGAAAATATAGGTGTATCTAAAAATGTGGCTGCTTTTGTAATTCCTACTGGTTATAGTTTTAATCTTGATGGTACGACTTTGTATTTATCTTTGGCAACGGTATTTGTGGCTCAAATGTCTGGCGTAAATCTAAGTGTGGGCGAACAAATCAGTATTTGTTTGGTATTGATGCTCACCTCAAAAGGTGTGGCAGGTGTTCGTGGAGCAAGTTTTGTAATCTTAGCAGGAACTGTTGCTTCAATGGGATTAAATCCTGAAAAGGCAAGTGTAATTTTAGCAGTTGATGCATTGATGGACATGGCAAGAACAAGTGTAAATGTTTTAGGAAATTGTTTGGCGTCAGTTGTTATTGCCAAAAGTGAAAATGAATTTCATTTAAGCCCTTTGGAGGAGGAAGTTTTTTAACTAACTTTTGTTTATTTCTCATAATATTTTTTTAGAAAAGATAAAATAGAGTTTGTTAATTATTCCATTATTTTGTATGAGGACTAGTTGTGCTGTGTATATAACTAGGAATTTTACAATAGACTTTTATCAATGGATAAACTGCAACAATCAGTATTTATCAATTCCAGACGATACCTTATACCATATACAATTATTAATAACCTGAGTTCGATTATTAAAATTGGATTCAGACCACTCAAAAACAATGAGTTATGAATGACACTTTTGAAGATTTATCGAGATAAATCGATAAAGGTTTGTGAAGTAAATCGTTGTTTATCAGCGGAATATTTTTTCACTTTATATAAAAACCTGTTATACTTCGTTGTTTTCTCTCGATTTAGCCCGCTAAATTTTCAATCAAAATCCTTGTCTAACAGTTCTTTTTATTAATCTGAATTTCAATTAACTATCGAACTCAGGTTAATAATTAGATTATCAAAACGATACAGTTTTTACATAAATTATAAGAAATAAACCTTTCTATTGACAAAGAAAATGCAGGGAATAAATGGTTTAGATAAAATTTGATTGACTGAAATTTTAAACTTAGCCTTTAAAAGTGCGAACAATTGTAACACTATGAGTTTTACTTTTGTTAAGAAAAATCTACAAAAACTATTTTTATCAAAGGGAAAAAGAAAATTTTACAGTAAACTCTGAAAACCAACTTTATAATCAAAATTTAAAACAATAGAATATAAATTCTAACAAATAATACAAAAATAAATAAATTAAATATTACAAAATTTTAAAAAACCTATACAATATGAATACAACATGTTCCTAAATCCAGTGAAAGTAAAACCAAAGATAATATAGACCAATAAAATAATCTTCCTAGGGTATGTATTCTTTATTAATTGTAATTTGAAAAAAAATATTGTAAACATAATTTTTTTTTAGTATGAATTTTAATTAGAAATAATTATATGTTAATTCAAACCACAAATTGCGAATATAAATTTTTATAATACTAATATATAAAATATTAATTACAATATCATATAACAATTTTAAAAGTAAAATATTGATTTAAATTTGATTTGAAAAGTTAAAGAAAATGAATAAAATATCTTATTTAGTTATAAAAGTCTATTTTATAATGACACTAATTACATTAAATTCTTTTTTATCATTATCACAAACACAAGAATTTGAAGAAAAAATACAACAATTAGTTAATTGGCAGGAGAGAAATTTAAATATTGAAATAATTAATCAAAAATATTTAATTGATTTTAGTGAATTTGAATTAAGTAAATTAAGTGGAAAATACATTGTTTATAATGAAAATATTCAAATAAGAGAATTAGACAATTTTGATAAGTTAAGAATTCAAGATTATAATGATAAAATTAATAAAAGTTCAAGCAATGTATTAATAGGTTTAGATACTGAAAAATCACTTGTTGAATCTTGGTTAAAAAAACATCCTAATATTATAATTAAAAAAATTTCGCAAAACAATGAAAACAATAATATAGATAATTTAACATCAAATAATTGTATATATATAAAAGGAGAGAATATAAAATGGAATGATGTTGAGAAATATATGGAATTAAATAGCCATTTAAGTGAATAAAGATATACATTCAACTTTCAAATTAATATAATAAAATTATTCAAATTATTATAGAATAATGATTTAAATGTATTTAAAAAAAAATAAAGATGTAATATGAAAACAATTACTATTTTAGTGATATTCACAGTATTAACTTTTAATAAAAAAGTTTTTAGCCAATTTGTTTATTCTTTTGGATCTAGTAATGTAGCATATGTTGCATTAGGAGCAGGATCTACAAATATAGGTACAGCATTAATTGGTGATTACTCTCAAGACATTAATTTAGGTTTTATTTTTAATTATGGATGTAACTCATATTCACAAATTGATATTTCTGAGTATGGATATTTATCATTTGATAATACTGATGTTAGTTCAAATTTTGCGAATAATTTATCACCAATTGCAAATAATAGAATAATTGCACCATTTTGGGATCAGCAGAATTCAAACTCTAATATTATTCGATATCAAACAACTGGAGTAGCTCCAAACAGAATATTTACAGTTGAATGGGATCAGATGAAAATAAATTTTCCTGCAGCTTCTCCATGTCTAACTTATCAAGTAAAATTATATGAAACGTCAAACATTATTGAGTATAGATATAAACAGGAAATAGGTCTTTTTTCTGTATCAGGTGCAAGTATTGGAATATCAGGGGATGGTGGTGTTTTTTACTCATTAGATGGAACTGGTGTAAGTCCTGCTGTTTCGACCTTAATTAGTACAAATAACATTTTAACCAAACCAGCCTCGAATCAAGTTTATTCGTTTACACCTGTTATGTGTTCTGGAATGCCAAATGCAGGTATAACCACAGCTAGTATTAATCCTACTTCATGCGATGGATCAATGTATTCGTTGTTAACTTGTTCAGGTGCCTCAACAGAGTGTGGAAATAGTTATCAGTGGCAATCCTCAACTGATAATATAATTTGGAATAACATTATTGGTGCTACAAATACTCAATATAATACAGGAATTATGACCCAAAGTTTATATTTTAGAAGAATAATAACTTGTAGTTTTAGTGGTTTATCTAATACTTCAAATTCATTGTATGTAGAATCACAAAATGTTATTCCTTCAAATGATGAATGTGCTAATGCAACTGTTATTGTTCCAAATCCAGGTTCAGTTTGTGCTTCTTTTTCCTCTTCAACGGTAGCTTGTGCAACTGCTTCACCTGAAGCAGGGTGTCCAGCACCTGGAAATAACGATGAAGATGACGTTTGGTTTAAATTTCAAGCAACTTCAAATACTCATGGAGTAAATATTATCAATTCTATAGGAAACACTACCGATATATATCATTCTGTATATTCGGGTGTTTGTGGTGCTTTGGGTGCCCCTATATCTTGTATGGATGATACAAGCTCTTTTGGTGGTTTAACTATCGGAAATTGGTATTACATAAGAGTACATTCTAAAATATTTTCAACTAATCCAAATACAACTTTTGATATTTGTGTTCAAACTTTACCAACTATGACGAATGATGATTGTATTAATGCAATTCCCATAACGGTAAATCCTTCTACTACTTGTGTTACTCCAACATCTGGAACTGTTTCAGGAGCTACTCCATCATCTGAAACTAATGGTTGTGCTGGTGGACCACCAACATTTGATGATGATGATGTATGGTATAAATTTCAAGCATCTGCAACTAGTCATACTGTTTCAGTAAGTTATGTAAGTGGTACTACTTCTAGTTTGTTTTTCTCAACCTATTCAGGAGGTTGCGGAGTTACCATTAGTGCCCCGATAAATTGTTCATCTGCAAGTCCTAATGGTTATGCTATCATGTCTCCTTTAACAATTGGTAATTGGTATTATGTAAGAATATATTCTCAATCAACTTTAGGAGGTCAAAATTCAATATTTAATATTTGTGTCACCTCACCTCCAGAAAATAACGATTGTTCCAATGCATTTTCATTAACTGTTAATCCTAGTTTTGATTGTATAACTGAAACATCTGGTTCATTGTACGGAGCAAGTCCATCTGGAGAAGTTAACTCATGTGGTGTGCCTCATTCATCAAATGATGATGATGATATTTGGTATAAATTTCAAGCAACAGGAAGCACTCATAGCATTTCAATAAATGATGTATCAGGTTCTTATTTAGATTTAATGCACTCAACATATTCAGGAACTTGTGGAGCTGGTATAGGTGCTGCAATTACATGTAATGATCCAAATTACAGTAACTTAACAGGATTAACTCCTGGAAATTGGTATTATGTTAGAATTTATTCTCAAATATCTTCTATTATACCTTTTACAACAAATTTTAATGTATGTATTACTTCACCTCCTCCTAATGATGAATGTTTAAATGCAATAAATTCAATTGTAAATGTTGATAATAATTGTACAAGCATTACAGAAGGTAGTACAGCCGGAGCAACGGCTTCTATTCAAGCGGGATGTGGTGCACCTGGGAATGGAGATGACGATGATGTTTGGTATAGATTTACTGCAACTTCGTCCACTCATAATATTGGTCTAAATAATATTTACGGTTCTACAATTGATTTGTACCATTCAGTTTACTCTGGTACATGTGCTGCAATTGGTGCTCCATTATATTGTAGTGATTTAGGCACTTCTGCATCTGGATTAGTAATTGGAAATGTTTATTATATAAGAGTATATACAACAGTTACAACTTCTCAAGCTACTTGGTTTGAATTATGTATTAGTATGCCACCACCACAACCACCTGTTCCTATAAACAATCAATGTTCAGGTATTATTCAGTACTGTCAACAAGTTCCTATTACCATTAATGCAAACACTGGTACAAATGCACAAGTTGGAAATAATTATCAATGTCTTAGTAGTCAACCTAATCCATTTTGGTACTATTTACAAGCTTCAAGTGATGGAAATATTAATTTAGATTTGCAAGGACAATTTGATACAGATTTTATTTTATACGGACCTTTTAATGATTTGGCTACTTTAAATTCAAATTGCACTACAAACAATTTTGGTGTTCCAGCTGGAGAGGTTTTAGATTGTAGTTTTTCAGCTAGTAATACAGAAGATATTAATTTTGTAGCACAACAAGGAAAATTTTATGCATTATTAATAACAAATTATTCAAATGTTGTACAAACAATAACTTTGAATTTCAATCCAAGTTCTACTGGATTATGCAATTGTGAAGGTTTACCAATTAATCTATCTTATTTTGTCGGATCTAAGATTGTAAATGGAAATTTATTAGAATGGGAAACTAATACTGAATTAAATAATGATTATTTTATAGTTCAAAAATATATTGACAATTTGTGGCAGAGTATAAAATTTATTGAAGGAAAAGGTAACTCACTTGAAAAAACACATTATTCATATGCAGATAGAATAGATTTTGAAAAAGATACTTATTATAAATTGAAACAAGTTGACTTTGATGGAAAATATGGATTTTCTAAAATTTTGTTTATTAAAGGAGATAAAGATGATTTTTTAATAGAAGAATTAACTCCAAACCCAGTAAGCGACTATGTAAAATTTAAATTGATTTTTCCATACAACACCGAAATTAATTTTGATATTATAGATTTGAATGGAAATGTTGTTTTATACAAAGAGGAATATTGCGAAAAAAATAATACTTTATTATTTGATGTAAATGTTCAAAATTTCAATAAGGGATTATATTTTATGAGATTTACTTATAATGATGGCAATAAAATTGAAATGAAAAAAATGGTTAAAATAAATTAAATAATAGGCTTACCAACATTAGTCGCAATCCATACCTCCTGCTTATATACTAATTTTTACTTTTCTTTTTCCGTAAAAGAAAAGTAACAAAAGAAAACTCGGCACTTATTGTTAGTAAATGCACTCCACTCGTCTATTTGCGACTCTAGCGAAAATTTCTTAAAATGAAATTATTATCTGCTGAAAAAGTGATAAGTAATTTGATATGTTTAATTTGAAAGCCTATATAATTTAAAGAATAGTAAATACTTTAAAATAGATAATTTATTGCAAAAATACCAATTTATTTTAATGGTTTAGCATCATTAGATGCAATCCCATACCTTAAACTTATAAAGTTTACTTACTCAAGATGACCAATTAAAAATTATCTTAGATGCTGCCTTTAGCGGTGTCTATTTTCAAATTGTATGGGCATGTTTTAATATTCCGATTTTTTTCGGGAATCCTTACTAATATTGGACTTTTTAATAATTGTTTATGGTATAATAAACTCGAAACAAAAATTATCATTTGTTAAAAGCAATTTTTATTGAGAAAAAACAAAAAAATATAAAAATCACTCTTTACTACTTTTATCAAATAAGTCGAGGAATTTTTTCAGCCAATCGTAATATAAAGTAATAACCGTAAAAAGAGCTACTAACCATAGTACGGTCATATTGACCCAAAAAGTATCAATTTTTTTACCAAAAACATATTTATATGGTGCATAAAAATGAGCCTGGAAAAAAAGTTTGTTTTTCGGAAGCAGATAAATAGAATTGTCTTTTTGATGGTATTCATTTCCATCTTCAATAATAAAATCTTCCACATATTGATTTATTACCAAATTGTGTAAACTTTCATTTTCGTAGTCTTCTTTTAACTTGATGTATTCTTCTTTTTTATAATCGGCAATAATTTGATCTATTTTATCAGAGTTTTTGTTGTATGTTTTATTGCATTGTTTTTTGATAATATCTAAAAAACTGCCTATTCTATTGCTTAATTCAGAATGATCTTGTTTGAATTTAATTTTTTCAAGGTCTGTTATACAATTTTTACAATCTAAATTATCCCAATTTTTTTCTTCTTTTTTAATTTCATTGATTAGAATACTTTTTGACTTGTTAAAACTTTTTACTTTGATTTTATTGTTGTTAATATCATCTAGTCGTTCCTTCATTTTTGGAATCCAATAATCTCTTTTCCAGGCACTTTGACTTTTCTGTTGTTCGTAATTATAAGTGATTTTTTGAAATTTATTGTCTTTAGCTTGAACAACGATTAATGCTTCGTATGCCCATCGAGAAACCATAACGTTTCCAATCACAGGAACTTCATTTGCTTTAGAGAACCATGGATGTAATTTTTCAAATTTCACTATAACGCCTGAAAACAACAATTGTGGAATGATTAAGAGAGGAACAGTAATATAGATAACTTTTGCCGAGTTGAAAGCCGATGAAATATTTAAGCCCATTACATTGGCAACACAAGAAGTGGAAAAAAGTATAAACCAATATTCAAACCACATTCCTTTGATTTCTAAAATACTATTTCCAATTAAAATAAAAAATAGTGTTTGAACAGCTGAAATAATAAACAAAATAGCCAATTTAGATAAAATATAACTACTTCTAGATAAATTTAAAAAGGATTCTCTTTTAAGAATTTTTTTATCTTTAATAATCTCTTCAGCAGCAACAGTAAGTCCTAAAAATAAAGCCACTACAACTGAAATAAAAATATACTGTGGAATATTTAAATTTTCATAAAAAATGTAATCAGACTGGTTGTTTTTTGTGTTAAAAAACTTAACAAAAAAAGCTAAAATTAAAGCCAATAAAGGACCTTCTAACATGTTAATCAACATGTATTGTTTATTGGAAAGTTTACTTAAAATATCTCTAACAAAAAATACTTTAAATTGTTTCAAACGATTGGGAACTTTACTGTTTCCTTTTAATTGAGAATAGTCTTTTGTTTGATTGTGGTTGGTTTTACTATGTAAATATTCTAAAAATTTATCGTTCCATTCTTCGGGAAGTGTTTTTCTGATTTTGGTTAAATTTCCATACTCGTCCACCACTTTGGCTTCGATAATGTTAAATATTTGTTCTGGATTTACATTGCCACAAGCATAACATTCTCGTTCATCTGAGTTGACATGATTGACATGTTTTTTAAAATATACAATCGCATCAATTGGATTTCCATCAAAAATTGGATAACCACCTTGATCTAATAATATTAATCGATCAAACATTTTGAAAATATCTGACGAAGGTTGATGAATAACTACAAAAATTAACTTACCTTTCAATGCAAGTTCCTTGAGTAAGTCCATTATATTTTCCGAATCCCTTGAAGACAATCCAGAAGTTGGCTCATCAACAAACAAAACAGAGGGTTCTCTAATCAATTCTAAAGCGATGTTTAAACGTTTTCTTTGACCACCAGATATAGTTTTTTCTAATGGAGATCCAACTTTTAAATGCATGGCCTCGTGAAGACCAATCATAGCTAGTAAATCAATAACTTTCTTTGCAATTTCTTTGTCGCTTAAGTCATTGAAACAAAGTTTGGCGTTGTAATATAAATTTTGGAATACACTAAGTTCTTCGATAAGTAAATCATCTTGACTGATAAAACCTATGACACCTTCTAATTTGTTTTTTTCTTTATGGGCATCTATTCCATTAATTGTAACGATACCTGATGAAGGAGTGTAGTTGCCATTTAATACATTCAATAAAGTAGATTTCCCTGCACCAGATCCACCCATCAATCCAACTAATTTTCCTGACTCCTCAGTGAAGTTGATTTCATGTAAACCAATTTTTCCACTTTTAAAATGATATTTCATTTTATCCACTTTGAATTCAATTTTTTCAAAGTTTAAATCATTTAAAAATCTACTGATGATGTCACTGTAATATACTGCTTGACTTTTAGAAGTTTTTACTGCAGATCCTTGGTTAAATATATGAAAACGGTCGTTAGGAATTATCTGACCATTCATATTTAACTCATCACTTCCATAATACTTAAAAAAGAGTATATGGATGCTTTCAATTCTTAATATACAAATGGTTTTATCAAATCCTTCAGTTACAATTTGTCGTGCATGTTTAAGTTGAAGTTCTTTGGAAGTAATGTAAAGATAATTACTATCGTCAATCATCTCATCTTTCTTCTCTATTAAATCTTTTATTCTTTTGTATTCTTCATAATCGATGTTAAAAGTCTCAGCAACTGTATTGGCAAATTCTTCTTCTTGTTCGGTAATAACAGAATTTGAGTGTATAAATTCAATAATTCTCAGCAACACAATCATTTTTTGTCGTTGAGTTAATTCTTCATTAATTTGAGAACAAATACGTAAAACTTTAACAGAGTTTAATGAGGTTCTTTTTCTTTCCCCATCTTTTTTACTACTACTGAAATGGTGAGTAATTAAAAATTCATCGAACATTTTGATATATTCCCTAACTAAAGTTGCATTTAACTCAGTTTTTAGAAATGACTCAATTATTTTTCTACCAGAAGAACTTTCAATTTTCTCAGAATTATTTACATCATCAACTTTTGCAATGATTGCAAACAATTGCATTAAAGCACGAAATATGCGTTCACTCATTTGAATTTATAGTATTAGGTAAATTAATTATTTTTTTTAAATCCAATTAACATCACTGCACATCCTGTAACTTTCTTGTCCATATCCAATTCGGTTTCAATAATAACTGGAATAGTACTTGGGACTTTAAAGTCCCAATAAGGTGAGTTTTTATAATTTTTATTTGTAAATAATACATTTCCTAATTCATCTCGAACTGAAAAAATGACATACATATCTTCTTTTCCAGCACTAGTTGCTATTCTATAAATAGTACCTCCAAAAAAAGTTGTTTTAAATTCTGCCTTTTCACGATCTAAAAAAGCAGTATATATCTGTCCGTCTGAAACAAATTTTGCTTTTTTGTTATTACCATCTAAATATTTTTTACAAATATCGACAATCGACTCACAATCTTGTGAAAAGATAGAATTAGTATGAATCGAAACAAAAAGTATAAAGAAAAATATCAGTTTATAATGCATAGGATTAAATTTTATTCGACTACAAAACTTCTTAATTTGTTGATTTTAATAGTAATCATGTTTAGAATACTAGAATTAATATCTACCTCAGTTACATGATTTAAAACGGTTAATTTCTTTTCTTTATTAGTTGTTGGAGGAACGAAATCATAATTCAATTTAACTAAATTAAAGGATAGTTTTAAATCTTCAAGTAAAACTAATAATTCATCATTGATTCCATTTTTATTATACAAATCCAAAATTTCGATAATGGTATTAAGCGTTTGTTTTTGTTCACCAATTCTTTCTACCAGTTTTTTATTATATTTTTGTTTGTTTAACTCACAAGCAAGGTATAAAGATTCAATCCAACCGCCTGTTAAAATTAATACTGAGGTATTTTTTCTGTCATTATTTTTTAGAAAAGCATCAGATTTTTGGAAAGCATCTGAAACAATTTTTATCAAGGAATCTTGATTTGTATTATTTTTTTCAAATCGCTCCATGAAATTTTTATCGAAAGCACCTTCTAAATCTAAATCGGATGTAATCTTTTCAATACATTTTAAATACTTCAAAGAAGTTGAATTTTTATTGTAAATGTTTATATATCCCATGTCAGTGCCATAAACACCCAAATTAAGTGCTTTTTTAACTTCATTAGTGTAATTTTCTAAATTATCAGTTAAATTCATTAGACCTTCATTAAAAGCAATTGCTTCTTCTTTTAGAAGTAAAGAGGTTTGTATTGGTGAAGGAATACTAAATATTTTACCGTCAAAATTAGTATTTAAAGAACTATTTGGGTCTAATACCTCATCGTCAATTTCCTCTGTTTTCTCTTTATTTTCTGGGGTACATGAATAAAAAGTAAAAATACTGAAAATCAAAATAGTGTATAAAATAAAATTTATTTTCATATAATGCACTTTTGGTTTATTGGCTCAAAATATTCGATAAAAATAGAAAATATTTCTATAATACCAAATTATTTTTAAAAAAAAGTAAAAATAATTTTTTTTCAGAGATTAAATTTTATAAAAATTACAATTAATTTATCAAAATTTCATTATTATTTTTGTATTAACTTTTAAAGTTATTTACATCTACTTCAAAATGTATATAAATTGGCTGTTAAAAAAAGTTAAGTTTAATTTAACTCATTTTAATATATGTTTCTTTGTTGTTGGGATTTTATGTAAATGAAAAAATTAAGAATAAACTTTATTGTTGTTTTGGTAATCCTATCAATGTTTTCATTGTTGATTATTCAATTTTTTCAAACAATTCAGCTGTATGATCGTAAATCTAAAGAGTTTAAAAATAGTGTGCATACAGTACTTGAACGAATTGCTGTTCATCATGAAAAAGCATTAGATGTCAGAAGATACCTTCAAGTTATCAATAAAAACTTTAATGGAGAATACAAAGAATTAATAAAAAAAGAATTTAAAAATTTGCTTTCACCAACTGGGAGTGTTCAAATTAAAGATACAGTTTTATTTCAAAATGGTGAATTGAATAAATATCTATTAATTGAAGGAAAAACTTTTGATTCAATCTCTGGTTTGAGTACAGAACAAAAAGTATTGGCTAGAGATGTAAGACATTTTCAACAATTATTTGATAATAATAGTAAATCTAAAATCATCCAAACCAATAAAATTGCTTATCAATTAGATCAACGAATAATTCAACATATTTTCAAAAAAGCAAAGTATATCAATGAAATAATGGCTCAAAGTTTTAGAGAAAATATTTTTCAAAAAACGGAAGATAGAGTAGATATTAATTTTTTAGATTCTGTAATTAGACAAGAAATGATTTGGAGTGAGTTTCCACATAAATATCACTATAAAATATGTAATGAACGTGGTCAAACACTTAAATTCCCAATCACTCCAGATAAATATTTGAGTACAATAGATACTGTCAAGTCTGCTAAAGCTTTTTTGTTTCCACAAAATATTTTAGATGATAAATGGAGTTTGTTTTTGAAATTTGACAATGAAAATCAATACATATTCAAAGAAATGGGAAGTATGATGATTGTAAACATTTTGTTGATGGTTTTTATATTAATTTCAATTATTTTCATGTTTAATACCATTTTATCTCAAAAGAAATTAGATGAACTTAAAAATGATTTTATTTCTAACATGACTCATGAATTTAAAACACCTATCTCAACCATTTCATTAGCTTGTGAGGCACTTAACGACATAGATGTTGTTGGTAAAATTGAAGCAAATTACATACCATTTATTAAAATGATTTCTGATGAAAATAAACGATTAGGTAATTTAGTTGAAAATATTTTACAAAGTTCCGTTTTAGATAAAGGTGAATTAAAACTTAATAAAACGGAATTTGATTTAGTGGAATTATGTAATGAATTAATTAATTCATACAAAATGAAAATCGATGCATTAAACGGTCAATTAATTACTCGTTTACCTCATGAAAAAATTATGATATTTGCAGACCGTTTTCAAGTAAGTAATTTAATAAACAATTTGATGGATAATGCATTGAAATATAGTAAAAAAAATATTAAAATCACTTTATGTCTTGAACAAAGTTCAGCTCATATTTGTTTGAGTATCATTGATGAAGGCATAGGAATTAGCAAAGAATATTTGAGTAAAATATTTGACAAATTATTCAGAGTTCCTACAGGGAATATTCATAATGTAAAAGGATTTGGTTTAGGATTAAACTACGTAAAATCTATTATTGAACTGCATGCATGGAACATACAGGTTAAAAGTAAACTGAATTCAGGTTCAACTTTTAAAATATTAATACCAATAAATAAATAGCAATATGAAAATTAAAATCTTATTAGCAGAAGACGACGAAAATTTAGGTAATTTATTAACTACTTTTCTCAAAACAAAAAATTATGAAGTTGTTTTATGCAAAAATGGTAAAATTGCCTTTGAAACTTTTTCTTCAGATACTTTTGATTTTTGTATCTTGGATGTGATGATGCCTGAAATGGATGGATTTACCTTAGCAAAAGAAATCAGAGAAACAGACCAAAAAATTCCAATTTTGTTTCTTACAGCAAAAGCAATGAAAGATGATAAATTGGCAGGTTTTGCTTTAGGAGCAGATGATTATTTAACAAAACCTTTTGCTATGGAGGAATTAATTGCAAGAATTGAAGCCATCAGTCGAAGAGTAGGAGTAAATCAAAATATAGAAAGCGATATTTTTCAAATTGGTTCAATTCAATTCGATGCTTTAAAAAGAATTTTGTACACCAATAATGAAGAAGTAAAATTGACAACAAAAGAAAGTCAATTACTTAAACTGTTGTGTAAAAATCAAAATTTGATTTTAGATAGAAACGCAACTTTAAGAGCTATTTGGGGTGACGACAATTATTTTAATGGAAGAAGTATGGATGTCTATATTGCAAAACTTAGAAAATACTTAAAAGAAGATGAAAAAATTCACATTTTAAATATTCATGGAAAAGGTTTTCAATTAATTATCGATAGTGAGTAACAAATTAGTGTAATGATATCAATAAAAAATGGAATTTTACAATAAGTGAAAATGAATTGTTTTTTGAAAGTTCATAGTTAGTCTAAAAAAGTTTTTAAATTTGTATCGTGACCGAACTCAATAGATTTAAACGCTATTTATTGTCCATAATTAGTGGTTTATTAATGGTTTTTTCGTATCCTTATACGGGAAGTATTCCTTTTTTAATGTTTTTTGCTTTTATTCCTTTGTTGTTAATTGAAGATAACATTTTTAGAAAGAGAATTCGTTCGTCTAATTTATTTTTACATACTTATCTAATTTTTTTAATTTATAATGTCGGAACTACTTGGTGGATTTGGTTTGCCAGCCCTGGAGGTGCTATGTTTGCTTTTATTATCAATGCTTTGTTGATGTCCTTAGTTTTTCAAGCCATTCATATCACTAAAAAACATGTGGGGATTCGAGAAGGATATACAGCATTTGTATTGTTTTGGGTTGGTTTTGAATATGTTCATTACTATTGGGAATTGTCATGGCCATGGCTGAATTTAGGGAATGTCTTTGCTCGACATCCACAGTGGGTTCAATGGTACTCATTTAGTGGCGTTTTAGCAGGTACGGCTTGGCTTTTAATGCTTAATTTATTTGGATTCTTCTTATTTAAAAACATTATATTAAAAAGAAAGTCTATTAAATCCGAACTTAAACTAGTGGTGTTTTATTTATTTATAGTTTTATTCCCATTGACTTATTCAATTATTCAATATGTAACGTATAAAGAAAAAGGTATTAAAAGTGAAATCGTTATTACACAACCCAATATAGATCCTTATAACGAAAAATTTTTGGGAAAAATTAAAAATCAATTGAATAAAATTGGCGATTTAGCGGACAGAAAAGTTACAAAAAATACCGATTTTGTTCTCGCTCCTGAAACGGCTTTACCTTTTGAATTTTTTGAAGAAGAGATACAACGTTTAATTTATTTTCATTATTTATTAGATAGAAAAGCAAGATGGAAAAACGCTTCTTTATTAATTGGTGCTTCCACCATGAGATATTATAAACATAAAAATTCACGAGCTTCAAGAAAAATAGAAGGAGGCCCTGGATATTATGAAAGTTATAATTCTTCTTTATTAATAAACGAATACAATAGACCCCATTTTGTTCATAAATCGAAATTGGTTTTAGGTGTGGAAAAAGTGCCCTTTTCAAATATTTTTCCATTTTTAGAAGAATTATCTATCAATAATGGAGGCACAACAGGAACACTTGGGATTGAAGACGAATCTCAAGTATTAAAGAGTAATGGTATTACTTTTGCTCCAATAGTTTGTTACGAATCCATTTATGGTGAATTTATCACCAATCAATGTAAAAAAGGAGCAGAACTTTTGTTTATTATAACTAATGATGGATGGTGGAAAGACACTCCTGGTTACAAACAACATTTGGCTTTAAGTAGATTGAGAGCTGTTGAAAACAGAAGATCGATTGCTCGTTCAGCAAACACCGGAATTAGTTGTTTTATCAATCAAAGAGGTGATGTAATTCAACAAACAAAATGGTGGAAAAAAGACGTGATTAGAGACGTGATTTACAGAAACAAAGATAAAACCTTTTACACACGTTTCGGAAACATTTTAGGAGCAACGGTGGCTTATGCAAGTTTGTTTTTATTTATATTTTCTATCCTAAAAATACTGAAAAACAAATATTTACCTAGATAGTTTGACGAGAAACACTTACTTTTGGACAAATTTTGTATAGTTAAATTGAACGATATCTTCTAATCCAATTTTCATCTTGTACATCTTTTAGAATTTGCCAAAAATGTTCATCTAAAAAGTAATTAAAATCAATGTCGTAAATACCATAATGTTCATAAAGATATTTTTGTTGTTGACTGGAAGGTTTGTACAATTCGTTACTCCAACCTTTACCAGCAAAAGTTCTAAAAGGATAATCAGAATATCTTATTTTCCATAATGAATCTAATGGATTACAAAATGGAATGTCTCTTTTAGTTATTGGGTCTTTTTCAATACCACAAGGTATGTTTCTCTCTTCAAATAAATTTCTTCTTTGTGGGTTATAAATGCTTGGCCAAGTACCGCTAGCATATAAAATAAATTCTTCTCGAGTAATAATCTTTTTGTGGGTCAAAGCTCTGCCATTATGAATATAGACGACCATTGAATACAGTTTTGAATTGGCTTGCATATTAACTTGAACGCCAAAAACAGGACGAATTTCTCCTATAAATCTCACAGAAGATAGACAAAACCAACAAAGTACAAAAAATAAAATTTTCATTTCAAATACCTTATACGAAATTAATAAAAAATAGTTTAATTTCAAAAAATTTAACTTTAGTTTATTAAGATTAAGACAATTTGCGAAACTTTTTTAGTAAATTTGTAGTAAAATACATATTTGAGAAAAGTTATTCATATACTATTTTTGCTTCATTTTTTTGGAATAAATGCCCAAAAATTATTAATAAATGAAATTTCTCAAGGTGTTTCAGGAAATAAAGAATTTGTTGAATTTATTGTAAACACTGCTTTTCCTAGTCAATGTCCCGATATAAATGAATGTGTAGATCTTCGAGGTTGGATAATAGACGATAACAATTCTTATTTTTCAAATGGTGTTACTTCTGGTGTTGGCTTTGCTCAAGGAGCTGTTCGTTTTTCAAATAACGCATTTTGGTCATGTCTTAAACCGGGTACTTTAATTACAATTTATGACGATTCTAATCCAGATGCAGTTATTCCTCCAGATGATGCATCTACAAATGATGGAAATTGCTCGCTTGTATTACCTATTACTTCAAATTTGTTTGAAAAGCATTTAACTTTACCTGATCCTAATGGAAATACTGGATATTCCACAACAGGTTGGGAAGGCGGTGGTCAATGGTCATTGATTGCAATGCAAAACGACGACGATTCTTTTCAAGTAATTGATCCAAACAATACTACTTCACCTTCATTTTCAGTAAGTTATGGAAACAACACTTTTAATAATATGATTTATTTTGCTGGCGAAGCTCAAGATCTTAGTTTTCAATGTACTAATAGTAATTCAAATAATTTTTTTTCACAAAATAATTGGATAAGTGTTGATGCTAATCTTCAAAGTCCAGGAAATTACAATTCTGCCGAAAATGAGTTGTTTGCCCAACAAATTAATGCCGTCTGTCGCACTCCTTTTAATGCAACCGTTTCGTTTACTGATGACATTTGTGGTGGTGCTTGTGATGGAACTGCTCAGGTAGATCAAGTAACAGGCGGTGTGTTGAATTATAGTTATTTATGGTCAAACTCAGAAACAACAACTTCTATTTCTGGATTGTGTGCAGGAGACCACTCGTTAACCGTTACAGATGCTTCTAATTGTGAATTTGTAGTTGATTTTACAATTGCTTCGAATGGTTCACCAGAAGAAATTCAGGTAAATGCTGATGTAACAATATGCGAAGGTGAATCTACTACATTGACGGCAACTGGCCCTTCTGATGTAATATGGCAAAATATAGGAGTTCAAGGTTTGTCTATAAATGTTTCTCCAACAATCACTACTACTTATACTGCTGAAGATATTCAAGCAAATTCGTGTTTTTCTCCAAATGATGTCACGGTAACCGTTTTACCTTCTGAGACTATTGGAATATCTGCGTTTCAAAATCCAACTACATGTGGAGCAATCGATGGTTCAATAACTATATCAGGTTCATCAACTGGAGATTTGACGTGGACAGGCACTAGTTCAGGAACTTTAAGCAATATCACTTTACCATCAACTATAAATAATTTATCATCAGGAACATACAATATTTCATTTACTGGTTTAAATTTATGTGAAAGTAATGCTGTGAGTCAATCGTTAACTGATCCTAATGCCCCAACAGTTCCAATTATTCTAGTTACAGGAAATAATCCATTTTGTGAAGGAGAAAGTATTGTTTTAACTTCAAGTTTTGCTTCTTCTTATTTGTGGTCCACAGGAGAAACTACTCAAAGTATAACGGTTTCTTCTTCTGGAGATTATTTTGTATCCGTTACGGAAAATTCTTGTACTTCGACTTCCACGGTGTTAAATGTAAACGAAAATCCACTTCCTATTCTCACCGTTGAAAATTTAATTACTTTATGTGATAATGCGGCTAACTATACTATGACATTTTCACCATCAGGCGGGCAATGGAGTGGAGTAGATGTTTCTTCAAATGGTGTAATTAATCCAAATACTCTTGGTTCTCATACATTGACATATACCTATTCAGATGGAAATTGTTCAAACACTGCAACTTCGTCATTAGAAATTATTGCAAGTCCCATTGTTTATGCTGGATTAGATATTCAAATTTGTGATAATCAAAGTGTAACTTTAAATGCAACTGGATCAGATTCTTATCAGTGGGATAATGGAGTACAAAATAATATCCCTTTTAATGTAACACAAACCAATACCTATACTGTAATTGGTACAAATACAAATAATTGCACTGCCACTGACCAAGTTACAGTTTTTGTTACTTCACTTCCTCCAATCAATTTAGGTCCAGATTTTGTGAGTTGCGATGGTTCATCTTGTAATGTAAATATTAACAATACCTATGATTATTTGCAATGGAACGATGGCTCAAACGATTATAGTAGAACTTTTGATCAAAATGGAACTTACAGTGTTACCGCTTGGAGTAATGCTGAAAACATTATCAATTTTGGTGATTTTAGTGCTGGAACAACTAACACACTCAATCAATTTTCAACCTCTTATGCTTTAGGAACTCCTGGAGCTTATGGATTATTAACTAACGCAGGAACTTATGCAATTTCTACTTCTCCATCATTAGTACACACTAATTTTTTCAATTGTGGCGACCATACTACTGGAAATGGTAATATGTTGATTTGTAATGGGTCAAACATTCCAAATACACCCGTATGGTGTCAAACTGTTGCTGTTCAGCCCAATACCGATTATTCATTTTCTTGTTGGGCAATGAACGCCATCACTAATCCTGAAGTATCTAGTTTACAATTTTTTATAAACGGTGTTCAATTAGGTGATGTTTTTCAAACTGATGTAAATGGTTGTGTATGGAATGAATTTTATTCTTTATGGAATTCTGGTTCAAACAACACAGCAGAATTATGTATTTATAATCAAAGTACTATTGAAGGTGGAAATGATTTTGCTTTAGATGATATTTATTTTTCCCCGATTTGTTCGGAAACAGATGAGATTTCTGTTTTTATAGAAGAATTTTCTGTTCAAGCAGGTGCTGACCAATCAATTTGTCAAGGGGAAGATATTGATTTACAAGGAGTGATTAATCAGAGCAATAATTTTGAAGAAATTAACTTTTCTAATACTCTTGATACTCCAATTTTTGATAATTTTAGTTCAACTTCAACAATAAATGTTTCAGGAATTAATTATACAGGAAGTGATTCTCCTATCGCTTCACTTTGTATAAACATTAACCATTCCTATACTGGGGATTTAGATATTTCACTGATTTGTCCTGATGGTACTTCAATTGATTTGACATCAGACAATGGAGGTTCATCTGACAATTATACGAATACTTGTTTCGACGAAATTTCAGCTAACATCACTACTGGTTCAGGTCCATTTACTGGCACTTTTAGTCCCGAACAAGCTTTTTCTCTATTAAATACCTGTACTATTAATGGAATTTGGACTTTGCAAGTGAGCGATGATGGAGCTGGTGATATTGGTACTTTGTTGGATTGGTCAATTACTTTTAAAAATGACTTAAATTCTCCTAATTTTAGTTGGAATCCAACTGATTTTATGCAAAATTCAACTACACTAACACCTACAGTTAATCCTGATGTAACAACAACTTATACTCTTTCAGCGACAAGTGCTTCTGGTTTTTGTCAAGTTTCAGACGACGTAGTAATTAATGTTCAAGCTGGAGGTGATGCTAGTTTTTCTTTTGCACAAGATTCCTATTGTCAAACGGAAACGAATCCTAGTCCAACTATTACTACTGCTGGAGGTACTTTTACTTCAAGTCCTGCTGGTTTAGTTTTTTTAGATAATTTAGGTACAATAGATTTGTTAAATTCAATGACTGGGACTTATACTATAACCTATACTTTAAATGTTGGGTGTAATACTGTGCATAATGAGACAGTTAGTATTGCAGATAATCCAACCGTTGACCCAGTTGACGACATAGGGATTTGTTCTGGTGCAACACTTTTAGAAATTCAATTTACTGGTTCAAATGGAACTACGTTTCAATGGTCAAATGACAATACGAATACTAACATTCCAGCAAGTGGTACAGATGTATTAAATACAACCGTTGTAGCAAATTCTAGTTCAAATACCATTTCTTCAATTATAGAAGTTACTCCTGTGGCTGGAACTTGTTTTGGTCAAGCCATAACGTTTACTATTGATGTATATCCTGTTGAATCTTTAGATGCTGGTGATGATTTTAGTGTTTGTCAAAACGAAGAAATTACTCTTTCAGGTATAAGTAATTTAGCGATTACTTGGGATAATAATGTAATAGACAATGTTGCGTTTATACCTAATAATACTCAAACTTATACTGCAACAGTCGAGACAATAAATAATTGTATTACAACTGATCAAATTACTGTTACTGTATTAGAACTTCCAGAGATTATTATGCCACAAGATACTGCTTTTTGTTATGCAGATCCTATTTTTACTTTTCAAGGTAATCCAAGTGGAGGAACATGGACAGGGGTAGGGGTGAGTGCCAACGGGCAATTCGATGCTAGTATTCCTACAACAAATCAAAACGAAATACTAACTTATTCCTATACAGATGTAAATTCTTGTTCTAATTCTTCACAGATGAATGTATTAGTTCATCCATTGCCTATTGTTGATGCTGGTCAAGATTTGAATATATGTTTTGGTGCTTTGATTAGTTTAAATGCATCTGGTGCTCAATCTTATATTTGGGATAATGGAATTGTGAATGGTGAAATATTTTCCGCTTTTAGTGGAATTTTTACAGTAATAGGAATAGATGAATTTGGATGCAAAAACACTGATCAACTGGAAGTTGTAAATGGAGATTATCAATTGAATCCTATTCCAGATATTACTGCTTGTCAAGGTGATACTGTAATTGTTCAAACAGGAAATGCTCAGATTTACGAGTGGAGTCCTACCTATTTGGTGGAGGAAAATCAGAATATTGCTAGTATTGTTGTTCAACAACATGATGTGATTCAAGTATTTGGTTATCATTCAGGATGTTTAGATACTATTACTTTTGAGGTTTTTGCTTTACAAACTCCGTTAGTGTATGCAGGAGAAAACATTAGAGTTTGTATTGAAGACAGTATTCAACTATTGGCACAAGGAAATGCTGATTATTATATTTGGAACAGTGACATTCCTGATTCTACTTTTGTTTTTCCTACTGAGGACATAGTCTATACCTTAACAGGATATATTGGAACTTGCAGTAAATCCGACGAATTAATAATTACAACTGCTTTGAAACCGGATTTAGTTAACTTTACTGATTCACTTATTGGTTGTGTTCGTTTAGATGTACCTTTTGATATTTCTGTTTCACCTGATGCACAAATACATTGGGATTTTGACGATGGAACTTATTCTACTGAAGAAGATCCTTTACATACTTACATTTATGAAGGAATTCCTAGAATTACTGTAACAGCTTATAATGAATATTGCATGAGACAACTTCATTTAGATTCATTAATTCAGGTTTTAAACGTGCCTATTGCAGACTTTGGTGTAGATGTGAAAGAGTTGTCACAGATTAATTCTACAGTTAATTTTACTAACTTTAGCTATTTTGCAACAGATTACGAATGGCATTTTGGGGACAGTAGTACTTCAACTGAAATACATCCAAATCATCATTATCAAATAGAAGACGATAAAAATATTGTTGTTCAATTAATTGCTTCGAATCATAATGTTTGTTCAGATACAGCAATAATGATAATAGAGATTTTCCCAGATGATTTAATTTTTGTACCAAATACTTTTACACCTGATGGAGATGAATTTAATAATACTTTTAAACCACAAGTGTCAGGAATTAAAGAAAATACTTATCATTTGACCATTTACAATCGTTGGGGTGAAATTTTATTTGAGTCTTTCGATGTAAACATTGGTTGGGACGGAACTTACAAAGAACATGAAATCTGCAAAACAGATACCTACGTTTGGAAAATTGAATACAAAACCCAAAAAGGTCTTTCAAAAAACAAACACGGAAGCTTTACTTTGTTGAAATGACAAAATGTTTAATCTTACTTATGAAGTTTAGATTCAATAATATCATCAGTTTGCAATTTACTTAATATATTTTCTCGAATATGAAATTAACCAAAAATGTTAAACACCTAATTGTCTAAACAGTTTAAAATTTTTTTCTTAGAGACAATTATCTTGTTTAAATTTATTTTTGTTACCAATTATCTTCTTTTGCTTTAATTGTATTAATAATTCCATTTTCAAAAACTTTCATATTTTTATCCAAATCCTGAAATAGCAAATATCTTTTTTTAGTTTTACCCGCTCTAAAATGGATGTTTACAGGTTTTTTAGGGATTTCTGTAGGAATATTTGTAGTACTCCAGGCTGAAGAACCAAAGGGAGATTGATTTGAAAACCAAGAATAGGTATTAATTGAAACATGCTTATACAATAACATAAAGTTCGTAGCTTTATACCTTATTTTGTTATCTTTAATATTTTTTTTAAGTCATAAAGACAATTAAATTCTTGTGTGTTAAAAAAAAATAAAAACCTACTTCTATATCTTGCTTCAAATTTGCCTGTTGCGTATATTTCATAATCATCTTGATATCTTATAACAAAATCTGATATTGTGAGAAATTTTTTAAGTAAATCAAATAATTCAGCCTTAAACTTACCTTCAAACTGAATAATGTTTTCATAGTAAATTTCTGTTCTACTTTCATTATTTTTATAAAATACCTGTGAGCTAATTCCTAGTGTATAAGTAGGGTCTGCTGAAAAACAATAAAACATTTTGTTTTCAGAGTTTTATGAGTTGATTTCCAATTTTACATGCAAGGTTTTTTTAACAATTTCGCTTAAAACCTTGCACCTTTTTAATATAAAATAACTAAAAATGAAACAGTAAGTTTTATTTAGCCAGAACAATTTCACTTTCTCGTAAAGGATTTTCGAAGTCCCGCAATTAAAGCTGTTCTGACTTTTTCAGCAGACCCTAAGTAATAAAAGAGAATATTAATAATAATTTTTTCATGTAAATATCATCAATTTTAATTTTTTTTCTTTCTTGATTATATTTTAAATTAAAATTTTCATTTTGGCTATTTGGATAGATTTCTCAGCCAATTTTCTTTGCCCCCCCCTATAATACTGCCACAAATTATACGACCTTTTAACCGGATAACAGTATTAGATTTACAAAAGTAAAAAAATGGTAGAACTTAAGCAGATAAATGTTGAGACCAATTCTATTTACTTTCTAAAGTATTTTTACCAAAAAAAAAGAGTTGGATTCTATTTTTGACCTACAAGTTTAGTTGTGTTCTTAGTCAATTTCTTGTTAATATATGCTTTTAATTGTTCAAAAGTCATATTCTGAGTTTCCTGGCTTATTTTATCTCTTATTTCACGCATCATTTTTACGGCGTCATAAGTTTTTTCTTTTTTATTCATCTCCATATTTTATTAAATCTTTTGGGCTTCTAATTTCAATCATTGCGTATCCAAGTCGTAGGTTAATTGAATTATAACCTTTAATTTTATCGAGATTTACAATATGCTTGAAATTCCAACTTGCAAGAACATCAACTTTGTAAATGGTCGCCATTGCTATGTGTCTGCAATCTTCAATACTGGTTTTACCAACAACTCCTTCTTGAATATATGTATCTGCTAATTTAACAGCTTCATTTGTGAGTTCAATTCTTTCAAAAAAATCTATTGAAAAATTAAAAAGCAATTCTTTAACGTGAATTGGGGCATTAATAAGTTCTAAATCAAGTAAGTCTGAAACTACAAATTTGACTTCTTTTTTCAAGTCTTTGGAAAAACATTTTAGTTACTTCTTTGAATTCTTTATCAAAATAACCACCTACAACGGATGTATCAATATATATTCTTTGAATCATTTATCTTTTTGTATTTCTCAAATATAGTAAAAATATTTTTTAATGGTTGAATTATTTTTTATCTTTAACGAAAACGTCAGTCCATCCAAAAACTTATTAATATATAAAAGTTTTACTCAAAAATAGGAAAATAAATTGAATATAAGCACTTATTGATGGATTAATTTGGGTCAAAGACATTTTTATGGGGACTACGCAAATAATTTCATCATTCTAAACAGGAAAAATGATCTGTCTTTAACCCCTCTTTGATTAGCTCTGAACAACTTTAATTTTGCGTTGAAAGATTCAGCATTAGAATTTGTGCTTCTGTTTTCAAAGAAATTTAAAATTTGATCTAAGTTCTGACTTACTGTATTAGGTAACTGTTGTAAACGAGATTTTTTTCCCCCCGTTTATTCTACAAAATATTTAACTCATTAAAAAATTTAGCTTTAATTAAAATTTATTTGGTCATTTTATATGATTTTATTCTATTTTAATGAATTTTCCAAATCCTGTATTTGTTTTGACAAAATATAATCCTAAAGGTAAATTTTTAACTGAAACAAGCATAGTTTCATTTTGATATTCTGACATTAAAACTCCTTGTGTGTTAAATATTGAAATACATGACTGTGGAGATGAAAAGCGTAATTCATCTGATGTCGGATTTGGATAAATTCTAATTTTTGAATTTTTATTATAAGTTTCTTCTTCACTTGTTAACAAACAGTTCAAAGTAACTTCTTGAAAATATAATGTCATAACAATATCTGAGTCAGAGGTTAATTCATGAATATTTATCCAAACCCATGAAGCAATTTGTCCATCAGGAGAAATAATGATATTGGAATTTAAATCATAACGTGAAGTGTCCGTACTTAAGGAAGATGTTTCGGGTCCTAAATTCAAAGTAGAATTTGGTAAAGTAGCATCAGAAATATATGCTACAGCAACTCTATGCTGCCATTTATCAAAATAAGCACTATCAGTACGTTCCCATGATACTACTAATTTGTTGGGATTTTTATCACAAGCATCAATATTTGGTAGCCAACCTTTTCCAACTACACCTGAGTCAGTTGTTCCAAAATTCAAAAGCTCAAACTGAGACATTGATGGAAACTTTCTCGCTACTCTGATATGTGATACTGAAGGACCTATATTTCCATGAAAAGCAACATATATCATTGTATCAGCAATAACAATGGAAGGGTCACCAACTATAGAGGTTTGTTCTGTATTAAATAAATTCTGAATTGGGAGCCATGAATTTCCCCCATCATTTGACATAGTAAAAAGCAATCTGCTGTCTGGTGAGGGAACATTCCAATGTTCTTCCCAAACAACTACAACTACATTAGAATCAGAAGCAATAGAAATATCTGAACTTCTTTCCCAATCAGGATTTTCTGAAGTTAAGGGACTAATATTACTTTCACCAGTTGATACAAACATCCTAGCTTTTGTGTCTCCAGCTTCGGTAAATCCAATAATTGGACTATAGGTTGAATCGGGTAAAGATAAGGCTAAATATTTAGGTGCATTTAAAGGTATATTAGCAAAGGTGTTAATGTTCCAATTATATAATCCAGTTGAAGATGGTGTACCTTTTGCATATTTTATAATTGTGTTACCAGATGCTAGTTCAAACCATGAAACATGAAGTTTTCCTTGTTTCCAATATACATTTGGATTCTTGAATATTATTGATGGACTTGCTGTTGCTACAACTTGAGTGTACCAATTTCCATTATCTCTTGTCATAATTGTTAATTGCTTAATACTGTCTACAAATACTACAAAAATATTACCCTGTTCATTATTATCGATAAAATGAGTGTTATTAACTGCAAAATTCATATATGCGTTATAGTCTGAGTTTGAGGAAAATGAAGTAAGTACATTAGTTGTCGTTTGTCCAAAAATACAAAAGTTTAATATAAATATCAAAATAAATAAAATATGATTTGGTTTTTGTTTTGCTTTTTTCATATTGAATAAATTAATCGTTTTTTCCTTTGACAAAGAAATAATATAAAGGTTTAATTCAACACATATATTTTTTTAATCTATTCACACCTCAATCACTTAAAATGTCATCAATAATTCGAAAAAAAAATTATTAATTAATCAAAAAATAAAATATTAAATAATTTAGATAAAAGTTTCTTATTTCAATAAGATTCCCCCATTAAAAATTTTTACTTAGTTCTTACTTTTTTTCGTTAGTACTTTTTAAGTAATCTAAACATGAAAAAGAGACAAAAATAAAAGAAAAATTAAATATTCGTACAGAACCCTTTTTTGATAAATGAAAATCGATTTAGTTTTTAAATTATTCATACTAAATCGATTATTTAATTATTTTATTTATTTTAAACACTTTGTTTTATAAAAATAATTGAATAGTTTTGTATTATATCAGTAAAAAGACAATTCATGGAAATAAGTGAAAAATTAAGAGAAACAAAAAATTATATAAACGGTAGTTTTAAAGAAAACACTCAAAAAATTATGGATATAACCAATCCAGCAACAGGAAAAGTAATATCAAGTTTACAATTATCTACTTTTAAAGAAGTCGATTTGGCTGTACTAGCTGCGAAAAAAGCCTATATTTCCTGGTCTGCATTAACCTATAAAGAAAGGGTTCAAGTTTTTTTTAAATACAGATCCTTGCTAGAAAAAAATATTGAAGAATTGTCTCACCTTATTCAACTTGAAAATGGAAAAATTTTTTCTGAAGCTAGAGCTGAAGTGGAAAAAGCAATTGAACTTTGTGAATTCGCCGTTTCAATTCCTCAAATCATTCAAAATGAAGTACAAGAAGTGAGTAGGGGAGTAGAATGTAGAACAGAACGAAAACCGTTGGGTGTAGTTGCTTCTATAACTCCTTTTAATTTTCCAAATATGGTTCCTCATTGGAGTATGCCAAACGCTTTAGTTTTAGGTAACACAATGATTATGAAACCTTCTGAATTAGTACCTTTAAGTGTAATGAGAATTGCAGAATTATTACAAGAAGCAGGACTACCAGATGGCGTTTTTAATGTGGTCAATGGTGGTGTTGAAGTGGTGGAAGCAATTTGTGATCATCCTGATGTAAAGGCGGTTAGTTTTGTTGGTTCAACTAAAGTGGCTAAAATTGTGTATCAAAGGGCTACCCATCATTTAAAAAGATGTGTGGCTTTAGGTGGTGCTAAAAATCATTTAATTGTTTTACCAGATGCTAATACTGAAATGACAGCTTCAAATGTGGTTGCTTCAATGTCTGGTTGTGCTGGTCAAAGATGCATGGCTGCTTCAGTAATGGTTGCTGTTGATGATGTTCAGACAATTATTGATAAAATGGTTGTGGAAGCCAAAAAAATTATACCTGGTGAAAATGTTGGTCCTGTAATCACTCGTCAAGCTAAAGAAAGAATTGAAAATTATATAAATGAAGCAGAAAAGAATGGAGCAAAAATTTTGGTTGATGGGAGAAATTATCAAGTATCTGAGAATCCTAATGGTTATTTTGTTGGTCCAACAATCATTGACTATGTTACACCAGACATGAGTGTGGCAAAAGAAGAAATTTTTGGTCCTGTAATTTCTATTATTCGAACAAAACATATTGATGAAGCCCTAGAAATTGAAAACAGTTCTTTATATGGAAATGCAGCTGCGGTTTTTACACAAAATGGTGCCCATGCTAAATATATTATTGAAAGAGCAAGTGCTGGAATGATTGGTGTAAATATTGGAGTTCCAGTGCCTCGTGAACCATTTTCTTTCGGTGGTTGGAATGATTCAAAATTTGGTGTCGCAGATATTACAGGAAGAAGTTCAATTGAATTTTGGACTCAAAACAAAAAAACTACCATTAAATGGAATGCTGAAGCTAAAACAAATTGGATGAGTTAATTAAATTGATTATTGATAGATTGCAAATTAGCAAATAGAATCTACAATCTACAATTTATAATCTGCAATTTGTTATCTACAATTAAAAAAAAAGAATATGACATCAGAAAAAGAACGAACAATACAGGACAGTTTAGATTATACTATTTTTTCATGGTCTAAACAAGGAGGACTTAGTCCAATAAATATTGAAAAAGCAGAAGGTGTTTACATCTATGATAGCACTGGAAAAAGGTATATCGATTTTTCTTCACAATTGATGAACGTAAACATTGGTCATGGTAATCAACGAATAACAGATGCTGTTGTGAAACAAATGAAAAAAGTTTGTTACGTTCAACCTGGAATGGTTACTGAGCCTAGAAGTGAATTGGGGAAAATTTTAGCAGAAATTACACCAAAAGGTTTAACGAAATCATTTTTTACTTTAGGTGGATCTGAAGCAATCGAAAATGCAATAAAATTAGCTCGAATTTATACTGGACGTCATAAAATAATTACGCATTATCAATCCTATCACGGAGCAACTTATGGTGCTGCTACTGCGGGTGGTGACCCAAGAAAATTCGCTATGGACTCACAGCAAATTCCAAATGTAATTCATGTTGAAAATCCCTATTTTTATCGTTGTCCTTGGAATTCTGAAACGATTGAAGAGTGTGGAGAACGTGCAGCAGCTCATTTGGAACGTGTCATTAAATTTGAAAATCCTAATGCAATTGCAGCGATTTTGTTTGAAGGTGAATCAGGAAGTTCTGGTTGTATCAAATATCCTCCAATGTATCTTAAAAAAGTAAGAGAATTGTGTGATAAATATGGAATTTTAATGATTGACGATGAGGTGATGTCTGGTTTTGGTCGCACAGGAAAAATGTTTGCAATTGAACATCACGATGTTTCTCCTGATATAATGTGTATGGCAAAGGGAATAACTTCTGGATATCTTCCATTAGGAGCAATGGTGGTTACTGAAAAAATTGCGAATCATTTCAACGATATTCCTTTGGCATTAGGTTTAACTTATTCAGCTCATTCTGTTTCATGTGCTGCTGCTGTTGAAAATCTTAAAATCCTTAGAGAAGAAAAAATGACTGAAAATGCTCATGAAATGGGTAAATATATTGAAGAACAAGTTGAAAAATTGAAACTTAAACATCCATCTATAGGGGATTTTAGAAATACTGGTCTATTAGGTTGTATAGAATTGGTTAAAAATAGAAAAACAAAAATTCCTGTAACTCCTTGGAATGCAAAACCTGATGAAATGGAATGTTCCAACAGAATGGCTTCTAAAGTCAGAGAACTTGGTATGTTTACCTTTGTGAGATGGAATTGGATATTTATTGCTCCACCTCTTTGCATAACAAAATCTGAAATTGATGAAGGTTTAGCAATTATTTCTCAAGTAATCGCTATTGCTGACGAATATTGTGAATGATAAAGCATGAAAGAGGATATTACTGAAATACAAGTTGATTTGACTGGATATTCTCTTTATAGTGAAGATTTAGCTCCTATTCCCAAAAACAATAGAATGTGGACAAGTACTTCTTTAGCTGCTTTATGGGTAGGAATGGCTGTTTGTATTCCAACTTATCTTCTTGCTTCTTATATGATTAAATCAGGTATGAATTGGATAGAATCACTTATTATAATAGCTATTGCAAATGTACTTATTACAATTCCAATGATACTTAATGCTCATGCGGGAGTGAAATTTGGAATACCATTTCCAGTAATTGCTAGAGCATCTTTTGGTATAAATGGTGTACACATACCATCCATATTAAGGGCATTAGTTGCGTGTGGTTGGTTTGGAATTCAAACATGGGTTGGTGGCTTGTCTATTCATCAAATTATACAAGTTTTTTCAGAACAACCTGATCAAAATTCAATGGGATTTTCAATGGTTTTTAGTTTTATTCTATTTTGGTTTATCAATATTTATTTTGTTTGGAAAGGGAATAAAAGTATCAAATGGCTTGAAGAGTTTTCCGCCCCAATTTTAATAATTCTTGGAATTGCATTAATCTTTTGGGGCTCATTAAATGCAAATGGTTTTAAAAATGTTTTGTCTCATTGTGATCAACTACAAAAACCAACCGTTTTTATGGAAAAATCCAATTCCATCTGGAAAGTTGAAGTTAATTCTTTAGTAAACGCAGAAAATATCTCTAAATCAACCCATTATCAGATAAAAAATGCTCCAAATATTTCTGATATTGAATGGAAAAAAATGCCAAAAAATGGAAAATTGTTTTTTGATTATACTGAAAAACCATCAAACATTGAATTTAGATTCAAAAATGATAGTCATACCTCTTCTTGGGTTAACGTTCAGCAAGCAAAGGTTTCTGTTTCAAAATCTTGGGAATATATCAAATGGTTGACAATAATGATGGGATTTTGGGCGACAATGGCAATAAGTATTTCTGACATAAGTAGATATGCACCTAATCAAAGATCTCAAATTAAAGGTCAATTTATTGGACTTCCTGGAACAATGTTTTTGTTTTCTTTTATTGCGATTTTTGTCACAAGTGCTTCAGCTCTAATATTTAATGATGTTATGATTTCTGAAGATGCTCCTTGGGATCCAGTAACATTGTTAGGAAAATTTGAAAATCCATGGGTTGTAATTTTTAGTCAACTTTTCATGCTAATTGCCACTTTAAGTACAAATATTGCTGCCAATGTGATTGCTCCTTCAAATGCTTTCTCCAATATAAATCCTCGTAAAATAAATTTTAAGAAAGGAGGTATAATCACTGGTTTTTTAGGTATATTAACTTGTCCTTGGTGGTTAATGGATGACATAAGTTCTATTTTAATTTTTATTAGTGGCTTATTAGGTCCAATATTAGGAATTATGTTATGTGATTATTTTTGGGTTAGGAAAAAAAACTTAGATATAAAAGCTTTATTTGATCCTAAGGGTATTTACAGTTACGGACATTTAGGGGTTAATTTAAGAGCCCTTATTGCTTTTTTGATTGGAATATTACTTGCTTTAATATGGTATGTTGTACCTCAATTAAATCATTTTTCAGATCTTTCTTGGTTTTCAGGATTTATCTTTGCTTTTTTATTGTATAAATTATTAATGAATAAACAATTTTTAATTAAAAATGGACAAATTTCTTGAAGCAGCTATAAATGAAGCTAAATTAGGTTTATCAGAAAATGGTATTCCTATTGGTAGTGTATTGGTTAAAAATGGTGAAATTGTCGGCCGTGGTCATAATAAACGGGTGCAAGATAACGATCCAATGACACATGCTGAAATTGATTGTCTGAGAAATGCTGGAAGAGTTGGATCTTATAAAGATTCTGTTTTATATTCCACTTTGATGCCTTGTTATTTGTGTGCTGGTGCTGTGGTTCAATTTGGAATTAAAAAAGTATATGCAGGTGAATCAGAAACTTTTTCTGGAGCAAAAGAATTTATGGAGGCTCATGGTGTTGAAGTAATCGATTTAAAAAGTCAAGAATGTATTGACATGATGAATAAATTTATTGCTGAAAATCCAAAATTATGGAATGAAGATATTGGGGAATTATAAAAAATATAAAAAATGTCAATACTTATAAAAAACGGAAGAATTATAACTGCATCTGACGATTATGTTGCAGACATATATATTGAAAATGAATTAATCGTTTCCATCGGAAAAAATTTAAAAATTGTTGCAGAAAAAACAATTGACGCTACAAATAAATTAATTTTCCCTGGAGGAATAGATCCTCATGTACATTTAGATATGCCTTTTATGGGAACAAAATCTAGCGATGACTACGAAACTGGTACTAGAGCAGCTTTGTTTGGAGGCACAACTATGTGTATCGATTTTATTTTGCAAACGCAAGGTGATACTTTATACAATGCTCTAAAAACATGGCAAGAAAAATCAAAAGGTAAAGCTGTTGGAGATTATTCATACCACATGGCTGTAACAGATTTTAACGAAAATGTAGCAAAAGAAGTTGTTCAATTTATCAAAGAAGAAGGGATTACTTCGTTTAAAACATTTATGGCTTATAAAGGTGCATTAATGATTGATGATGGACAGATGGTGCAATTAATGAAAGTTGTAAAAGAAAATGGGGGTTTAGTTACTGTTCATGCCACAAATGGTGATATGATTGATACTTTAATTGCAAAAAACAAAAAAGAAGGTAATTTAACGCCATTATATCATTATTTGTCTCAACCAGAAATTACTGAAGCTGAGGCATCTGGAAGATTTACCGATATGCTATTTTATACTGATTGTCCGGGTTATATCGTTCACATGACTTGCGAGGGAGCTTTAAATGCTGTAAGAAGAGCCACGCTAAGAAATCAAAAACTTTTTGTTGAAACGTGTTCTCAATATTTGGTATTAGATGCTTCCTTGTATGAAAATGATAAAGAAGGAGCTAAATGGGTGATGAGCCCACCTTTACGTGAGAAAAAAGATCAAATTGCTTTATGGTCAGGGATTAATCAAGGAATGATACAAGTGGTTGGTACAGACCATTGTCCGTTTATGTGGGAACAAAAATTGATGGGAAAAGACGATTTCTCTAAAATTCCAAATGGACATCCAGCTATTGAACATCGAGTAGAGTTGATGTATTCAGAAGGAGTTAGAAAAGGAAAAATTTCATTAAATAAATTCGTAGAAGTTTGTTCCACAAATGCAGCAAAAATTTTCGGTATGTATCCAAGAAAAGGGACTATTGCAATTGGTTCAGATGCTGATATTGTGATTTTTGATCCAAAAAAGGAACATGAAATTTCAGTAAAAACTCACCACATGAATTGCGATTACTCGGGATACGAAGGTTGGAAATTAACTGGTAAAACAGAAACGGTATTATTAAGAGGAAAAATAGCAATAGAAAATGAAAAATGTTTATTAAAAGCAGGTGATGGAGAATTTATAGCAAGAGGAAAAACAAGTTTAACCATATAATAATTAACAATTTAAATTAAAACTATATGCCAAGAATGATTAAATCAGGGCTCATACAAATGAGTCTTCCAAAAACTGAAGGTGAAGGAACCATTCAGGAAATTTGTGATGCAATGTATGACAAACACATACCATATATTGAAGAAGCAGGAAAAAAAGGGGTACAAATCTTGTGTTTACAAGAGATTTTTAATACACCATATTTTTGTCCAGGTCAAGACAGTAAATGGTATGCATCAGCGGAAACTGTTCCAGGACCTACAACAGAAAAACTATCCCATTATGCAAAGAAATATCAAATGGTTATAGTAGTACCTATTTATGAAAAAGAGCAAGCTGGTTTTTTATATAATACTGCCGCTGTGATAGATGCTGACGGGACTTATTTAGGTAAATATAGAAAAAATCATATTCCACATACTAATGGATTTTGGGAAAAATTTTTCTTTAAACCGGGTAATTTAGGTTACCCTGTATTTCAAACAAAATATGCTAAAATTGGAGTTTATATATGTTATGATCGTCATTTTCCTGATGGTGCAAGATGTTTGGGGTTAAATGGTGCTGAAATTGTTTATAATCCTTCTGCTACGGTGGCTGGTTTAAGTGAATATTTATGGAAATTGGAGCAACCAGCTCATGCGGCAGCCAATGGATATTTTATGGGTTGTATAAATAGAGTTGGAGAAGAAAAACCATGGAATCTTGGGAAATTTTATGGACAATCGTATTTCGTGGATCCAAGAGGTCAAATTTTTTCATTAGCTTCAAGGGATAATGATGAACTTTTAATAGCTGATTTTGACTTAGATATGATTGATGAAGTTCGTTCTACTTGGCAATTTTTTAGAGATAGAAGACCAGAAACTTATGGCGATATTGTGAAATTGTAACCAATCCAAAAGTCTAACAATCTAATAATCTAAAAGTCAAAAAATAAAAAATATGATAGAATATAAAAAACCAAATACTAAAGAGGAGTTTAAGAAGAACTTTAAGGAGAAAAAGCCATTAATGAATAAGACAGAAGCTTTGGTCGAGAGTTCAAAATGCTTATTTTGTTACGATCCTCCTTGCATGAAAGCTTGTCCTACAAAAATTGATATTCCTTTATTTATTAAACAGATTCATACTGGAAATGTTTATGGTGCAGCTCAAACCATATATAAATCGAATTGGTTAGGTAATGCTTGTGCTGTTGTTTGTCCTACTGGAGTTTTGTGTGAAGGATCATGTGTCTATACCAAAGAAGATATATTGCCTGTTCAAATTGGTAGATTACAACATTTTGCCACGCAGTATATTATTGGAAATCGACTGAAGACATTTGAACAGGGATTTGATATTCAAAAAAAAGTTGCAATTATTGGCGCAGGACCAGCTGGAATCGCATGTGCTTGTGAATTGAAAACAATAGGATATAAAGTGGACATTTTTGAAACAAAAAGTGCTCCATCAGGATTAATTTCACATGGAATAGCACCATATAAAATATCTAATGAAGATGCTTTGTTTGAAGTTGAATTTTTAAAAAATCAATTAAATTTTAATATTTTTTACAATGAGAAAATTAATTCTAAACAGCAAATAATGGATCTGGAATCTAAGTACGACGCAATTTTTATTGGAGTAGGAATAGGATCAACTGCAAATCTAAATATCTCTGGTGAAAATTTAAATAATGTTATTGGAGCTGTTGAGTGGATTGAAAAATTGAGAAAACAAGAGCATCAAACAACAATCGGTGAAAATGTCATTGTATTAGGTGGGGGTAATACCGCAATGGATGCTGCAACTGAATCAGCTAAACTTGGTGCAAAAAACGTTGTATTAGCTTATAGAGGATCAAAAGAAGACATGAAGGCCTATCCATTTGAGTATGAATTGGCTGTTTCTTGTGGAGTTGATGGTCTTTTTTATGCACAACCTATTGAAATATTAGGAAAGGAAAAAGTAGAAGGTGTACGATTTAAAAATACACTAAATCAAGAGGAATTTATTATAAACTGTGATTTTTTAATTAAAGCAACTGGCCAAGCTAAACACCTGGAATTGTTTTCATTAATTGATAATTTAACCATTGATGACAGAAAAAAAATTAAGGTAAATCAAGATACATTTCAAACAACAAATCCTAAATATTTTGCTGGTGGAGATGCTGTAAATGGTGGGTCTGAAGTTGTTAATGCTGCCTTTGAAGGAAAAATGGCAGGAATAGGTATTCATAATTTTTTAAAAAACAAATAAAATGATAGATATATCAGTAAATTTTGCAGGAATTAAAGCACCAAATCCTTTTTGGTTAGCTTCAGCACCACCAACTAATTCAGGTTATCAAATTATGAAAGCATTTGATGCAGGATGGGGTGGGGCAGTATGGAAAACATTAGGTTTGCCAACTATAAATGTGTCAAGTAGATATGGTTCGATAAATTATCGAGATACTAGAATGGCTGGATTTAGTAATATTGAATTAATTTCCGACCGACCTCTTGAAGACAATTTGAGAGAAATGCAGGAAGTCAAAAAATATTATCCAAATCATGCGGTAATTGCTTCATTAATGGTTGATACAAGACAAGAATGGGAAACTATAATTAAAGAAGTTCAAGATGCTGGTGCTGATGGAATTGAGTTAAATTTTGGCTGTCCTCATGGAATGTGTGAAAGAGGTATGGGCTCTGCAGTTGGACAAGAGCCAGAAGTGTTAAAAACAATTGTTGGATGGGTAATGGCTGCTGCGAAAATACCTGTAATCACAAAATTATCTCCAAATATTTCTCATATCACAGATCCTGGTTTGGCTGCTGTTCAAGGTGGAACAAATGCAATTTCTTTGATAAATACAGTAAAAAGTATCGTAGGTATTGATTTAGACACCTTTGCTCCATATCCTATTGTTGATGGTAGTGGTACTAATGGTGGATATTGTGGTCCTGCCGTTAAACCTATCGCTTTACACATGTTAAAAGAATTGGCTCAACATCGTCAAATTAATAAAGTGCCCATTTGTGGTATTGGTGGTATCGAAACTTGGAGGGACGTGGTGGAATTTATTTTATTAGGCGCAACTTCAGTTCAAGTCTGTACAGCCGTTATGCACTATGGTTTTGGTATTGTTCGTGAAATGGAAGCGGGTTTAAAAGGATTTATGGAACAAAGAAGTTTTGATACAATATACGATTTTGCAGGTAGAGCACTTCCTAAGGTAACTGAATGGAAAAATTTAAATCTAAAATATTCAGTTAAAGCAAATATTGATAGAGAAAAATGTATTGGTTGTCAATTGTGTTATATTGCCTGTGATGACGGAGCCCATCAAGCAATTAAACTTTCAGAAAATAGCGAAGATAGAATACCTTCTGTAATTGAGGATAACTGTGTTGGATGTAACTTGTGTTCTTTAGTTTGTCCTGTTGAAAATTGTATAAGTATGCAACGAAAAGACGATAAAAGTGAACATCTTACATGGGATATGCTTACACAAAAAAATGAAATTCCAAATACTTTTAATGATGAGAGAGCAGGAGGTAAAGGACACCATGTGCCGTCAGTTGAAGAAGCATGGAATAAAAGGGAAAACATATAATTTTATCATTGAACTAAAGTTTTGAAAATAAAAACAAATTAAATGATAAAGTAAAGAAATAGAGAATATTATTTAAATTAATGACAAGTTATTTATTACTTATAAGTAAAACTTTTTGAAATATTATTATATTTATTACTTATGATACATAAATTTCATAATTTTTAAGGTTATATTTTATAAACACTTTTTAATTTAAAACTTTTTTTTAAACAAACTTATAGGGTGGTATCCTTTTTTAAATAAAATTATTATTCTACTCTGAACTTTTTAATTGCCCATCAATCATAAGCAATTGTCTGTCAGACATATTGGCTAATTTTTCGTTATGAGTTACAATAACAAAACTTTGATTAAATTCTTTTCTTAATTGAAAAAATAAATGATGAAGCTCTTCTGCATTTTTTGAATCCAGATTTCCAGAAGGTTCGTCGGCAAAAATTACTGAAGGTTGGTTAATTAAAGCTCTCGCAACTGCGGTTCTTTGTTGTTCACCTCCAGATAATTCAGAAGGTTTATTGTTTTTTCTTTCAGAAAGGTGTAAAAAATGAATTAATTCTGTAGCTTTTTTTTTTGCTTCAACCAAAGAATCTCCATGAATTAAAGCGGGTAAAAGTATATTTTCTTCAAGAGTAAATTCTGGTAAAAGGTGATGAAATTGAAAAATAAACCCAATATTTTTATTTCTAAATGAAGCTAAATCATTGTTTTTTAATAAAAAAGGATCAGTTTGGTTAATTAATACATTTCCTGAATCGGGTTTTTCTAAAGTTCCAAGAATTTGTAATAAGGTTGTTTTACCAGCTCCTGATGACCCAACAATACTCACGATTTCTCCCTTTTTTATTTCTAAATTCACATTATCTAAAACGGAGAGTGTTCCAAATTTTTTATTGATGTTAGTAGCAATTAACATTTGTTTTTAGGTATTTTTAAAGTATGACCCATTTTAAATTTTTTTGTTTTAAGATATTCCTCATTATGAATGTTACTTTCAATCTCAATGGGTACGTTTTCAATAATTTCTAATCCATAACCTATTAATCCAGTTCTTTTGGTAGGATTGTTGGAAATCAATCGAATTTTTTTAATTCCTAAATCTCTAATAATTTGAGCTCCAATTCCATATTCTCTCTCATCGGCTTTAAAACCCAATTTCAAATTTGCTTCTAAAGTATCAAAGCCTTCTTCTTGTAATTTATATGCTTTCAACTTGTTTAACAATCCAATACCACGACCTTCTTGATTCATATAAACAATCACGCCTTTACCTTCTTTTTCAATCAATTCCATGGCCTTTTGTAGTTGAGGACCACAATCACATCTACAAGAACCGAAAATATCACCAGTAATACATGAGGAATGAACTCGAACTAATATTGGTTCATTTTCTTCCCAACTACCTTTAACTAATGCTAAATGTTCTTTGTTTGATATTCTTTCTTGATAAGCATAAAGTTGAAAATTTCCATGTTCAGTTGGCATTTTAACATCAATAACTCTTTCGATAAGCGAATCGTGTTTTAATCGATATTCAATCAAATCTGCTATTGAAATTATTTTCATATCGAATTTTTTGGCGATTAGTTCAAGCTGAGGAAGACGAGCCATACTTCCATCTTCATTCAGGATTTCAACTATCACTCCTGCACGTTCAAATCCAGCAAGTTTAGCCATGTCAATCGCAGCTTCTGTGTGTCCTGCTCTTCGTAAAACTCCACCTTTTTTTGCTCTTAATGGAAATATGTGCCCAGGTTTCGCCAATTCGTCTTTTTTAATTTTTGGGTCGATTAATGCCAACACTGTTTTTGACCTGTCGGAAGCGGAGATTCCCGTTGTACAACCATGTCCTAATAAATCAACGGATACGGTAAATGCAGTTTCATGACTGGCTGTATTATTTTTCACCATTAATTCCAATTCCAATTCATCACATCGATCTTCAGCTAATGGAACACAAATTAATCCCCTTCCATGTAAAGCCATAAAATTGATTAATTCTGGAGTGATGTTTCTAGCAGAAGTTAAAAAATCACCTTCATTTTCTCTGTCTTCATCATCAACTACAATAATGATTTTTCCATCTTTAATGTCTTGAATACCCTCTTCAATTGTGTTAAAAGCAAAACCCATACCTTGTTAAATACTAGAATAAATTAAATACCATGTAAAAAAAAATGGAATAACCAATAAACTGGCATCAAAACGATCTAAAACACCACCATGACCCGGCAAGATGTTCCCAGAATCTTTTACATGAAAACTTCTTTTTATAAGTGATTCAAACAAATCACCTAAAATAGCTGTTGGTGAAACAATTAAAGCAGCAATGAGCCAAAATGCTAAAGAATTTTCTTTGTCTATAAAAAATCCCCAAATACCTGCAAAAATTAATACAAAAAGAAAGCCAGAAAGTGCTCCTTCCCAAGTTTTTTTTGGAGAAATTTTTTCAAATAATTTATTTTTACCAAAAGCTAAACCACCTAAATAAGCAAAAGTATCATTAGCCCAAATCATAAAAAACATTCCAGTTAATAAATGGTTGTCCCAATTTGTTTCAATAGTTAAATAAACTAATAGTGAGAAAGGGATTGTTAGATAAAACAAAGCAATAAAATAGATTGATATAGAATAAATAGGGGCTTCACTTTTATTCCATAATGCAAAAAAGAAAGTAAATAAATATAGAGGTAAAAGTAAAAATACATAAACAAAGTCAATGATTTCAATAAAAGATAAAGAAAGTACTGAAAATGAAACTATAGATAAAAAAAATAAATACCATTTTGAAAAATGTATTTTTTCTTCATTCTGAAACAAATTATAAAATTCCAATAGTACCATCAAAAGAAAAAGAGCATAAATAAAGATGGAATACTCAATTTTTATATAAATAGCCAATAGAATTGATGAAATAAAGAAAAATCCAGTGATACTTCTTTTTAAAATCTCATTCATTGTTTAAAAGAATTTCTTTTGCTTGTAGTTCAAAATTTTTTGGAATTCTAAGCAGAAATACAACATCATTTTCATTTAAACTTCTCATTTTAGAAATCTCGTACACAGGAATTTTATATTTCTCCAATAATTTTTTTATAGAATTGGCTTCTTCTTTGTCGTAAGTCTTAAAAATTTCAATAAAATCTCTCGCTTTTTTAACTTTCTTTTTGAATAGAATGTTCTTGAGAGTTTTCAGAATTCCCATCTTTATCTTCTTTATTCTGGTTTTCTATTAACGTGTTTTCTGAATTTTCAGAAAGACTAGATTTTTGAGTATTGTTGCTGACTTCCTCTTCCATAATTTGATGACCCCAAGGTCTTTTTCCAAAAATTTCTTCTAAATCTTCTTTAAAAATCACTTCACTAACTAACAATTTTTCGGCTAAAATAGTTAATTTATCTTTATTTTCATGTAAAATCTTTTTTGCTCTTTGATATTGTTCTTCTATCAGTTTTGACACCTCTTGGTCTATCAATTTTGCTGTATCTTCTGAATAAGGTTTTGTGAACTGATCTCTGCCTTGTGAATCGTAAAAAGAAATGTTTCCAATCGCTTTATTTAAACCGTATATACTCACCATTGCATAAGCTTGTTTAGTTATTTTCTCTAAATCACTCAATGCACCTGTTGATATTCTTCCGAAAATTATCTCCTCCGCTGCTCTACCACCTAAAGCAGAACACATTTCGTCTAACAATTGTTCGGTAGTTGTAATACTTCTTTCTTCAGGTAAATACCAAGCCGCTCCAAGCGACTGGCCACGAGGAACTATCGTTACTTTAATCAATGGAGAGGCGTGTTCGAGCAACCAAGAAGTAGTGGCATGACCTGCTTCATGAAAAGCAATTGAACGTTTTTCCTCTTTAGTAATAATTTTATTTTTCTTTTCTAGACCACCCACAATTCTGTCAACAGCAGCTAAAAAATCTTCTTTTTCCACTTGAGTTTTATGATGTCGAGCAGCAATCAAAGCGGCTTCATTACATAAATTGGCAATGTCGGCACCAGAAAAACCAGGAGTTTGTTTGGATAAAAAATCAACATCAATATGAGGGGATAATTTTAAAGGTTTTAAATGTACTAAAAATATTTCTTTTCTTTCATTGATGTCAGGCATATCAACATAAATCTGACGATCAAATCTGCCAGCACGCATTAATGCACTATCTAAAACGTCTGCTCTATTGGTAGCGGCTAAAATAATTACACCGGAATTGGTTCCAAAACCATCCATTTCAGTTAGCAATTGATTAAGTGTGTTTTCTCTTTCGTCATTAGCACCAAATCCATTTCCACGTCCTCTTGCTCTTCCAATCGCATCTATTTCATCAATAAAAATTATAGAAGGTGCTTTTTCTTTAGCTTGTTTAAATAAATCTCTAACTCTAGACGCTCCTACACCAACAAACATCTCAACAAAATCAGATCCTGATAACGAAAAAAATGGAACTTTAGCTTCACCTGCAACCGCCTTGGCAAGTAAAGTTTTTCCTGTTCCTGGAGGTCCTACTAATAAAGCTCCTTTTGGTATTTTTGCACCTAATTCGGTATATTTTTTTGGGTTTTTTAAAAACTCAACTATTTCTTGTATTTCTTCTTTTGCCTCAGACAAACCTGCAACATCTTTGAAAGAAATGTTAGTGGTTTTACCTTTGTCATACACTTGTGCTTTAGATTTACCAATGTTAAAAATTTGAGCACCACCGCCACCGCCACCAGTCATACGTCTCATTACAAACATCCAAATGGCAACTAAAATTATTATGGGTAACAAGAAACTTATAATATTTCCAAAATAATTAATTTCCTCAATTGGTTCATATTGAATGGTTTGTTTGCCTTGTGCTTTTAAATTTTCATTTGTTTTATCTAATTTATCTAAAAAATTACCTGCATCTGACAAGTCTAATTGAAAAGTAGGATTTCTTGATGATAATAAAGATTGTTTTTGATTAGAATTTAAAGCTTTTTTAAAAGGTGAAAATTGTTCATTCTCATTTTCTCTAACAAATCTTTTACCTTCTTTTGTTAATTTAAAATCCACACGTACACGATTAACTAATTTAACGTCTTCAATATAACTTGAATCAGCTAGGGTAAAAAATGTACTTTGGTATCTAATTTTGTATTGCCCTGAACTATTGTTAAATAGTGAAAATCCAATAATTGATAATGCAATTAATGCATAAATCCAATATATGGAGACGGGATTTTTCTTTTTTTCTTGATTCTCGTTCATTTTAGTTTAAAATTGGGGTAACTTCATCAGGAATTTCTTTTTTAATAGCGTCTGCCCATAAATCTTCTAAATCATAAAACTCACGAATTCCTTTGTAAAAAATATGTACTACAACATCAACATAATCTAATAATATCCATTCAGCGTTTGTTTTTCCTTCAATATGCCATGGTTTTTCTTTTAAATTTTTTCTAGTATTACGAACGACTGCTTGTTGTATACCTTCTACTTGAGTGTTGGATTCCCCAGAACATATAATAAAATAGGAACACACTGCACTTTCAATTTTTCTTAAATCTAGTAATACGATGTTTTTTGCTTTGTTGTCCTGCATACCTTCTATTATGCTATCACAAAGTTTTTTTGAATTGACTTTTTTTTTCTTAATTTGCATTTATTTTAATACGATTTACAAAACTAATTATTTTTATCTTTGTTAAAACTATTTAATCGTTAATAATTACTAAACTTATGCTGTTTAATAAAATTATTCAAATTCCAGTTGTTGAATCTACTAACAATTATGTTGCCAATATGATGAATAACAGTCAAATTGCACATGGAACAGTCATTTTGGCAGAACATCAGACAAATGGCAAAGGACAAAGAGAAGCCAAATGGGAATCGGAAGCTAATAAAAACTTAACTTTTTCATTGTTTTTAAAAAATGAACCAATTTCCATTGTAAATGGGTTTTATCTTAATAAAATTATTAGTATTTCGTTAATAAATTTGTTAATTTCTAATAGAATATTTGCTAAAATCAAATGGCCTAATGATATTTATGTTTTAGATAAAAAAATTGCTGGGATTTTGATAGAAAATAATATTAAGAATGAAAAAATTGATTCTTCTATAATAGGAGTAGGTTTGAATGTAAATCAATTTTCTTTTAACATTCATAAAGCTACAAGCATGAAAAAAGAGAAAAATATTGAATATGACCTGCGTGATTTACTATACTTGTTTTTAGATGAATTTCAGGTTAATTTTTCATTGTTTGAATCTAAAAATTTCAAACAAATTAATGAATTGTATATCCAAAACCTATATTTGTACAATGAATGGGCGATATTTCAAGATAAAACAGGTATATGGGAAGGAAAAATATTCGGTGTTGATGAGTTTGGCTGTTTGCAAATAGAAAATAGAAAAGGTGAAATGAATACCTTTTTGAACAAAGAAATCAATTTTCTTTTTTAGAAAAAATTGTTTTCATTTCTTTTGCCATGTGATCAAATAAATTTTTTAAAGGTTGTTCTACCATTATTTTAAGAAATAGACTGATTTCCCCATTAAATTCGAAATAACCTTCTGTTCCATTTTCTGTTTCTTTTAAATGAATCAAGATCTGAAATGGAAAAGGAGCTTTTTTGCCTGATTTTAACACTATTAGTTTTGGTTCAACAAAAGATATTTGTTCGAATGAAATAACAAATCCACCTTGCACTTTAAAAGAACAATATTTTTCATCGGCTTCCCAATTAGAAATTTTATCATTTGGGAGTAAATTATAAAAATTTCTCGTGTCTAATAAAAAATTAAAAACTTCTTGAATTGAAGAATTTACCTCTTCCTTACAACTGTTTATTTGCATAGTAATTTTATTTCCAGTCGGTTGGATTTCTTTTCCACTCAACTAAAGATTTTAATTCTTCTTCGTCTATATATTTTTTCTTTAAAGCACTTTCCATCAAATATTCATAATTAGTGAGGGTTTCAAATTCACATTTCATTTTTTTAAATCTTTGTATCGATTCATCAAATCCATAAGTGAAAATAGCTACTAATCCTTTTACATTTAATTTTGCCTCTTTCAAATTTTTTACAGCTTCTAAACTGCTTGACCCAGTAGAAATTAAATCTTCAATAACCACAACGGATTGACCTTCCTCATAATAACCTTCAATTACTTTTCCTAAACCATGTCCTTTAGGAGAATTTCTAACATAGATAAAAGGAATTCCTAAATCTTGAGCAACTAAAACGCCATGAGGGATGCCACCAGTTGCTACTCCTGCTATAATGTTTGGTTTTCCAAACTTTTCTACTATCAATTCAGAAAAAGATTGACGTATATAAGTACGAACTTTTGGATGAGATAAAGTTACTCTATTGTCGCAGTAAATTGGAGATTTCCAGCCAGAAGCCCAAATAAAAGGATTTGTTGTTTGTAATTTTATTGCTTTAATTTGTAGTAAAAATTCAGCTAACTTTATAGCCCGGTCATTGTTTAAATTCATATTGCAAATGTACAAAGTTTTTAGTCAAAATCATGAAATAACTTTTTTAAAAGAGTTAAAAAAAACAAAAAATCCCACAATCCTTATGTCAGTGGAGATAGCACTAATTCACCAAAATGAATTGATTGATAGATTGTTAACAACAGGAGATGCTTTAAAATATACTATATATTCTAATTCACCTGAAGAAAGTTTTTTACTATTTTTTTCGACTATTTTAAAAATTGAAGCAGCAGGTGGATTGGTCAAAAGAAAAAAATCATATTTATTTATTTTTCGAAAGAATCATTGGGATTTACCAAAAGGTAAAATAGAAATAGATGAAAAACCAAAAAAAGCAGCAGCAAGAGAAATTGAAGAAGAATGTGGTATATATGGATTAAAACAGAATAAAATATTGTGTGAAACATATCATCTTTACAACGATTACGGAGAAACAACTCTTAAAAAAACATATTGGTATTTATTTCATTACAAAGGAAGTAAAGAGTTGAGCCCTCAAATTGAAGAAGATATTTTGCAGGCAGAATGGAAAAAAGAAAATGAAATTCATGAATTAATATTAAAAAATACCTATCCTTCCATTATTGAAGTATGGAACTCTTATAATGAAATTAAAAAGGAGTAATTTTTTTAATATAAAATTATTTGCTAACCAATTTAAGTCTCTAAAAATCATTTTTCTATTTTAACCAATAAGAAAGTAAGAACACTTTAGTACAACACCTACGGTGTTTTTTCTTTGTGGTCTTACTTTCTCAGTGGTTAATTTTTTATATACAATTCTATAAATCAATTTTTACACTCTAACTTGGTAACCCAATAAAGAAATTTTAAAAAGTTATTCTATCCTTTCATTTTTTTCATTGAGATTTAATTGATACCAATCAATTTTACGCGAAAAATACATTACCAGTCCGAGGATAATAAAAATTCCAATACTTCCTATAAGTAATGCATAATCTTGTAGTTGAATAATTACAAAAATAAAGGTGTACAGTACAGTCAAAATACCTGAAATAATTAATGTTAATTTTTTAGATTTTAAAATAGCTAGAACATAACCTGCTATAAGAAGTAAAGTAGCCAACGCAGAAACAATAAATGCCAAATTGTATTGAATATGTTCTGATAATGAAAGTAATAGTGTATAAAAAACTATCAATGCAATCCCTACAAGTATGTATTGTATAGGATGGATAAAAACTTTGTTAAGCACTTCAATAAAGAAAAAAACTAAAAATGTAAAACCTATCATTAAAATGGCATACTGAATGGATCTATAAGATTTTTGGTAATTGTCAATAGGAAGTAAAAGGTCTATACCAAATGAAGAATTTTCAATAGTGTGCTTATTACTAGTCCAAATTTGAGGATAATTTCTGTTTAAATGTAATACATTCCAATTGGCTTTAAATCCATTTTTATTCACTTCTCTTTTGTCAGGCAAAAAAGCTCCATTAAAGCTAGGATTAGACCAATTTGATTTTAGGTTAATATCCGACACTTTTCCTACAGGAGTGAAATAGAGAAGTTGACTTCCTTTAAGGTCAATTGTTAAACTAAAATTGTAAGATGAATTATTATTTGTATCTATACTGAGCATAGCATTTATACCACTAGAAACAACATCATTTGAAGAAACACCAGGATTGAAAGAAATATTTTGTTTATTCCAATTCAAATTAACTTGTTGTTCAATTCCTCTTAAGTCATTAATTCCTATTACAAATTCAGCATTATTGAATAAAATATTTTTTTTATGAATATCAATAGCTTCTAAATCAATATTATTGAATGATCCTGAGATTGTTAGTTTGGAGTTATATACAACTATCTCATAAATGCCTCTGTAACGCTTTTCTGGATTAATATTTCCAGAAATATTCAGTTCTGTTGGCAAAATGTGAATGTATTCTTTAATTTGAACCGTTTTTTCAGAGGAGTTTTTTTTTGAATACTCTTTAACGTATCTATAAAAAGGGATAGAAATAAATGGTCCTGAAATGGTTTGTTTTTCTCCCCATTTTGCACTCACTTCTCTAATTGCATCGTTTTGAGTTAATTCCCTTTCATAAATTAAGCTTTTTATCATTGAGGTGGGAATAAATAAAAGTAATGAGATTATAAAAATGGTGCCTAATTTAAAATAGATATTGGTTTTTAATGTTTTCATATTTTTAGTTTTTTGTTTTTTCTTTTCTCTTTTTTAATCTTCTAAGTACCCAAACTTTCCATTATTGAAATCTTCAAATGCCTGCCAAAGTTCTTGTCTTGAGTTCATTACAAAGGGGCCTTGAGCAAAAATGGGTTCATTAATGGGTTCTCCACTTAAAATTAACACAACAGCATTTTCATTTGCTTTTACGGTAAAAAATTCACCGTCATTGGCCATCAATACAAAGTGATTAAGAGGCACATTTTCCGATTCATTGACAACTATACTTCCTTCCAAAACCAACAAAGCTGTGTTGTAATTTGAAGGAAATTTGAAGTCTATCGTTGACTCTTTAAGCAATTTGGCGTTGAATAAGTTGATGGGTGAAAAAGTGGAAATTTTTCCTTTTATATTCTGATATTCTCCTGCTATTATTTCTAGATAACTTCCTCTTTCATCAATCTTAAAGCGTTCAATGTCCTCATTTTTAACAGCTTGGTATTTTGGTTTCGACATTTTATAAAGTGAAGGTAAGTTAACCCATAATTGAACCATTTGAAATTCACCTCCTACTTTACTCCATTCTTTTTCGTGGTATTCTTTATGTAAAATTCCACCAGCTGCTGTCATCCATTGTACGTCTCCTTCATGAATTACTCCACCACTACCACTATTATCATGATGCTGCACTTTCCCTTTATAAGCAAGGGTTACGGTTTCAAATCCTCTATGTGGATGAACGCCTACACCTCTTGGTGTGTCAGATGGTGGGAATACAAATTTTGAATTGTAATCCATTAATATAAAAGGATTCATACGTTCCATAACTAATGGACTAACACTTGGAATAAAATTATGAACTCTAAACCCATCGCCAACAAAATGAGGTGAAGGAGGACTGATAATTAATTCTACAGTTTTTGTTTTCATTTAAAACTCTTTAAGTATTAATCTATTTCGATGAATAACTAACTTGCCAGATTTTTCAAGTTTTTTTAAAATTCTAGAAACTACAACTCTAGAAGAGTGTAAATCTTCAGCAATCTTTTGATGGGTCAAATCCAATTCTAAACTACCGATGATTTTCACTTTGTCCGACAAGTATTTAATAATTCGTTCTTCCATGTTATAAAAAGCAAGAGAGTCAATGGCTTCTAATAATTCGTTTAATTTATTTTCATAGTTTGTCAAAATAAAATTTCTCCAACTTTCATATTTTTCCATCCAAACAGCAAAAAAAGAAGAAGGGACAAATAAGATTTCTGATTCTATATCGGCAATAGCTTTGATTTTACTTTTTTTTCTACCATAACAACAAGTCAATGTCATGGAACAAGTATCACCTGATTCAAGATAATACAATAACAATTCTTCACCATTTTCGTCTTCACGAAGTACTTTAACCGCACCTTCTAAAATGAAAGGAATAAAAGTTACTTCTTGACCAGGTTCAATAATTATAGATTCTTCCTTATATTTCTTAATTACTTTATTTTTGTCTATTTCTTCAAGTAATTCTTTATCAAACATATATGAAAACTTTTCTTGAACAATGCTCATTTGTTTTAAAATTATATTTTAGGAGTTCAAACTTAAGCAATATTTTTAATTAAATTTGGTGTATATTTTTATTAATTTTGTTATTAATATTTATTTTTCAAACATGAAAAAAATCAAGTTTATATTATTTTTATTATCTGTTCATTATATATTTTCACAAGTAGAATATTCTATTATTTCACAAAATGAAGAGGAAATTGTTTTAGAAATTAATTTTAAAGTTAAAGACTTTAATTACCTCACTTACAATAATCAAAATTATGTTGATTTTCAATCGATTTATAAAATAATCTCCTTAGAAAAAGGAGCACCTGCTTTACCACTTTTTGGTTCAAGTTACCATATACCCTCTAAAGGTGCTGTAGAAATTGAAATTATTCCTATCATTACTGATACTATTACTTCAATCAAAGTTTTACCATCTAAAGGAAATTTGAAAAGAAATGTTCTTCCGTCATCCGTAGCTTATGAATTTTCTGAGGTTTATTCAATAAACGCTTTTTATCCATCAATTCCAGTAAAACATGATAATCCTTTTATTTATAGAACAGTAAGAGGGCAAAACATTCAATTTTTTCCTTTTCAGTATAATCCTGTAAGTCAAGAACTTGTTGTACATAAAAAAATTAAAGTTAAAATAAAATTAAATAAAAATCTGGAAGGTGTTAACGAAGTGTTTAATCAAGAAAATTCATCTGATTTAAAAACCATTAGTTACCATTTTAAAAATGAAAAAATGGAAAAATACTCCACGGTTGAAGAAGATGGTGAAATGTTAATTCTTTCTTCTCCTGGCAAAGCGAGTCTTCTTACTGAATTAGTTCATTGGAAAAATCAAAGAGGCATCAAAACCGTTTTAAAAACAACTGATGAAACAGGCCAAACATTACAAGAAATAACTTCTTTTTTAGATGAATATTATCTTACTAATCCCAATTTGAAGTATTTGCTTTTGGTTGGAGATTCAGAAGACATTCCAGTTCATTCCTATGGTACTAGTATGGGAGAGAATTTATATAGTGATTCCTACTACGGTCAACTGGCTGGTACTGATTACTATCCGGATGTTTTTGTCGGTCGTCTATCTGGTCAGAGTTTCAACATAGAAACCATGGTTGAACGAATTTTAGAATATGAAAAAAATCCTTTAGTTGGAGATTGGAATAAAAAAGCAATTGGTTTAGCGTCTAGTGAAGGTGCTGGTTATGGCGATGAAGGTCAAGCGGATTGGCAACACATGAGAGGTTTGAGAGATTTAATGATTGAAGGAGGTTACCAACAGGTATATGAATTTTATGACGGTTCAAGAAATGGTGACGATGCTCCTAATTCTCCTTTGTCTTCTGATATTTTAGATGCTGTCAACGAAGGAGTGGGTATTTTTAATTATACAGGACATGGAGATTTAACTACTTGTATTACCGGAGAATTTTCTTCTTCTCACATCAATCAAGCTACTAATTATGGTAAATATCCATTTGTTGTTTCGGTTGCTTGTAATAACGGAACATTCGTTGATGCAACTTGTATTTCCGAATCATGGCTTAATGCAAATAAAGCTGAAGGACCAACTGGAGCAATTGCAGCTTGTGGTTCATCTATTCTTATGGCGTGGGCTCCTCCAATGGAAACACAAGATGAATTGACATTGATAAACACTAAAAATATCGAAAATAATTACAAAACAACATTAGGAGGACTTTTCTATAATGCTCAAATGAGTATGTTAGAAGAATACATGCAAGATGGGGTAGAGGTGATGCAAACATGGATATTTTTTGGAGACCCAAGTGTTGTTTTTAGAAACGAAATAACACAAGAATTAAATGTATCTCACCCGATTAATCTTCCAGCAAATATTGGAAACACAATTATCGTTCAAAGTGAAACAGAAAATGTTGAAATTGCGTTTAGTGTAAACAATGAATTAATTGGAACTGCTAAAATTATTGATGGTCAATGTTCATTTAATCTTCCTTCTTATGCAAATGGTACTGTAATCGATGTGGTTGCAACTAAACAAAATTATTCACCATATATTGGTCAAATCAATATTCAAGGAAATTCCTCAATTAATGAATATGCGTTAGAAAATTGGAGTATTTTTCCAAATCCAACAAACAATTTTATTTATTTAAAAAACAATAATCTAACTATTGAAGCAGAAATCTCTCTTTATACAGTTGATGGTCAATTGGTTTTAAATAAGAAAATTAATGAAGATTTTTCTTCTAAAATTAATTTAACTTCTTTAAATCAAGGTATTTATTATCTACAAATAAAAGACAATCAAAATACTTTTATTAAGAAAATCGTTAAAAAATAAATGAAACATTTTTAGTAGAAATCAACTAATTTTGCATTTTATTTGAATTTAAAGTTGTTATCTTAACAACTTAATTCATACTATTTTATTTTCACGTTATGGAATCAGAGTCTAGTTTAATTAAAAAATACAACATACCCGGTCCGAGATATACCTCCTATCCTACAGTGCCATATTGGGAGTCCGAAAATCTTTCATTTGAAACTTGGAATGAAACAATAAGTAAAAATTTGACTCATTTTAAAACTAATGAGATTAGTTTATACATACATCTTCCATATTGTGAAAGTTTATGTACTTTCTGTGGTTGTCATAAAAGAATCACTAAAAATCATTCATTAGAAAAACCTTATATTCAAGCATTAATGAATGAATGGGATGAATATAACTCAAGTTTCCCTTTTAAAATTAAGGAATTACATTTAGGTGGAGGGACTCCCACTTTTTTTAATCCTGATAATATAAGTATTCTTTTAGAACATATTTTAAAAAACAATAAAGCAGAAAATATTGATTTTAGTTTTGAAGCACATCCAAACAGCACATTAGATAAACATCTTAGTACTTTATATCAGCTTGGTTTTAAAAGATTAAGTTTTGGTGTACAAGACTACGACCCTATTGTTCAAAAAGCCATCCATAGATTTCAAACTTTCGATCAAGTACAAAAAGTTCATCAAAATGCAAAAGAAATCGGTTATACCTCTATCTCACATGATTTAGTTTTTGGTTTACCTAAACAAACGTTAATGGCAATAGAAAAAACGGTAAAAAACACTTTGTTATTAATGCCTGATAGAGTTTCTCTTTATAGTTACGCACATGTGCCATGGTTAAAAGGAAATGGACAAAGGGGTTTTGAGGACAATGATATTCCAAATGATGAGGAGAAAAGAGCTTTGTATGAATTGGCTAAAAAAATGTTTTTGAATGCAGGTTATATCGAAATAGGAATGGATCATTTTGCTCTTGAACACGATTCGTTGGCAATAGCATTTAAAAATAAAAGTTTACATAGAAATTTCATGGGTTATACCACTCAAAACACCAATATGTTAATTGGCTTAGGTGCTTCTTCTATTTCGGATAGCTGGTTTGCTTTTTCACAAAACGAAAAAGAAGTGGAAAAGTATGTTCAGATGTCAGAAAATAAACAGTTTGATAAAATTAAAGGTCATCTTTTAAACGAACAAGACTTAATTATTAGAAGAAAAATATTGGATTTAATGTGTCATTTTGAGACAACTTTACCTGAAGACGAAGAACTTAAAAAGTCAATTATCAAAAAATTAATTCCACTTCAAGAAGATAATCTAATTGAATTAAAAGAAGACAATCTAAAGGTAAAAGAAAAAGGAATCCCTTTTGTTAGAAATGTTTGTATGTGTTTTGATACTTATCTTACAAAATCAAACGACGACAAACCAAAATTCTCTAAAGTGATTTAAGAATATTGTAAATTAAAGTTTTTTAATTTTAGTCAAATAGGTAAGGTTCATTATTATATGCCATTTGTCTAATATTTTCTATCACATGTTTCATGTACTTTTTCCAAAACAACTTAGCAAACAACCAATTAAGAGGGTAAAGCAATGCGATGTTGGAATGTAAAGTATAAGTATATTCGACCAAGGTTTTGTTTGGATTAATTTCTGTTGTTCGCCACTCACCTACAAATTTGTAAAAACCCAACATCCAAGATTGAAAGTCGTCAACCTGAATCTTCCAATATTTATTTTCCGATCGTTCCAAAATACTGTCAACCGAAGCAAAACCACCTTTTTGAGAAAGCGATTTTGCAACAAATACTTTTTTGTTTGATCCTACTTTACCCCATTTTTCATCGTTTGTACAATGTGTCACTTTAGGCATTATTCCACAACCAGTATGAACTTTTGAAACATCACAAAGTATAGGAGTTTTAAAAGCTCTTTCTAATGAGCAATTATAGATAGTTGTAACTTTAACTTTAATTTCCACTTAATTGACTTAAAATATTGATTTTTTACTATTTTTTGTTTGCTGTCGTTTATTCCGTTTAAAAACTTATTATTTTTCAACTATAATTCAAAAATAGAAAAATAAATTGAATTTAAGCAGAGTTTGTAAGATTAAATTTGTGAAGTACAATATCTTATAATTATCCTTCGAAAATAATAGTAAACAACCATGTTTTATTTTTAATACTTTCAATAGGCAATGAAACGGGTGTGAAGTCTTGTATAAAAACATTGTTAAATCCTTGAGCATATTTGATTTCTATATTACATTTGAAATACACAGCATAAAATTCTAATCCAAAACCAAATAAGCCATACCAATCTTGAGCTTTAATTTTGACAAAAGAATCTATTAAAGATTGATTTGCTTTAGCTTGAGATTGTAAATCAAATGTATATTGTATCCCACCTGTTGAATAAATTCCAAAATTGTTGTACAGTGCAGCTCTAAATTGAAGTAATAAAGGAAAATTAACCAAAATCACACATGAAATTTTTGATTTCTTTTCATAAAATTTTCATTTTAAAATGTAAATAATTTGACTAATTTTTCAAAATAAAAAATGCTCAAATTAAACATTAACAAAAATCATCAAACCTAAATAGGGCGAGGCTTGTAGAGTTTTGCGTGAACAAAATAATTTAAAAAAACTTGTTCGTGCAATAGTTCACCCAAAGTTTGTATTTGATTGATTTATTTTGTTTGATTTCAAAATTTTCAATCCTCTACAAACCAGTAAAATCATTAAATTTAGGGCTATTTAACAAAAAAAGCCTTCCGATTGGAAGGCTTTTCGTGATCCCCCGTTTGGATTTGTTTTACCTATTGATTTATAAGGCGTTAAGTAGATATTTTAAACTCTACTCACGGTATTGAATGTATTTTCCTCTAAAAATTTGAAAATACCGCCTGATTCAATACCTTTAAGAAAATTTGGTTTGCCTGCCATTTGGCTAACCAATTTTTTAAAATACTCCAATTCCTGCTTTAAAAAATCATTCGTTTGTTTTAGCTGTTCATACGCTTCTTCTTTCCAGGAGAATACTTTTCCCTCTTTAGTCTTTGCCTCCGAATCAAACATCTCTCCAGTTCCGTTTTTTAACCAGTTGAATGATACATTGAAAATTTCGCTCATACTAATTAAGGTTGTTTTGGTTGGTTCGGTTGCATTATTTTCCCACCTTGAAACTGTTTGAACAGTACTTCCGATTTGATTTGCAAAGTCAAGTTGCGATAATTTTAAAAAACTTCTTAACATTTTAATCCTTTCATTTACAGCTTTTTCCATAGTTATTAATATTTAATTGTTAATAAAAATAAACATACATATACACAGATGTTAATTTTTAATATGTATGTTTGTACACACTTATTTATGTTATTATTTATTTGTTAGCACAAATATACACAAATAAATAATTAATGCTTATAAAAATTTTGTTAATTATGGAAACAAAAAAAATTCAATCACCAACAAAACAATTAAAAGACACTTTTAAATCTATAAGAGATCCTTTAATTGAAGATAAAAAAATCTCCATTAGAAAATTTTCGGATTTTGTTATGATTGAAGATCCATCTTATGAAAGTTTACAAGGACTTGAACGGATTAGAAACACTTTTTACGGTCGTTCTGCTGATTACAGACTAACTGAACTCTTAAAAAGATACCTCCATGAAAAAGCATACATATAAAATAGGTTGTTTACTCATTCTCTTAATTGGATTAATTGAAATTATCTTTTTCATTCGTTTTTTAACTTTAATTTTTTAACATCATGAATAAAAAACATCATCAAGGTTACAAATATTCAATTTTATATAGGTTACAAAAAATGCCCTATGATGAATATAAAATTGCTGTGAATTTTTTGCCTGCATGGTTGAAAATTAGTCGTACAACTTTTTACAGATGGTTGTATTTACCAAATGATTCACATTTTGAAATTCCTGCAAATTGCATGGTTTATTTGAGCAATTTTTTTGAATGTGAAATGAAAGAGTTGTATCTTTCTTCACCACCAACAAAAGACATTAAAAATGCTTTTTGTGAATTTAAAGAAGTGTATTATGTAAATACTTTATTCAAATAATCATGAGAAAATTTTTACACTTAGAAATGCCCCCATTGGAAGCAAATAGAGAATTACAAAAAACTTTCTGTAAACTTTCTCAAAAGTGTGTAGAAAAAGACGGTTGTAAAAGCTGTTTGTATTCAGAAGACAATATTAAAGTGTTTCAAATGCGTTTTAAAGATTTAGAAAAATGAATTATCAAAAATTATTTATTTTTCTTCATGAACAACATGAATTAATCCTTTTGAATGAAGAAATGCAAGAAATAGTTAAAATTGTTAAAGAAATGATTGAAGAAGATGAATCCAAAGAAATGCAGAAAATAACTGCAAGAAAATCTTGCAACCATTCATGTAGCCCATCAGATTTCTACAAAAGTGGGAAGTGCGATATAAAAGGTTGTTATCCTTAATTTTAAAATAAGTAAATATGAAAAAAACATTTAAAGCGTTCTCCATAGTACTTTTAGGAAGTATTATTTTTAGTGGACTTGTTTACATAGCAATAGCTTTTGTCCTTGCTGAATTAAACCCATTTTTTTGGTCTATAAATGCAAGGGGTTTAATGGTATTTTTGATATTTTGCTACGCTTCTTTCATTCCATTAATGGTAATAGCTTTGAAAAGTGAAATGGAATGATAACACAAAGCTAAACTACGGCGAAGTCTAGTTTTAGCGACTGTTATCGTTTCGTTTAAAAAAAATAGTAACCAATTAAATTAAAATATATGTTTAAAAAGAAAAAACCAATTGCAAAAGTAGATGATGTAAAAATGGCAGGTGCTTTTGATCAACAACGTCCTTTAGATGTTAAAAAAATTATTAAAGAAAGTAATAAGGCAATCGAAAAAAGTAAAAAAACTTGTAAAAATAAGAAAAAATGATACGGAAAATAAACGATACTTTTAATGATGGAAAATCAACGGCAGATTTGTTTTGGGATAAAACAAATACTATGTTTTTTTATCGCAGTTTTAGAAAAAATATTGATGTTCCAAAAGATTTTATACTAAATATCAACGATGCTAAAAAAGTTATTGAAAGGTATAAATTAAGAGGTTTTCAATTTGGCAATTGGCTTACAACAGAAGACAGATACAATTATATAGCTGCTTTATTTATCAGTCTTTATGATTTAAACAAAGTTTTGCGTTTTCCAAACAATAATTTAGGATTAAATGCTTCTTTAGGCATTGCTTTGGGATCTCGTGGTGTTCCGAATGCACTCGCACACTTTGAACCTAAAAACGAAGTGATAAATATTTCAAGATATATAAGGGAAGATGTTCTTAAAAAAGCACTTGAAAATTCAGGAGTAGAAGTTCCCGAACATATTCCAAAAAATATACGATTTATTAATTCAGGAGGAATTGGCTCTTTTGCTCATGAATACGGTCATTTTTTAGATTTAATGTTTGGTACTTATACAGAACAACACGAAAAATATCCTTTTTTAACTGGTCCAGGAAAATCAGTATCAAAAAAAAGAATTAACTACTCTTCTAATCAACCAATGAGAATACTTGTTGAAGATATTTTTCAAATACTTTTTTATGGACTTAATCCAAATAAATCTAAATCAAATTTTGCTTATCGTTTAGAAGCTACAAAAAATGATTATTTGCAAAATAGACAAGAAATATTTGCACGTTGTTTTGAGCAATATATATCCCATAAACTTCTATATACTTATAAAATTAACAATGATTTTATGACTAAACCGAAATATAAGGCAAAACACTACCTTTCTCCAAAGGAAATGGAATTAATTATTCCACTTTTTGACAAATTAATTTCTTTAATGAGAGAAAAATTATAATCATGATAGTTTCAGATTACATTTCAAACGATTTTAAACCTATTCCTTTAAATCCTCATTGGTTAATTAAATTAGGTTTTAAAATAGTCAATAGAGAAAAACCAATAGGTTCTTGTTTTCTCAAAAAATTGACTAAAGATGATTTTATATGTGTGTATTCTGATATGAGTGTTTCATTACTTTCTGATAATAAAATCTCTCATGTATTGCCACGTACTTACCATGTACATCAAATACAATTGCTTTTCTATTCTTTAACTGGTAATAAACTAGAATTATGAAATTAAAAGACTGTTATGAAAAGTATCAAGATTTGTACCGTAAAAAATATGTTTTCGATCCTGATGAAAAAACTTTTTTTACTTCCAATCTATCTACTTTTGTTTTGCCTACTGATTTTACTCATTGGGAAGTAAAAGAAATAAAACTCAAACAATACGCTGAAAAAAGATTTAAAGAATTAAATATTACTCCTGGTCTAAATATTATTAGTGATAAACCAATTTTTAATATTACAGATAGAGGAGATATAGAAATTGCTCAATTTTCTTTAAAAAAAGAGTTTTATTTTCAAAAAGAAAAACTTTGTCATCAAAAACGATTAAATCCAATCGATGAAAAAATTTGTGAGGGAAAATACGATTTTACTTTTGCTAAAAATGTACCTTTTTTTTCTCCACTTTTATTGGATTTGTATTCAGAAAAAAAACAAATTGAAACACTTTGTATTACAGAGGGACAATTTAAGGCCTGGAAAGCGTGTGATAAAAATATTCCTACCGTTGGTTTAACTTCAATTTCTCACTATAAAGAAAATTCTTCAGGCAAAATTCACTATGAAATAATTGAGTTAATTAGATCTTGTAATGTTAAAAAGATTGTTATTCTTTGGGACGGTGATTGTAAGAACATTAGTAGTAAATCCCTAGAACAGGGAAAGGATTTATCCCTACGACCTAGATTGTTTTATAAATCAGCTCTTACCATTCGAGATTTGATTTTTGAATACATTTCTTCTAAAAAAATTTCTGTTTATTTTGCCACTATCAAAACCGATGAATTAGAGGGAAAACCAAAAGGCTTTGACGACCTTTTAATTACTCATTCAGGCAAAGCCAAAGAGATAAAAAGAAGTTTTGAACAGATCGGTGAAATGCCTAGTCAATATTTTGATTGGATTAATATTTCAACTGATATTGGAGCAAAAAAATTAAGACAATACTTTAATCTGCATAATGTGAATGAGTTTTATCATTTTCATAGTGCTGGTATTAAAGAAAAGAATTTTGTCTATTTTGGCAGTACATATAAAATTGCTAAAGGTATGCCAGTCATTGAAGTTCCTTTGGCTGTTAAATCTTATAAAAGAATTGGAGTTAATTATTATAAAATAATCAATTGTCCTGTTCCATTTGGAAAAAAAGGAGATACACGGCTTGAAGAAGTTTTAGAACCGTGGAGCAAAGAAGAAATTAAGTTAGACCACGGAAAAGAAATTATTCATCAAATTGAAAAATACGAGGGTTTTACAAATGTTGCAAGTCATACCGATTATCAACCAATTATCAATAATCATTGGAATCTTTATTATAATGTAAAGCATGATTTAAAAGAGGGTGATTATCCTCATATAAAAATGCTTTTAGAACATCTTTTTGAAGAACAGTATGAAATGATTTTAGATTATATTTCTATTCTTTACCGTTTTCCTATACAAAAATTACCAGTTATTTGTCTTGTTTCCAAACAACAAAACACAGGAAAATCCACTTTTATTTTTTTAATGAAATTGATTTTTAAGCAAAACATGACTATTATCAGTAATAACGATTTAACGAACGATTTTAATTCTCATTGGACCAGTAAATTAATTGTTGCCAGTGAAGAAACTTTACTAGAGAAAAAAGACGGTTATGAAAAAATTAAATCATTAAGCACGGCAAAAGATGCTTTAAGACATGAAAAAAGCAAAACGCCTAAAAGTATTCCTAATATGCTGCACTTTATTTTTTGTTCAAACCATGAAGACGATTTTATTAAAATTGACGATTACGATTCTCGTTTGTGGATTAGAAAAATAAAGACTTTAAGCAATAGAATTAATAAATTTGATGAAAAATTAGAAAATGAAATTCCTTTTTTTGTTCATTTTATAGCAAATAGAGAAATTCAATATCCTGATACAGGAAACCGTTTGTATTTTCATGAAAAAGATTTTAAAACATCTGCTTTCTTTAATGTAGTTCGACATTCTGAACCAAATGTAATTAAAGAAATTAGATTAAAATTAGAAGACTATTTCACTATTTTTCCTTTAAATGAAAAACTTCATTTAACAACTCAAAATTTACGCCAATATTTTGGTATAAAAGGAGAAGACAATTACATTAATAAAGTCATAAAAAGCTATTTGAATGTGAATAGATATGAAAATGACAAAGGAGAACCTGCTGTAACAACGTATTCGTTTAATCAAATAGATTATAATAATTTAGAGTTTCCTTTACTTATAAAAGACAAAGGACGACCGTTTGTATTTTATAAAAATGATTTTATTAAAAAATAACAAATAAATACTATGAAAATTTTAGGAAAAAAATTAGTTGTTTTTGCTTTACATCAAAAAAAATTGATTTATTTAGATTTTGTTGATTCTAAAAAAGAAGCAGATACAGTTTTAGGTCTGGTACGCTCAACAAACAATGTTGATGCTTATGGATTCTTTGCTATGAATGAATTGAATGAATTTTTTAATGAAGTAATGGAAAATTCACCTTTTTAAGCTTACCCCATTTGGGGGAAGCTCCACTTCATTAAAAAAAGTTTTATACCTTTAAACCATGGAAAATAATGAAAACCTTATTAAAGAATACAATAAGAAAACAAAAGGAGTTATCAATTATTACAAACATACCCTTTTTGTTTCTACTTTTCATTCTACTTCGATTGAAGGAAGTACTTTAACAGAAAATCAAGTAATTGACTTGTTAGATTATGGTAAAACCGTTGCTAATAAACCTTTTGAACATCATTTGATGGTTACAGACCATTACAAAGCGATTATTTATACAATGAATTTAGCAAAAAACAAAACAAAACTTTCTGTTAGTGAACTCCAAAATATAAGTGCATTAATAATGCAAAATACAGGTAAAATTGTAAATACTTCTTTAGGTAGTTATGATATTTCTAAAGGAGAATTTAGAAAAAGTGGTGTTTTTGCTGGAAAACGACAATTTCCTGATGCAAAAAAAGTTCCTGAATTAATTAAAAATATGTTGCAATCTTTTAATAAAGAATTAAACCTAGTTAAAAGTATAGAGGATAAAATTAAATTATCTTTTAAAATTCATTTTGACTTTGTTTCTATTCACCCTTTTGGTGATGGAAATGGAAGAGTTTCAAGATTATTAATGAATTATGTACAAAATTTTTTTAATCTTCCTCTTTGTGTGGTTTCTAAAAACTCAAGATTGAAATATATTGAAGCACTTGAAAAAACAAGAAAAACTGAAAATATAGATGTTTTTTATAAATTCATGTTTGCTGAATATTCTAAATTTCTTAAATCTGAAATAAAAAAAATTATATGATTTTCCTTGTTTATTAAAAATTTGTTGTATGTTTGTCGTGCAGAAATCATTTAGACGAAGTTCTAAATTAATTTATTTACGATAGTCGTTGCCTCATGGGTAACAAAACCGAAAGGTTTGTTGATTCTATTCTCTGAATGGTTTCTGCAACCCTAAAAGGCAACGGCGTACATACTTTTTTAATCATGCAGGAAAAAAAAGAAAATGCAAGAAATGGGAATAGTTTTCCATTTGCACAAAAATCTACAAATGATGTAGAACATGAACTTTTTCTATTAAAAGAAAAAAGTATTCACAACCAAGTAATAAGCGAGGTTTTTATTAGTTATCTTACAACAGTTCCTGTGGAGGTTGAACTTAGCAAAGAAGACTACGGCAATTTAACCAGTACTTATTATTCCTCTTTAAAACGATAATAATTAAGCAAAAGCCATCTGAAAAGGTGGTTTTTTTTTGTAATTTTGTAAAAAAAAAAAATAGCTATGGCAACATTAGTAATTAATACAAGTAATCAAAATGAATTAAATTTATTAAAAAGTTTATTAAAGCAAATGCGAATTAAAAGTAAAGAATTAAAAGCTGAAGAGGAAGAAGATTTTTTACTAGGTCAAATAATGGTTTCAGAAAAAACTGGTAAAACGGTTTCAAAAGATACCATTATTAAAAAATTAAAAGGTAAATGAAAATAAAATTTGATCACTCTTTTAATAAAAAAGTTGATAAACTTAAAAGTAAATTAGTTTCCAATAAATTGATAAAAGTTATTGAGCAATGCGAAAAAGCTAAATCAATAAATGAAATACCTAATATAAAAAAAATGGTTTCTTATAAATCATTTTACCGTATCAAAATTTCAGATTTTAGAATAGGCATTGAATTAATTGATTATGATACTCTTTTGTTTATCACAATAGCACATAGAAAAGATATTTATTCAAAATTTCCATAAAAATAAACACTTCATTATTGCAAACCGTTCAAATTATTTTGAGCGGTTTTTTTTTGTGCTTTAGCTTTCCAATAATTCCTTTTTTTGAGAAAAAATATAAGTCAAAAAATAGATGTTTTTACTTTTTTCAGCTAATTTCTGTAAAATTCTGTTGATTTTTATATTAAAAGATAGATAAATAAAGAGAATATTAATCAACAAGCACACCCAAAAATATGTTGATTTTCTGTTGACTGCTGTTGATTTTCTGTTGACTGTCAACAAACAGTCAACAAAATGAAAAAAGATGTTGTTGATTATGCAAGTCAATAAAAACAATGCTTTACATCAAAATCAACACAATCAACACAAATTTTGACTGGTCGGCACGCAATAGAGTAAAATTTGAATTTATAAAAAAAATAGAAATCCAATAATTAAGATTTTCAAAAGGTAAATCATTACAAAATTGAACAAAAAAAAACAATAAAGAGGTGATGTAATCATTTCAGACATTTCAACTAAAATCAAAAGTAATTTTGTTTAAAATCAATTAGTAATCATGAGCGAAATCTTAAAACATGGAAAACGAAGTTATGCCTTAAACTTCAATCAAAATGAAATCGATGAAATTAACGAAAAAATCAATCATTTCAATTTAAAATCAGAACGAAATTTTACTAATATCAAGGAGCTGTTTATCGCTCTTCTTGATTTTCAATTGGAAAATAAAAACATTTCAGTTGAAAATATTGTTGATAACAACGACACTATCGAGCAATCAAGTGAAATAAAATCAGATGATTTACAGGAAAAATTGGCAAATGAAATGAATCATTTCATAATGATTTACCCTGAAATGGAGGGTGAAAACATTGAAATTATTTTAAAATCAGCATTAGAAAAAGCGTCTAATCCTCAAGTCATTGAAGTAGAAGTAGAAAAAATCGTTGAAAAAGAAGTAGAAAAAGCAGACCAGGAAAACGAAAACATTTTAAAAGTAGAATGTTCAGACGTGGAAAAAAGAATATTAGAAATTGTTGCAACAAACCGAAATCAAAAAGGAGAAAAACCAAAAAGAACGATTGAACAACAATTGCATGACCTAGCATTTGCAAAAAGTACTTTAAAAAATTACGGAGGCGGTTACTATACTGGTTTATAATATGGAACAAAAAAAATTAAAATCGGTTGCTGATTATATTCAGAAAGTAGCTGATATGGAAAGTGATGTAAAAACCACCATCAAAGTTTTTGCACGTTTGCTTAAATCTTTTGGAATAGATGAAAAAACCTTTGAAGAGGGCGTTGATTTAGCTCAATTTTTACCTCAATTAGTCGGTAGAATTTCAAAAAAAATGCTTGCAGGTACTTTTGATACCAAAGCATTAGCTGATTTAAGTGCATTAGTGCCGATTTTTGAGAAATATCAATATTTAAAAGAAGATTTTGAAAAATGAAATTAAACGATTTAATCAATTCAGTTGCTATTGAAGATGTTTTGTTTTCGCCTACTGAACAACGTCCAGAAGAGAATTATGAAGAATTTATCAATAACAAAGAAGATGATTTTCCAATTGAAAAGCATGAACAAGTAGTGGAACTGATAGAGGAATACGATCCTCAAAAAAATGCACGTTCATTGGTTTACACTTTAACAACCTTTGATTCATTGGTTTTGAATGTAATTGGAACGTTACAGCTAAGAAAAAAGTTTGGTGGTTCTGAAATTCTTAAAAAAATGAAAGAAGCATTAACCAAGGAAATTGCAGGAATCAAATTATCTGATGAAGAAATTCATTTGGTTAAAAAATTCAAAGAATATGAAACGGCAATCAATATGTTAGATAGGACCATGTACCCATCAAAAGATACATTAAACCATCTTTTTGAAGTTGGTACAGATTATTGTCGTGATACTCATTTTAAAATGGGTAGTGGTTTTGCTTTTTGGAGTGCTTATGGTGGATCATTAATTGAACGTGTAACTAAAATTATTATGAAATGAGTTTAGCGGCCTGGATAATGTTAGTATGTCATATTTCATTATTTCTATATCTAAGATTGAAATATATAAAGAAAAAAATGAAATTAGAAAAAGAAAACTCTGTTTATTCTGTTGAAAACATGAAGTTAAAAGAAGAAAACAAAATTTTGAATGAAGCAATAGAAAACTTATATGGAGATACGCACGAATAAGATCTTTTTATTGGTAGGAAATAGAGGAACTGGAAAAACGGACTTTTGCAAAAAATTAATCAATCATTCAGCTTTACCAAAAAAATTAGTAGTGGATACTTTCGATTCACCTGTTTGGCAAAACATGAAAACCTATGATAATCTAGCAGGCGTAAATGTACCAATTCCTATACTTTCTCCTGAAGAGTTGCCTAGTCATAAACAAGGTTTATATCGGACTTTTTCTCCAAATACTCGTTTGTTGGAAGAAAAAGTTGCACAATATTGTACCAATTCTTTAGTGATTTTAGAAGATTCCACTCGTTATTATAAACCAATGCTTACTGAAAATCAAAGAATTTATTTACTTAATTCTAAACAAAAGAATGTTGATTTTGTTCTAGTTTTTCATTATTTATCAGCAGTTCCTCCTGAAATAGTAAAATTGGCAGATTATTTAACATTATTTAAAACCAACGAGGGATTTTATGACAATAAGAAATGGTATCAACCTGAAATAAAAACAATTTTTGATCATATTAAAAAGTCTAAAAATCGTTTTGAAAATATTACAATTCAACTGCAATGAGTTATAAAACAATAACTAAATTTTCATTGAGAACGATGTACGGCATGAGCCAATCTTCATTACAGAAATTAATGAATGATGTTTTTTTTGAAGATTTAAAAGAAGCAGGTTATCAGAAAAATATGAAAATCATTCCTCCAAAAGTTTTAAAAAAGTTTTATGATCTTTTTGGAGAGCCAATTTTAGAATAATATGGAATTAAAAGGGTGGGCAATACTGCGAAGAGAAAAAGACAATAATCTTACTTTTCACGCTATGAACATTGAAAATGGAGTTTTATTAAGATGTTACAACCTTGATACTGGCGAATATTTAGGAGATGAAAAGGTAGATAATAAACAAGTTGTACTTAGTTTAACAGATGGTTATATACTAGTTGATGGAAAAAAAGTGTAATTTTGAATAAAAATTAAAACAATGAAAACTGTAAAAATTGATTTTGATTTTAGTCAACTATTAACAATAGTTAAACAATGTGATTTAAATCAAAAATTAGCAATAATAAAAGCGATAGAAAAAGATACTTTTAAAAAAAGGTTAAGTATTCTTTTATCTGAATTAAAAAATAATAGTATAAATCCCGAAGACATCATAAAAGAAACGGAAAAAGTAAGAAAAGCACGTTATATCAAAAAATCAAAAAAGTGAGATTAGTTATTGATACTAATATTTTTATCATTTCATTAATAGGGAAAGGAAGTCCAAAATTGATGGATTGGATGGCTGATAAAAAATTTAAAATCCTTTTTAGTAATGAATCCTATTCAGAATTAATTGAAGTTCTTAAAAGACCAAAATTTAATAAACTTTTTACAGAAAAAAAAATATTAGAACTTTTAGAATTGTTAGATGTTATAATGGAAAAAGTAAAAATTAGAACAAATACAGATATTTGTCGAGATAAAAAAGATAATTTTTTACTTAATCTTTCTAAAGATGGAAAAGCAGATTATTTAATTACGGAAGATTTAGATTTACTAGAAATTAAAGAATTTAATAAAACAAAAATAGTAAAATATAAAGAGTTTATTAAATTAGTTTTTATTGAAAAATAACAAAATCTAACAAAAAGTAATACAAAGTATTAGAAAGTAATTTTCATTCTTTTTAATATATAAAACTTTGCTTTCGATAATAAATTAAAAATCGGAAGTAAAATGGGAAAAAATCCAATCAAAATTTTAGGCATTGTCAATTTAATCTTACTTGTAGGGTTAATAGTTGTCATTGTGTTTGTGAAACAAAAACAAAAAGACGGTAAAATAGGGTATTTCTTCAAAAAAGACGAAGAAGAAATTGAAACAATTCCGTATAAACCTGTTGGACCTGTTCCAAGTCCTGCACCACCTAGACAACAATTTGGTATTAAATAAATTAGTATAAAATCTTTAAATACAAAAAAAAATGAATCAAAAAAATAATATTGCTCAGTTGATAGCAAGTGATCCAAACAAAACAAGAGCTTTGGGTATCACCGTTAGAGAAAAATCTTTTGCTCCTAAATCAGGAACAAAAAATATGTTAGAGGAACGCTCTAAAGCAATCCGTCTATCATGGAATATTGTAAACCGTGATACTTCGGACTACAAAATCATTATTTTTCCTATATCATCTGATGATCCATCTGGTGATTACCAACAAAACAACACTATGTTTGGAGAACAGGCAGAAGTTTTAAATGAAACTTCAGGATTGGGTTCGGCTGTCTTTTTAGAAGATGGTCCTGTGGTAGCAAATCCTGCTAATCTTCCTGCCACATTTGAAAATTGCTTTTTAGGAGCAAAATCTTTAAACGCAAGCAGAAAAATCAACCAACTTATTCGTTTTGCTGGTAACTCTCCGATGAGAATTACAGAAATGAAACTTAAATCAAAAGTTATTGCTACTGGTGAAAAAGATTCTTCAAACTACGACAATGTTTTTGAAACAATTTTCTTTTCTCCATTTGAAGATCCAATTCGTAGAGAATTGCCGTTAAGAGTTTTACAAGAGGGTGCGAGCAACTTCAATCCTGATATGTTGGACATTGACTTCCAAAAATTAGCTTTTCCTGTAATTTTCTCCAACGAACACGCTTTTGTGTTCCAAGTAAACGCAGGTACGTCATTAACAATGACTTTAGCTTTTGGTGCCCACGATTCCAGAGCTCAAAAACATTGGAGAGATGTAAAACAAGCTGATGACACTTTGGCTGAAGTAGGTTTGTTACGTAGAATGTAAAAGATAAATTTTGTTAAACCGTGAACGAGAAAAGCCGTCTATTTTAGGCGGCTTTTTTTGAAAAAAATAGAAATAATGGTAGGCGAAGAAGAAGAAAAAGAAGAAAAAGACTATACTGGTTTATGGGGAAATATTGCAGGTGCAGTTGGAAGTATTGTTAATACTGGCATGACGGCATTTAATAAAGATTACCAAAAAAGCCAAGTAGCAATAGCAGAAGCCGAGGCCAGGGAAGCAGAAGCAAACGCTTTATCCGCAAAAGCAGGTGGATTATCTACTAAAATGGTGATTGGAGGCGTGATTGGTATCATTGCTATAATATTATTATTCACTTTATTAAAAAAATCTAAGGCATGACTAGTAACGAATTAAGAGATAGAAATATAAAAATTGACGAAAAACTTATTCCTTTATACTCTAAAAAGGCTGAACTTGACGGTCAAATAGCTAAAATATCGAATCAATCAACAGAATTTGTTGGATCAAGATCCTGGGAATGGGCATTTACAGGAATGATTGGAAAAATTAAAGATCGAGATGTGCTAGACTTATCAGCTATACAACAAAGTTTGATCACTATTATTTTAGGAAAGATTAAACCAATTGCCGAAGAAATTAAAGTATTAGAAGCTGAAAAAGCACAAAATATCGAAGATTTAAAAAGTTTAAACAAACAAGCTGAAGATTTAGCTAAAACAGGACAAAGTGCAGCGTCATTAGAGATTCAAGCTCAAGGTGTAGCTGATGCAATGAAACTTAAAGCACAGGAACAAAGCAAAGCAGAAGCAGAAATATCTAAAGATACTGCCAAAAAAAGAAATATGATCATCATTATTGGTGGTTCAGTAGTTCTTCTTCTAATCGGAGTTATTGTAATTTCTAAACTACTTAAAAAATAGACATCATGGCTTTAGAATTAGAAGTATCCAATCAGTTACAAAATCAAGCATTGCCTAATTCAGAGGTTTGGTTTCCCATTACTTTAAATCTTCCAGGAACAGGATCAGATACGGATACTAATCCGGCGGAAGATAAAAAATATAATACTGAACGTATGATTAAAATGGGTGCAGTATTGATTTTGCTTTTCAGTTTTATCCTATTTGTTGTACCTAAATTGTCTAAAAAATGAATTTAGATGTAAATACAAAATTTGATTTAGATACAAACAGCATTGTATTACTTACTGTTGGCGTAATGTTAGCAGGTTTATTTTTAATAACCATTGCAAGATTATCTAAAAAATGAAAAAATGGTGGAGCGGTTTAAGTAGTCGTGAACAACTCATTGTAGGTTTGTTGATTATTTTGTTTTTAGCCATTTTTTGGAGAAAAATTGTCCGTTTTTTTCAAGATTATATCCATAAGCCAAAAAATGCAGATGAATTAAAAAAAGAGTTGGAAGAAAACAACGAGTTAATCCAATACCAAAAAGCAGGTGTTTCAAGGTCATTTTCAGAGCAAACTTATGTTCATGCAGCAGAAAAATTATTTAATGCTATGCACGGAGCAGGAACAGACGAAGAGGGAGTATTAAAAATTATGACTTTTTACGTAAAAAATGACATTGATTTTATTTTACTCTATAAAGCATTTGGATATAGACAAGGTGCATTATGGAGTTCTTCTTCTGATTTGAGATCATGGATTAAAAGTGATTTATCTGATTACTGGGTTGGAATGATAAATAATGACTATAAAATTAAAGGAATGTTAAAAAGAATATGATTGGATTAAATAATACAGGAAATAATTATGTAAAAACAATACTTTTTTTTGCTTTTATTTCAGTTGTTTCTGCTGTTATTTCCTACTATGTTCAAAAGCAATTAAGTAAAATAGATAGTAAGAATGAAAAGTAATTTTAACGAGTTTTTAGAATATTTTGGATTAGCAGGTGCAGGTTGGGTAATTCACTTATCGACAGTTGAAAGCGTTGCTAAAATCGTTTCTTTACTTGTACCAGCTTTTCTTTCAATCTTAGTTTATTATAAAAACAGAAAAAACAAAAATGAATGAAGTTGTCAAAAAACAAATATTACTTTTTTTCATTTTTACTTTCCTTGCATTGCTTGGTTGGAGAATCATTTTTGCACTTATGAATATTAGTATAGACGATATAAAACCTTTTAAATACCTTGGAAAAACTCCAAAATCCGATTGGTATAACTGGCTTTCTCCAATGGCTAAAAAAGTGGGTGATGAATACGGTATTCCATGGCAGGCAATTATGGTACAAACCGCTTTAGAAACTGGTTGGGGAAAATCCTCTTTACTTAGAAAATACAACAATTTTGGAGGTATTAAATCCACAAAAGGACAAAACAGCATTGAATTAAAAACAAAAGAGTTTGTTAATGGTCAATGGATTGAAATAAAAGACGGATTTGCTACTTGGGAAACACCATACAAAGGATTGGTAGGATATGCACAATTTTTTCATAAGAATAAAAGATATAAAAACGCATTAAAATATCCAAACGATCCATATCAATTTATTGTAGAAATTAAAAAAGTTGGTTATGCCACAGATCCTGATTATGTGAGCAAATTACACAGAATGTTAGAAAACGATTTAAAAATTAACAGAGCATGAAAAAAGGATTGATTATCACCCTATTTATATTAGTTGTTTTAGGAACAACGGCTTTTTTATATTGGAAATTTATCTATAAAAAAGAACAAGAGCCAGAGCCAAACAAAGCAAGTTTTAAACCAAATTGGAAACCTGATTTTACAGTTGAAGAGAAAAAAGATATAAAAGTTCCAATACCAAAAGAAAAATCTACTGTTTCAGAAAAATCTACTGTTTCAGAAAATTCTTTAAGTCTCAAAAATCTTTTATTGAAACATATGAACTCGCTATTGACTTTCTTGGAAGATGAAATTAAAGAAACCGAAAGAATCGACACTGGTGATAGCGTTGTTTTCACGCTAACAAAGTCCGAATCTCTCGAAGCTCTTTCTGAAACAAAGAATAGGTTAATTTTTAAAATTTCAGAAATTACAAAAAATTCTGTTCCAGAAGATTTAAGAAGTTTTTATCAATTTCTTTTAGATGAATTTGATTCTCAAAAAAAATCTATCGAATATCTTCTTAGCATAAATTATACAGCAGTAGAAGATTTAGGACTTTTGCCATCGCTGGTGCAAAAAAACCAAAGGTTTTCTTCAATCATAAACGGTTTAAAGCTTAAAATTGAAGAAATTAGATTAAAATTAGAGAACTATGTTAGTACGAACTCCTCGGTAAATCAAGTAGAATCATCATTAAATAACGTGATAATTGTCAATAAATCTACTGGTGATGTTGCATTAAGAAAAACTTTTGTACAATGAAAAAGATAAAAAAATATAAATGGCTTATTTTAGTCGTATTGCTTTTACTGGTTCTTTATTTTTGGTATAAAAACAAAAATAAAACATCAGAATCTTTTGATACTTCAACAACTAGTAACAATCAAAGTAACTCTTTACCCTCAATTGGAAGTAATACTACTTTAAAAAGAGGAGCAAAAGCAAAAGAAGTTCAACAATTACAAAGTTATTACAATACAAAAATTGCTAATCCAACAGGAGTTACAAGATTAACAGAAGACGGTATTTTTGGACCAAAAACTGAAAGTGTTGTACAGTCTGTAATGGGTAGAAAATCAACTACTTTGAATGAATTTATTTCTACACTAAATACAGCAAATCAAATCACAACAAACACTACACAAGATAATTTTCCTTGGATAGGTAATGCAAACGATATTAATAATTAAATAACAAAAACGATGGCAAAAAAAGTTACAGCAAAACAGAAACAAGCAAGAGCTTCATTTTCTGCAAATGTGAAAAAAGTAAATGCCTTATTAAAATCAGGCAAAGCAAAAACTCGTAAATCTGCTTGGAAACAAGTAAAAAGCAAGTAGTATGAAAAAAAAACCATGTAAAACAAAAGTTGGTGCAAGAGTAACTTCTTCTTCAATAAAAAAAGATTTAAATTCTTTGGGTTATCGTTTACCACATGGTTACGATGTAGTAAAAAAAACGTGTAAAAAACCAAAAACTAAGAAAAAATGAAACAGTCTTTAATCATAGGAATCATTGCAATAGTAGTGGTTTATTTTTTGTACAAAAGATACGAAAAGTCAAAAGTTACAGAAACCGATAAAACATTAAGAAAAACCACTTTGGAAGACTTATTGAATAAAGGATATGATTATTCAGAAGCACAGCAAATTTTATCTTCTGAAAATGTTTTAAGTTCAGGAACTTACTAAATGAACATTGTAAAAAAAATAGAATCTTTGAGCGTAAAGCAATTGGTACTTACTGCCGTTGTCATTGCTTTGATTGTCATTGCATGGAGAAATAAAGAATTAATTAGAGCAAAAATTGAACAATGAAAAAGAACATCGTTTTATTGATTATTTTTAGCACAGTGATTGTTTTGGTCATTCATTTTTTTACTAAAAACTTGATATTAAAACCGCTCAATGGAAAAATTACAAGTGATTTTGGTTACAGAACACACCCTATTTCAGGAAAATATTCTTTTCATAATGGAATAGACATCGCTTCACCAACAGGAACAAAAATAAAAGCTCCTTTTTCAGGGAAAGTATATTCATCTTATTACAATTCAGAGGGTGGAAACCAAATAATTTTAGAAAGAAAAGACGGCTTAAGAGTTGGTTTTGCTCATTTGAATAAATCCTACCTTAAAAAAGGCGATTCCTTTAAAATAAATGATTTTATCGCAGAAGTTGGCAATACAGGAAATAGCACAGGTTCTCATTTACATTTTACAGTAAAAGATAAAAACAGCAAATATTTAGATCCTAAAAAAATTATGGTATGACAAAAATTTACGTGATAAATCAGCGTTTGGTTTTCGAGATGGGTGGAAAGCAGTATTGTTTTCCTTATTTGGTATCAAAAAACGGTCAAGTTTTTACAATAAAATCTAAAGACGATACTTCAATAAATTTTTCATTTAATTTTTCAGATGCAGTAGATTATTCTGAACAACCATACGCAGATGAAGAAAGTTTATTTTATTATTTAGTGGAATATTGTGATATTTCTGTTGATTCTTCTATTGTTGGACAGCTTGAAACAATTTCTTCACATTTATCTCAAATAAGAAAATATTCCTTACCTACTGAAAAAACAAATGATTATACCATTACAATCAACTCTACACCTGTTAAAATTTTAAATCAAAATAATGACAGAGCTAAATTGATTTTTGAAAATGCTTCCAACCAACGTATTTTTATAAAATATGAAAGTGCTTCCTCGCCGTCTAATTATTCTTTTTCTTTGGCTCAAAATCTTCCTTTTATTGATGATTTTTGTTTTACTGGTGAAGTTTGGGCTTGTACCAATGCAGGAACGGCTAATTTACAAATAACTGAATACACTTTATAATCATGGCAATAATTATCACATCAGGCACTAAGTTTTTTAATTTTGATTTTGGAGTTTTAGCAAATCAAACGATTAACGGTTATATTTTTCCTTTTAAAACCAAAAGACAAAAAATTTCCGTAGAAAAAGTTGAATTAAGAGAATTTTGGATTGAATACTATGTTGTGGGCAATCCCTCACCGTTTTTAATTTCTCATCAAAATAATAGCCATGGAGCAATTCCAATTACTTCTGTTAATGGAGTAGTTCCGACAAGTTTAAGTCATTTGTTTGATTTAATTGATTCCATTTTAGAAAATTAATTATCATGAATATATTTAAAAGAATTAAAGCAAAAACGCCTGCAAAACATAAGAAAATCGGACGACTATTTACTGTTGTTGGTGGTGCTTGTGTTTTTGTTGCTGAAAGTGGAATGATTGATACAAAACCAAACTTGAAACTTACTTTAAACATTATTGGTTTATTGAGTGGTGCAAAAGCATTTTACCACGCTCAAAAGGTAGAAAATGGAAACATTGATTAATGATTTTGATGTCTTCCTGTGCAAAGGAAATTCAGTAACTTCTGAAGGAATTACGACTGTTTCAAACGGCAAATATTCTCATTCAGCTCAAGCACTTTGGATTAATAACACTCTTTGCATTTTCGACGCACAAAAAGAGGGATCATTTCCTAGAGAATATAACAGATGGAAAAGTGAATTTGGATATGAATTTGATGTTTTTAGACCTCCGTTTGAAGTAAATTCTGTTCAATATTCTAAAGATTGTATCAATTATTTTGGCGTGGACTATGACTATAAACATCTTTTTTTTGGATTTTGGAGAAAAATAATAAGTGCTAAAAAGGTAAAAGATAAATACAAAAACAATAATAAATTCATTTGTACTGAATTAACAGCAAAATTGATTAAACAATCTTCTTTTTATTTTTTATTAAGTCCTATCCAGGATCAGCAAAATTTTACTCCAGATGATTTATATTTCTATTTAGTGAAAAATAAATTTAGTCATGTTCTAAAAAACTACTAAAAGAGTTTCTTTTTTCTGCTTCAAATTCTAATCTATTAAAATTTTTTCCAATATAGTACATTTCTGTTGTTTTTACGCTCGAATGTCCTAACATCATAGCAATACTTTCTAAACTCCAGCCGTTTTCATTTTGGAGCGTTGCAAAAGTTTTTCTACCTGTATGAGTTGTAAGTCTTTTTTTTATATTTAGCTTATTGGCAATATGTTTTAAATATTTATTATATAAAGCATTACATAAAAAAGGTAGTTTACCATTGTATTTTTTTAAAATGTTTTTAGCAATATCATCAATTGGAATACAAAACATTTGCCCTGTTTTTGACCTGGTCCCGATTAACATATTTTTTTGAATGGTAAATTTATTCCATAAATCACAATAGCTTATTCCTGTGGATATTTGGAATAAATATAATTCTTTACAAATAGATATTTTTGAATTTTCAAAATTAAAATGAATAATTTTCTTTAACTCATCTTTATTTAGATGTACTGGTGTATTTGGTTTATCTCTCATTGGTTCGTAATTTATCAATTCATAATTTTTAATATTTCCAATTTTAGATGAATGTTTTAGAGCCGTTTTAAAAAATTCAATATGTCTGCTAGCTGTGGTTTGATTTGTTGTTTTTCTAGTTTTCATAAACCATGCTATAAATTTTTCAGCTTCTTTTAAAGAAAAATGTTCATCATACTTGGTTTTAGTAACTTTTTCAAAAAGTATTAAATTTCTTAATCTTACTTCGTAGGTTCTGATGGTACCAGTTCTTTTTTTCTTTTGTGATTGTTCAATATAGTCTTTGACTATTTTCACTAAAGTAGTCGGTTCTTTTTCTTTTTGTGGTTGTATTGAGTTGATTAATTCTTTCGAGTTCTTATATTCACAAAGCAAAGCGTTACTTTTTAATTTTAAAGACAAACTTTGAACGTACATATTGATATATCTATCTTTATTCTTAAATTCAGAAAAATATATTTGTTGCTCCTGATTCCAGTGTTTTATATTTACAACTTCATGGGTTGCAAATTCTGAAACAGTTCCTTTGTACGATACTCTACAATATAAAATATCGTTTTTTCCTTTTCTAATAAAAAATGTGATTTTTGGCATTGGATTAAATTTGATCATAGTGCAAAATTTTAGTCTTTGATACGACTCACGATTTTGCGGTGTTACAAATAAAAAAAACCGCCTGAAAATCAGACGGCTTTGCCTTATAAATCGTTAAAAAGTGATCCCGTTTGGATTCGAACCAAAGACCTACTGCTTAGAAGGCAGTTGCTCTATCCAGCTGAGCTACGGGACCAATTTAATTTCATTAGTTTTACTTCTTTGATTTATTTTTTTCCAACCCTCTTTTAGAAAGATTTTTGAAATTATGAAAATTATATTTCCCAATTAAATTTTATTTAAACTTGTAACAGTTTTTTAATTCAAAAGAAAAATGTAACAATAAATCAAAAAAAAAGGGATGATTTCTCATCCCCTGTCGGGGCGGCAGGATTCGAACCTGCGACCTCCTGGTCCCAAACCAGGCGCGATGACCGGACTACGCTACGCCCCGATTTATTTACTTCATAGAATCGTTTTTCTATGTTTTGGAGTGCAAAATTAGTATTTTTTTTTAAACATACAAACATTAATGAAAATATACTTGCTGAATTTTACAAAAAGAATCTTTCTACGTTTATTATCTTCTGATTTTGAACTTATTGACAATTTAAATTAAAATGGCAATACATCATCTTCTTCGGATTCAGTTGAAAAAGTGGGTTTATCACTGGTACTTGAGGTTGGATTTAAATTCATAGCTGAGGGCCCACCAGCAGGTATCTGTGTATTTTTGCTTTGTGATTCGATTCTCCAAGCTTCTAATGAATTAAAATACTTTACCTCGCCTTGTGGACTTGTCCATTCTCTTCCTCTGATATTAAATGAAACATCCAACACATCGCCAAGCTGGTAACTATCTAATAAGCTACATTTTTCTTGAGAAAGTTGAAATAGAATGTCTTGAGGAAACATACCTGAATTGTCTGTTAAAACAAACTCTCTTTTACTGAATTTTTCGCTAACCTGTACCATAGGATTTGCTACTTTAAGTACACCTTGAATTTTAAACATAATTTATTTTATTAATCGTTAAATGATAAAATGGTTTTCCATGCTTCAATAATCTTGTTTTCAGCAATCAAATTTGAAGCATTTTGATATAATTTTTTTTTCAATTCATTGGGATTTTTTTCTAAAGTGATAAAAAGTTCGCTCAATTCAAGCAACTTATACTCATTCACTTCTGTTTCATCAGGAATGCTTTCAACGCTTGCTAATAAAGCCATTTCATTTTTATTTAAAAAAGCATTATTCAATATTTCTTGAGGAAAAGAATCAAAACCAATTCCAATTGTAGTTAATGGCTTTTCAATTTCAAACAAACTGTCTCCATTTGCTCTACAATACCAATTTCCTCCCATTCGTGCGACCAAATCAATTTTTTTCTGATCAATCTGACCCGTTTCAGACAATACCTCTTCACTTATATGTATTTTAAGTACTTCACATATAACCAAATTTCCAGCTGCTCCTCCATCACCTAACTCAATAATTTGATTCACTTTACATTCTAACTGAACAGGTGATTCTTTTACCCTGAATGGTTTTATCATTTCAGAAGGAATTTTCTCAAAACCTGCTTTGACAAACTCATCAACATCAGGAGGATAAGGTGAAGAACTTAAACTAATTTGTTGAACTATACTGTAATTCACCACATTTATAACCACTTCTGGGACTTTTTTTAAATTGTTGTAAGTGTCTTTTTGAGTTAAAGTTCGGCCATTTTTAGCAGGAGAAAAAACAACAATAGGAGGATTTGCACTAAAAACATTAAAAAAACTAAAAGGCGAAACGTTAGAAACACCATTTTCATCAATTGTAGAGGCTAAAGCAATAGGACGTGGACCTATAGCTCCCAACAACAACTGATGTATTTTCGGCACCTCTAAATCTTTTAAATTATAAGAAATCATATCTATTACAAAATTATACGGATTTTTTTTAAGTTTAGCATTTTGTATAAAATGTTATGAACATCTTTATTTATTTTCGTGCTTTGGAATAAACATTTTCACGTTAAACTCATTGATATACAAAGGATTTCCATTTAAATTCCACACATATATTTTTAAACGATCTTTTTTATGTCGAATATAGGGGCTGAGATACTCAAAATAAACCTCATTCCATTCATTATTTTTTAATTTAAATTTTTTCAAATCCATCGTTGCATATTTATACACTCTATTTTTGGATTCCATGTGACAAACTATAGTAAATTCAGGTAAATTTAATGAATCTAGGATATAAACATTTGCTTTGATGTGCGTCCAAAAATAAGTTGTTGAAATATTTTTCATTGAACAACTAAATTCTGATGTAAATGGATTATCTTTATTTGAAAGAATAGATTTTTTATTTTTTGCCTCAGGGGTATCCACAATAAATGGAGATTTTGTTTTGCCAAATTCTATATTTTGGTCAATAATTTTAATGTAATTTTTTTGATAATAGGCAAACTCTTTCATTTCCGTTTGACTAAAATCAACACTCAATAATTTATCATAATCAACTGGTAATGTGGTAGAAGCAAATACTTTCCAATAAGCTTTTTTTGTCATTCTATCGATGTGAATCAAACCATTTCTGTATTGCCACGTTTGAAATAAATTGAGTAAAATAAAAAAACACAACAAACTAAAGACAATTATTCTCCGATATTTATTTTTCAACTCTTTAAAAAAATATCCGATAGGTAAAGCGAGTAAAACATAACTTTCAACAATAGACCTTTGTCCAAAACTCGCACCATACCACCAACATTCCCAGCTTGATAAAAGATAAATATTTAAAATTAAAAACAAAATAATGGAAAGAAAATAGGCATGTTTCATTTTCCACCACTTATATAAACCCAAAAAAACAAAAATCATCAAAGGAGTGTAAATCAACCAACCTTTTTTATAACTAAACAAAAAAGACAATAAATAAGGATCCTCTAAAGCTAGACGTTCTGTATGAAAATTAATTTGAAAAAGATTTTTGTTGACGTAATACAAATACAGTAAATAAATGGAGAAAAATACGATAAAAAGCACTATTCCTTTAATAATAAGCACTTTTTTTTGCAATAAAAACATCATTCTTTCTTTTAGTTCAACCCATTTTAATGATTTGCCTAAAAGAGGAACCAGAATCCAAATTATTTCTGTCGGACGGCACAAAGTGGCTAAAGTTATACTCAAACAAAGTAGAAAAAAATGTTTGGATTTATTAGACATAATCCACTGTAAACTAGACCATAAAATCATGCTATTTATAGTAAAAAGATAAGTGTGCACCATCACTGGATCATAATATGCTGAAAAAAAATAATTACTCCCAAAAACAATACTGAATAAAACCAAAGCACTTATTTTTTCATTAAAAAAGGTTAATAGAATTTTTCTAAAGAAAATCAATCCAATAATAATTACAAAAAATGAAGTAACATAAAGAGACCATTGATAAGGCACAGAAAACCCATCAGCTTTAAAACCAAGTGTTTTACTCAATAAATGTGCTATAAAAAATCCAGGAGCATACACAATAGAATAACCTGGTTGATAAACAATTACATTTTTAGAACCAACTCCCTCATGAATTTGATAAGGAGTATCAGAGGGTTCGTATTTTTTATAAATATGATCTAACCAATCCTTATTTTGAATACCTATATCCTTGTAAATAAAAGTAGCAGGCAAATATAAATAATATCCAAAAACGTCCCATTTTATTGGATTATCAATATTAGGATAGGAAGAAAGGTGTTTTTTTGTATGTGTAAAAAACAAAGTTAGTACCACAAAATACAATACATACAAAGAATATTTTTTTTTCATTTTATTGTAAGTTGTTAGCTAAAAATATAAAAGTAATCTCTAAAATTTCAAAAATAATTAACTATCTATTATGTTTATTTTCAATGGCCAATCGAACAGAACCATAATATCTTAATAATTCCATTGATTTATCATAAGGTAAATGTAAAGCATTTTGCACCATTTTTGCTCCTCTATCGAGTAATTTATTATTTGCTAACTGCATATCAACCATACGATTGCCCTTTACACGACCTAATTTAATCATTAAAGAAGTTGAAATCATATTTAATACCATTTTTTGAGCAGTACCTGCTTTTAATCTTGTACTTCCTGTTACAAATTCTGGTCCGACAATAGGAGTTATAGCATAAGAAACCAATTTTGACAAAGGACTATTAAGGTTACAAGAAAGTCCTCCAGTTATAATTCCATTTTCAACAGCATTTTTTATACCACCAAGTACATAGGGCGTTGTTCCAGATGCAGTAATACCCAATAAAACATCTTGAGAATCAATTCCTTCTTTTTCTAAGTCAATCCATGCCTGATTCAAATCATCCTCAGCAAATTCTACTGCTTTTCTAATCGCAGAATCGCCACCAGCAATTATACCATTTACCCAATCAGAAGGAACTCCAAAAGTCGGTGGACATTCGCTTGCATCTAAAATTCCTAAACGACCACTAGTTCCTGCACCAATATAAAACAAACGACCACCCTCTTTCATTTTTGAGTATGATGCATCAACAAAAGAGCTTATTTCAGGAATACATTTTTCTACAGCAAAAGCTACTTTTTGGTCTTCTTTATTAATATTTGAGAGAAGCTCATAAGTAGAACATTTTTCTAAATTAGAGTATAAACTTTCTTTTTCCGTTTCTTTATCTTCCATTGATTATACTAAATAAGCCGTAAATTCTTCTTTTTCACATTTGATTTCTACATGATTTTTTAGTGTTGTAGATAAACTTAAACCAACAAAATCACAATGAATAGGATATCTTCTATAAGACCTCTCTACTAAAGCAACGGTTTTGATGGCACGAGGGTTAAACTCAAGTAACTTCATCAAAGCGTATTGCATCGTTTTACCAGAGTTTATTACATCATCAAGCAAAACAACTGTTTCATTTTCAAATGATTTTCCTTCGATTGACAATAAAATCTCCTCTGACAATGGAAGATCTTTGTTTATATATATTTCAAAAACTACGGTTTCAATATTAAAAAAATCATGGAGAAGTGTGCCTATTTTTTTGGCTAATATCAATCCATTGCCACAAATTCCACCAAGAAAAATACTTTTATTTTCAAAAGCAAATTCTTTTATTTCATAAGCAATACGCGTAGTTTTCTGATCGATTTGAAGTGGGGATAAAATAATTTGCATTATAATTGAATTTAGATTTTATTAATGTGTGATTTTAAAGAACTAGCTAGTTTCAAATACGGAAACATAAAATATAATATCATCAAACGAAAAGCCATGGCTATAATAATTCCAAAAATTGAAAACTTATTATTGATTGATGGAGCATAAAAAATATAAAAAACATTGTATAAAAGAACTAAAGTAAATAAAAAATAAATAAAAAAACCAGCATAAACTGCCCATATTTTTGATTTTGAAGAGAAAAAAGCAAAACAATAAAAACTAAAGGACAGCATTAAATCAAACATTTCATCAAAAGTAAATACCTGTTTGTTTAAATATCTAATTATCACACTTAAAAGTGATAAAGTTGCAATAATATTAAAAATGTATTTAATATTTCTGATTTTATTTATTGGATGATTGATATTATTTTCACAATGAAACCCATTTACAATTATATCTATTCCAGTAGGTTTTTCATTAAATTTCAGCTCAATTTCACCTAGCTTTTCAGATATAAACTTAACTCCTTTTCTTAACTTAGTTAAGTTGTCTATTAGTATAAGTTTATCTCCATTAAAAGTAAGTTCAATATTGTAATATCCTCTTTCCCATGATAAAACTAAAAAATTATCTTCAATATTTGGAAGTGGATATTTTTTTTTGTAGTACATTAAATGTATTCTTGAAATTCTTTTTTAAGAAACTCAATGGTTATTTCGGAAGGAAGTTGACCTACTTCATTACATATTTCAAAAATCTTACTACTCAAATCAGTTGAAGTTGCAATAGTCCCCATTTGATTACCAGCAATATTGATGATTTTTATTGTTTCTTCTTTAGATTTTTTCACCATCTCCCAACTTTGAATAGATACAAATAATTGTTGAGCAACATTATGTTCAAACTCTTCACGAATGGCTTTAAGTAGCTCACTTTGCATCATTTTTGCTGGATAAGCAGGATTATGTAAACGCATTACAAGTGAATTGGGATGTATTCGTTCTAGAAACAATACTAATCGTTGATATGACTCTAACCTATTGGGTAAAAAGAATTTCTGTCTTTCTTTTTTTAAATCAAACTGCAACATTTTTTTTTCTTTATCTTCTTGTTTTTTTAAAAAAATATAAGTGGTTAAAAACACACCGAGTGACGGAAAGATAATTAATGAGATATAAAGAAGGATTTCCATATGGTATTTTACAAAGTACAAATGTATTAATATTTATTCTTTATCCAAAATTGAATTCATTGACTTCTCTGAACATGTGTTTTGGAACATTTTTAAATAAGTTATTGTTTCAAATTCACATTAAGTTAAATAATAGGCTTACCAACATTAGTCGCAATCCATACCTCATGCTTATATACTAATTTTTACTTTTCTTTTTATCAGCAGAGCTGATGAGATCGCTTCGCTAAGTTCCGCAAAAGAAAAGTAACAAAAGAAAACTCGGCACTTATTGTTAGTAAATGCACTCCACAAAAGTAACAAAAGAAAACTCGGCACTTATTGTTAGTAAATGCACTCCACTCGGCTATTTGCGACCGATTCGGTGATTCCGTCATCTCTGACGGACTTCCTCTCGGTTCCAGCAATAGCCATCGCTTCGCTTTTTACTAACAATTAGGTGCCATTGATTATCGTTAAACCTGTAATTTTCAACTAATAATTTATATTGCACTCTATCTTGTTGTCCCATTTAAATAATTAACATCAAAAATAAGTTTTACAATTTAATACTTATTTGAACTGGCAAATGATCCGAATAACCTCCTAAATATTTTATTCCAGTATAAGTTCTTTTTGGCTGCATACTTTCTTTATCATTTTCCATTAAAAAATCGGGAGAAACAATCTTTCCATTGCCAATTAATTTTGGTTTTGATTTTGAGATTAAATTATTAGAAACCATGATATGATCTAAAACTTCCCACTCCTTTTTGTAACAATGAGTACCTCCGTAATCGCCGCTTTTTTCAGAAATTTGTGGAGACAACCTTTGACTGATTAATTTTGGAGCATCATCTTTTGGTCCGTCATTTAAATCTCCCATAAAGATTATTCTCGACATTGGTGAAACTCTTTGCACAGAATCAATAAAATCAAAAGCTTTGTTTGCTGCAGTAAGACGTTTACTGTTCGATTCTTCCTTACCCCCAATTCTACTCGGCCAATGGTTCACTAAAACAAAAAAGGTATCCTTTTTGACTAAAAATTTTGCCCACAAAATATCTCTACTACTTGCTTTTTGTTTTTGAGGTAAAATAAAACGAAGATACCCAGATTCAAAATATTTAAATACATCAGTATGATAAATTAAACCTACATCTATGCCACGTTCATCTTCGGATTCATAGTGTACAATGCCGTATTTTTTTCTATTATTTGAATTTTGAAGTAACAATTCTAATACTTTTTTATTTTCAATTTCACAAAAACCAACTAATGCAGGAAAATCAAAATAATCTAATACCTGATTGATGTGAGAGATTTTTTCAAACATTTTTTGTGAATTCCACCCTTTTTTGTAAGAAGGTAAAAATTCATTGTCATTTTTTTTTGGATCATCAATCGTATCAAATAAATTCTCTACATTATAAAAAATCACCTCAACTTTTTGAGTAAAACTAAAATTGTGTAGAAAAAAAAGTAAGCTTATAAATAAAAATCGCATTTAGAAAAATTCTTTAAGTTTGTACGAATTTAGTTAAAATTTCATTCACCACATGAATAGTAAAGAAAAAAGGAAATATTTATTCAGTTTACCTGTAATCATTGCTGCATTAGGTTATTTTGTTGACATTTACGACTTGTTATTATTTGGTATCGTTCGAATTCCTAGTTTAAAAGATTTGCAACTAGACCCGGACACATTAGGAGTATCTATTCTTAATTGGCAAATGATTGGATTATTACTGGGTGGAATATTATGGGGCATTTTAGGTGATAAAAAAGGTCGATTATCCGTCTTATTTGGTTCAATTATCACTTATTCATTAGCAAATATTGCCTGTGGTTTTTTACCAAATATCCATTTTATGGATAAAGGTCATGCCTACATAATTCTTAGATTTATAGCAGGAATTGGGTTGGCAGGTGAACTTGGAGCTGGAATTACCTTAGTTTCAGAGTCTTTACCTAAAGAATTAAGGGCTATTGGGACTTCATTAGTAGCTGGATTTGGACTTTTAGGTGCAGTTTTTGCAAATTTTACAGTTTTACTAACCAATGAAAATTGGTCATTGGCCTATTGGATTGGTGGTGCAATGGGATTAGCATTACTATTTTTGCGAATTGGGGTATTAGAGTCAGGAATGTTTAAAGATATAAAAAATAAAAACGAGTTAAAAAAAGGCAGTTTATGGATGTTGTTCAACAACAAAAGACGTTTTATTTTATATATAAAATGTATTGGAATAGGTTTACCAACATGGTTTAGCATAGGTATATTGGCCATGTTAGGAAATGAATTTGGGGAAGCAATGGGATTAAATGAAAAAATTAACCCCGGAATGGCAATAATGTGGGCTTATGTTGGTATTTCAGCAGGAGATTTTTTAAGCGGTTTTATTAGCCATTGGTTAAAATCAAGAAAAAAAGCCATTTTTTGGATGATGATGTTTACTCTTTTAGGGATTGTATTAATGCTCGGTCTTCCATATAAAAGTGCTGGTATCTATTATTTTTTCTGTTCTTGGCTTGGACTTGGAACAGGTTATTGGGCAATGTTTGTAACTGTTGGAGCTGAACAGTTTGGCACGAACATACGCTCAACGGCAGCTACAACTATACCAAATATGGTACGAGGTACTTTAGTTTTAATGACAAGTATGTATTTATTGCTCAAACCGAATAGCGGAGTTCTTGTAGCGGGAATTTTAGTTGGATTAGTTTGTTTTTTTATTGGAACATACTCAACTTTGACAATTCCTGAAACACATGATAAAGACCTGGATTTTATTGAAAATTGACACGTTGTAAGAGTTTCTTAAAATAATCTTTTGATAACTTTTCTCTCTCCTTCAATCTTAACTTTTCAGAAATCCCAAACAGCTGGATGTTTTGAACTTGTAAGAATTTTTATACAAGTTGTGACTTTACTTTCTATGAGTTTTATATTTTGAAATTTCAATACTCATAAATTCTTCATTTTTAGTTCTTCCCCTTTTTCTGTAAGGTAATATTTTTGTTTGGAAGTTGTTGGCGTTTCTGGGTACTTCATTTGTATTAACTCTGCTTGGATGGCGGGGTTTAAATAATTTTCTCTAAAGTTACCTTCATGCTTTAAATCTAATGCTTGCAGAAGTTCTTTTCTACTCATTTCTCCTTCTAATACTTTTAGTAAATTTTTAATTTCTACTTCCTTACTGAGTGGGAACTGGGTGGGTGCTTGGTGGGTGCTTGGTGGTTTCTTAGACGTTACTTGGTCGCTACTTGGTCGGAGCTTGGTCGGAGCTTGGTCGGAAAATGATTGTTTTAAAATCTTCTTGTTGTTCAAATTCAGGTTCTTGTAAGTTGTTTTCATGAGCAATTCTGACAATATCTGCTGTGCCTGTTCCCATTCTTTCAATGTATCCTTTTAAATACATAGGGTCTGCTAAAATATAGTCATGTAGGGCTTGCCTTTCTGCTGCAAACTCTTGTTGAACACTACTTATGAAGATTTTTTGTTTTGCCATTTGTTTAATTATTTATTATCTTGGTAATAAATGCTCCATACGTGTAATTGAAATGGTGGGGTCTGACATATCAATCTGAAACATATCACCAACTTTACCAAGAGAGGAAACTAAAAGAGATTCACCAATGGCTTTCACGAAAAATACATGATTCGTTTTGAAGAATAAAACAAAATAAATGCTGTTTGTAGATTCATCAATCATTACTTTTACTTCTGATAAATTAGTGTGAAGTGACAAATAGTTTCTACATTTAATTTCAAATTTATTTTTATCCTTCAGCTCCATTCTGATAAAGGATGTAGCATAAGAAGACAAATCATTTTGAAGGGCAAGAATACCGCTATAAACTTCAATCCATTCAGGTATTTTGTCCAATGGAATATTGTTTGTGATCATTTTAAAATGATCGATTAAATGATTATGCAATGTGTCAAATAATTTTGACTCAAAAGATTGTTTATCTGCAGAATCTTTTATTACAACTGTTTTTGTGATAATAATTTCGTTCATCATATTTTAAATTTTAACATTGGTTTTATTTACTATTTCTGGAAACTCATCATTTTTACTAAAAAGTACATATTTTGGGATGATAACACTAAGTATCAGAATTGCAAAAATGGAACTTAGCATTGACAACAGAATTATAAAAACAGAATTACATGTACAATTTAAGCTTTCATAGCATTTAAAAAAAAGTAGGAACCCCCAAAAAAGTGTAATAACATAAGCAAAAAGTATTGCAATTTTTGAAGTTGAAATATTAGCTCCACTTACAGGACTCATATAATTATTTTGAAGTGACTTATCATAAAAAACTTTGTAAACTCTTTCTTCTGGTTTCCAATCAAAAATCACGCTTTCATAAAAGTTAACCATTGAAATAAAATTGATATTCCAATAATAATATCCTTTACTACTCCAATACCATAATAAACTGACAATAAAACCAATGACCAGCAATGAAAATTGCAATAAATCTTGATTTTCAATTTCAGCATTTGTTTTACTCGAAATGGTATAAAATGAAACAAAAAGGGCACTAATTGCCACATAAAAATAGGTCATCCATTTGCTGTAATTCTCATAATGAAAATTTCTTGCTTTTATTAAAATTTCGTATCTCTCTTTTATTGAAGGAGCTTCTATTTCATTTGTTTTGTTATCTTTTTCTTCGTTTTCCATAACATTTTATCCTATTATCATTTTTTCAATTTCTTTTTTCATATCATCTACTATTTGAATAGATTCTTTCCTTAAAGAATTTGCTGTTTTTCTGATTTCTTTAATATAATTAGCTATTTCATTCTGCTTTTGAAGAGGGGGAATAGGGATATTTAATTCTTTTAAGTCACGAGAATAAACGTGAGGTTGTCCTGCACCCTGTTGTAAGTGATAAATTTCTTGCTGTTTTGTTTTTAATATTTCTGAGAGAAAAAAAGTTGAAATTTCAGTTTCATCTTTTGAGAATATTACTGTACAATCAGATGCAAAAATTGGATAAGTATGATACCAAACAAAACCTGAATAAGCACCAGATGCACTTACAGTTATAATGTTTCCTTCGTAATTATATTCATTATGACTATATGGACTTGTTTGTCCTCCTGCTATTACAGGAAATTCGCCTTCAATTATTTTGTCAGAAGTGATACTTTTACCTTTAAGTAAAAATGCAATATGCTTTAATTTTTTATTTTTGAATTTGCCTCCTTCAATTTTGAAATCTTTGTTTAAAATCGCAAAAGCATCAAATCTACCGCCTGTTAAGTGACTGAATTGTGTTGTAAAAACCCTGTTTTCAATACTATGGTCTTTTTGAGGTAGTACAATTCCTAATTCATTAAGTAAATAATTATCTATTCCTTCTAAAAGTTTTTCTGCTTCAGATAACATTTTTTGACTTTTAGCAATACTATGTTCATGTAAATCAATAATTTTTTTCTGAATACGGGTATCTGGAACTACTATAGGAATATTTGCCAGCTGTTGATAATTAATATTTTTTTGAGCAGATTGCGGAGCCAAATCATTTAAATAGTTTTTTAAATATTTGAAATAAATATTTAAGTATTTTAAATTGAGATTAGATTCATCTTTTGGTATCATTGTAATTAAACTATCTGGAAAACATGCTGGATAATCTAATATCGCAGTATCTCCAATGTTTGCAGCAATCGTAATTACCAAACAATCTTTATCAAATAATCTACTCGTTTTTAATCCTAATTCATTTAATGTTTGACTGTACTCAATTTTTGAACCCGAAATACTTGCTTTCACAATATCACCAGTTTGAATAAAAGGATATTGACCACCATAAAAGCGAGGGTCATTTCTTGGGCGATGACCAAACCTACCTCGTTGCATATTAATAACATCTGTTAATTTGAAAACTTTAAACTTAGTATTATATGCAATATCAAGATTGTTTACTGTTTTGTAATACAATGGGTCAAAACGAACATCTAACGAAGAACGTTTTAGTAAAAAAATATTTTCTGATACGTTTTCCATCTAATCAATTATATTAAAATCTTTAGTTAGAATAGCCAATATATTACCTGTTAATTTAGTCTTAATGTCATTGTAATAAATTTCCTTTTTATAAGGTAAATATTGTAATTTATCCATGTCAAAAGGAACATCACAATAATCTGATTCCTCTTTTAGCAGGATAATTGGAACACCTTTATGGTCAGCATAACCAACTTCAAAAACAACATTTAAATTGTTCCCAGTAATGTTCGCCACAAATATGTCACATTCATTAATACAATCCAATAATCTTTGGTCTATTCTTTGACTTTTACCTCTAAATCTCATAATTGGGATCAACTCCAAATTAATTTTTGCTTTTTCTGAGACTTTAGAACAGATTTCTTTAAACAAAGAATTATATTCATTCACTTCACCATGACTCCAATATGGCATTGCAACAAATAATTTATAAATTTTTTTCGAAATAAGTTTATTGTATATTTCAATTATGTTATTTGCTTTTATTTTTTTTATGTCATATATAATGTTTTTCAAAACCCATTCTTTAAATTTCTCATAAAAAGTAGGATTAGTGATTTTGTAATACATTAAACAGATAAGAATATTAAAATTTGAAATTTTTGATAATTTATTGTCTGTAGAAAATTCTGTATTTAAAAAATGTAATGTTGATATGATTTTTTGAGTATCAATTGGTTCATTAAAATATGAAAAAATATATGAACAAGTTAAAGCAAAAGTTCTTTGATTTTCATTTATCAAGTAAAACAAGTTTTCAAAATGAAAATTATCAAAATATTCAATCAAATCTTTTACATCAAGAGCATTTTTACCAATAATTTCTATTAATTCTGCATCAGAAAATAAAGCGTTTGAGAAAATAGCTTTTAAGTTTTCTTCTGATGTTAATTTTACTGATTTTGAATTTATAAGATGAAAATAAGCATGCTCATGTTTTTTTGCATCATCAGATTCTTGTTGAATAATTATACAAAAAGAAACGAGGTAGTTTAATTTTTCAAAATCTTTTGGGTTAGAGGCATCAAGTGAATCTACAGCAGATAGTCTATGATTTCCATCAATTCTTGAAAGATATTTGTATTCCTTATCTGGAAACTCCAATGAAATTCTTCTTAGGAGAGGTGAATCAAATTTGTCTGATTGTAAATAATCTTTAAAGTCTTTAGTATTTATTTCCAATTTTATACTATTACTAAAAGTACATCTTTTGCCATTAATAATATTAGGTATTGCTGATTCGTCAGGCACTTGAAGACCAAATGTCAGCTCTGAAAAAAATCTATACTTTCCATTTTGTAAAAAATCTAGTATATCTTCGGTTCTATTATCGTTTACATCTCTTTGATAAGTTTTATCAGAAGAAGAAATTAGTGCTAAATCACCAATTTTTGCAAATCCTCGAAAACATAAAGCTCCTCCGAAAGTATTTTCTATTACACCTCTTAAAATCATAAATCTTCATTTTTAATTGATACAATGAATTTTTCCAATTCAACACCAATTGTATTTAATTCATTGTTATTCGTTTTCTTTCCAGTTGCATCATAGCCAATATCATTTGCTATTGCCATAAAAATTTTATAATCAGGAAGTTTTTTTCTTTTGTTTTCAATAAATGAATTTTGAAGTTGCTCTTTAAACTCATTTAGCAAATCTGAATATTTAGATTGAATTTCAACTTTAGCTTCTTTTATAGCTTCTGCTATTTCTTTTTTATTTGCTGTTGGATTTTTAAGTGAATATTGATGCTCGAGTTTTTTAATTTCAATTTTTTTATTTTTCTCAAATTCTTCACATTTCTTTTTGAACTCTGTTGTTTGAATGATTTTGAATTTTAATGAGCTTTTTATTTCTCTAATTTTGTCGGTAGTTGAACTTTTAAGTTTTCTTAAAAATAAAACTGAACATTTAACTCCTGCGCCAGTTGCTGTAAAAGCAGTTTGAGGAATGGAAACAACAGCAACAATTCTAAATGTTTCCTCAATATTGTCACGTACATATTGTAAACTACTATTCGTTAAAATACCATCAGGAATTACAATTGCTAAATAACCACCTTCCGCAAGAAAATTATAACATTGTTCAATGAAAAGTATTTCTGTGTTTTGATTCTCTCTATTTGTTGCTGGTTTTGTGCTTAGGGCTAACCAATCTTCTTCTTTTTTACCTAAATTAAATTCTTTCAGATAAGCCTTTTCCGTTTGTTTCACAATACTTCCAAAAGGAGGATTTGTAATGATGTAATTGAAATGATTGAATTTAAATCCTTTGTTAGCAGTTAATTTTTCAATTTCTTGAGGATTTAGTAATCCATCTGCTGTGATTACATTCGTATGACCGTCATCGTGAATAATCATATTCATTTTTGCTGCTCTACTAATTTGTTCATTTATTTCAATGCCAAACAAGTTTTTTTCAGCGAAATCATGCCAATATCTGAAATGTTTTAATTTTTGATTTACATCCGATTTATGACGCGGATATAATGCATCTGCTTGTTTTCTAACTTTATTTAATGCATACAATAAGAAACCTCCACTACCACAAGATGTATCTAAAACAAAATCCTCATTTGTAATTGGAAGAACTCCAACTGTGAAATCAACAATCGGACGAGGTGTAAAGTATTGCCCGAAATTCCCTCTAAAAAATGCCCCCATAAAGGTTTCAAAAGCACGTCCTTTAGCATCTAAATCTGTTTCACCTATATTAATGTCCTGTAAATATCCTACTACTGTTCTTATCTTCTCGGGAGACAAACGGATATTATCCCTAAAAACTTCTGGATCTTTTTTTCTGCCTTCCTCATACAGTTTTCTGACTCTTTCAGATAAGTTGTCATTTTCTTTATTTCTTCTAACGACATCGTCTTTGATTTCATTTGGGTCTATGGTAATGATTTGAAAATCATAGGGAACACCTGCTAAACGGTCTTTTTTCTCGTCCCATATTTTACAAAATATTAACTTGTCCAGTTCATCAAATGCCTCTGACGGGTTTAATTGACCACCTCCCCAAAGTGAATCATGGGCTTGTTTAAAACGACGTGTTAAATCTTCTTCATCTATAATTTGAAGATCGAAAAATTTTTGCTTGCCTTTTTCAGTCTTCAAAGATTCGGCTTCATAAACAAACTTATAATTTGCTAATTTTTTGACACCATACTGTGGAATATCAGGTAAAATAATACGAGAATGTTTCCCTTTATCTACTTCAAAATATTCATTTTTGACCATCGAACTAACCCAAACAAATTTAACTTGATTAGGAAGTGCATAAGCGTAACTGTATGCTTGCTCAATGGCTTGCAAAAATTCTTGCTCAGTTATATCCTTTTTTTTGCATTCTACTAAAATGTGAGGTTCTGTTAATTCATCATCATTGTAAACAACAATATCAGCCTCTTTAGTTTCAACACCCATTTTAACTGAAACAAAGTTTACAATTCTTTCAACTGGGTAATTGTACTGTAAAACCAAAGCACAAAAAGTTTCTGCTTGTACTTGTTCTTCAGGATTTGTGAAATTTCTTTTTTTATTTTGATAAATGTAGGTAATAACCTTTCTTTCTTCATCAAAACTTATTAAACCTGCTAAAATGCCTTTATCAATTAAACTCATGATATATATTGAATTATTTTCCGTATTTAACTTTTTCTTCCGCAACCCTAAGTATTTCATCTGGGTTGTCTTCTTCTTTAATGATTTCATACACTTGCTCTGCAAACCAAAGCGTGAAAAGTTCTTTTTCAGTTGTATGAAATAATTTTTTTATATATTAATTCTTTTTCTCATAGTGTTTTATTTTTAAACTTATTGAATAACACTTTTAAACGATATTATTCAATTGTAGCATGTTTTGATTGAATATTTATCTAACTTAGATATAAATTTTAACATTGATACAAAGCTATATTTTATTTTTCAGAAATCAAAATAAATATAAAGATTAGGGAATACAAATTTCACAAAACAATAAAACCATTTTTTACTTGAAGACTGCTTTTAATGTTGTTTAAATAGATTTTCCCTGTTCCTAGTCCATGTGGTAAGACAATTGGATAATTGGCTGTAAATTGAGTAATAGCATTTAAGCCAATATTTGATTCAAGTGCAGATGTAATCCACCAAGCAATTTGTGATTTTTCAGCTAACTCAATCCATTCTTCACATCCAATAAAACCACCATGCAAACTAGGTTTTAAAACTATAAATTGAGGTTTGATTTTCTCTAAAAGTGCTTTTTTGTCTTCTTTTTTAAAAACAGCTATAAGTTCTTCGTCTAAAGCTATTGGAATTGGTGATTTTTCGCATAGTGTATTCATTAAATCCCAATGTCCTTTTGCAATAGGTTGTTCAATGGAATGAATGTTAAAATGAGCTAATTCACTTAATTTATCTAAGGCATTAGAAAATGAAAATGCTCCATTTGCATCTAAACGTAAAACCAAAGAATCACCGTATTTTTTTCTAATTTTACTCAATAAGGCACATTCTTTTTCAAAATCTAAACCACCAATCTTTAATTTTATACATCGATAGGATTGGTTAATTTTATCTTCTATTTGTTGCCACATAAAATCCTCCTCGCCCATCCAAATCAATCCGTTAATTGGAATTTTAGTGACTTTTTTAACAAAATCATTTATAAAAATTATTCTGTTTCCCCCATTTTTTAAATCTAAAACAGCCGTTTCTAAAGCAACTAATATTGAGGGAAATTGGCGTAGATTATTATCTGATTGAATGTGTTGTAACAGTTCATTCTCATCGTAAAAAGGATTATTTTTGGAAAAATATTCATTACAGAAAAAGGAAATACTTTTCAAATGTTCCTCATCAGATTGAAAATCAGGACTTAATCCTGGAATTACACTTACTTCACCAATTCCTTTAATAAGTGGGTAATTTTTGTTATATAATTCTATAAAAAATGAAGTTTTGTGTTTTAAAATTCCTCTACTTGTCCCTGCTGGAAAAGCAAAATCTAAGACATATTTGCTGATTTTATATTCCCACATTTTAATTTGATTGATGTTGAATTATAGCAACAAGTATAAACAAAATGGCTAAAAAAAAAGTGTTGAGTGCAACTACTTTTAATTGTGAGTCCATTTCTTTTTCATTTTTGTTTTTCCAAACAAATTTTAAATGAATAAACAATCTCAAAAATGGAATTAATACAAACAGATAAACCAATGATTTAAATATCAAAAAATAAAGCAACAATGAAAAAAAACTAGTTAAAATCAAAAAGAAATGGTATTTTTTTGCGTTTTTAAGTCCTATCTGCACAACCAATGTTTTTTTATTGGATAGTTTATCGTTTTGTATGTCTCTCATGTTGTTTAAATTCAACACCGCAACACTTAATAGACCAATCGTAATAGCAGGAAAAAGATTCTGATACATAAAAAAATGTGTATATAAAGTAAACACACCTAAAACACTTATCAATCCAAAAAAAACAAATACAAAAACATCACCAAAACCAAAATATCCGTAAGCTTTTTTTCCTAAAGTATAAAAGAGGGCAGCCAAAATTGCAAAAACAGCTAAAAAAATATAAATAATTTGAATAGTTAAATTTGCATTGAATAAAGATAGATAAATTAATGATAATGAAGAAATAACAGAAAGTAAAATAAAAATGAATACAGCAGTTTTCATTTGTTTAACACTAATTTTTCCAGATTGAACAGCTCTTTGTGGTCCAACACGATTTTCATTGTCCGTACCTTTTAAATGATCTCCTAAATCATTTGCCAAATTAGAGAGTATTTGAAAACATAAAGTTGTGGAAAGTGACAAAATAAAAATTGATAAATTCCAATGTTCTGTATTTAAAACAAGAGCAGAACCAAGAATTATTCCACTTAAAGAAAGTGGTAAAGTACGCAAACGAAACGCTTTAATCCAAATACTAATTTTTGTTATTATTAATGCTGACAATACTTTTAATCTTTAGTTTGCAAAACTAATATTTTAAAAAGATATTTTCTCACAATATTAATTTTTCAAGTGGGGTTCCAAAATTTGGATTCATTAACATCTACTCACCTTCAGCATGGTGTTTTTTATTATCTGAAACATTATCTAAATTCCATGATATTCTTTTCACAAAAGCTTTTTTCCTAAAAGTACAATCAGATATAGAACAAATTTCACATGAAAAAGATAAACAAGGGTCAGAATGAATAGACATATCTACTTTTTCATGATAATAATTATTAATACTTTCTTGAATCATCTCCATTTCATCATGTGCTTGTTGAACAGTAAAATAAAATGGTAAAGTCAAATGAACATCAATATGCAATTTAGGACCATATTGCTGAACTCTTAGATGATGTAAATCAATCCAGCATTCCCTTCTGCTTTTTTCAAAATATCCAATAAGTTCATTCATTAATTTTTCATCTTTTTCGTCCATAATCCCTTTTATTGATTTACGAATTATTAAAATTCCAGTAAACAAAAGGAACAATGACAATAACATACCGATTAAACTGTCGATCCAATAAATATGAGTAAAATAGACTATTACCAAACCGATTACAATTCCAAAAGTCGTATAACTATCAGAAATTAAATGTTTTCCTCCTGAATACAAAACAGGTGAATTGTATTTTTTTCCTTTTTTAAGGGAAATTAAACCAATCCATAAATGAATTAAAGCTGTAACAAGTACAATGATGATTCCGTAATCAATTCTTTCCAATTCGCTTTTGCTTAAAAATTTATGAAAAGACTCAATACAAATCATTACTCCAGCAATTATAATTAGCAGTCCTTCTAAACCAGAAGTTAGAAACTCGATTTTTCCATGTCCATAAGGATGATTTTTATCTAAGGGAATTGAAGTGAGATACAGGCTATATAATCCAATTAGAGCACCGATAATATTGACTACACTTTCTAATGCATCAGAATAAATAGCAACAGATGAAGTGATTAACCAAGCGGCGATTTTTACAACAAACAAAATGAAAGCGAGGTAAACCAATTTCTTTTGGAAACTAAAATTCAGTTTACTTAAGTTTTGATCTTTAATTGTCATTTGGATTAATAGGGAAATAAGTCATTAATTTAAATTTTTTTCCTTGTCTTTGCATTAATATTTTCCATAAATCTTTTTGCATAGCATCCATGATATCGTTTGCTTTTTCAATTGGAGAAACAATCCAGGAATGATTTTTTAATTCTGAATCTAACTGATCTTTATCCCAACCAGAATAACCGATAAAAAATCTAATTTCATTTTTTTCAATATGTTCTTGAGTGATAAAATGATATAAAAAATCAAAATTTCCACCCATATACACTCCTTTTTCTTCATCAATTACAATACTTTCAGGAATTAAATTTCCTAAAGTATGGATAAAAAATATACTTTCTTTGTCCACAGGACCTCCTATACTCAACGTTACTTGAATTGAGGGAAATTTGTCGTGTAAATCTTTTAGGTTAAAATTTATATAATTATTTAAAACAAAACCAAAACTTCCATGTTTGGAATGTTCGCATAAATACACCACCGATCTTTCAAAATATTCATCACCCATAAAAGGATCTGAAATTAAAATTCTGCCTTTTTGTGGTTTTAATTTATTTTCAAAACTTATATCCATAAATAATCAAATGCATGTAGTAAAATTAAAAATTAAAAATAAATTAATAAATGATATTCATCAGCAAACATGCAATTTTATTTTCTTTTATGAAAAGATAATAATTTTTGCACCATCCTTTAATGAATTATTTGAATTTTTTATCCAAGAAGCATAAACAGTATTTTTAATTTTAAAATTTGAAATGTTGGTTGTAGCAATAAAATAATCGATTGTATTAATTAAAATATGATAACCTCCTTTAACTCTGCTAATGTAAATGTTATTATTTGAATTAGTTAGCTTCGTCATCTTAATGTTTTGTAATGGAACATAAAACAAAGTTACACCGTTTGTCTTTCTATAATTTTCTGCTAAAAATTCTATTTTATTTTTGTATTGTTCTTTATTGTAAAAAATATAAGCATTTTGTTTGATTTTTATACTAAAAGCAACTTGATTTTCATTAAAAAAACAAATGTGATTTTCATACATTTTTTGCCATCGAATAAAAACTATAGAAACTACAGTAAGAAAAGCACAAGTCAATGATAATAAAACCAACTTAATATTTCTTTTTTGAAACGAGAAATAGAATAAAAATAAAAGTATAAAAATTAAAACGACTTGAAACATACTTAAATGAAATCCATTAGCAACAGCTCCTGGAAGAGAATCTATCCACGAAATAACAAAAAGCATTATTACTAAATTAATCCAAAGTCCAAATGCTACAATTTTAGATAAAATTGGAATATAAAAGCTTGAAAATAAAGCTATACCTAATGCTAAAACCCAAAATGAGGAAAACATTAAACCTATATTGCTCAATATGAAGTAGTTTGGAAATTGATGAAAATAGTACAGTGTAAAAGGAACAGTCAACAGTTGAGCTGCTATTCCAACCATAGTTCCTTCCCAAATTTTTTGGACAATTTTATTTTTAAAAGTCAGCAAAACGGATAAATCTTGATAAAATAAAAATATGCCCACCATTGCTAAAAATGAAAGCTGAAATCCAATATCAAATAAGAAGGCAGGTTTCCAGATTAATATTATCAAACAAGCCAAAGCTAATGAATTAAAATTTTGAGAATTTTTAGAAAAAAGTGTTCCACAAGTGATTATAGAAAACATTAATACTGAGCGAACAATCGAAGGAGAAAAGCCAGTTAAAAAGGAATAACACCAAACCAAAATTAAAGTAATTACAATGGCCTGATTTTTTGTGATAAATCTTTTAAAAAAGCCCAAAAACAGTAATAATATCTCCATTAAAATTCCCACATGCAAACCTGAAACTGCCAAAACATGCATTGCACCAGTATTTCCAAATTTAGATGTAATTTCAGAGTCCAATGAACTTCTATCGCCTAAAATTAGGGCTTTTGCGACCGAGGCTTCGTTTCCTGATAAAAATCGATCAATTATGGATGAAAAATACACTTGTAAATCAGAAAAATAATCAAATAACCCTTTAGTTGAACTTCCAATTTCTTTAATATTGTTTTCCTCAATAAAACCAACTTGTTTAATCCCTTTGTTTTCCCAAAAAGAAGCCGCATTAAATTCGCCAGGGTTGTTTTTATTTTTTATAGTACTCAAATCGCATTGAAATAGTATGACTGGTTTTGAGAATTTCCATTTTTGCTTTTTTACAAAGAGTAAAACTTTTCCATTAGCAGAAATTTGTTTTTTATTTCTTAATAATGCTAACACATTTACTTCGCATTTATAGTAAGAACTTTTTGTTTTTTTAAAATTTTCTACCTCCCCTTTTATTACATCTCCTGACAAATAAACTTTAGAATAATGTTTATCGTGATGAAATGGATTGCTTAAATGCGTTAAAAATTTTGCTGAAAAAAGTAGAATTAATAGAAGAGAATAGTGAATTGTAAACTTTAAAAAATGAATTTTATTTAAAAAAAAATAAGTGCAAAAAAAGAATAAAATCAACGACAAATTTAATCCAAAACTCAAAGGAAAATATACATCTAGCAGTATTCCAGATATCCAACACAAAGAAATAATGATCATTGGATTTTTAAACATTTTTGTTTAAATTTTTAAAAAATAAATTACAAATCTAAAAACTTTGTTATTTTTACCAAATCATTTGCTATTTAAAAAATTTAAAAATTATAATTTTGTTTAAAAATTGAATCAATATGAATATTGTAATAAAAAACAAATTTACTTTTATACTACTTTGCAATCTATTTTTTCTGTCTTGTAGCGGTGAAAATAAAAATGTTGACAAAGAAGTTAAAGTTGAAGCTCAAGTAGAAAATACTTTTAATTCCGATGATTATGACTTTGTTCTTCCTCAACCAATTTCATTAGCAAAAGCTTTTCAAGCATCTGGTTTGTCTTATCACCCAAATTTAACACATGATGTTTCAAAAAAAGATAAATATTTTGATAAAGTAAAACAACTTTTAAACCTTGGTGTTTATTCAACAGATTTGGCTTATTCCGCCATTAATGAACACGCTAACGAAGCAAGAGCATATTTAAAAGCTATCCAACTTTTAGGCAATCAAGTAGGATTAAAACCTGTTTTTTCTGACAAAGATCTTATAGATCGTTTTGATAAAAGTTTGAACAATATGGAGTCAGTAGAAGAATTGATTTATGAAATTCAAGAAAGATCTGAAGAATATATGCAAGACAACGATTTACGTTATCTCTCCATTGTTCAATTTTCAGGAGCATGGTCTGAAGGTATGTATTTAGGTATTAAAGATATCGAGCTAAGTAAAGAAAAAAATGAAAAAATGTCAGTAACTGTTGTTGATCAAATGAATCTACTTAAAAATATTATCAAAGGATTAAGTACTTATCCAAATTCTGATACCGTATTAAAAAATGTAAATAAAAAATTAAATCAAATTTTAACTGAATATAATGAATTTGAGTCAGTTAAAAAATCAACATCCAATGATGTTTTTGTTTCACCTGTACTTACAGACTCCGAATTAAAAAAATTATCTTTGATGATTTATGAATTAAGAACTTTTATCATTCAATAGTTATGAAAAATATTTACCTTACCCTTGTATTATTTTTTTCGCTAGTATTACTATTATCAAGTACAATTAGTGAACCTGGAGATCCTGCATTTAACGCTCGTATTAACACCTATAAACACGAATGTAAACAACTTATCAAACCTGCTAGATATGAAGGTTCTCGTGTTACTTTTTATACTGCTTCAAAAAATAGTCAAAAAAAGAGTATCGAAACTTATTTTTTAATGGATACTGAGTATCGCATTGCCTTTAGTGGTAAAGAAAGTTCTGTAAAATTGAATGTTGAAATTTATACATCAATGGATCCTGAAAAAAGAGTATTATTAAAGGAAATAAAAAATCTTCAGGGTAAAAATACAAGTGTTTCTTCTATTGAATTGAATAAGGTTTTTCATAAAAAAGTCAATCAAACAGATAGACTTAAATCAGTGTATATTGAATATAAAATTGAAGGTGGAAATGAAAAAAATGAAGCCATTGTGATGGTTTTAGGATTTATGGATTAAAATTTGGTTTTGTAAAAAACTTTTTTTATCTTTGGGTAAACCTATTTTTTATGTATCAAACCAAATTACCCAAAATCAGCTTATGGGCTGAAGATGATCGCCCACGTGAAAAGTTTCAACAAAAAGGTCCTTTTTCACTTTCTGACTCCGAACTTTTAGCTATCTTTCTAAACTCAGGAATTCCAAACAAATCAGCTATTGATGTTGCAAAAGAATTATTAGCCAAAGCTAAAAACGACTTGCAACTGTTAGATAATTTTTCAATTAATGATTATAAAAGTATAAAAGGTATTGGTACAGCTAAAGCGACAACACTTTTAGCATTAATAGAATTTTCCAAAAGAAAAAATCTTAAAAATAAAAACAAAAAATTAAAAGTCTCCTCCGCCTCTCAAGTGTATGAGTTTTTGAAATATAAAATGTCCTCATTAAATCAAGAAGAATTTCATTTGATAATGTTAAATAAACAATTGGAAATAATTGATTCTATCTGTATTGCTAAAGGAAATATAGATATGGTTATTCTTGACCAAAGAGTACTTTTTAAGCATTGTTTTGATTGTTATGCTTGTAATTTTATTGTTGCTCACAATCACCCAAGTGGTTCATTGAAACCTAGTGAAAGTGATAAAAAGTTAACAGAAAAACTAATAAATTCATCTAAAATATTAAATTTAGGATTTATTGACCATATTATTTTTACAGATGATTCGTATTTTAGTTTTACTGATAATGGTTTTATTTAAAATTCAAATTACCATTTACTAAAAACCATATTGGTATTAAATACTTTTATTAATTTTGTTCTAATAGTTTTCGGAATTATTTCAATAATCCAACTCAGTTAGAATATGTTAAAATTAATTACCATTATAGGTGCTCGTCCACAAATAATTAAATCAGCAGCAATCAGTAGAGCAATCAAAAATCATTTTCAATCGGACATTGAGGAATACATTATTCATACTGGTCAACATTACGACGAAAATATGTCTGAAGTTTTTTTTGAGGAAATGGAAATTCCAAAACCTTACATAAACCTACAAATAGGAAGTGGTTCTCATGCTCAACAAACCGCTGGAATGATGAATGCTTTGGAAAAACATCTTCAAGAAATACAAGCAGATGCTCTCTTGATATATGGAGATACTAATTCTACCATTGCTGCTGCTCTTACTTGTTCAAAAATTGGTATTCCGGTCATTCACGTAGAAGCAGGTTTGAGAAGTTTTAATAAATCTATGCCAGAAGAAATTAACAGAATATTAAGTGATCATGTGTCCACATTACTTTTTTGTCCGACCCAAACGGCTGTTGAAAATTTAAAAAAAGAAGGATTCGATTTGAATATTAAATATCCATCAAATATTGACAATCCTAGCGTCTATCATTGTGGAGATATCATGTACGACAACAGCATGTTTTTTTCTCAAAAAGCAATGGAACAATCTTCTATTCTTCAAAAACTTCAATTAAATTCAGATGAATTTATTTTGGCTACAATTCATAGAAACAACAATACAGACATTAATGAACGACTTGTTTCCATAGTAGAAATATTCTTACATTTAGTAGAAACTTATTCTTATAAAATTGTGTTTCCAATCCATCCGAGAACGCAAAAAAATTTTTCTGAGAATCTTCCAAAAGAATTATGGAACAAATTTTCAACACATCCTAAAATTATTTGTATCCCACCAGCAGGTTTTTTAGATATGATTCAGTTGGAACGAAATGCTAAATACATCGTTACAGACTCTGGGGGAGTACAAAAAGAATCTTATTTCTTCAAAAAACCTTGTTTCATATTACGTTCTGAAACCGAATGGGTGGAAATTGTAACAAACGGAAATGCTGTTGTTTGCGATGTTAATAAAGATTTATTTTTTAACAGTTTTCAATACTTTGAAAAAAATCAAAACCTAACTTATCCTCCTTTTTTTGGAGACGGAAAAGCAGCTGATTTTATTGTGCAAGAAATTGTTAAACAACTTAAAAAATGCTGATTTTTGTTGAACAAATAAGTAATCGTCTGAACTATGTTTTTCAATTTGTTTTCAAAGAAAGAAATGTTTATTATCAATTTACCAACGACAAAAAAGAATTTGAAAATTATCAAGGAATAAAATTTGTTTATGCTTCAAGAAGTATCGAAGACAATTTTCACATAGAGTCCTCTTCATTATTATTTGATGAACAAATCAAAAATTATTCCATTGAAAAATCCGATTTTCATCATTTTTCCTGTTTAAGTTTTGACAATATAAGCGATCCTTTTGCTTCAATCTTTTTTGTATTAAGTCGTTATGAAGAATATTTGATAAAAACAAGAGATGTTCATGGAAGATTTATGGCTAAAGAAAGTTATCAATATAAATATTCATGGTTACAACAATGTATTTGTGATAGATGGTCTGAAAATATTTTAGAACTAATCAACTTAAAAATCAGTCCTTTTTACCAAAAAAAAGAAACTAATGTCAAGCTAATTCCCACCTTTGATATTGATAATACTTTCGCCTTTCAATGGAAAAATATTTTTAGAAGTTTTTTGAGCAAATGGAAAGACATTATTAAAAAAGAAGATGATAGAATTGTAGCCAGAAAATGGTTTGAAGAAGGTAAAATTAAAGACCCTTATGATACATTTGACTTGATTCAGAGTGTACAAAAAAAAATGGAAACAATTGTATTTTGGCATGTAGGTAAATATGGCCCATACGATAAAAATATTTCTATACTAGACCCAAGACACCAAACACTTATAAAATCAATGTCTGCTTTTGGTGAAATTGGAATACATCCTAGTTATCGATCTTCTGAAAATTTTGCTCATCTCACCAACGAAGTATTTTCATTACAACAAATATTACAAAAAAAAATTACTTTGTCAAGACAACATTTTCTAAAACTCTCTATACCTAGCACATACAGGTATCTTATGGAACAAGGGATTGCTCATGACTATTCTATGGGTTTTGCTGATGAAGTAGGTTTTAGAATAGGTACAGCCAAATCAATTCCATTTTTTGACTTAATAGAGAACAAACAAAAAGAATTTTGGATACACCCTTTTGCTTATATGGACGGCACTTTACTCGAATATAAAAATTGGAGTACCGAAGAAGCAAAAAAGCAAATCACTTTTTTATATAAAGAAGTGAAAGAATTAGGAGGAGATTTTATTTTCATCTGGCACAATGAAACTATCGGGGATTTTGGGAAATGGAAAGGTTGGAGTGAAGTATTAAAACATTCATTACAATTGAATTAATCTACTATCACGAATTGAATTTATATTTATAAATGATTTTACAAAGAAATATAAATATTGTACGCTACTTTTCACTCTTTTTCAAAAATTATAAACTTTAAAATTTTTGATATTAGGGATTATTACCAATTACAAATCATTTTTGACTAATAAAATTGGCCTCGTAGTTCAATTGTATAGAAAACAGGTTTAGTGAAACAAATTTAAGAACTATAAATCACACTTTTTTCTTTTTCCAATCAAAAAATCGTAAATAGCTTAGTGAAAATAATCCTAAACTTAAAAAATAGATGTACTCAACAGACCAAATCCAAAAAATATCCCACTGAAAAACTTTTATAAATAGGTAACAACAAGTGAGGTAAATACTTACGCTAATCAACTCTATAAAAAAAGTAACTTTTGTGTTTCCAGAGCCGTTAATGGTATGAAATTTTATTGCCACAAATCCAAAAATTAAAATAGATCCACATATAAATTGTAGGATTGCTACACTTTTTTCAGTAAACTCATGATTTGGATTAATTAAAGTAACTAACTTTTCTGGATAAAAAATCGCTCCATGAAAAAATAGAAATAAAAAAAAAAGACACAAAAATTGTATTCTACGCTGAATAATTATGAGTTCGGAGAATTTTTTTGCTCCTAAATATTGTGAAATATAAGTCTTTGTTGTTGCAGAAAATCCCCAAATTGGAACAAAAGCTAACATATAAATAGATCGAATAGTTTGTGAAACGGTTAATTCAAATTTTCCTATTTGTTCAATCCAAGTGAAAAAGATTGTCCAAGTTGCTAAGGCAATAAATCCTTGAAAAAATAAAGGAAAGCCAATATTTAAAATCTGAATTATTTTGTTGTAGTTGAATGATATTTGTTTAAACAATTCAAACTCTTTTCTTTCTCTTGAAAACAATAAAAATGTAAACAAAAAAAGCATTCCCATTCCGTCAGCAATACAAGAGGCAAGTGCTGCTCCTTTTATTCCCATTTCGGGAAAAATGGAGATACCGAAAATTAAATAATAATCGAGAAAAATGTTTGTAACAGCTATTATTAAGGCACTAATTAATACTACCCATGTTTTACCAATAGCGAAAAAGAAGGCCTGTATTGGAAGTGAAATTAGTGTAAAAAATAGTGCATAACTTCGTACAGACAAAAATTCAATCTGTGCTAATGTAATGTCTTCATGCTTTGCATATAAAGGTAACACAGAAGGCATAATCAAATGCAAGACTAAAAATAACACACTGGCTAAAAATCCAATTGTTAAGATAGAATTAAAAAAGATACTTGCTACTTCAATCTTGTTTTTTTCGCCTATTCTTCTCGCAATCAATATTTGAACCGCATCGCTCATGCCTAATAAAGCAACAAATACACTCACGTATAAAAGTCCTGCATTTCCAGAAGCATCAAAGGCTAAAGTGCTGTACCTACTTAAAAAAGAGGAATCAGTAATCATCACAATGGATTGAATGAAACTAGAAACCATCAGTGGAACAGCAACACTTAAAATTGTTTTATACGAATAGTTAAGCATCTATTGAATCTCCAAAATTAATCCTTTTAGATATTCACCTTCTTTATGGTATATGTTAATGGGATGATCAACCGGTTGATGAAGTTGCTCCAATATTCTCACATCTCGACCACAATCAATAGCAGCTGAAAGAATTGTATGTTGAAATAAATATTTATCAACTACTTGCGAACAGGAGAAAGTGAACAACAGTCCACCTTTTTTAATTTTTTTTATCGCAGAGCTGTTGAGTCTTTTATATGCTTGAACCGCTTGATGTCTTTTTCCTAAGCTTTTGGCAAAAGCTGGTGGGTCTAAAACAATAATGTCGTATTCTTCTTGTATATTTTTAACAAAATCAATAGCATCTTGTTGAAAAGCAACATGATTTTTATTAAAACCATTGATTTGAATATTTTGTTCACAAATTTCTATCGCTTTTGGTGAACTATCTACTGAATGAACTAATGTAGCTCCTCCACTTAAAGCCGCTAAACTAAATCCTCCTGTGTAGCAAAAAGTATTTAACACTTTTTTATTATTAGCTAAGCTTTTTAAACGACTTCTATTTTCCCTTTGATCAATGAAAAAGCCCGTTTTTTGTCCATTTTCCCAATCAATTAAATAATTTATGTCATTTTCTTTTACTAAATAAGGGCATTCAATTTTTTGATAAATGTATTTGTTTTCAATGTTATGCGAACCAGGAAGTGTATCGTTTGATTTTAAATATATGGCTTTTAGATTTTTTTTAAGCACATTTTTAAAACTTTCAACTAACATGTTGATTGAAAGATACATACCATAACTATGACATTGAAGCACCAAAACGCCATGATAATAATCGACTATCAAACCCGGCAGAAAATCTCCTTCTCCATGAATTAGACGAAAAACTTGATTGTTTTGATTTAATAAATCAAGTTGTAATCTTAAATTTAAGGCATTTTGTACTCTGTTTTGAAAGAATTTTACATCAATCTTTTCTTGTATAAAGGATAAAATTCTAACACAAATACTTCCTTCTTCTTGATAGTGACCAATGGCTAAAAACTGTAAATTTTCATCTAACACTTGTACAAGTTCCCCATCTTGAATTGAATTGTCTTGAAATTTAACAGCACCAGTAAAAATCCAAGGATGTCTTCTTAAAAGAGAAGCAGTTTTATTTTTTTTTAATACAATTTTGTTCATGTATTATTGTCTTAATGAGAGATTTTTCTAATTTTAATTAAGTTTAAAAATAGATTTGTTAAAGATGTAAAATTACATTTAGTTTTTCATTTATTTTAATAATTAGTTTATATAAAAAAATCTTTATTTTAAATTAACAACAGAGTATATTTTTGCTAATTTTGTTCGATAAAACTTTAATTTTTTTCTTTTAAACCAAAAAAAAAATAATTTTTTCTTGTTTATTTAATTTTTTTATTTTAATTTTACTTAAATTTTAAAAAGAAAAGTGATGAGTAAATCTATCTATCTATCTATCTATCTATCTATCTATCTATCACATTAATTTTTAATGAGGTGAGGGCACAGATTTTTACAAAAGTTACCAATAGTGTTTTAGTTCAAGATTCGAGTAATCATCATTCAACAGCGTGGGGTGATTACGACAATGACGGCGATTTGGATTTGTATGTTTCAAATTGGTTTTCATCTGTTTCTAATCCTTTTGGTTTAAATTTTTTATACCAAAACTCTTGTAATAATGAATTTACAAAAGTGAGAAAGATTCCAACTGATTTGGTTACGGATTTTAATAATAAATACGAAGTGAATTGGATAGATTATGATGCAGATGGTGATTTAGATTTGTATTTTACCAATGCTTTATATGAAAATAATGGAAACGGTACTTTTTCAAGAGTAAATAAAACAATTACCAATTTGCCAGATTATACAATTTCTAATACAGGAGGTACATTTAATGTAAGGTGGGGTAATGCAGCTTGGTTAGATTATGACAACGATGGGAAATTGGATGTATATTTTGGTCGAAAAGAATTGTACCATAATAATGGTTTAGGAGATTATGATATAATTAACTCTCCTTCTTTCTCAAATATGAATAGATATCTAAGAGGTGAGTCAATGACTGTTGCTGATGCTAATAATGACGGTCTGATGGATATATTTATGTGTTCAGCACGTAGTCAATTTGGAAGTAATAAATATTCAATGTTTTATCAAAATGCAGGAAATGGGGTTTTTAATGAAAATAATTCAAATGGTTTAACCAATCATTATTCTCATTCTTATGGATGTACATGGGGTGATATTGATAATGATTTGGATTTAGATGTTTGGCTGAGTATTAATTTAGGAAATTACGATAAACTTTTAATCAACGATGGTACAGGAAATTTTACTCCTAATTTAACAGATCCAGTTGCAAATATTTTAAATACCAATCAAGCGGGGGCTTCTTTTGCTGATTTTGATAACGATGGTGATTTAGATTTGGTTGTACCTAGTTTCTCCAATAATTTTGTGTATCAAAATGATGGGCAAGGCAATTTTGTTCGTTTAATAAATGAAGTGGTTGAAACTGATGTTACACCTGAATCGTACAGTGCTTCATGGTCGGATTACGACAACGATGGGGATTTGGATTTGTTTATCGTTACTGCTTTTGGAGATCCAAATGACTTGTTTTATACCAATAATATTTATCAAAATAATACCTCAAACAGCAATTGGATAAAATTTGATTTAGACGGTGTTCAAAGTAACAGACAAGCAATTGGTACAAGAGTTTATGTAAAAGCCCTTATTAATGGCACTTCTAAATGGCAAATGCGTGAAGTTAATTTAAATGGAACAGGTGGTGGTGAATCTGGTGGAGCATCAGGGCATGTTGTACATTTTGGTTTAGGAGACGCAACAACTATTGATTCAATTAAAGTTTTTTGGCCAGCATCGGGCATTACTCAATATTTCACCAACGTGGCTTCCAATCAGTTTCTTAAAATAATGGAAAATGTAAATGCCCTTTCAAATGTAGAAGTTTGCAGACCTGATTTACCCCTCTTAAACCCAGCTATTGTGGAAGGAAGAGTATATAGTGACGTTAACTCAAACTGTGTTTACGATAATGGAATTGATTACCCTATTGCCAATACAGCTGTTTATGATTCTCTAAATGGTCATTATGCCTATACAAATGATGAAGGTTTATATCAAATAGAATTACCATCAGGAAACTTTAACTTGCAGGTGTTATTTAAAAACGATCTATTTCAGAATTCTACTTGTCTTTTAAATGGCAAATACAATATTATTGCCAATTTGGGTGATTTATTTACTGAAAAAGATTTTCCTTTATTACCTAGTTTAAGCCCTTGTAGTGGGAATTTTGATTTAAATATTACTTCTAATGGTTTAGTTGATGGACCTTGCCCTGATGGTATTATAATGACTTCTCCTTGTCCATTATATCCATATGAATACTGTTTTCAACTTACTAATAACAGCACTCAAGCTGCTTTACCTAACGGTGTTTTAAACATTGATTTTCCTACTGGGTTTAGTATTGTTGATGAACAAGCTATTGTTCCTGAATTATATTGGAATACCAATCATGCAGAAATTATAGTTCCAACTGCTTTAGCGGTTGGAGCAACATTTGAAGTGTGTATTACAATTATGGTTGATGCAAATTTTTTTAGTCCTTATGTGACCACTGCAAGTTACGGTGGCATTCCTTTATCTGGTAATTTAATTGTAAATGGTGGTTTTGAAGGGGGTGATGTGGGCTTTTCTAGTGACTATACTCCTGATTTGGTTACAACAGGTTCGTTACACGATAGATATGCTGTTGGATCTAATGCAAATTATAATAGTGTGCATACAGGAACTGCAAATGAAGGAACAAATTTTCTTTTTGCCGATGGATCAATAACCTCTAATACAAATGTTTGGTGTCAAGCTATTGCTGTTAATGCAAATACCTTTTACCAATTTTCTGGAGATTTTTGTAATACTTTACTTCAAAGCAATTCCAATCCGAATTATCCAAATTTAGCTGTTACCATTAACGGAATTCAATCTTTTAATACTGGACCTATACCACAAGATCCTGATATTTGGTTGAATGATCAATCCTTTGTTTTTTGTTCTGATGAAAATCAAACAATTGAACTTTGTATTCTGGATTTAAACACATTGGCAGTGGGAAATGATTTTGGAATTGATGATTTAAGTTTAATTGAATTAGAAGGAAATACTGCCGTTTTTGCTAGTTTAACTCAAAACGATATGTGTTCTTGCGACCCAAATGATAAATTAAATACTCCTGTGGGTTGTGGACCAAATGGGAATATAGAAAAAGATCAAGAATTAACGTATCATATACGATTTCAAAATGAAGGATCTGGACCTGCACACGATGTGTTGTTAAGAGATGCACTTGACGAGGATTTAGATTTAAGTACTTTACAGATTTTATCTAGTTCTCATACAATTAGTTCAGTACAAATTATTCCAAATAATACTTTAATTGTTAAATTTAATGGAATAGAGCTTCCACCAAAATCATTTAGTGAAGAGGAAAGTAAAGGGTTTTTTACTTTTAAAATAAAAGCAAAAACAAATTTAGTTGATGGCACTCCTATTCAAAATCAAACTGGAATTTATTTTGATTTGAATGAGGTTGTATTAACCAATTCAACCCTAAATACTTTAGTTGATCAAGCCATTCCTGAAGCAAATTTCACTTATAATAACGATTGCTCAGCATTAAATACTTTATATGATTTTTATTTTACTGGAAGTGAAAATCCACTAAATAGCTATACTTGGAGTTTTGAAGATGGAAATCCTTTGCAATCTAATCTGAAAGACCCTTCTGGAATAATGTTTTCAAGTACTGGATATAAGGAAGTGTATTTAGAAGTAGATAAAGAAGGTTGCAAAGGATATGCATTGGACACAATAGAGATTAAAAGCTATTATAACAATATTAAGAAAAAAGTACAAATTTGTCATAATGGAAAACTTATAGAGGTCAATGAAAATGCTTTAGCAGCACATTTAGCCCATGGCGATTGTGTAGGTGAATGTGAAGGATTAAATCTCAATAAATCAATCCAATTTGTAGAAAAAAATGAGAAAAACTTGAACTCTATTGATTTCCTTATATACCCTAACCCTAGTACTGGTCTTATTAGTATCCAAGGTAATAAGCTACAAAGTATTGATTATCTTGAAGTGTTAAATTTGCAAGGTCAAGTTGTTTTTAATACAAAATTACATGTGGAAAATGTAAGTAAACAAATCGACTTAGACTTAAATTCTTTACATTCTGGAGTGTATCTCTTACAGTTTGACACAAAAAAGGAAAAATTAATTTATAAGATTAATATACAAAAATAAGCCATGAAAAATTGTATTGTAACTATAATATTAGCGTACAGCTGTATTATACAAAGTGTATTATTTTCTCAGGTTTTAGAAGCTAAAATAGCTTACCAAGTGTATGATGAAAACAGAGAATTTAAATACGAAGACAGTGTGATGGTGAAATTTTGTGGATTAAATAGCATAGACTATGAACTTTTTTATTCAAAAAGAGATTCAGCTGAAATTGTCGAATTAAATCCGGGTGATTCTTTGTTTATGTTTATTAATTACCCTCTTGGGACAAATTCCTATAAAGCTATCCATAGCACTTATTTTGATGAAGTTTTTTTTCAAGTACCAATATATAGTTCAAATGGTCAAGGAGTAATTCGTTTAGCTTTTGATACACTAACTGTATATGATACTTTGTTAGTTATTTTAAGTGATTCAGGACCAGTGTTAACAAATCCATATCATTGTTACTTTTTTAAAATACAGTTTAAAGAAAATGTGGCATTATTAGGAGAAAATAAAACTCAAAAATTAATGTTTTATCCAAACCCAAGTAGTGGTTTTGTATATCATAATTCAAAAAAGAAACTCAACTTTTTGTCATTAAAAAATGTCTTAGGGCAAACTCAGTTAATTAATGAAACTAATCCTTTAGATTTAAGTTTAATTACAAATGGTACTTACTATTTATGGTATGAGTTGGAGGATAAATTGTATTGTGAAAAGATTGTTTTAATAAAATAAAGGAATATGAAAAAGATTAAACAAATTTGTTTCTTTATTTATGTTTGTACCTATTTACAAATGTTTTCTCAAATCCCAGTAGGTTTTAGTTTTGAATCCATCACAACACCTATTCGAGACAACGACTCCCCTTATCCTTTTCTTAATCAATACGTTGCTTATTATAAAGCCAGCAACTACAACCCAATCACCTCACCTTTAGTATTTGTAAACCACGGTGTTGGTGGAACAGGTTTTGGTGCTTGTAATGACTTTAAAACCATAGCCGATAGAAGAGGAGCATTAGTGGTAGGGATTTATTTTGATTCTATTTCAGGGTCGTTGAGTCATCAAGGTGCTGAAACTTATCCCACGCCCATTGATACAAACTATAGTTGTGATATTAAATTACCCCCTACTAGTGTACTTAAAACCATTTACAGAACTGTATTAGCCCACGAAAATCGAAGTGAAATTCCTACATATATGATTGGTTTTTCAGCTGGTGGGCAATTTGCCAATCGCTATAATGTTCATCGTCAGATTTACCCCGATTCCATTCCCTTTCGGATGATAGTTTCAAGTAGTGCCTATGCCTATCTTTTCCCTACCGATACTCTGAATGGAGAACATCTTTATGGCTATTTTGGATTTGGGGCTAGTCAAGATCAGTTTTTTCCATGTGATGAATATTCTTATCTTTTTAATAATCGATGTGAAACTCATATTGCAGAATATTACCAATCTAATTATGGTATATTGATAGGCACTGCAGACAATGCCTTTTTAGCAGAATATGTACAAGGAGATAACCGATATGAAAGAGCCTATAATTTGTATCACTTTGGTTTAGAGGATGCACAGCAACAAGGTCTAGAATTCAATTGGCATTATGAAGAAATACCCGGTATTGGTCATGATACTTATGGTATGTACAATACTTTTAGAAATCCTGAGGATACTAGTTCAATTGCAGAGACACTTCTTTTTGATACACCTTACGTAGAACCAATTGAAAAAGCTCCTTATGCTAGTTTTAAAGTAGGTGAAAAGTTGGGTTCAAGCGTCTCATTTATTAATACTAGTAACATTTTTGCGAACAGTTATTATTGGGATTTTGGCGACGGACATATAAGTACTGAAGAAAACCCAACACATCTCTATACTGTTCCAGGCACTTTTACCGTTCAGCTTACTGTAACAAACAATGGAGCATGTAAAAACTGGATTTTTTTACTAAATGTTGTTGAAATAACACTTGAAGACATTGCTTCAAATTCTTTGTATGAGAATCAAGAGAACTTTTTAAAGATTTATCCAAATCCGTCAAATGGAATTTTTTTAATAGAAAATCAAATTAATGAACCCTTTGAAATAAAAGTATATAATAGTTTTGGCCAAGAAGTTGAATGTATTGTGTCATATTTAACTAAAAATAAATTTCAAATTGAAATAAATCAAAAAGGAATTTTTTACTTAGAATATATCAATTTAAAAGGTAAATTGATTAAAAAACTGCTTAGTTTTTAATTTTATGTTTCACTAGTGTGCAAGAAAAAAATAATGCTTTGCTTTCAAACTAAGCATAATTAGGGTTCAAATCAAATTTAAATAAATAGAACTTACTTCGAATATATATTCAATTAAAATTTTCTTCGTTGCTTAAAATTTTATTTTTGAAGTAGATCAAGTCGCATTTTATTTTAAAATGAAAGAAAGGAAATGAAATATGGGCTCCATGAGATAGCCGAAGCTTTTGTTAGTGAAACGTGAAAGCGTAGGATCATTGAAATGGACATATTTCAGGACTGAAATGAATGGAAAAATATATAGCGACGAGTTTTTTCTTTGCTTCTTTCTTTTTTGCGGAAAAAAAGAAAGAATATTTATCGGACAATAATGTTTTTGTTTGTAAAAACACATATTTTTTACACTGTCTTTATAAAATAGTATCAAGATTAAAAATTAAATTTTATTTTTATCGAAAAAAATATGAAAATTGCGGTTTTACTTTCAGGTTGTGGAGTTTATGACGGAGCTGAAATTCAAGAAAGTGTGTTAAGTTTATTAGCTATTGAGGAAGAAGGTCATCAAGCTCAATGTTTTTCTTTAGATGAAAATCAATTTCATGTCGTCAATCATTTAAATGGGGAGGAAATGAATGAAAAAAGAAACATGTTAATTGAATCGGCACGTATCAGTAGAGGGAATTCATTAAATTTATCCAGTATCAATCTTGATGAATGGGATGTCTTATTAATTCCTGGTGGCTTTGGTAGTGCTAAAAATTTTTCAGATTGGGCTTTTAATGGAACTCAAGCACAAATTCATCCATTAATCAAAAAAACTTTAGTGGGATTTTATGAATTAAAAAAACCGATTGTTGCATTGTGCGTTAGTCCAATATTATTGGCAAAAGCTTTTGAAAACACATCCAATCATTTGAATATTACTTTAGGAACTAATAGTGAAAACTCACCTTATGACATTCAATCTTTTCATCAAAGTGTTGAAAGTTTAGGATGTGTTGCTCATGAAAAAACAGTGAGAGAGGTGTTAGTTGATAAAGAAAATAAAATCATAACAGCTCCATGTTATATGATGGAAACAAGTATTCTAGAGATAAGAAAAGCCATATCCCTTGCAGTTAAAGAATTAAAAAATCTTTGATTGAATAAAAAGTGACCTCGGAGGGAGTCTAACCCCCAACCGCTGGAGCCGAAATCCAGTGCTCTATACAATTGAGCTACGAGGCCAATATTATTTAATGCAAATTTAGAAAGAAAAAGCAAACTTAATGTATTCTATAAAATAATGGTATTAATTTTACGTTTTTAAGTTTTATGAAGTTTTTTTTATTTTTCTTTTCTTATTTAATTTTTTATACTCAAATTTTCTCTCAATTAGAAACAGGGTCGTGGAGAATGCACCTTACTCAAAGGGGGTTTGACATCGCAAGTAACGGGGTAGAAGTGATGATGATCGTAGATAATGGTCTAGTGGAATTTGATCTCAATTACAACGAAATTTCAGAATGGTCGAAAACAAATGCCTTATCTGATATTAATCCAAGTTGTATTACTTATGATTCCTATTCTTCTTCATTTTTTGTGGGTTATAAAAATGGTAATATCGATAAAATAAAAAATGGAGTGGTGACAAATATTCCAGCTATTAAGCTCAGTTCAGTTGGTGGAGACAAAAAAATCAATTGTTTTTATTCTTATAATAAATTACTTTACGCAGGAACAGGATTTGGTGTCGTCGTAATCAATCCAGATAAAAATGAAGTGAAAGACACGTATTATCCAAATCAAGTTAACCAAGCAGTAAAAGATATTGTAGTGCTTGAAAATCAAATCATTGTATTGCAAAAAGATAAGGCGAAATCGGCAAACGTTAATCAGTTTAATTTAATCGATTATCAACAATGGTCGGATTACAATTTGCTACCCGAATTAGGCACAGAACACGAATACAAAAATATTCTTTCTTGGAACAATCGATTGTATGTGTTAAAAAACAATGATGCTTATGCACAAGATTCAGTATTTGAAATCACTAACAATGGACTGATCAATCAAATTAATTTAACTTTTGGTCTTGAAATAAACAGTATTCAGTTGATGAACGACAAAATGTATGTGAATATTACTTATGGAGGTGTTTTTGTTTTTAATCAAAATTTCGATTTAGTTGAAACAAAATACTTAAGTAATACTTACATTAACAAATCTACTATGGTTCAAGATAGATTGTTTTCTGCTGATGAAAATTTATCTATGCTTGAGTTTACTGATGGAAATGTATTTTTTCATACACATACTGCTTGTCCAAGAAATACTTTTTATTCTTTGACTGCTGGAAAGAAGAAAATGATAGTCTCAGGTGGTGCATACCTCGGCTCATCATTAAGTGCTTTTAATGGAGATGGATTTTACGTGTTTGAAGAGGAAAGATGGACGCATATTTATAGAGAAAATCAGAAATTATGGAAAAACAAACTCATCTTTGATGTGTTAAAAGTGGCTATAAATCCGAATAATGAAAATCAAATGGCTGTTGGTTCCTATTGTGAATATCCATTGGCTTTAATAAATGATGGAAAAAATATCGATCAAATTTTTCACATGGACAGTAGCATTTTGGTTGAAGTAAATGTGAATAATGGAAAAGCATGTATTTCAGATTTATTATACGACGATAATGGAAATTTGTGGATTATTCATTCTTTTTCCAAAAGACCACTTAAAGTACTTACATCAGATAATCAATGGATTGATTTTGATTTAGGGAATAACATCATCGATAAAATGGGAGGAGAGATACTCATTGATGACAATGGATTAAAGTGGTTTACTATCCATCAAAAGGGAATAACTGTGTTTGATGATAAAGGGACGTTAGATGATGTCACTGATGATGAATACAAACAAATTAATGACGGTGCAAATTCAGGTGCTTTGCCAAGTAATACTGTAACTTCTATTGTTATGGATAAAAATAATGAGTTATGGATTGGAACATCAGAAGGATTTGCTATTTTAAATAATACTTCAGGTATAATGGATGCACTACCTGGTGAATATAATGCAAACCGTATAAAGTTGGAATATGAGGGTAATGTAGAATTTTTATTAGGAAATACCTATATCAATGACATTGAAGTAGATGGTGGGAATAGAAAATGGATTGCTACTGCAAATTCAGGATTATTTTTGTTAAGTCCTTCTGGAAATGAAATTTTAGCTTCTTACACAAATTCTAACAGTCCTTTAATTTCAAATACTATTTTAGATATTTGTTTCCAAGCTGAATCGGGAGAATTATTTATTGTAACTGATTTGGGATTAGTCTCGCTTAGAACTGATGCATCTGAAGGTAAATCTGATTTTAAAGAAGTAGCTATTTTTCCCAACCCTGTTTTACCTGATTTTGATGGGGTAATAACTGTTCAAGGAATGATGGAAAATTCTGATGTTAAATTTACAGATGCAGCAGGAAATTTAGTTTATCAAACTACCTCTATGGGTGGAACTGCTATTTGGAGCGGAAAAAATTGGAAAAATGAAAAAGTTGCTCCAGGTACTTATTTTGTTTGGATGTCTTCTAACACAGAGAAAGGTAGAAAAGTTGGAAAAGTAGTTATAATAAATTAACGTCTTTTGTTAGTACAGGAAAAGGCCTTTTTATTATCGAGAATTCATCATTCCGACTCCAGTTTTATAATTAATTGTTTTACAGAAAATTACGGATATAAGACCTTCATTTTAAAAGGAGCAAAAAAAAAATATGCTGCTTATATTCAATCTATGTCACCAATTTTAATCACTTTTAGAACAAGTGAAAAAGACAATTTACAAGTGCTTTATCAGATTGATTTTTTTGCTTTACCTATTTCAATTCAGGATCAAATCAATAAAACGGGAATATTATTTTTTCAAAACGAAATTCTAAAAAATGTACTTTTTGAAGGTCAGGTTGATAAAGAATTATTTGAATTTTTAGAACAAGAATACAATTGGTTATATCATGCAAATAATGTTAAAAATTATATGTTTTTTTGGTTGTTTGAATGTATTGCTAAAATTGGTTTTTCAGCTAATAATTACGTAGATTCATTTCAAGATTCTATTGAAAACAAACTGTTTCATCAATTTAAAGAGTTGAGTAAAAAAGAAATTTTAGAAATTAAAATTTCATCTATTGAAAAAGAAAAACTTTTATCTGCAATACTACATTATTATCAACTTAAAATTCCAAATTTTAAAAAAATCAATTCTATTTCGACTTTTAAAGAAATTTGGGAGTAGGGAAGAGGTATGAATAAGTTTTATTCACGTAAAACAACATGGAAACAACTTTGATTTTTTTCATAAGTTACAAAACATCTTTTTTGCAATTTGTATTGATACAAAACTTTTGCTAAAATATGTTTAAGATAAAAAACATCATAAGCACTTAACTCATTATTAAATGAATAACGAAGGTAATCAATATCGAAAGTTGTGCCGTGCAAATGAGAGCTGATACGAACAGAATTGTTGTTTTTTTTTCTTAATTTTTTAATGGACATTTTTGTCCTAAGTAATGAGCTTATATGAATAATTTTTCCTTTAAATTTGGTATTTTGTAATTGATATTGAAAAGATTTTGAAATGTCGTTTAATAATTTTAAAGTTTTTGGAGTTAAAAAGGAAAAACTATAATACAAAGTATCAATTGTAAATAACGGCGAGGAATTTATGTGAACCAAACGATTATTTTCAACATACTTTTTTATTTCTTTGGAATGTTTTAATTCGTCTCCAAATTTTAATTTGTCAGAAGTTGATATATAATCTCGATAGTTATTATTCAAAAAACTTGCATAGTCTTTTTCAATATAACAGGATTTTGTAAAAGTGAAAAAGTAATTCGTTATTTTAATTTGTGGAAAAAATGAACTTGCTTGAAGTTTAACGTATTCAGGGTGAGTATAATAGGAGCAAATTAATGCGAAAGAACTAAATACAAATGATAGAAAAAATAGTTTTATAACTTTTTTAATGTTTGACCACATTTTTATTAAAGATAGACCTTTTTAAACTTTTATTAAGAAGATTAAAACCAGTTTATATTTGAAAAAATTAAAAATAAATTCTACAAAATCAACATGGCATCTCCGTAAGAGTAAAATCTATATTTTTCTTTTATTGCACTTTTATAAGCTTCAACCATTAACTCATGACCGCAAAAAGCGGAAATCATCATCAATAAAGTGGAAAGAGGAGTATGAAAATTAGTTATCATCGCATCTGCGATATTAAAATCATAAGGTGGATAGATAAATTTATTTGACCAACCACTAAATGGCTTAAGTAATCCTTCAGAAGAGACTGATGTTTCTATCGCTCGCATACTGGTTGTGCCTACAGAACACACTTTTTTCTTGTTGTCTTTTGCTTTGTTCACAAGATTTGCACATCTTTCGTCTATTATTACCTGTTCAGAATCCATTTTATGTTTAGTAAGGTCTTCAACCTCAACTGTTCTAAAAGTTCCTAAACCTGTATGTAATGTTAATTCAGCAAAATTTATTCCTTTTATTTCAAGACGTTTCATTAATTCCCTAGAAAAATGTAAACCTGCTGTAGGTGCGGCAACAGCACCTTCGTGTTTTGCATAGATAGTTTGGTATCTAAATTCATCTTCAGGATTGACTTCTCTTTTGATGTATTTTGGAAGAGGTGTTTCTCCAAGGTCTGTGATTTTTTGTTTAAACTCTTCGTATGTCCCATCGTATAAAAATCGAATAGTTCTACCTCTAGAAGTTGTATTATCAATTACCTCAGCTACTAAAGATTCATCATCCCCAAAATAAAGTTTATTTCCAATTCGAATTTTTCTGGCTGGATCTACTAAAACATCCCACAAAAGACTTTCTCTATTTAATTCTCTTAGTAAAAAAACTTCAATTCTAGCACCCGTTTTTTCTTTATTACCGTATAACCTAGCTGGAAAAACTCTTGTGTTGTTCATTATCATTACATCACCTTCAGCAAAATAGTTGATTATATCTTTAAAGATTTTATGTTCAATTTTACCTGTGCTACGGTGTAAGACCATTAATCTTGATTCGTCTCTATTTTCTTGTGGATGTTCAGCAATCAAATCGCTTGGAAGTTCGAAGTCAAACTCCGATAGTTTCATTTTACTCATTTCTATATAAAAAAGGAGTGCAAAGATACGAAATCAAAAGCCGTTTGTCAAGTGAAATGAGAAAAAATAAAATAATCTGTGAAGAAAGAACTATCTTTGATCTATTGGAATATAATCTCTATTAACAATTCCAGTATAAATTTGCCGAGGACGACCAATAGGTTCATTGTTTTCAGTCATTTCTTTCCATTGAGCAATCCAACCTGGAAGTCTTCCTAAAGCAAACATTACTGTAAACATTTCAGTAGGAATTCCAAGAGCTTTGTATATAATTCCAGAGTAAAAATCCACGTTAGGATAAAGGTTACGTGATTTAAAATAATCGTCTTCAAGAGCAACCTTTTCTAATTTTTTAGCAATTTCTAATAAAGGGTCGTTAATTTTTAGTTTTTCTAAGACATCATCACAAGCTTTTTTAATGATAGTGGCACGAGGGTCAAAATTTTTGTACACTCTGTGACCAAATCCCATCAATCTAAATGAATCGTCTTTATCTTTTGCTTTTAGTACCCATTTGTCAACATCTCCACCATCGTTGTGAATTTTCTCTAGCATTTCTATTACAGCTTGGTTAGCACCTCCGTGAAGTGGACCCCATAATGCTGCAATTCCCGCAGCAATAGTTGCATAAAGATTTGCTTGAGAAGAACCAACTATTCTAACAGTAGAAGTAGAGCAATTTTGTTCGTGATCAGCATGTAAAATCAATAATTTATTTAAAGCATCGACAACTACAGGATCTACTTTGTAATCCGCTGTTGGTAATGCAAACATCATATATAAAAAGTTTTTACAATAATCATAATCATTTTTTGGATAAATAAAAGGATGACGCATTGCATTTTTATAGGCCCAAGCTGCTAATGTTGGTGCTTTTCCTAATAATCTCAAAATAGTTAAATTTTTTGCTTCAGGACTTCTATTTGGATCTAATGATTCAGGATAAAAAGTAGATAAAGAACAAATAATTGAAGAAAGAACTCCCATTGGATGAGCTTTTGCTGGGTAAGCTTCAAAAAATTGTTTAACATCTTCATGTACTAGTGTATGATTAGTAATATCTGCCTGAAAACTTTCTAATTGTGTTTTATTTGGTAAATCACCGTAAATTAAAAGATATGCAACTTCTAAAAAAGAAGCTTTTTCAGCCAATTGTTCAATAGGATATCCTCTATATTTCAAAATTCCTTTTTCACCATCTAAAAAAGTAATGGCACTTTTGGTTGCTCCTGTGTTTTTATATCCAGTATCTAATGTAACGTATCCAGTAACTGCTCTTAAATTTCCTATATCGATAGCTTTTTCATTTTCTGTCCCTTCAAAAACGGGAAATTCATAGGATTTTCCTTCTAACTCAATTTTGGCAATTTCACTCATTTATCTTTGATAATTTATAGTTTTTTTTAATGCAATAAAAGTACTACTATTTTTATTCATAAAAGCAAAATTCAAAATATTTTTTATTTTTTTTTTAACTATGAAATGTTAATACATCTAATAAATTGATTTAAATGCTACGAATTTTTTTAAAACTTTATTAATCAATTATTAAAATTTTAACTAAATAAAAACAAAAATTTTTTGTATAAATTTTTTTTGAATATGCACAAACGTACTACTAATAATACAAATTTATATAAATTGGAATTTTTTTATTTTGAGATGCTGAAGTAAAAAAACATTGTTTAATACCATATACATATTCTATATTAACCAATTTAATTGGTCTATTTTCATATTGAATCGGCATTTTATAATTTTATTTTTTGGCTAAATGATAATTGTAATTAGTATAATTTTCACAATAAGTAAGGACAAATTTTCAACTAATAATTTATATTGCACTCTATCTTGTATCTCATTTATTTTATTTACAATTTATTGTTTAGCATTTAAATCAGTTGAAAATCAGACCCGAATTTTCAAAAATCAAATCCGTGAAAATCCGTGAAATTCGTGGCTTAATTTTTTAGTAAAAGTAAAGAATGTCCATAGAAAATGGCTCAGTTCAACTTGGTTTTATACATTATTTTTGCCTTATACTATTTTTGTGCAATTTTGAAAAATTCAAGATTTTCACTTAACTTGTACAAAAACAATGAAAAAAACGCTAATGAGTTGGAAGCAACTTCAGTGACGAGAGCACAACCAATGACAAAAAGAAAAGTTTTAAATTCGCTTTCTTTCAAACTTATTACTTAAAGAGAATTTTTCGCTCAAAAATCGTGAAATGCACTTACTTTTTGACACTGTAAAACCACAAATTGACACTGTAAATGACACTGTATTTTTATTGATCAAGCAAGACAAGAATATAACGGCTAAAGAAATTTGTGAACGCTTAAAAATGAGTTTAAGCACTGTAAAACGTATAATTAAAGTACTTAGAAAAAACGGCAAAATAGAACGCATTGGTAGTGATAAAACAGGATATTGGAGAATTGACTTGACATAATGTTAATATTATCACAAAAAATAGATTTACATATTTTAAATTATTAAGATGTGAAAAAAAATAAAAAAAAGTTAAGTGATTATTAGGACAAGACATTATTTTTTTTGCTATTTTGAAAATTTTATGATTTTTGCTAAATTTGTACAAAAACAATGAATATAATGTCGATGAGATGTTAGAAATGTTATTAAAAATCCGCAAAACCATATGAACCAAGAAAATATCTTAAACGGAATTAAACTGAGAAGTTTATTCGACTCATTCAGTCACGAATTCAAATCATCAACTGTTGAAAATAAAATTTTGACTTTGTCTGCATTGAATCATTTTGGATTTTTGAAAAAAATTATCAAAGAATACGAAAAAAATTACAAAGAAAATGGACGAAATGACATTGTAAAAGAGATTAACACAACTTTGTGTTTTTATATTACAACATTAAATCCTAAAAATGTTCAAGATAAAGAAAAACTAAATAAAATTATAGTAGTTCTTGAAAATGAACTTAAAATTTTTTCTGATAAAAATTTCTCGAAAGAAAAATTCATAAACGCTTTTCTTGATAATAATGAAGAAGAATATAAAAAACAAAAGAATTTTTTTAAAATAGACCTTAATAAAGATTTAACTTCTGCTCTAAATCAAAGAGATGAAGATGAGTGCAAAGAATTTCAAGAGCAATATTTTCATTTGTATAAATTTCTAAAACACAATTTAATATCAAATTATCGTTTGAATAATTTTATTGGATTTATGATTGATATGGGTTTTGACTATCAAAGTGAATATGTTGTAAGGTATTTTCTTCAAAATCCTTCCAAAGAGAATTATTTTGAAGCAATAAAATACTCAATCGACATATTATTTTTCGGGAAGGAACCCTATCATAAGTTTGTCTTGTTTAGAAACAATTTTGGACATTCTGAACAGATTAAAAAATTCTACAACAATGATGAAACTGCAATACATTTAGATACTGAAAAAGATTTTGAAGATTGGGAAAAATATATAAAAGGAGAAAATCCTAAACAACAATATATACAACGTTGGAAATCTTTAACTGACTTGAATAGCAAACAAGATGTAATCATCATTTCAAGTTTTCAAGGAATTGGTTACAAAATTGGCAAAATAAAAAAGGGGGCAAAATTCGAAAAAATAGTAAACGGAACATCCGTTTATTATCTTTTCAAATTAGAAAATGCAAAAGCAATAAATTTGGATTTATACCAATTTGTTCAAACAATTTTGCCCGCAAATGTTACTTTAAGTAATGTAAACAGAAAAAATTATTCCTTAAGAAAAATATTTCCCGGTGTTGTTTGCAATGTTTCAAACTTTGAAATGGACGATATAGCAATTGAAATTCTTGTTGCAGAATGGTTGAGAAGCAAATATGCACCAAAAAAATACAAAATAAAATTTCAAATTCTAAAGACCGGTGGAAATAAGAAAGACATTGACATTTCTGGTATTACAGAAAATGACGAAAATTTAATCGTTCAAGTTTCGAATACCGAAAATTTAGGAACAATAAAGAATAAAATAGCAAAAATGGAAAAATACGATGATTGCAAGAAAATTTTCTTTTTCAACATTCAAAGTCAAGAAATTAATGGACACAAAATTATTGATATAAAAAACGTAATTGAAGATTTTAAAAAAGACAAATATTATGATAAATTATTGAGAGAATTAACCTAAATAAACCACAACTCATAAACTTTTATCCAATTATTTACAAAAGCTTAAAAAAACAAAATGTATTTTAAATTTGTAAAAAATTTTGAATGATTATTATTAAATAATAAGCTATTTGTTTAAATGAAACATATTATCACCTGTATTATAGTTAAAAAAAAATGTAACTATTAATAAACTTAATTTTCCTTTTGCAAACACTTAATTTTGAATCGGTTCACTTAAAAATAAAGGCACAACAACAATCTTTTCAAGTTTGGTGTCTTGTCAGGAAAAAGTATATTATTTTGACTCCAGAAGAATGGGTTCGTCAACATTTAATACATTATTTGATTGATTACAAACATTATCCTATGTCTTGGATGACTTGTGAGATGCCAATTAAATTGGAAAATTTATCCAAAAAACGTTGTGATGTACTGATTCTAAATGCTGATTTATCTGTGCATACCTTAATAGAATGTAAAGCTACCTCTGTCAAATTAAATCAAAATCATGTAAATCAGTTAATGCAATACAATCGAAAGGTTAATGCGAAAAGAATTATTTTAACTAATGGTTTGCAACATGAAATATTTGAAATTGATTACAATAATCAAAAAGTGGATAAACTGTTAGAATTTCCTGAATGGGGAAAAAATCAATAACAAGCTTTTAAATATTTTAATAAATTACTATTGTTTTTTACAGAATACATTTTATTTTCTAAAATATCGTCTTTATCAATTTTTGCTCCTTCTTCTTTTTTATATATTCCGTCAGGATGTTTAAAAGTATCTACTGCGGCTCCCATTGTACTTTCCGCTGGAATTACACTTTGTGGATTATAATCTTTTTCCTCATAAGAAAGTACATCTTCTATTTGTTCAGCTACTGGTGCTGGAGGGAAGCTAATGAATTCTTCTTTTTCTGCCATTGTTAGATTCAATGTTTCTTCACTTGTATCCTTAGTATTGATGTTGTCATCGGTGTGATTAGTTTTTGAAGTTTCAGATTTTTTTTCGAGTGAAGTTGTTTCTTCTTTTTGAATTTTTTCGTTCGAAGCTGTTTGAATTATTGGTTCGTTTTTAATTGGTACAAACGGTAAAATCGTTAAAATGATGATTAAAACAGCGGCAATCTTCAGAGCATTTTGTTGAGTCCATTTTTTATTATCGTTCCACAAAAAAAGTAATGAGGAATTATACCAAAGATTTCCTTTAGCTTGTTTTTGATTGTCAATTAATTGGTCTAATTGGATTTTAATGTCGGGAGAAAGTGTAAGCTCATTTTGTTTTTTTTGCATATTCTTCGCAGATTTTAATACCTGTTGAACAGCAAAAAATTCTTGTTCATTGGTGAATAAAGAATCTGCTTCTTCCTTTTCAGAATTAGTCAAATCATCTAATTGATTGTCTAATATTTTTTGATATATGTCCTTTTTCATATTATTCGTGATACGTTTCTTGAAACATTTTTAATTTTTCTGCTAAAGTTTTTGTTGCATAAAACAATCGTGATTTAACGGTTCCTTCATTGATTTCCATAAAATCAGCAATTTCTTTAATAGACAAACCGTCTAAATGCCTTAATTCAAATACTTCTTTATGTTTATCGTCTAATAAATTCAACTCTTTTTCAAATAAACGGCTAAAATCTTGTTCTTGTGTTAGGATAGTTAAATTTTTCTTTTGGTCAGCTATAAGATGTTGAACATCTTCCACATAATATTGAGTATTTTTTCTTACAGATTGTTTTTTATACTCATTTTTGCACATATTATTAGCCACAGCATAAATCCAAGTTTTAAAATTTCGATTACGATCAAAAAGTTGGTTTTGTTGAATAATTTTGGTAAATAAATCTTGAACAAAATCTTCTGCTTTTTCGTGATCGTTCCATAATAAACGTTTAAAATAAATTAACATCGGCTTTGAATAGCGTTCATACAATTCAGTAAAAGCACTTTTATTCAATTTAGAAATCATTTCCATGAGTTCTTCATCAGAATAATTTTTATATGTCTTTTTATTCCAAATCATTGATTTTAATCACATTGAATTTTTATTTTTTCAATTATTTCATTTATTTTTTGCACTTTTTCGTTTTGATTTTGATTTGAGTATTCCTCTGATAGGAGAATTAAAAATGGTAGATAGTTTGAAGAGATTTTTTTTGTTTTAGTTTTGTTGAAATAATAAAAATCTTTGTCTTTTATTAAGATATCATATATATTTTTATTACTAAAACTTGAATTTTGTGTTGCAATACTCAATCCTTTAAAATACCAGTTTGAATTGAGTTTTTCAATATAATTAGTGGGTACGGTTAAACTTATTTGAATACTTTTATTCGAATTATTTTGCATCATTTCTTTAAAAAATTGTGTATCCACGACTTTTTGATTTGGAATATTTAAGCCTTCCCCTCTCCATTTTTGTTTGTAATCTTCATTTCTTAGTAAATCTAAAGAAATTAACTTTACATCTTTTCTTAATTGTAACACATCTTGGACATACAGTAAAGGTAAAAAATCGTCTTTTCCATGAATTAATAAATAAGCCGATTGTTCAACTGAATAAAGCAAGTGTTTTGCATATTTAATTAACTCATCATCAATTAATTGATTATTGTATAATAATTGTAAGTGTTCTATTTTTTTCTCTTTATTTGGATAAATTACGTAGTGATAAACAAAATAATAATCGAGTTCTTTTACTTTTGGATTTAATTTTTTGGCATTTATCAAATGTGAAAAATAGTCTTTAGAAAAATCAGAAAAAACATAAGAATAAAAAGAATATTCATAAGTTTGATTGTCTTTTAAATCCTCAATAAGTGGTTCTATTTCACTTTTTTGAGCTGGGCTGAGGTTCTTTTGATTGTTTTGATATTGTGTGTTTCTATAAATGCTATTCAAATCTGAATTTTTGGTAGCTCCTTTTGTTTTATTTTTTTTGTTTGTATTTACTTTTTCTTCTCTAACAGGAAACAGTGTAGAATCTTGGATATTAGGACTTTTAATCTCTTGATTTTGAGAGTAAATCAGTGGGGAAAAAAGGATGATAAAGAATAAGAGTTGTGCAATTTTCATTTTCTTTTTTTATTAGATACAACTAAATTAAAAAAAAGTTCATTCTATTTTTCAACGCTTTGATATTTAGGTAAAAATAACATTATTATCAAACCTATGAAGAAAAATATAGAGATGGAAATAACTGAAAAACGAATAGAACCAAAATAAATTTCAGAAAAACCAAAGAAAAACACACCACAAACAATTCCGATTTTTTCTGTTGCATCGTAAAAAGAAAAATAACTGGCGTGATCTGTTGTTTCAGGTAAAAATTTAGAATATGTAGATCTAGAAATGGCTTGAATACCTCCCATTACTAAACCTACTCCAGCTGCTAGGAGGTAAAACTCAATAGGTTTTTTAATAAAATAGGCGGAAATGCACAAAAGTAACCAAATGCTAATTGACAGAATTAAAGTGCGAATATTTCCAACTTTTGATGAGATTTTGGACATTAAAAATGCACCTAAAGCACCTAAAATTTGAATCAATAAAATAGAAATAATTAATCCTGTCGCTCCTTTTCCTTCTTCCCATTCTATTTCTTTGTTTGCAAAAATTGTTGCCATTAACATAACGGTTTGTACTCCAGTATTGTAAAAAAAGAATGAAAGTAAAAATATTTTCAGTCGTTTGATATGTCTAAATTCTTGATATACTTTTTTTAGTTCAATAAATCCTTTCCAAATGTAGTTTTTATCAGGTTTTTTATGATAAACATTGTTTGGTAATCGAAAAAAGGTAATCTGACTAAATCCTACCCACCAAATACTTACCAAAACAAAACACCATGGGGCGGGCATATCAAAACCTTTCATAGCAATTAAACATATAATAAGTAAAATCATTGAACCAAAATATCCCATAGAAAACCCTTTTGCTGAAATTCTATCAAAATCTTTGCTTTCAGAAATCTCAGGCAGGAAAGCATTGTAAAAAACCAAACTGTTCCAAAATCCTATGCTTGCAAAAAAGACTGACATCATTCCCCATTCAAGGTAATTTGGATCAAAGTAAAACAAGGTAAAACAAGAAAAGGCACCCACATAGCAGAAGAAACGCATAAATCTTTTTTTGCTTCCTGTATAATCGGCTATTCCTGAAAGCATTGGCGACAATATGGAAACAACTAAAAAAGATGCAGAAAGAACAAAAGAAAACAAAGCAGAATTGGAAAGTTCCATTCCATAAAAAAGTACTTTAACTTGTTCACCTTCTTTAAGAGCTTGTTCTGAATTTCCATACATTCTATTTAAATAATGTTTGGTGGTAACTGCATCGTAAAAAATTGGAAAAATAGCAGAAGAAACAACTAAATTATAAACAGAATTAGCCCAATCATAAAAAATCCATGCTTTGATTGTTTTTTTGTCTCCTTTAAGCATTTTATAATTTATTTATTTCTCTTTTTACTCCGTTGATAACTGAATAACAAGACATTTTATCTTTAAAAACGGTTGACTTAAATATGGATTCTTTCATTAACATTCTCACACATTCTTGAATTCCTTCAACAATAGAAGGATGAGGGTGAATCAAATGAGATAATTCTTTTATTCCTAAATTTTGTTGAATTAAAAAAGCGATTTCTTGAATTGCAGAAGAAGCGTGTTCACCAACTACCCTCATTCCTAATATTTTCATTTCGTTGTCGTTGCTCACAATCATCTTAAAAAAACCTTCTGTTTTTCTCATAGCTATTGCCCGAGGTATTAAAGAATAATCAATTTTTACTATTTTAACAGGGATGTTTTTTTTAACACAATCTTGTTCGTTTAGTCCGACGGTTGCTACTTCTGGATGAAGAAACATTATAGAACTAAGATTGTTATAGTTTAAACGCTGACGGGTATTTTCAAAAATTTTTTCTACGGCATGACGAGCTTCCATCTCTGCGATGTTTACTAATGCAATTCTTCCTGAAACATCACCTACAGCATAAATATGAGGAATATTGGTACGTGTATCGTCATCGCCAATATGAACTCCTCTTTTAGACATAAGAACCCCAGCATTTTCAATTTTAAGTTCTTCAATATTTGGAACACGTCCAACAGCTAAAAGAGCTTTATCGACTTTGATAGTTTCTTTTTTACCATCGTCGTACAAAATTTCATACACTACTTTACTGTCTATAATTTCAATATTGTTTAAGTTAGAATTATGGTGAATGTGAATGCCTTTTTTTTCCATTTTATTACTGATTAAATCAGAAACATCTTTATCTTCAAAAGGCAATATTCTATCTTGACGATCAATAATATAGACTTTAGTTTTTCCAAAATTTGAAAAGATAGTTGCGTATTCACAACCCACGATACCCGCACCAATGATTACCAGACTTTCTGGATAATCTTCAATGTCTTCAATCCCATTACTGGTCATGATTATTTTTTCATCGACAGGAATATTAGGTAAAATTCTAGGTTTTGAACCAGAAGCAATAATTATGTTTTCACCATAAATTATTTTATTTCCATCTGGATGCTGAATCAATATTTGATGTGTGTCAATAAAACTTGCTTCTCCTTTGAGTAAGGTAAAGTTTACTTGTTTAGCTTCATTTTGTAACAAAGCCAAATGACTTACGTATTGTAATTTTCTTTCAAAAATGGCTTCATTAAGCGTTTTTTTAACTTGCGACCAAGGAAGAAAAAATTGTTCTTTGTTGCTAGTATGAAAAGTTTCATTGATATTGTTAACTTTTTCCGACAATTCCCATAAAGTTTTGGAAGACAAGGCACCATTAAATAATCCAGCACCACCAATTCTTTTTTTTTCAATCAGGCAAACTTTCTTTTTAAAGTCAATAGCACGCATAGCCGCTGAATATCCAGCAGGACCTCCTCCAATTATTATTACATCATAATTTTCCATCTTTAAAGTTATGAGTGTAAAATTATAAATAAATACCAAAAAAAAAGACTAACCTTAATTGGCAGTCTCTTTTCTATTTATTGTTAAATTGGTTGGGACAAAATTAGATACTTTAGAAATAGATTAAATAAGGCAAATGCCTTATTTAATAAAGTTGAATATTTACCCTTTGTGTTATTTTACGTAATATTTTTTATTAAAATTACGTTTTTTCACGTAGAAATAAGTCAATTGAAGTGCCTAATTTTGATTTAAATAAAGGCGGAATCCGAAAAGCCTTATGAGTAGGAAAAACTAAATCTTTATTATTATGAAAAAAACAATCTTTATTTTCGCCTTGATTGGCCTAGCTTTAGTTTCTTGTAAAAAGAAGGACAAAGATCCAGAACCTGAACCAGAGCCGACTCCTACTAATTACAATCTTACCTACATGGTTGATGGTGTTACAATTAATTGTACTGATGGAAAAGGAACTGCAGATGGTTGGTTTACAATTGACGGAAAAGACGTTAATAATCCAACTACACGTTATTTTAGAATTATACTTCCTTTGTATGATTCGATTAAAGTTACAACTTATTATCTTGCAGAACACCCTGAATATCCTAAAGCAACTGCATATTATTTAGACTACATGCTTACTGGAGAAAATGAGTTTGAATCAAAAGATGGAAGTCCCACAACAGATAAAATAACAATAACCAAATTTGATAAAACTGCAAAAAAGATTTCTGGAACTTTTAATTTTTCTTTAGAAGATGATAATGGAGCAAAAAAAGTTTTTACTAACGGTACGTTTACAGATTTAACCTGGTAAATAATTTTATTTTTTTATGGAAGACATGCTATTTTAGTGTGTCTTTTTTTTTAATATTTAATTTATATTTGTAAAATAAGTAGTTTAGCATAAAAAACGAATGTTAAATCTTAAATTTTTTATTTTATTTTTTTATTTTACACTTATTTTTTGTACTTTTTCTCAAAAAAATCGTTTTATCACTTTTTTTCAAGAAGTTGATTCAACATACGATGATAATGAAGCTATAGAAAAACTTCAAAAATTTAAAGAAATAAACAAATTAAATTTAACAGAACAGATAATATTTAATGATAAGATAATTGAATTATCTATAAACATTCAAAAATATAGTTTGGCTTTAAAATATTCATTAGATGGATTAAAAATGGCTGAAATAAATAAGATTGATTCTTTAATGTCTTATTATACGATGAAAATTGGTTCTTCCTATTATTTTTTGAATAAAAAAGACAAAGCAAAAGACTATTTTTATAAAGCGTATATTATTGCAAAAAAATCATACAATTGGACTCAAGAAGCAAAGACACTTAATAATCTAGCAACAATCTATTTAGAATCATCACAATATCAAAAAGCTGAAAAATATTTATTAAAATCAGTTGAAATTTTCCGTCAGCATGGACAATTGTATCAATTAGGATTAGTGCCATATCGTTTGTTGGCCACTTTATATTCAGATATAGGGAAATATAAAGAAGCTGAAAAAATTTATTTAGAAACCATCTCTCATGCCGAAAAGAATAAAGACACTTCAATGCTATGTTATTCAATGATGTATTATGCAGATTTGTTATCAAAAACCAATCAAACAAAAAAAGGAATCTCCATCGCTTACAAAGCATTAGGAATTCAAAATATTCAACAAAATAAAACGACAACAATTGTTGTATATAATGGACTTTCTAGCTTATTGATTAAAGACAAACAGTTTGAAAAAGCTAGTGCTACATTGATTAAATTAGAATTACTAAAAAGAGAAGTTTTTAATGATGACTTAGAAAAAAAAGTGGCCGAAACTGAGGTTAAATACAAAACAGCTAAAATTAAACAACAAAAAGAGTTAGCTGTAGCAAAAGCAAATGCAGAAAAAAGAAAAAAAAATAATTACATTCTGTTTTTTTTAAGTGTATTGCTTTTGATTTTTGTTTTTTTCATGACTTTTTATTACAAACTACAAGTTAAACGAAAAAAAATGGAGTTGGCTAATCAAAAACACATAATTGAATCTGTTGTGAAAGCACAAGAAGATGAAAAAAGAAGAATTGCCAGAGATTTACACGATGGGATTTGCCAAAAATTTGCAGCTACAAAACTCAAGTTTAGTAACATCAACATTAATGAAACGAATGAAAAAATTAAGTTTACTGAATCATTATCCTTATTAGATGAATCAACAAATGAACTAAGAAGTATTTCACATAATATAATGCCACCAGCTTTACATCAAAGTAATTTAGTTGAAGCGATAAAACAACTCGCAGCTCATTCTTTTTCAAATCAGATTAGTTACAGTTTTGAAGTTTTTGGAACGCCTATTCTTTTTTCAGAAAACGAGCAAATAAACATATATAGAATTAGTCAAGAATTGTTTGCCAATATACTAAAACATTCAAAAGCAACAGAAGTAGCTATACAAATAATATTTTCAAGCTCATCGATTAATTTATTAATTGAAGACAATGGTGTGGGCATTGGTAAACAAATTTCTGAAGGTATTGGTCTTAATAACATGAAATTAAGAGCTGAGATAATCAATGCAAAATTAGAATTTTCATCCGGGGTTAATGCTGGTACTACTTCAAATCTAGTATTGGTAAAAAAAATGTAAATTTGTGTCATGCAGCAGTATAAAGTTATCATTGCCGACGACCATCAGTTAATTATAGATGGAATTATTTCTCTTCTTGAAAACGAAAACGAGTTCAAAATTATTGCTGGTGTAATAAATGGAAAAGAATTAATTGAAAAAACTAAACTTTTAATTCCCGATATTGTTATAACAGACATAGATATGCCCATTATGAGTGGTGAAGAAGCGGTTAAAATTTTAAGAAAAGAATTTCCTGATTTAAAAATTTTAGTTTTGTCCATGCATAAAGATTTAGCAAAATATGCTTTGATGAAAGTTGCTGGAGCAAATGGCTTTATTCATAAAAACACCGATAAAGAGGAGTTGATTTTTGCTTTACGTCAACTGATAAAAGGAAAAGAATATGTAAGTTCAGAAATAAATACTGAAAATATTGTTGTAAAAAAAGAAACAAGTCTAATGAAAGTAGATTTGACAAAAAGAGAAATAGAAATTATTCAATACATTGCTTTAGGACTATCAAACAACGAAATTGGTACAAAATTATTCATAAGTGCTCGAACAGTGGATACCCATCGAACAAACATCATGCGAAAAATTAATGTAAACAATGTAGCTGGATTGATTCGATTTGCCTATACAAGTAAAATTATTGAAAATTAATTTATTGGCTTACCAATTTAAGTCGCTAAAATCATTTTTCTATTTTTACCACTAAGAAAGTAAGAACACTTTAGTACAACACCTGCGTTGTTTTTTCATTGTGATCTTACTTTCTCATTGGTTAATTTTTTATATATAATTCTATAAATTAATTTTTTACTCTAACTTGATATCCCAATTAGTTTATAATAAGTTAAAACACTTCTATTTTTAAGGTTTTTACCTTAATTTTCTTCTTTAATTTCTTTATTATTTTGACGTTTAATAACTTTGAATGGACAAAGTAAAAATAATAGTTTATGATCCTGATTTCTTGATTAGTTCTCAAATCGATGAAATGGAGCTTAATCTTTTTGATTTTTTTGTAGTAAATTCTAAATTATCTGGACAAGAGTTAATAAATTTGATAGATATTAAAGAGATTTCTATTTTTGTTTCTAATATTGATTATTCAATCTCTGAATCTATACAACTCATAAAATTTATTAAAGAATCAATTCCAGGATTTTCAATTATATTAGTTACTTCTCATACATGTATCAAAATCTGTAATTTTTTAAAAGATTCAAAAGTTGAAGCTATATTAAAAAGTCCATTAATTAAATTGGATTTTAATTATGCAATACATTCCATTTTAAAAGGTAAAAAATATTTTTTTTTTGATAATTTCGACAAAACCCAAAATTCTAAAAAGAATTTAAATTTAATTTCCGAATTAACTAAAAGAGAAATAGAGGTCTTGAGGTTAATTGCTTTAGGAAATACTAATACTGATGTGGCTAAAATATTGTTTATAAGTCATAGAACAGTAGATACTCATAGAACAAATATCATGAGAAAAATAAAAACAAAAAATGTTGTTGAATTAATACATTTTGCATTAATCAACAAAATAATTCACTAATTCATCTATAAAAATAAGTGTTTTATGCCTAATAATTAAGGTGTTTTACGTAGTTTATGTTCCTGTTTTACTGGTAACTTTGTTGAGTAAAATAAAAAATTCATATAATTTAAAATCAATTCAAATGAAAAGAAAAAATCTTTATTTATTATTAGTATTAGTTAGCATAAATTATAGTGCTTATAGTCAAAAACTCTTATCAAAATTAGTAGCAAAAACTGCTGGTGCACAAACTTCAAATGCTCCAGTTGTCAGTAAACTAAGTGATATTACTCCAACTATTGGATATTCAAGTAATTTACATCCAGTTGAAGTTGGTACTGTATCTCAATCTTTTTTTGAAGGTTGGAAAACAGGTGCAGAATTAATTTTTGTTTTATTAAACAATAACAACAATATTGCTTCGTCAAAAGTTGATGGAAAAGTTACCATTGATGGAAATGAGGCTGCATTTTCAAGTGCAGGAATTTATTATATTGTTGCGGATCCTACAAATGCTCCTAGAAAAGTTGAAATAACAACGCTTTCTGGTGAAAAATCAAGTTTTGTTCTTGAACCAAATAAAAAACAGTTTAAAATTAAAAGTATCAATGGTTTAAGTGAAGAAATTATTTTGGATTTATCTAAAGATGTTGAAATTGAGTTAGATGACACAAATATTCCTGAAAACACTTTGTTAAAAGTGAGCATAGCCATCAATCAAGTTGGCATAAAAAGTACGTATGATGTTTGTTACATTAAAAAAGGATCTAAAATCACTGTTCCTGCAGCAGCATTTAGAAATATCAACATTCAAAGAGATGGAAAATTTAAGAAAAGTTTTATTTCTATTGGAATTGATGATGAAAAACCTGTTACATCATTAGAAGGAAACATCAAGTCGCTTTATTACACTAGTAATTATAGTGATGGAAAGATAGTTACTGTAAAAGTTGAACCTAAATTAAACTTAGGATTAGAAGCAAAAGGAAAAGAAGGTCAAATGGAATATCAAATTCTTAAACCTAATGCATTTACCAGTCGTCCATTTAGTCATATAAAAAAACTTGGTTTTTCTTCATTTTCAATAAAAGGAACAACTTATATTCAATCTTCAGTAATTGTTCAAGATAAAAATGTAGAAAAAGATTTAGCTCAAACAACAAAAACCACTACAATTATTTTTCCTAAGCAAAGTGATGAAGTTTGGAACGCTGTTTTATCTAAAATGTTACCAGAAGTAAGTAAAACCTTTCAAACTGAATTTCAAGCAACAGTAGCTTCAATTGATGATATTTCGAAACAATCGAGCTTTAAAAAAATTAACTCATTTGTTGAAAATTCTAATACTGAAAAAGAATTTGTTAAAGGAATAGGAGCATCTAAACATTTGAATCCTTTAACACATTTAGAAACGTACGGTATAAATAGTTTACAAGAGCAATTAATGAAAGAATCTAACACCGATGGTTTATGTAAGGTTAATTTAGAATTAATTATATCAGAAGACAAAGAAAAAGCATTTTTAACTCCAAAATTTACTTACGAAATAACTGGTAAAATTAATGGAGTAATGACCAATACAAAGTATGTTTCTGGAACTATTACTGGCACACCAATTGAAAGTGATTTGATTGGCTTAACTATAGAATATTCGTCTTCAGGTGGTGGGAAAGCATTTAAAAAGGATCAAAAAAATGTGATTAATACACCAGCAAGTTCAATTTCTGCAGAACAATTGGAAAAATTAATTCGTTCATCAGATATTCTTGTTACTTTTTCTAAGTCTTTAAAACAAATCATAGAAGCCGAAAAACTAAATGGTGATTATGAAATAGTGTGGAATTTACAAAAACTGTAAAAATTAGCAAAAAAATAAGGTATTTACCTTACAATTGAAAGTATATCGACGCTTAACTTTGTATAAAATAAATTAAATAGAAAAAACATGAAAAAAACGCTTACAATTTTAAATGCTATTTTACTTTTATTCTTTATGAATAATAGTTTAGCACAATCTTTATTTAAAGATTTAATTCCCGGACCACACCCCGCTTCAAGTACACCTGATGATTTTATGAATGTCGGAAATACCATGTATTTTGTAACAGCAGTTTCAAGTACAGGATCAAGTCTTTATAATAACCAATTATGGAAGTCTGACGGTACTGTTGCTGGAACGGTTTTATTAAAAGACAGTTTATCTGTTACAAATATTGCTCATCCTGTAAAACTTCGGGCAAATGCTAATGGTATTTTATATTTTACCGTAATAGATAATCCAGGTTGTTCAGTTTGTGCTCCAGAATTATGGAAGTCGGATGGAACAGTAGCAGGGACAGTAATGATTACTACATTAGATTATACTTCTTATTGGGGAGGTGGAACTGGCTCAGAACCAACAAGTTTTGTTGCTTCTGGAAACAAATTATATTTTGTGTTTAATAATACCGACAATGATTATGAGTTGTGGACAAGTGATGGGACAGCAAATGGAACTTTCGAAATTATCAATTTATGTGAAAGTTGTAGTGGAGTAGATCCTGAAACACCAATATTTTCTTATCATGAAAAAGTTTATTTTTCAGGAACAACAACATCTTATGATAATTATGAATTATTTGTTTCGGATGGTACTTCCGGAGGTACTGGAATAGTTAAAGAGATAAACCCTGAAAATCAATTTGGAATGAATTTTGGTTCAGAGTCAAATAATTGGTACATTTTTAATGACCACATATTTTTTACTGCAACTGATGGAACCAATTTTGGAATATGGAAAACAGATGGTACAGAAGTGGGAACAGTTTTAGTAAAAGCTCCCATTGATGGATTTACTCTTCCAATTATTTTCAAAAATAAATTGTATTTTGGAAATGGAAATACTGCATTATGGAAAACTGATGGTACTGAAGCAGGTACCGAATTAGTTAAAGAAAATATTGGAAATATTAGAGGAGCCAATAATGATTTTCTTTTTACACATAATATGACTACTTTAACCTCCCCACCTTATTATGCAGATTTCACTTGGAAATCTGATGGAACTACCGCAGGCACAACTGAAGTTTCAAATCACATTGGAATGTCGGCGTCAAGAAGTGTGATAGGAAATAATATGTATATAACTAGACTTGATTCTGCTGGTTCAACAAATATAGGTGTATGGGTAACTGATGGTACTGATTCGGGTACATCTAAGTTATTAGAAGGTTATGGGACAGGTTATGTTCATATTTTTAACAATAATGCATTTTTTACAAATTATGAAACAGCTACTGGTTATGAACTTTGGTCAATAAGTGGTTCAGGAACAAATAATTTGACTGAAAATAATAAAAACGAATTAATTCTTTATCCTAATCCTACAAATGGAGTTGTGTATTTAAAAAGTTCATCTTTAAAAAATACTAAAATCAGTATAACAAATATTTCAGGAAAACTACTTTTAGAAAAAGAAGAGGTTACAGAAATTGATTTATCTACATTTGTTGATGGAGTTTATTTTGTCAACGTTTTAAACGATGGAATAAATTATACGCACAAAATCATTGTACAAAAATAAAAAATTAAATTTTTAACTACTATTTGAATTTTTAAACTGAAAACTGAGAAAAGATTGTCTTTTTTGGCAATCTTTTTTTTAATAAATGCCAATACTATCAATTACTCAATATAGAAAGCTTTTAAAACAACATTCCTTGCGTTTAAATGCAATTTTTTGTTATTCCATAAAAATGGAATTATATCAAAATTTTTATGATGTTTTAAATTGTTTAGATCAATTTCTATAAAAAAATCAAATTTATTCCACGAATTTGCTTTAAATTCCCCTATTAGTAATGGGTTTGCTTGTTTCCAAATTGAAAGATTTTTATTGTTTATACTACAGGTTAATATAGGAAGTGTTCCTAATTCTTTTTTGTTTTTTAAAAAATAATCTAGTTTAACATTTATTTTTAAAATTGAAATATCTTTAAGATGAATTGTATCAGATAATATATTATATACATTATTATTTGAAATTTCTTCTATAATTTGATAATCTAAAAATTTATACTTTTTATTGTATATAATTTTGTAATATAAGTCAAAAGGTATTATTTTATTTTCAAGAATACAATAAGAAGATAGACTAGTGTATTGCTTGATTTTATCATTTAAATATTTTATTTTTGTTTTGTCAACAAGTTTCGTTAATTTCAAATCATCTGAGATTTTAAATAGTTCTTTTTTTGCTAAAAAATGGTCTTTATAAATTAAGTAATTATTTAGATGATCATAAGAAGAAATTACTTGATTTAATTTTTTTTGTTGATTATTCATTCTTAATCCAGAACCCATAAATGAAACTAAATCAGGCATCTTAATATAATAATTTTGATTTAATAAACATAACAAAGAAGGTAAAATATCTAAATGAGAAGATATAGCATCTACTCTTTTGTGAAATTTTAATAAGTCACTGTATATTATAATTGGCACTTTAAACTTATCTATCTCATATTGATTAAATAATTCAGTTCCATGATCTCCAGTAATAATAAAAATTGTATTATCTAATTTGCCATTTTTTTTAAGAGATTTAAAATATAATCGTAAACATTGATCGAGGTACCTAAAAGATGAATATGCTTTTGAATTATTTAATATAAATTTTTTGTGTCTAAAATTATTTTTTTTCTTCATTTCATCAATAAATTGACTTAAGATATATTTTTGATTTGGAAATGCATAAGGATAGTGTGTACTAATTGTAAGGAATACATCTAAAAATGGTTTTTTTATATTTTTAAAAATAGTTCTATCATCTACTATTGACTTATTAAATAAATCTTCATCAGGATAACCCCAAATATTCTCTTTTGAAAAATTTTTATTAAATTTTTTTTCCCAAGAATGAACAATATAATTTGTTTTATGATATTTTAGAAAATTATTCATTTTATTGAATTCAATATCAACACCACAATAAAACCTTGAAAAATATTTTTTCTTAAGAATACTGATTAAAGATAAATGGTTTGGGAATTCAAGTTCTTGGAAAATAGAATATTCAGGGGAATTAGGTGTTGAAGCCAATATTGCTGGTAACACATTATATGTTTTTTCTGAGGTTGAAATAACATTTGGAAAATATAAACTTAAATCTGACAATGAATCTAAAAATGGCATTAAATTTCCAAAATTATTCGCATTTTTTCCAATAAAATCACTAGATAGACTTTCTAGTATAATAATAACTATGTTTGGAGGGGATGATTTTTTATTAAACATAGATACAAATTCGCTGTTTGATGCTAACCTATGTAATAATGGATAATTAGGATCAATTGGCACACCTCCTAGAAAATCTGAATTTATTTTTGATATGTCATAATTAAGATTATCCACTCGATTTAAATATTCATTACTTCTTACAATAAAATAAATTAATTTATTGTTAACTATCTTATTAGCAATGTTTTTTTCACTTTGATAATATGTAAATGAGATGAAGAATGAAGTGAAAAAGGTACAAAATAGCAATATTATTGACCTTTTTATAAGCTTGATTTTATTTAAAATAAAGTGAAAAAAGAAATATAAAAAAACTAAAACTATAATTTTTAAATAAAAAAATAGCGATTGATTTGACCCGCCAATTATAGTTTTTATTTCTTCACCTGAAAAACTAAAAATCACTTCATTTAAAGGTTCTTTTACTATTATAAATATCTCAATTAATACGTAATAAACTGAAAAAATTATTACATTCATGATGTGAAAAAACAATTTTCTTTTTAAAATAATAAAATTGAATAAAGAGGTACAAAATCCAATTATAAATTGGAGAAAATTTGAAAAAACAAAATCAATAAGAATACCACCAAATAAATATCCAATTTTTAATGATGAATTTGGATTAAAGAATTTAAATGAAAAATATTCATAAATTCTTAATATAACAAAAATGATAAAAATAGTATATACTAATGGGCTTATAAAAAATAAATTAAGTCTAAGTCTATTTTTATAATTCTGCATACTTTTATTAATCTTTCTATCTTTTTAATAAAAAAAATTGTTATGTTGTTTTTAAAAAGAATCTTTTTTTATTCAAAAAATTCTTAAAATAATTATTTCAAAAACTCATTGATGAAAAATTTCTCCAATTCTTCTCCACCATTAAGGATTTTTTTACTCCATTCAATTTTTAATTGATTTTGATCAAATTCAGTCAATTTCCAATTAATATTTGATTTTTCTAAAATATTTCTTGTATGTTGTAAAATTAATGCAACTGAAACGGAAATGTTAAAACTTTCTGTAAATCCATACATTGGAATACATATAGTTTCATCTGCTTGATTCAATAAATAGGTGCTAAGTCCTTGTCTTTCTGTTCCAAACAAAAAAGCAGTTGGTTTAGACAAATCAATACTTTCTATGCTTTTTTCTGAATGAGGTGAAGTAGCTATTAGTTGAAAAGACTTTGTTTTTAAATAGTTTATGCAGTCATCTTGAACGTCATTGCCTTGATTAAATTGATGAACATCAACCCATCTTCCTGAACCGAGAGCTATATCTCTTTGGACTTTATATTTGACTCCTTTTTCTATAATATTTAAATCCTGAACTCCAAAACAATCACAAGTCCTTAAAACAGCACTTGCATTGTGTTCTTGATAAACATTTTCTAAAACCACAGTAATATGTCTTGTTCTTTGTGCTGCAATTTTGTTAAATAATTCAACCTTATGAGAACTTATGATTTTATAAAATTCATTTAATAAAAAATTTTGTTGTTCACAATTTTTCAATAAAGAAGCCATTTAGACAGAATTTATTTCTCTTCTAATTATAGAAAATAAAAAAGGGCGTTTGTAAGCAAACACCCTTTCGTAATTTTTTGGTGAATTAATTCACTTTATCAGATAATTCAGAACCCGCTTTAAAACGAACTACGTTTTTAGCTGCAATTTTGATTTCTTTACCTGTTTGTGGGTTACGACCTGTTCTAGCTTCTCTTTTAGAAACTGAAAAAGAACCGAATCCTACTAAAGAAATTCTGTCACCTTGTTTTAATGCACCAGCTGTTGCTGTTACAAATCCATCTAATGCTTTTTTAGCATCTGCTTTAGTCAAACCTGACTGTGATGCAATTGCATCAATCAATTCTGCTTTGTTCATAGTTTTGGTTTTAAAAAATTAAAATACAGGACAAATATAGTCTAAAATCCTTGTAGAATGCGACTTTCAGAAAAAAAAATCATAAAATGTTGATAAATGAGGTGAAATGTTAATAAGTAAAAAAACGCATTTCGTCGATATGATACTGAATATCAATAATATATGTGTTTTTTACATCAATTAAAAAAAATCATCAATTTTCACTAATTTTCCACTTTTTAAAGGAAAAACCGGCTAAAAACTCTTTAGTTTCCATTCTTTTTTTACCTTCTAACTGACATTCTTTTATGCGTAAATAGTAATTTTTACATGGAAAAAGCAATTCGTTTTTATTTTCTAAAATTACATTTTCACATTTTAGTTTTGTTTTTTCAGTTTGAAAAATTTTCAAGATTTTAGTCTGTCCATTTTCTATATTTTCAATACAAGTCCATGCAGAAGGATAAGGAGACAATCCTCTGCATAAATTGTGAATTTCATCAACATTTTTATTCCAGTTAATTTTAGTATTTTCTTTGTTTAGTTTTGGTGCTAATCTCAAAGGAGTATTTAATGTCAATTCATTTTGCTTGATGGGATTAATTTTTCCATTTTTAATCTGTAAAACACTTTTAAAAACAAGTTCTTTTCCTAACTCCATTAATTTATCGTGTAAAACTCCAGCTGTTTCATTTTCGTCAATTACTACAGTTTCTTTAAACAAAATGTCACCCGTGTCAATTTCTTTTTCAATAAAAAAAGTGCTTACTCCTGTTTCTTTATCGCCATTGATAATTGCCCAATTGATAGGTGCAGCTCCTCTGTATTGAGGTAATAGAGAAGCGTGAAGATTTATAGTCCCTTTAGATGGCATTATCCAAATGATTTCAGGTAACATTCTAAAAGCTACCACCACAAATAAATCAGCATTAAGTTTTTTTAACTCTGAGACAAAAACATCGTCTTTTAAATTTAAAGGTTGTAAAATTGGTAAATTATGTAAAAGTGCGTATTCTTTTACCGCACTGAATGAAATTTTTTGACCTCTTCCAGTGGGTTTATCTGCAACAGTAACCACAGCTACAATCTCACATTTTTCTTTCACTAGTTTATCTAATATTCCAACGGCAAAAGTTGGCGTGCCCATAAAAACGATTTTCATTCGGTGAGTATTTGGTATATATAATTATTATGTTCCTTTCCTATAAGTTTCATATTTTTTTGTCTATATTTTTCTAAATATGATTTGTCTGTAAAAAGAATATAATCAGGATTCTGACTAAGAAAATAAGGATATAAATGTATGGTTTCTGGGATTGTGTCAATTATATTCCATCCTTTTCTTTTAATTTTGAGTAATGCTCCACTTGGAGAACGATCCGTAAATATAATCCACTTTGATTTTGGGGAAATTTTATGATTTTCAATAAATAAAGAGGTATATTTAAGTTTATTTTCAATGTTTGCGTAATAATCTTTAGAAGTATCTATATTCCATCTGACCTCCATTTTTTTTTGAGTATGTTTAACTGAAGCAAATAATAAAACAATTAATACTAAAATGTAAAATACATTCATTTTTTTTGGCAGAAAGCTATTTATTTTAGAAAAAGATAAAATTCCAATCATCCAAAATAATGGATACATATTCAACATATAATAATCATGACTTTTGAATTGCATAAAAAACAATAGAAAATAAACACTTAGACCAAGAATTAAAAAAACACTTAAAAAATTATAGATCTTATCAGTTTTTTTCCAAAAAACTAAATGAATTCCAATCAAAAAATAAAAAACATGAATTAGAGATGGATAATAATAATCCGAAAACCAATAATTTCTAATTGAATCAAAAACTTCTTTTTTTCCTTGATAACTAGTTTCCCAATATGGCAAAGGAGAAGTAGTGAAATAATGTGCGTTATTAAGATTATTATACCAATACATGAAAAAGTACCAAAAAAACAAAAGACATAATGATACAAAACAAGATATCAAAAACAAACGATTAAAATAAATTTTAAGATTTTTCCTATTTTGAAAATAAATTGTAAAAAACAAAGCCAAAAAAGCAGCAATAGGATGTAAAAAATAGGTAGCTTTTAATAAAGAAGCTAAAGTAAAAAATCCTAAAGCAATTATCCAATGTTTTTGCTTATTGTTTTCATAAAATAAAGTAAAATAATACCATGCAATTACTGTACAAGCCAAACTAATGCTATCGGGTAAAAAATTAAAAAAATAATAAAGATAAATGGGAGAAGAAATGCACAATAAACATACTAGAGTTGCCAAAATATTATTTTTTATCCATTTATTGGCTAATAAATACAAATAAATCAAAGAAATAAATGAAAACAAAAATGACCAAAATCGAAGTAGATATTCTTTTTCACCTAAAACTTTATACAATAAAGCCGTTAGATAATAAAAAATTGGAAATTCACAAGCATTATTTCCATTGATAATTGATAAATTAAAAATTTCAGGATGAAAAAAGCGAAATCCATTACGATAATAATTAGCTACAAAAGAAATACTGTCTGTTTGTCTGATGTAATGAATTCCAAATGGACCTTGAAATAATATAGTAAAGGCAGAAAAAGAAAAAAATAAAATTATTACAAAAAAAAGGAAAAAATAGAGTTGATATTTTGAGTAAAAATTCTTCAAATTTTAAACTAGTTTATTTCAACTCATATTTAATATAAACTGTTGATTGTAACTTAATTTTTTTAAAGCTCATTTCTTCATGACCTTCATAAGATTTTGAACTCATTTCACTTTCAGGTCTCATATCCATTGAAAAAGCTCTATTTGACATATTAAAAGAATCAAAAGAAATAGGATAACTTTCATTAATAATCAAAGGTTTTCCAATACTATTACCAATTGCATTTGTAAGATATATAGCTTTTTCTTTAGCTTCTTTAATGGCTTTTATCCTTAAATCTCTTTTAAATTCTTCCATCTTGCTGTGGTAAACTTTTGAAATATAGGCATCATATATCTTAATTTCATATAGTCCATTAAACAAGTCATTTACCTCTTTAGCTGTACTTAATTTTAAGCTGTAAGTAACTTTTGATAAAACTTCTTTTTGTTTTATTCTCAATTTAACCTGGTCGGAATTAGCGTCTTCTAAACTTAGTTTTTCAGCATTAATGTTTATTTTTTTTAATAATTCTCGCACATTTTTTTCTTGAATTTCTAAAGTTATACGTTCTTTATTTTCAATTCTTTCTCTTAAAGTTATACTAACATAAATTTCATCTGGAATTATTTCCAATTCTGAAACACCATTTACTTCAATATATGGAATTTCATGAATATTTTGAGTATTACCAAAAATGCTACTCAATATAAACAAATAAAATAATAGTTTTTTCATCATTTTTTATTTACAAAAATACAGTTTTATATTGTTTTTTGATAGAAAAATTAAAATGCCTTTTAAAAAAGTTCATCTAAGAACTCAAAATCAATTATAAAATACTTTTTCTTTATCGATTTTTAAAATCAAAAGTTACTACACTTTAAGAAAAATAAAAAATGAAAATTTTTGTTTCAAAAAAAAGTAGTATTTTCGGGCTTTATTTTTTAAACATGAGAATATTTATAACTGTACTAACATTTTTTTTCTTTGCACTTACTTTTTCACAAAACGGAACAATCAGAGGATTTGTTTATGAAAAAGAAAATGGAGAGCCAATACCTTTTTTGAAAGTCAAAGTAATTTCATTAAAAAACATCACTTTTGGAGCAATAACAGATGTAAATGGGTTTTATTCAGTTCCAAAACTTCCGATGGGTGAATTTCAAATAAAAGTTGAAAGTTCAGTTCATGAAACAATTGAAAAAAAAGTTGTTCTTTCAAAAGCCAATGAAATTGTTGATATAAAATTTGAATTAATAAAATCAGATGCCATTAGAGAAATTGAAGAGGTCAATGTTACTGCTGAAGGTAAAAGAAAGAAAACTGAGATTTCAATGTCGCAAATTAAACTAGATAAAAAGAGTTTAGAAAGAATCCCTAGTGTTGGTGCTGAAAATGACGTTGTAGGTGCATTTAGTGTAACCCCTGGAGTTGTTACAACTGGCGATCAGGGAGGTCAATTATACGTTCGTGGTGGAACTCCAATTCAAAACAAAATATTATTAGATGGTATGACAATCTATACTCCTTTTCACTCCATCGGATTTTTTTCCATTTTTGAGACAGAATTAGTAAAAAATGTTGATATATATACTGGTGGATTTGACGCAAAATATGGGGGTAGGATATCTTCAGTGATGGATATTTCATATAAAGATGGAAATAAAAATAAGCAAGGAGGTAAAATATCTGTCAGCCCTTTTTTAGCAAAATTAGTTTTAGAAGGTCCTATCAAAAAAGCCAAAGAGGGTAATTCAGGTCACAATTCCTACATTTTTTCTGCAAAACATTCCTTATTGGATTATACATCTGAAGGATTATATCCTAAAGTGAATGAGGGAAATGGATTACCGTTTAATTTCACTGATTTATACGCTAAAATCACTTTTTCTTCTAATGGTGGTTCGAAATTTAATTTATTTGGATTCAGTAATAACGATAAGGTAAATTATACTGATTTAGCAACAATAGATTGGAAACAATATGGTGGTGGAATGAATTTTGTTTTATTACCTGCAGGTTCTCCAGTTTTTATCAGAGGGCATTTTAATCTCTCCAAATATGACTTACGATTTAACGAAGTCAATGCTAAAGAAAGATATAGTTCAATTGGTGGAGCAGATTTAGGATTTGATTTTACTTTTTTTCAAAAGAATGAGGGTCAAATAGACTTAGGTGTAAATTTAAATCTATTTAATACCGAATTTGAAACAGAAAATGAAGCTGCTAGATTAATCAAACAAGAAAATTCAAATGTCGAAATAGGTGGATATTTGAATTATAAATTAATAAAAGGACGTTTTGTAATTCAACCAGGTATCAGAGTTCAATCTTATACAAGACAAAACGTCATTTCTCCTGAACCTAGATTAGGTATTAAATATAATGCATCTGAGAACTTTAGATTAAAATTATCGGGTGGAAGATATTCACAAAATTTCACCTCTGCCTCCTCAGATCGAGATGTAGTGAATTTATTTAATGGCTTATTATCCGCTCCAACTAATTATCAAAATAAATTTACAGATGAAAATGGCAAAGAAAATGAAGTAAAAAGTGCTATACAATATTCTTGGCATGCAATTATTGGAACAGAAATTGACCTTAATAAATATTTCAATATCAATCTTGAAGGATATTTTAAATACTTCCCACAATTAAGTAATATCAACCAAAACAAGTTGTACGATGACGATGACACCAAATTTGGAGACATTGATGATATTTATAAAAAAGACTTTATTATTGAATCAGGAAAAACATTTGGTGCCGACTTATTACTTAAATATTCAAAAGAAAGATGGTTTTTATGGGGAGTTTATTCTTACTCTTATTCCACACGTTGGGACGGCTTAATTTCCTACTATCCAGTTTTCGACAGAAGACATAATATAAACTTAGTAGCGACTTATTTGTTTGGAAAGAAAAAGAATTTAGAATTGAGTTTTAGATGGAATTTAGGTTCTGGACTTCCATATACTCCAACAGCTGGGTTTTATCAAATGGAGACTTTTAATAATGGATTAAGCACAGACATTAGTACTTCTAACACTAGTGATCCAACCTTAGTTTTAGGTCAATTTAACAGCCAGCGTTTACCATTTTATCATCGTTTAGACATGACAGTTAAAAAACAGTTTATTTTTAAAAATAAAACTCAGATGGAGTTAATTTTCAGTATAACCAATGGTTACAACAGAAAAAATATTTTTTATAAAAACAGAGTAAACAACAAAACTATTTATCAATTTCCATTATTACCTAGTTTAGGTTTGAGTTATAAATTTTAATTTTTTTAACTGATTTTCAATAGACTAAAAACAAATTTCAAAAAAAAACGTAAAAGTTGCTAAAATCATTTTGTCAATCTAAATAAAGAGTGTATATTTGCACCCATTTTAACAGAAAAAGATTTTAGATTCCGTAGCTCAGCTGGTAGAGCAATACACTTTTAATGTATGGGTCCTGGGTTCGAATCCCAGCGGGATCACATAAAACACATGAAACCCTTTGATTATCAAGGGGTTTTATTTTTTAAATTGGTTTGGGTCAAACATAGGACAAAGGTTTTAAAATTTCTAGTATTTTTTATAAATTCCTCCCTTTACTTTTCTATCATGATTATGTAAGATTTGATACTTTAATAGTTCTGAACAGAAAAACTTATTATAAAGCTGAATGATGTTTTAAAGGATGAAATTCTGGTAAGCCATTGGACGAACCATGTCCAAATTGTTACGTGTGTGAATGCTCCAATGAAGAAGACAAAGAAGCTCTTTACTGGATTTGTTTCGCTTTATGGCAAAGTTATCAATTCAGACAACATCTAATCGGTTCTGTAATTTTGTACATTCGCAAAAAGGAAATGTTTAATCTGGTCCGCGATTCGTTGGTGAAATGTCAAACAAAACTCGAACTTTTTCAAAAGTCATTGATTTTAATGAAAACGGTTAACGAAAAAGATCACCATTTTCAGTATTTATCTGCAACTTTGAAAAAGATTAAACGAGAAGTTGCAAGGGATTTGGTGAGGTAAAATAAAAGCCTTGGTCGAGGACTGGGGCTTTTTAAACTATTTGATTATGATTTTAATTTTGACACTATAATCCCACTTGTTAATGAAAGAATAATTACCCCCAAAGATATCCATTCTGGGATTTCTATATGATGAGAAATCAACATTTTCATACCCACAAAAGCAAGGATGATTACTAAACTATAGGTAATGTATTTAAATTTATCAAGCATACCTACAACTAAAAAAAACATTGAACGCAATCCAAGAATTGCTAAAATATTTGAAGTAAAAACAATAAATGGATCAGCAGTTATGGCCAAAATAGCAGGAATACTATCCATTGCAAAAAACACATCAGTTAATTCAATTATAATCAAAGTAACAAAAAGCGGTGTAGCAAATCTTTTCTTTGCTATTTTAATAAAAAACTTATCATCATAAACTTTGGTTGTTACAGGATATATTTTATTAATCCATTTGTAAATTAGAAACTCGTGCGGATCCTTTTGCTTTGCGTGGCTAAATAACATTTTCATAGCAGTTAATATCAGGAATACTCCAAATACATAAATCATCCATGAAAATTTTGTAATAAGAACTACTCCAAAAATTATCATTAGCGCTCGAAAAACAATTGCACCTAAAACACCATAAAATAAGACTTCATGTTGATATTTTTTTGGAATTGCAAAGGATGAGAAAATTAGAGCGATGATAAAAATATTATCAACACTTAATGATAACTCAATCAAATAGCCTGTAAGATACTTTAATACTGCATCAGTTGGACTTAGACCTGTTGAATTGGCTATCCATCCGTTTTTAAATGATAAATATACTATTCCAGAAAAAAGAATTGCACATGTCACCCAAACAATAGTCCAAACCGTCGCTTCCTTCGTTTTTATTTCATGAGCTTTCCTATTTAATATCCCCAAATCTAGAATCAATGCAAAGACCACAACTACTATAAATATTATCCAAACAAACATTAATTTTTTTTTAGTTTAAAATTGGTATTATGCAAATAAAAAAAAACTTTTTATCTTAGTAAATGCATTTCTACCATTGTTTTTTTAAATCCTGATTTTAAATATGCATTTAAGGCTGGCGTGTTTTGATCATAAACATTAAGCTTTATTTCCTTTATGTTTTGAGAGTCAGACCAACTAATTAATTCATTTAAAATCATCTTATTTAGCCCTTTTTTGCGATGTGATTCCTTCACAAACATAAATCGAAATGAACTAAATTTTAAAAATTTATTAACTCCCTTTGTTTCTAAAAAGATGCCACAATTTCGCCATTTAATTCTACTACCAAAACCTTTGCATTCTCATTATTAATGATTTCCGCTAAATCATAATAATGAATTATACCTTCCTTAAGAGTTTTATCAAATCCTCATTCTATTTTTATTATCTGCTCTTCAAATGTCAACAAAATTGGTAAATCCTCTGATGTTGCTGTTCTTATTTTATAACTCATACAAATAATGTCTAAAAATCGAAAAGGTCACCAAACAAACCCTTTTTCTTTTTGTGTTGGTACTCTTTTTCATTGAAATATTGTTTTTTATCTGAATAATTGCTTTGCCTTAGTGGGTTATTTTCCATAGCTGAACGTTCAATAATTTTATCAAGTTCACCACGATCTAACCACACACCTCTGCAATCTGGGCAGTAATCGATTTCAATTCCGTTTCTGTCAGCCATTACCAAAGAAACATTACAATTTGGACATTTCATAATACTGTATTTTTATTTATTGAATTCAATTTAGATACTCTGATTGTTTTATTTTTATTACCTTGTTTTCGGAAAATATTAATATTTGAATTATTATTAACAAGACAATCATAATACCAATTTGGAGGTCTGCAGAAGTTTTGTTTGAATTAAACGTTTTTTCAGTTTGATCTAATAAAATTTTCGCCTCACTTAATTGAATTGAAGACAATTCGTTTAACAAAAGAAAGGTATCTAAAACATGAAATTTAATTTCTTCATAATTATTATGTTTTATTGAATGTTTTATTTTTTGAATGTTTTTTTCAAACTGTTTTAATTTCTTTTGCTCAAAAAATGTTAATTTCGTTTTGTTAAAAAGTTTAACTTTAACTTCAATGTTTTTTATTTTCTTTAAGTTAACTACTTCGTTTTTTTCGTTATTAAACTCAACAATTTTATGTAAATTTTCAGAAAGCTCCAAAATATAACTTTCTGCAATTAATCTATCTTTATAGATGCTTTGAATAGCGTTTTTAAATTCTAACGAGTTTTTCCAGTTGGAAAAATAATTTAAAAAAATCACAGCAAATACAAACAACAATGAAAATGCTATTTTTGACTTATTTTTTATATTTTCATATTTATTCATCATTTGTTGTTTTCCGAATTATTTACTCTTAATATTTTGACCTTATACTCTCCATTGGGAAATAACCAATTTAATTCTGCACCCTCTTTATATCCAATAATTGCAGATCCCATGGGAGTCAAAAGCGAAATTCTTTTTTGAATTGAATTACTATTTTTTGGCAAAACCAATTGAATTTTCTTTTCCCCAAATGGCGTATTAACATCAACAATACTATTAATTCGAACTACATCTGCAGGTAAATCTGAATCAGCATATACAAGGGCATTTTCAATTTCAGACTTCAACTTTGAAATGCAATTATTCAAGATATTATCGGCTTCAGATATATTTCTAATCAAGTGCTTTATTATTTTTAATTCTGTTTGGCATAAAATGATTTGTTTTTGTTTCATTATACTAAGCTTTTCAATTCATTAATAATATCTGCAAGGGCTATTTTTGCATCTGAAAAAAGTAAAGTACAATTTTCATATTCGAATAATTTATTCTCGACACCAGCATAACCATTGCTCATCCCTCTTTTAACAACGATTACATTTTGTGCATTATAAGCTTTAATAATTGGCATCCCAAAAATTGGCGAATTTTCATCTTGTTCTGCAGCGGGATTAACAACATCATTTGCTCCTAATACAATGGCAACATCATAGGAATTCATTTCATCATTAACATCATCCATCTCTTTTAATTTGTTGTAATTGACATCAGCTTCCGCCAACAATACATTCATGTGTCCAGGCATTCTTCCTGCAACTGGGTGAATGATATATTCAACCTCAACACCTCTGTTTTCGAGAATTATTTCCAATTGATTACATAAGTGTTGTGCTTGAGCAACGGCAAGGCCGTAACCTGGTATAATTGCAACCTTATTCGCAAAGGCTAGTTTAGATGCCGTTTCTCCTATTGTTGTTACTTGAATTTCTAATTCTTTTGCAACAGAATTACCGTAAGATGATGATTTTTTAAATTTACCTGCAAGAACTGAAAGTAAAGACCTGTTCATTGCATTGCACATTAAAAGCGTTAATAGCACTCCTGCCGCTCCAACAAAAATTCCTCCTGCTATCATAATAATATTATGAAACATTACACCAGCAAGCGCTGTCGCTAATCCAGTAAATGAATTGAGCAATGAAATTACAACTGGCATATCTGCACCACCAATAGGCAATACAAATACCACTCCGTAAAAACATGCTAAACAAGCTAAAATTGCTACTTCCTGTAGAAGTGATAAGTTTAAAATATCAAAGGAAACCAAAACTGGAACAATTATCATTGCCAACAAAATGGATCTTGACAAAAGCATCACAAAAATTGATTTTTTATCTTTTTGTTTACCTGATAATTTTAAAAATGCAATGATGCTGCCTGAAAATGAACTTGCTCCAATCATCATGGCAATTAACAGAACAATCTCGGCAGTTCGACTATCTTGGTGAATTTGTTGCGCTTCCAAAATCCCCAAAAGCAAGGCACATCCTCCTCCCATGGCGTTAAAATAGGAAACCAGTTGTGGCATTTTTGTCATTTCAGCCCTATCAGACATTCTTTTACCAATAATGGTTCCTAGCAAAATTGCTAGAATTATTAAAATGAAATTTAGGTTCAAAGATTTACCTAAATAAACACTAAAAATAGTTGCAAGAACAGCAGTTATCATTCCTATGGCAGCAATAATATTACCTCTTTTTGCTTTTAGTGGTGAACTTAAATATTTTAAACCCACAATAAAAGAAAGCATGGATAGGTAATAACTGATTTGTAATACTAAAGTCATTTTATTTATATTTTTAAAATTGATTTTTTATTATTTAATAAGCATTTTTTATCTTATGCTTTTTTCTTTTTAGAAAACATTGCTAAAATTCTACCTGTCACAAAAAAGCCTCCGGAAATATTTAATGTTCCAAATAATACCGCTAAGAAACCTATACTCAAGTTAATATAATCATCAGATGGAATCCTTTGCATTACAATAATTGCCCCCACTAGTATTACTCCATGAATTGCATTTGCTCCAGACATGAGCGGAGTGTGAAGAATAGAGGGCACATTAGAAATAATTTCCACGCCCAAAAACACACAAAGTGTTATAAAATAAAAAATTGCTTCGATGGTAAATCCTTCCATTTTTTGTTTTTTTATTAATTGTTTTTATTTGATTTGCAAATTAGCATCAACGAATTGTAATACCCTTTCATGAACTATTTTTCCATTTTCTAGAATTAAACATGAATCTATGATTGGATCATTTATCAATTCATTTTTTTCGATTAAATCCATGTGCTTAAGAAAATTAAAATAATTTGTAGAAAGTAAATTGGATGCAGTGAAAGATAATTCTCTCGATAGGAATGAATTACCAATAATTTTTACTCCATTAATAACTATTTCTTCTTCATCTTTTGTATAAGCACAATTACCACCTTGCTCTGAAGCTAAATCAATAATTACTGAACCAGCTTTCATTTTCTCAATACTTTGTTTTTCAATTAATAACGGTGCTCTTTTGCCTGGAATATTTGCAGTTGCAATTACAATGGATGCCTCTGAAACATACTTATCTATTAGAAGTCTTTGTTTTTCCAAATAATCTACAGATTGTTCAACTGCATAGCCGCCCGCATTATCATTTTCCATTGCACCTTCTACTTCAATAAAATTTGCACCTAAACTTCGAACTTCTTCACCTGCAGATTTTCGTACATCAAAAGCATTTACAATTGCCCCTAATCTTTTAGCAGTAGCTATTGCTTGAAGCCCAGCAACTCCTGCCCCTAAAACTAATATCTTTGCTGGTTTTACTGTACCAGCTGCCGTAGTAATCATTGGTAAAAGTGAAATGTGTTTTTCAGCACCTTTAATTACGGCTTTGTATCCAGATAGTGAAGCCATAGAAGATAATACGTCCATTGCTTGTGCTTTGGTAGATCTTGGCATTAAATCTAAACTATACAATTGATATATGTTTTTTAAATCGTTTAATTTCTGATAATGAAAAAGAGGATTAATAATACCAATTTGCTTTGTATTCTTACTGCAAGTAAAAGGGGATTCAGGGTAATTTATAAATATTAAAATGTCTAATTCAGCTATTTTTTCCCTTTTTTTCATAATGTAAGCACCTTCGTTTAAATACATTTCATTACTAAATCCCGCTTTTACTCCAGCATTTTCTTCTACATAAACTTCAAATTTAAGTTCGTTAATTAATTTTTTTACTACTTGAGGAACCATACAAACTCTTGTTTCCTCTTCCTTTTCTTTTAAAATTCCTATTTTTTTCATTTTGCTTGTTTATGGGAAAACTCCACGTTGAATGTATGTTTTTTCAATTCGTTTAATTGCCACAATGTATGCAGCGTTTCTAAAATCAGTATGATATTCACTTGCTGCCTCAACTACACTATTAAAAGAATGAATCACTTTTTTTTCTAATTTTGGCATTACATCATCAATTATCCAAAGTTCACCACTTTTATTCTGCAACCATTCGAAATAACTACCTATTACACCACCTGAGTTACATAAAATATCTGGAATAATATCCACACCATTTCTCAAAAGGATACTTTCTCCATCAGGATTGATTGGACCGTTAGCTCCCTCAGCAATTAGTTTTGCTTTAATGTTTTCTGCATTGTTTTCAGTTATTTGATTGCCTAGTGCAGCAGGTATGCAAATATCACACTCTAAAGAGAAAAATGTGGATGATTTAAGTTCTAATGCCTTTGGAAATCCATTAACATTTCCATTGTTTTTTGAAGCAAATTCTAAAAGTTCTTCTGGATCAATACCATTTTCATTGTAGATAGTGCCTGATGCGTCTTGAACAGATATTAAAATTGCGCCTTTTTCTTTCATAAAAATAGAAGCCCATTGACCAACATTTCCATATCCTTGAACGATGTATTTTTTTCCATCCAAACTAGTTTTTTTCCAATCTGCCCAAGCTTGAATGGAAACTACTACACCATAACCAGTTGCTCTATCTCTGCCTTCAAGTCCACCAGAGCCAACAGGTTTACCAGTAACCACATGTGAAAATGCATTGCGGTTTGATGGACTTTTTGTTGCCATATAAGTATCAGCAATCCAAGCCATCATTTCTGAATTTGTATTTACATCTGGAGCAGGTATATCGATATCTGGACCAATATTGTCGCCTAATGCATAAGTAAACCTTCTTGTAATTCGTTCCAATTCACTTTTTGAAAATTTACTTGGATCAATTTGAATTCCTCCTTTTCCTCCTCCATAGGGAAGTCCAGCTAATGAACATTTCCAAGTCATCCAAATTGCTAAAGCTCTTGCTGCATTAATATCGACAGAAGGATGGTATCTCAACCCACCTTTGTAAGGCCCTAAAGCATTATTGTGTTGTACTCGATAACCTGTAAATACTTCAACTTCTCCATTATCTAATCTGACAGGGAAATTTACAATTATTTCGTTATTAGTAGCAGATAATATTTTTTTTATATTTGAATTCAGCCCCATTAAATTTGCTGCATTTTCAAATTGTTCTTTGACACTCTCATACATGTCTTTCGGTTTTTTACTTACTGTTTCCATATTGATTTATTGATAATGTTCACAATTAAAAATGATTTGATTTTCCTCACGCAAAAAACAACTTTTTTGGAAGTCACATGAGGAACACAAACCAGTATATTCTTGATTTATTTCTTTTCCTAATGATTTAATTATTTCATGATTTTTTATTGTTGTAGTATAATGTTCTTCACAATGATATACAGCTAACTCAATGCCATTCATTGCACAAGTTGGTATATTAACACAATTACTACAAATTCTAGTTGGAATGCTCATAACTTTTCTTTTCAACAGCTTTATTCAATAGGAGTGCCAAAAGAAAATAAAAATCACACCGAATCACATAACATATTTATATTTAAATAGTTACAAATTAAAAAAAGATTATAAAAGTGTAATTTATGTAAATTAATAAAGAAAAATTCGGGGAAAAATTACCCAGTTGGGTAAAAAAGTATCAGTCGATTTTTAATTTTTGACGTAAGGTTTTTCGATCAATTCCTAAAATTTCCGCAGCCTTGGTTTTGTTGTAATCCACAGATTTTAACACTTTATTAATGTGCTTCATTTCAACTTCGGCTAGTGTTTCATTATCAGATGAAATAGTTCTAGGAGATTTCATTTTCATATAAGGAGGAATGTCTTCAATAGTGACAACATCATCAGACATTATTACCAATCTATGCATGAAATTTTCCAATTCCCTTACATTTCCAGGCCACATATAATTATTCAAGATCGATTTAATATTAGCATTGATTTTTAAAATTTTTTTATCATTTTCTTTACTGAATTTTCGATTAAAATAATCAATTAATATTTCAATATCTTCTTTGCGTTCTCGTAAAGGAGGAATATTAATCGTTATCACATTAAGACGATAAAATAAATCTTCCCTAAAGGTTTTATTCAAAATCATTTCTTGAATATCCGTATTACTGGCAGTGATGATTCTGACATCAATTTTATTTGATTTAGTGTCACCCAACATGGTGATTTCTTTTTCCTGAATAGCCCTCAGAAGTTTAGCTTGCACGATTAATGATGCATTTGTTATTTCATCTAAAAAAAGTGTTCCGCCATGTGCTGCTTGAAAAAAACCAGCCCTGTTTGAAACAGTGCCAGTGAATGCACCTTTAACATGACCAAACAATTCACTTTCTAATAATTGTTCAGGGATTGCCCCGCAATTTACAGGAACGAATGGAGAGGAAGAGAATTTACTATTATAGTGTATTGCTCTCGCAACAAGTTCTTTTCCAGTTCCACTTTCTCCGTTAATTAGAATGGTTGCTTTGTTGTTTTTTGTCTTTTCAATTGTATCATACAACATTTGCATTGGATGTGATTTTCCAATAATGCCATGAAAAAAGTTTCGGTCTGTATTCTCAGTTGTAATTTCAGGTGTTTTATTTGCTTGAGTGAAAACTTTTTCAATTGCTGATTTTAAGTCTTCAAAGGTAAAAGGTTTGGTTATGTAGTCAATTGCCCCCAATTTAATAACTTCAATAGCGTCTTCAATATTTGGGTAACCTGTTATGACTAAAATTGGAATTTGAGGAAAATGTTGATACATGTACTTTATAAGCTGAATCCCTCCAATTTGAGGCATTTTCAAATCAGTAATTAACAAATCTATTTCAGTTTTTTCTAAAATATCGATGGCGTCCATAACATTGCTTGTAGCAAAAGGATTTAGACCTAAATCATTCATGTTACGTCTTAAAAGTTCCAACATATCATGAGAATCTTCCACTAATAAAACTGATAATTTACTATTCATAACTACAAAGTTAAGGGTAATTGTATTAAAAACTCAGTACCTTCTCCTTTATTTGAGATAAAACTAATGTTACCTTTGTGACTTTTAATAATTCCATGTACCACAGATAATCCCAAACCTGTTCCTTGCTCTTCATTTTTTGTTGAAAAAAATGGTTGAAAAATTTTATCTTTTATTTCATCTGGAATACCATGTCCATTATCTTTTATCGAAACTTGAACAAACATATCTTTAACACTTGTTGAAATTGTCAATTCTCCCTTATTTTCCATGGAATGTATTGCATTTAGTACCAAATTAAATAATACTTGGGTGAATTGCAAGGAATCTATTTTTAGTTTTGGTAATTCATTATCTAAGTTTAAGTTCAAATTAATTTCCTTCTTTAATATCTGGTTGTCTAACAAACCAAGATTATCACTAATATGTTCATTCAAATCTATTAAATCAAAATGCTGAGGCATATCACAAGAGAAATACATTAACTTTTTTACTATTTCACGAGCATTTTTTACAGAAATTATTATTTTTTGTAGATCTATTTTTTTTAATGGTTGCTTCTCTATTTTTTTTAGTAGTTCTGCATAACCTAAAATATTTCCCAAGGGAGTGTTCAATTCATGAGCTATTCCTGCAGTCAATTCTCCTAAAACATTTAATCTATCGTTTTGCTTCATTTTTTCCGCTAACAACTTTTCTGTTTGCTTTTGTTCGAAACGTTCAATAAAATTAGAGGTTTCAATTCCAATTTTATTAAGCAGAGGAATTTCTTCTTCTAAAAAATTATTAGACGAATTAATGGGGTAAGCAACAACAATACAACCTCTAACTATATCTTTAACTATTAAGTCAGAATTAATTTTTCTAACGTTTTCATTTGAAAAAAATTCACCAAAAATTTCACCATCGAAATAAATATTTACTTTTAATTCCTCGGGGAATTGCCAGCCCATTGGAACTATATTTATTATTTGATTTAATACAAACGAAAAGTCACTATCTAAGTTTTGACAAATTTTTGAAATCTCATAAAGACAGTTTAATTCCTTTACTCGCTCATTTAATTTATGAACTAGTGTTTCATTTTCCAAGGCCATTTGAATAGTTTTTTTTCAAAGATAGATTTAAATGTAAATGTTTACAAAAAAAAGTAAAATTACTCATCTTGAGAATTCATTTTAGCAATTATGTGAAGAAAATAATCGGTTCCTTAAACCCTTGCAAACTCAAAAAGGTTTTATTCAAGCTGGTCCGCTATTTTTTTTCTAAAGTACTAAACAAATATCGAACTTTTTCAACAAATAACATCGAAGGTAAAAGTCAATGATTCTGCTGAAAACAGTAAATGAAAAAGATCATCATTTTGAGAATTTAGCTGCAACTATGAAAAGATAAAACGAGAATTTGAAAGTGATTTAGTAAGATTAACACTAAGCCCTTGTTGATGACTAGAGCTTGTAAAGGAAACAGTCAATTGATTTCAACAGCCAACAATAACGCATGACCGATTAAGTAATAGTATTGGTTGCCATTTTTATTTATTTTTTCATATTAAATCTAATGTGTTTAATTTTTTTTGATTGATTTCTAATTGGTTTGGTAAACCATTTAAATATTCCCAAAAAACTGCCATCACTTGGATAAATTCTTTGCGAGGTCATATAATTTACAATTAGCGCAACCAATAACAAAACAAAAACCCCTGATAACACAGGAAAGAGCACATATAAATATCCTAAATCTATAATACTTTCTGAACCAGATACTGCAATTAGTGCTGTTGCCCCACCCGGTGGATGTAAAGTCTTGGTATATTGCATACCTATAATTGATAAGGCAACTGCCAATGGTGCTGTGAGCCAAATAATATCAGGCAATAATTTGGAAGACAGTAACACCTATTAATGCACTGATCAAATGACCTCCAATTAAATTTCTTGGTTGTGCAAGTGGACTTTGAATTACACCATATATCAATACGCAAGTTGCTCCAAAAGAACCAATTAAAAATAAATTATCATTTTCTTTAAAATATATACTTTGAATAAAGGCAATGATTCCTATTCCAATTGATGCGCCTACAAACGACCAAAACTTTTCCCGATAATTGACAAGCGTTTCTTTGTATGCAATGTATTTAGCTACTCTGTAAGTACGATTTATTCTTTTTTTAATCATATTAGAGTTTAGTTAGTTTGGTTTGTGTTGATTTTGTGCATTTTAAATTACTTGAAATTAACTTGTGTTAAAAAGAAAAGACTGTTTTAAGTAGCCACTACAAAATGAATAATTCCAAAATGTATTTCTACTTCATCATTTTCTTTTACTTCCTTAATTGTCATTATTTTTTATTATATTTTTATTAAATTCATTTTATTATGCCACTAACTTTATTCAAAGTCTAATTTTATTAAATTAATCCAACATATAAAAGTAAATAATAATTCTGAAACCTCAAATTTATGCAAATTAAAACAAATAAAAAAAATGCCAATCTTTCGAATGGTGTTTCAAAAATAATTTATTTCAAAAAACTAAACTTTTAACCTTGTGCAAGAATCATTTTTGAAAACATAAATCCAATCCTGTTGTTTTTCAAAAAACACTGATTTTGCTCAAAAAAATAAATGAAAAAAAATTTTCATTTTGAGTATTTAGCAGCCACTTTGAAAAAGATTAAACGAGAAGTTGCAAGAGGATTTAGTGAGGTAAACAATAAGCCCTGGTCGACTGACTAGGGCTTGTTAAAGAATTGTCTAATGATTTCAACAGTATTATCTGTTTTTTTTTGACAATTCATAAGTATTTTTATAGTATTATTTTGTCGTGTTATTTACCAAAATCAATTTTACTGGTTTGTTTTTTTTAATGTCCAAATTGCACCGTTTTTTGTTGTCTGTTTTTCTAATTTCCCTTGAGTACTCAAGTCAACTAAATGTTTTTCACTTTCGTTCCGTGGTGTTCCTGTAATTACTGAAAACTCTTTTGCTGTCAATGAATTGTATTTAGAAAATATGAAACTCCATGTTTTGTCAGAAGTTGTTTTAGAAGCCGTAGGAAATAATTTAAGCAAAGTGTTTTCATATGTTTCATAAAGTTTAGAACCATAAACGATTTCTTTATTTCCTGTTGTGTCTGTAAAAAGTATTGTAGGAAATCCTCTTACACCTAATTCTTTGCCAAATTCCAAGTCTTCTTTAAAAAGTTCTTTTGCTTTTCCTTCATAATCGGTTTTGAACTTAACAATGTCAAGCCCGACTTTCTTTGCAGCCATTTCTAAATGTTCCCATTTTGTGATATTCTTTTTTTGAAGAAAAACCATTTCTCGTATTTCACGAAGAAACAAAATTGCCTTTTCATTGTCTTGTATTTGTGCTGCCTTAAATGCAATTGATGGTGGATATGAAGAAGATAATGGATCTTCTAACCAAACATTTCCATCTATTGGCATATCATAATAAACACTTACTTCATCCCAATGGTGTGCAACATCAGATGGTTTACTAATTTCGCCACTATTATAATTCCAATCTGGTAGCAAGCCACCCATTCTGTATTCAATTTCTATGTTGTTCCCATATTCTAATTTTAATTTTCGCAGTTGAGGTTCAATGCCCCAACAAGAAGAACAAATTGGGTCGGTGTAATAAATTATTTTTACAGGTTTTTCGTTAGCTTTTAAGAAACTACTGTCTGTTGAACTTGTTTGATTAGTTGGTATTTCGCAAATACCACTTTGTGGGTCACACATTAAAGGGTTTTTATTTTCCATTTTCTTTTTTGTTTGAGCTTGACAACTTGAATTGCCAAAAGTGAACATTGTAATTAAAATAAGATACGTTATTTTCATTTTTTTTAGTGTCTTAAACGATTTGTTTATCTTTGTGCAAAATTGAGGACTTAATTTCAACTACACAATAAGTCAGAAAAATATGACTATTAAAAAAGAAAATATTGATAATGAAACTTGTCCAGCACAAGGGCTTTTAAAGTTGCTGTCAGGAAAATGTAAACCTGAATTATTTCGTTTGGCTCTTGAAGCACCTTTACGATTTAGTAGTTTGTTGCGTCAAATAGAAGGTTCAAACAAGCAAACTTTATCTGTCGCTTTAAGAGAATTGGAAGAAGTTGGTTTGTTAGAAAAAGTTGTCATTCAGCAAAAGCCTTTACATATTGAGCATAGACTTACTGAAAAAGGCAATTCGTTAATTCCTGTTTTTAAGCAATTAGAAAGTCTTGGGTAGTTCTCGTGATACTTCTGACTAACTTTTTTTGTAAAAAACTTTTTTTTAATTACTTATAATATATGTAATTACTAATCTTTTTCTTCTATTTTTAATTGTAATAACTTTTCGTTAGACTCGCTACTCAACTGTCTAGCCAAGGTAGGTGAATTGCCTCTCACCATTTTCCAAATTCGTATATCCTGATGGTATACTTGTCATTTTTGTTTTGTTAATGTTTTAATGGTCTTTTTTTTATCATTCCTCCTTTTGTGTCTTTGACACTATTCATTACTACAAAAGCTGTTGGTTCTATTTTTTCAATTTCAGTTGTCAGTTTGCTAATTTCAAGTCTTGTAATTACAGTATAAATAATTTCAATCTCTTTGGTTTCACCTCGTTTTCCATAACCTCGTTTACCATTATAAACTGTCACGCCACGCCCCATTGTGTTTATAATCATTTGGCGGATGTCTTCACTATGAGATGAAATTATTGTAACACCAATATACTCTTCAATACCTTCTACGATAAAGTCTAGAGTTTTCGAAGCTGCTAAGTAGGTTATCATTGAATAAAGAGCTATTTCAACCCCTAAGAAGTAAGCGGCTGCTCCAAATATGAGAACATTAATTGCGATAATTATGTCACCAATTGTTGTTCCGAATTTGCGACTTAAGAAGATGGCAAGCACTTCTGTCCCATCAATAACTGCACTTCCACGAATTGCAAAGCCAATACCAGCACCAAGAAAAAAACCACCAAAAATTGCAACCAACAAATTGTCATCGGTTACATTAGGGAATGTAACTGTGGCAAGAACTAAAGAAAGTCCTGTTATTGCAATAGACGTCTTAAAAGCAAATTGCTTTCCCATTACACTATAAGCAAGAATGATAAATGGAATATTTACGCAAATAATCAGAATGTAAAGTGGAATTTCAGTTAGTGCTGAAATCAATAGAGAGATACCTGTTGCTCCACCGTCAATAAAATGGTTAGTTAGCAGAAAGCCTTTAAAACCAAATGCTGCAGAGAAAATCCCAATTGTAATTAGAATGAGATCTTTAATTTGTCTTTTAGAAGAGATAAGAAATTCTCTGTAACCTTTTGCGAGTTCAAAGTCCGAATATCTTTTTTTATTCAAAGATTTTTTATTTTTATGTCTCAGTGTTGTTTGAATAATTATTTGGGTCCAAAAAGGGTTCATAGTCTATTTTTTTTCATTTCATGTTTTCAGTTAACTTTTTATTTGGCCTAAAATTTATCAGACTAATTCAAAATGCGGTTTTAAGTTATGTCTAAAACCTCAAATTTATACAATTTTCACCACATAAAAAAACGCCACTCTTTTGAATGTAGTTTCACAATTAAAATATTTTAAAGGCTTTTAGTTTAATTACCTTAGTCTTTAACTAGGGCTTTATTGTTTATTAATCTATTCTATTTCTCCTTTGCAGTTAAACCTGTAATATCATTATCAGTCATTTCAATATACAAATATTCATCATTTGCTTTGAATGTAACAGAGCTAACATACATTGCATCTGCAAAACTTAAATCTTTTAGGTTTTCGAGTTCAATTTTTTCACTATGTTTAGATGAACCTGAAAACCATTTAGGTCAATATTTTTGTGCAATTTCAGGAGTAGATTTAGCTTTTAATTCTAATTCATCCTTTAAATCACTCATTTGTAAATAACTACCAACATAAGGAACACTTGGGAGTGTAATTTCAACAGAAACATGTTGATCAAGAAAACCGTTTCCTGAATAAATAAATACTTTACATTTTATCATAGTTCTAAAATTAAATTTCGTCAATTAATTTATATCTGCGCTCATTTAAAGCAATTCTTTTTTCTATTTTTTTTTCACTTTTCAATTCCTTCTTAATTGAAATATATTCATTTGAAAGCTCGATAAATTTTTCAGAATTTAGAAATTAAGTCAACCAGATATTAAAGGAGGAAAATTCTTCATTTTGAAAGGAATACTCAAAATTTATACAATATTCTAATGTTTCTGTATTTGACTTTTCACTTTTTTCAACCTTTTTAAGTTCTTTCCCGAAATATTTATCAAAAACATAAATGTTGGAGCAATAGGTCTTGAATGCTTTTCTTTTAGCTTCTTTGTACTTTTTCTTCATAAACAAAATGACCGTCCATTCAAAAAAAAACACAGGGTCGCAACTATCATCTGGAAAATTTTTATCAAACCAATTCATGTAACGCAGACCTTCATCAAAATCTCCTAATTGAAGATAAAGATGCGGTGGCTTATAACGATTTCCGCTTCCATCATGATAACATCCTCCCCAACGTCTTTTATCTGCTACTAAATCAGCTTTTACACGAGCTATTTTTCTTCTTATTAAATTTTCTTCTTTTGGGGTCATTTTTTTTAATAACAATTATTTGCAAAATTTTAAAATAAAGCAAACAAAAAAACGCCACTCTTTCGAATGACGTTTCTTAACCATTTAATTTCAAAGAACTTATTTTCTTAACTTATTCCAAACCCACTTCAAAAGCAACGTTACCGTAAAACTCACAACTGCACCTACACAAGCTAAAACAATCGTTTTGATGTAATCTTGCGAATCCAATGTCGCAAATACGGATAAGGCCGTTCCTGTCGTTGTTCCTATCGCTGTGCTGTGATCGTGATGATGTACCATTGTTTTCAATTTTTAAATTAGTTTACTCGCGACCTTGTCGCACCTTTTTCAATTGGTCATTACGATGAATTTGTAGAAAATAAGTTGAAAAAGCGTTGTCGAACCCATGTTTGAGACAAGTTGTCCAACCCGATTTTTTTCGGGATGGGTAACAACTTTGTCGAGTTTGGGTGCAGACAGCGAATGAAACTTTAATTTTCAAAAATTCGAGTACAGACCTAGCCTTTTTGTTTCTTTTTGGGCAATGCAAAAAGAAAGTAAATCAATTTAATTCAGCAGCAGTTTCAACTAAAGCACAAGCCTTACAGGTGATTTGAATAGTGATTTCACAAACTTCAAATTCATCCTCCATTACTTCCGTAATATCAACAGCCACCTTATTTACCTTGTCAGTTAAATCGGTACCAGTCCCGAATCCTTTCGGGAGTGGTTTTGATTTTCTGCGAACATCAATCGAACGATGTACATTTTCTTTTGCTCGTGTAATCAATTTTATTTCTGAAATTTCAACATCTTCATTGATTTCTTCAATCAATTCGATATCCATTTCATTCACTTTTTCAGTCAAATCAGAACCTGCTTTAAAACGTGTTTTTCCTTTAGACTTTACTGAAATTTCAACACGTTCCTTGCTTTCTTTTTCAATTTCGATGTTGATGGAAGTATCTTCATGTTGATCATCTTCATTTTCTTCGATGTCAACATTCATGATGTTCACTTTGTCGCTCAATTCAGAACCAGGCTTAAAGCGTGGTTTTCTTTTTGCTCTTAATTTCACATTCCAATCACTTGATTTACAAACTTTTTTCATTATTCACTTAAATTAAATATTTAATACTCGCGACTTTGTCGCACCATTTAATTGACCTTGTGAGGTAACATGTAGAAAACAGAAACAACGGAATCAAGTCGAACCCATGTTTGAAGGCAATTTGTCGGAATTTTTAATTCCGGTAACAAATTAGCCAAGTTTGGGTGCAGACGATGAAGTGTTTCGTAGTTTTCAAATGAACATCGCACAGTCTTGATTTTTTGTTTCTTTTTGATCAAGCAAAAAGAATAAAAGAATCTTATTTTCTGTCTGCAGTTACACTTTGTGCCACTGCTCCCGCAACTGTTCCAGCTACGATAAGGTAACCACCCAACGTGATTACTGCTACTGGCAAGGCAATTGGAGAAGCTAAAATCGCTCCTCCAGCTGCTGCCAAGCCTAAACCGAAATTTCGCAACTTTCTGTAAAATTTCGGTGTAGGACTTGTGAAGCGTTCTTTAATTTCATGGCAACAAAAATTAAACTACTTCAATTACTCGCAACGCATTGTACGCACCGTTTTTCAACGAATACTGTACACCGTTTACACTTTGAAAGAACTCGATTTTCAACAAGAACACTTTTACACCTGTTCCCGTTGGAACGGCAGTAGGTGTCAAGGTTACTGCTGTTGAAGTTCTATCAATTGGCAAATTCACAACGTTAGTCAACTTCACATCTGCGATGTTTGTTCCATAATTCAAATTTGCCATACACCCAGTCAAACTGATGTGCGTTGCACCTGCAGGAAAAGTAATATCATTCACTGGAATTAATCCAGCAATTGTAATTACACCTGTGGTTGTGTTCACCGCCCAAGGTTTGTACAAAATGCTTCCTAATAGAGCATTTTTGTTGAACTCAAAACCTTTCAGTTTTGCTTTTGCAGGAGCTGAAGCAATTGCAACTCCAACATTTCTTTGTCCACGAACAGAAGTCGTATCTAAGTTTTTGATTTGGGTCATCAACTTTGTCATACGAGCCACCACACGATTGTCAGAAGCTGTTAGAGCAATTGGACGCAAAGAATCGCGAGAAAACTTCCCTGCAGAAGCAGAAGAGCCGAATTCAGCCCCATTCTCACGAGTTCGAACAAACGCTGGATCGTTTTTAATTCGGTCAGCTTCAACACCACCTTTTTCACGAGCCAAATGTCCATCCTTTGATTCGTAAAAAGATAAATCTCCGATTTTACCTTTCAACTTGATAATGCCAGTCTGTTTAGCCATTTTTCAATTTTTTATATTCTAAATTCCTCGGATTTCCTCGGAACAAACATTCTTTTGTCGCGACCAAAATTTTGTTTCTGAATACAAAACTAGAGTAGAGTTAGTTGCGTTTTACAAAGCACTTCCGAATCATTTAATTTGTGCTATTTTGTGTCGTTTTTGCATAAAAATAAGCGAGAAAAATGCTATATTTTTGTAAAATATTTTATAATTAAACTGTATAGCTATTTTAGTAAATCAAAATCTCAATTTCTCATATAGCTCATGTATGGATGATGTATAGATGAAGTATAGATAGTGTATTAAACTGTGAAATTTTTAACATTGAAAAGAGTAGTAATTTATCCAAAAGATATCATGCAAATCACTGGAAAAAGTGAACGCTATTCTCGTGAAATTTTACACAAGATTAAAACCCTCCACAAAAAGCAAAAACATCAACTTGTTTCACTTCAAGAATTTTGTGATTTTATAGGCTTGAAAGTGGATGAGGTAGAGCAAAAAATTAAATCATAAAATTGTGCTTATTTGTTTGGTTTTGCTGTACTTTATAAGTATATTTGTGTCATCAAAACGTTCTTTAAATTAATGCAAATAACACTAAATTTCAAGTAACTTATTTAGTAACTAAATTGCAATGATTCAATTAATATATTTAAAATCAAGACTTTAATACTCGCTAGACGAACCCAGCGGGATCACTTTTTAACAGTTTTCAAGGCAAAGCCGTCTGATTTTCAGGCGGTTTTTTTTATTTGTAATACAACATACAATTATCCCTAATGGACAATTTTGGATAAATGAATAGAATGCCCATAGAAAATGGCTCAGTTCAATTGGTTTTATTCATTATTTTTTGTGTTTTCTACTATTTTTGTGCAATTTTGAAAAAATCAAGATTTTTCCTAAATTTGTGCAAAAACAATGAATAAAATGTTAATGAGTTAGTAGCAATAGAAAACCACTGTATGAAATACTCAATAATGATTTTCGCTCTTATTTTTTTGCAGTCTGTAACTATTCGGAGTTGGAAGGATTACGTGCTCAAAATGAAAAATTGAAAAATGATGTTGACAGCCTAAATTCAAAGGTCAATATTATGGATAATGCATTCATTATTCCGTATGATTCAATTACCCAATACATGATGTCAGTTTACTTTGACCGCCGAAATTAAGCATTAACGAAAGAAGTGAATATGTATCAATGCTTGTTTGGACTAAATATCCTGATGGCATCAAATATGATTGGAAAATTATAGAAGGAAATAGTATTGTGAAAAACAACGAACAAAAGATGCATACAAATATGTTAAAATTATTGTACTCAGATTCCGGCGAAAAAGAAGAGCGAGGTGCATAATATTTGACTCTTCCAAATGGACAAAAAAAAGAAATGATGTGGCTTAAACCTACAATGGTGAAATGAAAGTACTACTAACATTTATCCGAGTAATCCACTAAAATTCAAAAAAAAGCAATGAAATTGATGATTCTTCATCGCTTTTTTATTTATTACTTTTACGTTATTATGGTTTTTATCAATATTTAAATCGATTAAGGATATTGGTTCAAAATTGCAGTTTCTTCACTTAGGGAATTTGTAGATATTTTAAATTTATACCAAACACTTTAAAATTTAATGGACATTTTGGGTTAAATACGGGCTTTAAATAAATGTATTTGATATAGCCTATTTAAAGGGTAGAGATAGTTTTAAATAAATTTTTTAAAAACTATAGGTAGAATATAATTTAATTTATAAATTTGAAAAACTTTTAAAATAAATATTATGAAAAAATTATTAATTGTATTACTTGGAACTTTTTGTTTTACAGCAGAATCTTTTGCTCAAAAATTCATTGAGGGAGATAAAACTTTAGCTTTTTTATCTGGTGAAACTGAATTTAATCTTAAATTTGATTATGCAGGAGTGAAAGTTGGTAAAAAAGATGAGTCGGTTTACAAAGCTGAAAAAATTGCTGAATTTAATAAAAAGCAAGCTGGAAAGGGTGATCGATGGAATGAAAAATGGGATAGAAGTAGAGAGAATCTTTACGAACCAATGTTTGAAGAACTTATCAATAAAGTTTTGTTTAAAGCAAATCCTTCAATAAAGGTTGCTAAAAATTTAAACAGTAAATACACAATTATAGTAAAAACTGTAATGATGGAGCCAGGTTGGAATGCTGTGGTAGCAAAACAAGATCCTTATTGTGATTTTGAAGTGTCTTGGATTGAAACTTCAAGTGGTGAGGTAAAAGCAAAGTGCTTTATGAACAATGTGATGGGGATTGTTATGGCTGATAGTGATTGGGATTTTAATTTTGAAAATAGAATGAAAGAGTCTTATGCAAAAGCTGGAAAAATGATTGGTAAAGCGATGTCAAAGCCATTAAAAGTTAAAAAATAGTTTAATTTTTAAAATTTTTAAAAAAGAGTGAATACCTTTGTTCACTCTTTTTTTTTGAATATGATTGATTTTAGAAGTGATACAGTAACTAAGCCAAGTAAAGAAATGCTGGAATTTATGTTTTCAGCAGAAGTTGGCGATGATGTTTTTAATGAAGATCCTACGGTTAATTTTTTACAACAAAAAATAGCTACCCTTTTTGGAAAGGAAGATGCTTTATTTTGCAGTTCAGGTACTCAAACAAATCAAATTGCAATAAATGTGCATACTCAACCAGGAGGTGAAGTAATATGTCATTATGATTCTCATGTCTATAAATACGAAGGAGGAGGCATTGCCAAAAATTCTGGAGTTTCCTGTCGACTACTTCAAGGCGATAGAGGAAGGTTGACAGTTGATGAAATAAAAAACTGGCTTAATCCTGATGATGTGCATTATCCAATCACACAATTAGTTTGTGTCGAAGATACAGCTAATAGAGGAGGAGGAGCTGTATATGATTTTAATGAATTAAAAAAAATTAAGTCTTTTTGTAAAGAAAATGATCTTAAATTACATTTAGATGGGGCAAGGATTTTTAATGCTTTAATTGTCAACAAAATAGATTATGTTGAATATGCCTCATTGTTCGACTCAGTTTCTATTTGCCTTTCAAAAGGTTTAGGTGCTCCTGTTGGATCACTTTTATTGGGAAATAAAGAATTTATAAAAAAAGCAAGAAGAGTCAGAAAAGTTTTAGGTGGTGGCATGAGACAGGCAGGTTATTTAGCTACTGCTGGTATTTATGCATTGGATAATAATGTAAATAGATTAAAAAAAGACCATTTTCATGCGAAAGAGTTAGAAAAAACTTTTTTAGAATTAGATTGGGTAAAAGAACTAACACCAGTCGAAACAAATATTGTAGTTGTTCATCTTAAGTTCCCTGAAAAAAGAGATTTATATATTCAAAAATTAAAAGAAAAAGAAATATTGTGTATGGCATTTGGTCCAGGAATGTTGCGTTTTGTTACCCATTTAAACATTAGTTCTGAAGATATACAACAGACTATTAAAATTTTACATCAAATTGTTACATGAAAGTTTGTTTTTACTTAATATTAACTATTGTAATTTTCTCTTGCCAATCAAAAAAGGATAAAGTATTGTCTTTGGAAGACGTTTCAAAAGGTTCCCAAAAATATTCAGAAAATAACAAAGAGGTAATTAAAGTAAATGACAAAAAAGATGTTTATTCTAATTTACAAGAATATTCAAAAAAAATTATTGATACTTTTCTGTTTTTAAAAGAAAATATTGTTTTATTGGATAGTTCACAATTTACAGATCGATTTGGAGCAAAAAAAGCAGAAAAATGGTATGTGATTAACAAAAAAGATTCATTTACTTACAATCATTGGCAATTTAAAGATTCAAATACTTGTTATTCAACTTTTTTTAATTATTTAGATTGTTTTGGTCAAAATTGTAAGAGCTATATTGTAGGACATCCAAAAAAATTTTATAAAAATAGAAGTGTGTTAATGTTGATTCATCAAAATAATTTTTGGATTTTGGAATCCAAGTTAAAAATTGACAAAGAAAAATTATTATCTCTCTTTTCAACTCATTTTCAACACGAAAAATGGAAGTTTATAGTTCATCAAGATATTTATTCTAAAAGTAAATGGTTTCAACAAAACGATAAAAATACAAGAATAGAAATAATAAATTAAGATTAAAATTAAATATATATACCATGGTAAATAATAAGTTGTAAATTTGCAATAAATTAATTTCAATGGAGTCAATTATTTTAATTATTATCATTATATTTTCACTTATTAATTTAATCTATTGTTTAAAAAATAAGGAAATTAATCATACTATTTTACTATATTTATTTTCAATTCTTTCGAGTTATATTGTTTTATTAGGCATTGAAGAGAAAAAAATACAAAATTTATTTTTCATTTACTTCTGTATTTTAGTTTCATTAGTATTGATATTCAATAGATTTGTAAATAAAAAATTCCACTTTTTTGTCCTAATACTTTCATTTTTATCATGGTTTATATGGAATGGCACTGAATTTTCATACTTATCGTACAAAATAAAAATTAACTATTCCAGTACTTTGTTAATACCTGCAATTGGTTTTATCTTTTATTCTATAAAAGAATTGCTGTTTAAAATAGGGGATTTTCAATATTTTAAAAAGAATTCATTTTTTATTGACCTTTTACTTTTGTTTTTTTTAAGTTACGTTTCAAATTTTTTAGGAGGATTATTTGGTTTATTTATCCTAACGATATTTTATATAATTTATTTAATGGGATTAAAAAACATCAAATCATATCCCATAATAATTTTATGGTTTAGTTTTTTAAATATTACGGTAACTACTTCACGTTTAGCTTATAATGTAGAACAATTTTTACACCCTTCTTCCTTTTTAGCAATGGGTTTTTCATACATTATTTTTGAATATTTAAGAGAAAGTTCCATTAAAATAAAATCTTTACTTTTTAAAAGTATTCAATTTTTAATTATTGTTTCAATTTTAATATTTTTCATTTTATTAGATAATATTAAAGAACATATAGCAGGATTTTCGTTCATCGTTGTATTTATTTTAACTTTTTCATTCCTTCTCACTTTTAGAAAAAAACTTTCCGCTTTTTATTTAAGCTATTTTTTTGCATTTTTAAGTATATTTTGGATATTTAAGCCAGAATTAAAAAAAGAGGCAAACATTAGTAAAGATTTAACTGAAAATTATGATGAAATTTGGGAGAATGATACGCTTGGAGGTGATTTAACTCAAAATAATGAAAAGGACTCTATTACAGATTCAGATAAAATAATTTTACCGTCCAATCCTTTTTATGGAAAATGGAAAATCGAGGAAAAAAAATCCATTGTGTTATTTGAATTAGGTCCTCCAGAGGCCAGAACAAAAGGTGAATTTCAACAATTATCTGGTGACTTTTTTTATTCAGATACGATTTCAAAACTTAAGCTAAAAGTAAATTTGCCCTTAGAAGGATTCACAACAAACAACTCTTTTAGAGATCAGACTTTAATGGAAAAGGAATTTTTAGATAAAGAAACGCAATCGACACTACTATTTGAATCAAAAAAATGGAAATTAAAAGGAAAAGGGTATGTAACTAAAGGAGTTTTCACAATGAGGGGAATTAGTAAAGAAGTACAAATTAATTTAAAAATTAGTAAATTAAAAAACAAAAATTTAATAATTAGGGGCTCATCAGAAATAGACAGAACAATTTTTGGAATGAGTTCAGATTCTAAAATTGGAGATATAGTTGAATTTAATTTTAATGTTTTATTAAAGCGATAAAATTTTTAATACAAAAGGAAATTTTTGTAAATTTGTTTCAAAAATTTGACTTATTATGAAATGGATAAAAAGAATATTACTTTTTTTGTTGACTTTAGTAATTTTATTTTTGATAATTGCAATTTTCATCAAAAAAGAGTACAGAGTTGAACGTGAAATTAAAATTTCACAACCTCTAGAAAAAGTTTTTTCTTATGTTAAATTACTTAAAAATCAAAACGAATATAGTAAATGGGCTGGGTTGGATCCAGGGATGAAAAAATTTTATAAGGGAAAAGATGGAGAAAAGGGATTTATTTCTGGTTGGAAAAGTAAAAAAAGTGATGTCGGATCAGGTGAACAAGAAATAATTAACATAATAGAAAATAAGCAAATAGACTATGAAATTCGATTTAAAGAACCCTTTGAATCTACATCAAATGCAAGACTTTCATTGAACTCAATCTCATCTAATGAATGTAGAGTTGTATGGAGTTTTGATGGCAAAATGAATTATCCTATGAATCTTATGTTGCTATTTATGGATTTTGAAACAATGATTGGCAATGATCTTCAGTATGGAATAAACAAATTAAAGAGAATTATAGAAAAAAACTGACTATTTGATTAAAATAGTCAGTTATGTAGTAATAAGTAAAATTATGTGACGATTTCTTTACCTCAAAATTAAACTATTAAAATTCTTATTTCGTGAAGTTTGTATATCTGTTCATAATTTTTCAATAGCTGTTTGTTTTTTATTAAAAAATAATACTTAATTTTGTATAAACTATAAAATTTTAATATGAAAAATTATTATCTATTCAAATGTTTAATATTATCTTTAATATTTTTCCCATTTTTCCTTTTTTCACAATTTGCTGTAAAACAATCAAATTTTGAAGCTGAGAAGTGTGGAGCATTCTACTCCAACCAACGACTCATGGAGACGAGTCCTGAATTTGTTGCTATTCGTCAGCAAATAGAAGAACAATTTCAAATTTATCTTCAAAATCCTATTTTAAATAAAGCAACATATAATATTCCTGTTGTTGTACATGTCTTACATTTAGGAGAAGCAATTGGCACTGGAACGAATATTTCGGAGGTACAAATCCAAAGTGCTATCGATAACATAAATGATATATATACAAATCAAGGTGTAGATATTCAATTTTGTTTGGCTCAAAGAGAACCCGATGGAGATCCCAGTACTGGTATTAATAGAGTATTAGCAACAGGTGTTACCGATTATACTTCTAAAGGTTTATGTAACGGAGGTACTGGTTCAGGCGGTTCAGATAATGAAGATGCAGCTAAGGCTTTGAGTAATTGGGATAATACTAAATATTATAATATTTGGATAGTTTCTGAAATTAACAATAATGGTGGGGGATCAGGAACACAAGGTTTTGCCTACTATCCAGGTGCACCTAATGGAACTGATGGAGCAGTTATGCTTTACAACGCTTTTGGATATGATCCTGGAACAGGAAATTCAGCTAATTTTAATCTAAAAGATTATACCGACGGTAATACTACTTTTGTTCATGAAATGGGTCATGCTTTAAATTTGAAACATACTTTTGAAGGCGATGGTACAGGTTCTACTTGTCCTACAGGTAATCAATGTGGTGATGGAGTAGGTGATTGTTGTGGCGATACTCCTCCTCATAAAAGATCTAGTTCAGATTGTGTGGTAGGTACAAATTCTTGTGATGGAGGTTCCTCAACAGAATTGTTTATTCATAATTATATGGATTATTCAAGTGAAACATGTCAGAATGATTTTACTGCTAATCAAATCACAAGAATGGAAGCGGTTATGGTTGGTACAAGAGCAAGTCTTACTACTTCTGATGGTTGTACACCAGCAAATAACAATTACGATGCAGCAATAACCACTATTGTTGAACCAGTATCTTCTTATTGTCAAACTACTTTTTCACCAAAAGTAACCTTAAGAAATTTTGGACTTCAAACTTTAACTTCAGTAACAATTAATTATAACATTGATGGAGGAAGTAACGAATCATTCTCTTGGACAGGATCATTAACTACAGGAAGTACTGAAAATGTTACTTTAGATCCAGTAACTACAACCGTTGGTGCCCATACATTTACAGCAAGTACTTCTTCTCCAAATGGTAATTCAGATGAATATACAGCAAATGACGACGAATCTCTATCATTTACTATTACTTCATCTAGTTCTTTACCTTTTACAGAAGGTTTTGAAGGTGCATTTCCTCCTGCTAATTGGACAAGAACTTCAGAAGATGCCTCTCCTTTTGTCACATGGAGTTCTACTGGAAAAAAACAATGGGATCAAAGAGTTACTGCTGGAAATGGAGTAAGTACATTATCTGCTGGTATGAATAATTTTGACTATAACGTAAATGTTGGTACAAAAGATGAGTTAGTTTCTCCGAGTGTTAGTTTATCTGGAACAGTTGCACCAAAATTAACTTTTAAAGTTGCCCATAAAAATTGGACAAGTTATAACGATGTTTTAAAAGTTTTTATATCAGACGATTGTGGTACAACTTATTCTGAAGAATATAACAAATCTGGTTCTACTTTATCTACTAATGGAACATCTACTTCAGATTTTATACCATCTGTTGCAGGTGATTGGAGAACTGAAACTATTGATTTAAGTTCTTACGCTAATAAAGTTGTAACAGTAAAATTTGAAACAACTAATGCTTATGGAAATAATATCTATATTGATGATATCAATATATTTGATGATTGTACCACAAGCATTTCTGGAACTAGCCCTTCTTCTCGTTGTGGAACTGGAACAGTAACACTTGGAGCAACAGCTTCTGCAGGAAATGTAAAATGGTACGACCAATCATCAGGAGGTACATTGTTACATACAGGTACAAGCTATACCACACCTAGTATTGGTATTACAACAAGTTATTGGGTAGAGGCAAGTTATGGTTCTTGTACAAGTACTAGATCAGAAGTGGTAGCAACTGTTAATGATTGTAGTACAACATTAACTGGTCTATCTTGTGGGAAAAATTTATATTCAATGAGTGAAGCATTGTATTGTGACGCTGTAACTGATGCCACAAATTATCGTTATGAAATTAGAAAATTAAGTGACAATAGTTTTGTTGCTGAAGCAGTTAGAGGGTCAAATAGTAACATGTTTAGATTAAGTTGGTTGACTGCAAATCCTGCTCAATATGGAACTACTTATAAAATTCGTGTTGCTGCTTATGTTTACGGAACTTGGCAAGATTATGGAACAGTTTGTAACGTAGTTACTCCATCAACAACTAAATTGAATGTTAGTTCATGCAATGTTTCTATTACTTCAATGAGTCAAGCGTTGTACTGTGATCCAGTAACTAATGCGACAAATTATCGTTATGAAGTAAGAAAATTAAGTGACAATAGTTTAATTGCAGAAGCTGTCAGAGGGTCAAATAGTACAATGTTTAGATTAAGTTGGTTGACCGCAAACCCTGCTCAATTTAATACAACATATAAAATACGTGTAGCACCTTATGTTAATGGTGCATGGTCTGATTATGGAATAATGTGTACAATAACTACACCATCTGCAATGCCTTTATATGACGATAACTACTACTCTTTAATCAATCAAAAAGAGTTGGATGTTTATCCAAACCCTAACGATGGTACGTTTACAATAAATACTTCTAGTGAAGGTACATATTACATAATCAATGAAGTAGGACAAAAAGTACAAGAAATTAACATTAGTCCAGAAAATGGTTATCAATACAAGGTAGAAGGACTTAAACAAGGTGTTTACTTTATTATAGGAGTAATAGAAAATGAAGTAATGACACAAAAAGTTGTCGTTCAATAAATAAAAATAGATTATTTTTACAAGGTCGTCAAATTTTGGCGACCTTTTTTTGTTTTAAGATTTTAATTTTAAACTTTTATACTTATTATTTAAATTTGTAAAAATTTATATATGTACTATTTTTCAAAATCATTTATTTTTTCAGCTGGATTTTTGTTTTTTCTTTTTTCTTGCTCAACAATAAAACCCACACCACCAAAAATATCAGTGGGAACTTATGAAGCACCAAAAATTGAAACTTCTTTATTATCTATACCAGTTGAAATGGAATTAGGAAAATATTTTAAAGAAGCAGATCAAGCAGTTCCTTATCAATTTAAAGGTAATGAACAAAATTGTGAAGGTGTTAGCTTTTCTTATCAGTTTGATAGAAAACCAATTCAAATTGTTGGAAAAGGAAAATATGTAGATATTGATATAGAAGGTAAATATTCGTTAAGTTTAAGTTATTGTGCAAAATGTACAGATTTGTTTGGCTCAAACAATTGTATTACTCCTCGTATTCCAGCAAGTTGTGGAGTAGGGGAGCCAATGAGACGAATTAAAATTCAATACAGTACTGCAATTGATTTAAAAAACAATTTTTCTTTATCGTCTAAAACTGAATTAAAAAAAATAGACACAAAAGATAAGTGTGAAATTACTGTTTTTAAATACAACGCAACAGAACATTTAGTTAAAGAAGTTAAAAAAGCTTTAGCGGATATAGGAAAAAAAATCGACGATGAAATTGAAGCTTTGGATATTAAAAAAGAAGCTGAAAGTATTTGGAATACATTTAATGATCCAATAGCTTTAGATAAATATGGTTTTTTAACATTTAATCCTAAACAGATTGAAGTCAATAACTTAAAAATTGATGGTAGCAAACTTAAGTTTAATGTTGGACTTTCTGCACAACCAGTAGTTACTTCTTTTAAACCAAATATAATAAAAAGCACATTGCCTAATTTAACCAATTTAAATAATAATGAAGGGTTTCAAATAAACATAGAAGTTAAAGCTGTCTATGATTCATTAAATAATTATCTTAAAGAAGCTTTATTTGGAAAAGAGATTGAATTGAAAAATCAAAAAATTATTATTCAAGAGTGTAAAATTTTTGGAGCAAATCAAAATCAATTAAATCTTGAAGTTACTTTCATTGGGTCAAAAAGTGGTAAAATGTATTTTGTTGGAACTCCACAAGTCAATGATAGTACACAAATATTGTCTTTTCCTGATTTAGAGTTTGATCTTGAAACAAAAAATGTCTTATTAAAAAGTGCAAAGTGGATGTTCAATAAAAAAATAACGGATGTCATTAGAAATTATGCGTCCATTGATTTAAAAAAATATTTAAAAGATGTCAATAAAATGATTGAAAATCAAATCAATACCGAGGTGACAAAAGAGGTGATTTTAAAAGGTAAGATGAATGAAACAAAAATAAAAAATATTTTTCCTGACAAAGATATTTTGATTTTACAAGCATCTCTAATGGGAAAATTAGAAGTTCAAATAAAATAATAAGTTAATTTAAATTTCTGCTTTTTTATTCATAAAATCAAACAAAACTCCTTCAGATAAAGAATTTGTGCTAATATATTTATTTTTAGCTTGAATTTTATCCAAAAACCATTTCATTTGTAAAGCAGCAATTGAAATAAATTGTTTTCGTATTGGAATAATATGAGGATTTAAAGTACGTTCTAACATTGAACTATTGATTAGTTCTTGTATTACGCAATACATTTTTTGTGAGTTAAATTTCAAAGTCGAATTAAATGAATTGATTGCTTTCAATTTAATCATTTCATATACTGTTTCAAAACTCCCCGCTACTCCGATAAAATTATTTATATTAGGTAATGAGTTTATACAACTACATTCCTTTTCCATTGCATCTATTAGAAATGCGATATCATCTTTTGAAAATGGGTCGTTCCAATTTTTTAACTGAAACAGTCTTGAAATTCCAATATTAAAGCTAAAAATTTCAGGTTTTTTATTTAGAACGTAAATGATTTCTGTACTTCCACCTCCAATATCCATTATTACACAATCTTCTTTTTTTTTGAAAGATTTAATAACACCCTTGTAAATTAATTCAGCTTCTTTTAGTCCGTTAATAATTTCTATTTGTATACCAGTTTTGGATAAAATTTCGTTACAAAATTCTTTATTATTGGATGCATCTCTTAAAGCTGAAGTTCCTACTGCATTTATCTTTTCCACTTGCCAGTCATCGCACATTTTTTTAAAAGAAGTCATTGTTTCAATCCCTCTATCTAATGCTTCACGATGAATTTTTTTTTCTAAAATACCATTTAATCCTAAAGAAACACCCACTCTGTGGGAAAATAATAATGAAAAACTTTTTCTATTACATTGATAAATTGAAAGTTGAAATGTGTTAGTTCCTAAGTCAATAACAGCGATTTTATTCATGTTTCAGCCATTTAATTAAAAGAGAAATTTTTAGTTTATGACCGTATTGTAAAACACTATTTTTAAATATTTTTTCTGCAAAATAAAGAAAAAACAAAGCACTTAAAAATAAAATCAATAATGAAAAGTAAATATGATACCAATTTTCACTATTATATCCCATAGAGAGTTTTACCATACAAACAACAGGTGATGTAAATGGAATAAAAGAATACCACGTACTTAAAATATGTTCTGGATGTTGAATTGTAAAATATCCTGAATATAAACTAAAAAGTATGATAATAAAAAGTGGTATAACAAAAGCTTGTCCATCACTTTCATTGCCTGAAGCGGCAGCCAAACTAATAAAAAAAGCAGAATAAAATAAATAAGCCAAAATAAAAAATAGAATGAAAAAGAAAATCATCACTTTATATTGAATTCTATCATAGATTAATTCCATTAAAAAATTAATTTGATTGATTGCATGAGTTAAACTGTTGGAAGAGCTCCATTTAGAACCATTTTCTGCAAAGTCATTTACTATATAATCTGCATTTAAAACGTCATTTAACCAATAATTTTTTAATAAAAACAATCCAATTGCTAAAAAGACAAACCATATCAAAATTTGTACTAAAGCAGCCATTCCTATACCAAGTATTTTACCTAAAAATAAATCTCTAGCTTTCATACTTGTTAGTAATACTTCCATAATTCTATTACTTTTTTCTTTTTGAATGCTTCTAATAATTGTCATACCGTATAATAAAATAAACATCATAATAATTATTCCAAAAAACCAACCTACACTTGCTTGTATGTGTTTGGCTTCGTTGTAAGGATCATTGATGTCACGAATATTTAATTGTATGTTTTGTTTGAGTTTTCTAAATTTTTCTATGCTCATTTCAGAAAATTGTTTCATAATAATTTCTTCGATTCTCCTTTCAAACTGGTAATGTAAACGGATTATCAAAGAATTGGAGGGTTTAATTCTATAAAAAAAATAAGCATTTTTATTACTAAGCACTTTTTCATTGATTTCTAAAAACGCATCAAAGTCTTTAAACTTTTTCCCATTTTTAAATTCTTCTATTTCAATATATTGATTAGTAAAGTAATAATTAATTTGTACATTAGATTTTGACAATATTTTATTTTCCAATAATTCGGCTGGGTCAACAATGAGGACTTTCCAAGATTTTTCTTTTTCCTCAAAATTGAATAAAATTAAAATAAAAGAAATTAATAAGATCGGACCAATAATCGCCATTGTTATGAAGCTTCCAGAAGTTATTCTTTCAATCCATTCCCTTTTGGCTATAATTAAACTTTTTTTCATAATTTCTTTCAAAATTAAAGTTTTTTGTTGAATAGAATTATTTGTAAAATTGAAAATCAATTATTTTTATAATTTAATAAATACATTTAATAATTTTGTTCTGTGAATTACAAATTAATTTCAGATTATTTACCTACTGGTGATCAACCTGAAGCGATTGCTCAATTGGTTTTTGGTGTACAAAACAATGTAAAATATCAAACTTTATTGGGAGTTACAGGAAGTGGAAAAACTTTTACTATTGCGAATGTAATTGAGAAAATCAATAAACCTATTTTAGTCTTGTCACATAATAAAACTTTAGCTGCCCAATTATACGGTGAGTTTAAACAGTTTTTTCCTGAAAATGCTGTAGAATATTTCGTATCATATTATGATTACTATCAACCAGAGGCATATCTTCCTGTAACAGATACTTTTATCGAAAAAGATTTGGCAATAAACGATGAATTGGAAAGGATGCGTTTGTCAGCTACTTCAGCGCTTTTGTCTGGAAGAAAAGATGTAATTGTTGTTTCTTCAGTATCTTGTATTTATGGAATTGGAAATCCTAAAGAATTTGAGGAAAGCATTATAACAATTGAAAAAAATCAATATTTCTCAAGAAATAAATTTTTATATCGTTTAGTTGAAAATTTATATTCACGTGCAGTTGAAGACAAAGAAGGAAATGGTTTTATCAGAGGAACTTTTCGTGTGAAAGGCGATGTGGTCGATATTTTTTTAGCTTATGCTGATTATATTCTTCGTGTAGAATATTTTGGTGATCAAATTGAAGCAATTAACAGATTAAATCCTCTTACATTAAAAAAAGAAGAGTCTATGGATAACATTAGAATTTATCCAGCAAACTTATTTGTAAGTCATCCCGATACACAACGAAAAGCCATTGAACAAATAGAAAAAGATTTAGAGGAGGAAGTATTAGAATTTAAAAATCAAGGCAAAACTATAGAAGCGGTTCGCTTAAAAGAAAGGGTGGAATATGATGTGGAAATGATTAGAGAATTGGGATATTGCAGTGGAATTGAAAATTACTCTAGGTATTTCGATCAAAGAAAATCAGGGTCAAGGCCTTTTTGTTTGATTGATTATTTTCCAAAAGATTTTTTATTGATTATTGATGAAAGTCATGTGACAATTCCACAAATAAAAGCAATGTATGGTGGTGATCGCTCAAGAAAAATGAATTTAGTTGATTTTGGTTTTAGATTAAAAGCCGCTATTGACAATCGACCATTAAAATTTGAAGAGTTTGAAGAAATTATCCCTCAAATTATTTTTGTTTCAGCTACTCCTTCTGTTTATGAATTAGAAAAATCCGAGGGTATTGTAGTTGAACAAGTGATTCGCCCAACGGGTTTATTAGATCCTACCATTGAAATTAGACCAAGTTTAAATCAAATTGATGATTTACTTGATGAAATTCAATTTTGTAAGGAAAAAAATGAAAGGGTATTGGTGACAACTTTAACAAAAAGAATGGCTGAAGAACTTCACAAATTTCTTGAAAATATTGGAATTTTAAGTAGTTATATTCACAGTGATATTGACACTATTGAAAGAGTAGAAATTTTAAGAAAACTGAGATTAGGTGTTTTTGATGTGTTGATTGGTGTAAATTTATTAAAGGAAGGTTTAGATTTACCTGAAGTTGCTTTAGTGGCCATTATTGATGCGGATAAGGAAGGATTTTTGCGTGATGAACGTTCACTTGTACAAACAATAGGAAGAGCAGCAAGAAATGTAAATGGAAGAGTAATTATGTATGCCGACAGGATTACCAATTCTATGGAAAAAACCATTAAAGAGACCAATCGAAGGAGAACAATTCAAATGGATCATAATCTTAAAAATGGAATTTCACCAAAATCATTAAACAAAACGGTAAATCAAATTATGGAAAGCACAAAAGTAGCCGATGGAGAAAAAGAGTCGAGTTATGAAAGTTCTATGGAAAAAGATTTGCAATATTTAATGGCGGAAGAAAATTCTTCTTTATATGAAAATAGTTCTCAAGATTTAACCGAAAAAATTCGTAAAATGAAGAAAAAAATGGAAAAAGCGGCTAAAGATTTAGACTTTATTTCTGCTGCTAAATGGAGAGATGAAATTAAAGTTTTTGAAGAACATTTGAAAAAGAGAAAATAAACCTTATTTTTACAAAAAATAAAATAGTTGAACGATAAAAGATTACATATTGAAGTTTGTTTTACACCAGGTGAGTATCAGTATTTTAAAGATGAATTTGACATTGTAGTTGTCATCGATGTTTTACGTGCTACGTCTGCAATTTGTGCTGCTTTTGATAATGGAATTAAGTCAATAATACCTGTTACAACAGTAGAAGAAGCAATGGAGTACAAGAAAAAAGGATTTTTAGCTGGAGCTGAACGGAAAGGGAAAATTGTAGAAGGATTTGATTTTGGAAATTCACCATTTACCTATATGAATAAAGACTTTTTAGGCAAAGAAGTTGTTTTAACTACCACCAATGGAACAAAATCATTAGATATTGCTAAAGATGCAGAAACGGTGATTGTTGCTTCTTTTTTAAATCTCAATAGTGTGTCTTTATGGTTGTCACAACAAAATAAAAATGTTCTTTGTTTGTGTTCTGGCTGGCAAGATAAATTCAATTTAGAAGATACCATTTGTGCTGGTGCTATTTGTGATTTTTTAATTAATACTGGATATTTTACTTCTGTTGAAGATTCTTCAATTGCGGCAAAATACCTCTATTTATCTGCTAAAGATAATTATATGGGTTACTTAAAATCAAGTTCCCATCGAAGAAGATTAAAAAATTTAAATTTAAATGAAGATATAAAATATTGTTTAACGCCCAATCAAACAAATGTAATCCCAATATTAAAAGATGGTAAATTGGTTCAATTATAAAATAGTATTAAGTTGTTTTACTTTTTTGATGTTTATTTTACTTTCCTTAAAAAAGGAGAATACTCAAAAAGAATTTAAATGGGGTTTTTTTGGTCACCAAAAAATCAATCGCATGGCAGTTTTTACTCTTCCACCTGAAATGATTGGATTTTATAAAGAACACATCGAATATATTACAGAACATGCTGTGGATCCAGATAAAAGACGATATGCTGTTAAAGGTGAAGCAGAATGTCATTACATTGATATCGATCATTATGCTAAAGATGGTGAAGATGTGTTTGATATTGTTCCAAAAACTTGGACTAAAGCAATAGAAAAATTTACTGAAGACACCTTAAGAGCTTATGGGATTGTTCCATGGCACATTCAATTAATGAAATTAAAATTACAAAAGGCCTTCGAAGCTAAAAATATTGATTTAATTTTAAAATATTCAGCTGATATTGGTCATTATATTGCTGATTCTCATGTTCCCTTACATACAACTGAAAATTATAATGGACAACTCACCAATCAAAAAGGAATTCATGGATTGTGGGAGAGTAGGTTAGTGGAGTTAAATTCTGATGATTACGATTATTTTGTTGGAAAAAGTCAGTATATTTCTCATTTACTTGATTATACTTGGGAAGAAGTGAAAAAATCAAATAACGCGTTGGACTCAGTATTTCGTTTTGAGAAAGAAGTAACTAATGAATTACCATCTGATAGAAAATATGCTTATGAACAAAGAGGAAATACAACGATTCAAACCTACTCAAAAGAATTTTCTAATTTATATCATTCTAAACTGAATGGAATGGTTGAAAGAAGATTAAGAACAGCAATAATATCAGTGGGTTCAATTTGGTTTACTGCATGGGTAGATGGTGGTCAACCGGATTTAAATTCTTTACGTCATCTTCCTCCATCTCCTGAACTGTTAATAGAAATTGAAAATCTTAATGCAGAATACCAAAAAGGTCAAAAAAAAGGTAGAGTTTGTGACGATCATTGATTATGAATAGTACATTTTGGAATGAATTAAAGAGAAATTATATTGCTGGCGGTTCCACTGTTAAGTTAATTGTCTGGAATAGTATAATATTTTTATTTATACAACTGTTATTACTTTTTTCAAGATTATCTCAAAATGAAGATTTAAATCAATTTGTTTTTAATTTTTTTACTTTAAATACCAATTTAAGTGAATTTATATATCGACCTTGGGGAATAATCACATCATTTTTTTCACACTTTCTTTTTTTTCATTGGCTCTTCAATATGTTGATGTTGTATTTTGCAGGTCAATTATTTGAAAGATATTTTTCATCAAAAAAAATAGTGATTCTTTATTTTTTAGGTGGAATTTTTGGAGGTATTTTTGAAATTTTAGCTCATTTATTTTTCCCACAAATTTCTCCAGTTACTTCGGTAGTAGGCGCTTCAGGGTCAATAATGGCAATTTTTATTGGTTTGGCATTTTATAAACCTCAATTAAAAGTCAGTTTGTTTGGTGCTTTTGAACTAAAAATAATTTATCTTGCTTTTATTTATTTGTTTTATGAACTAATTTCGATAGGAATTCCAGATGGAACAGCTCATTTTGCTCATATTGGAGGTGCTTTTATAGGTTGGTTAGTTGTAAAAAATGTGTATTCTCCAACAAATTTGTTAAACCTTATTGAAACTTTTTACTCTAGCCATAAAAGGAATAAAATAAGGGTTAAAGCTAAACCAGTTAAAAAAATGAGTGATGAAGAGTTTAATTATGAAAAGAAAAAGAAACAAGAAAAAATTGATGAGATATTAGACAAAATTTCAAAATCAGGATACGATTCTTTAACAAAATCTGAAAAGGAATATTTATTTTCCCAAAGTAAATGAAATTGATTAAACTTCTTTTTAAAGTATTTTTTTTAATTGGATTAGTTTCTTTACTTATTTCTTATTTAGCCCCATTTATTCACCCAGGAACGATTAAAATTGTTCCACTTTTTGGTTTGGCTTATCCAATTATACTCATTTCTAATTTAGTTTTACTTGTTTGTCTTTTTTTCTTTTTTAAAAAAGGATTTTACATCTTGTTGATTACTTTATTATTAGGTTTTAATTTTTATAAAAAATTCTATAGTTTTAAAAGTGAAAAGAATGTACAAATAGAAAATTCGTTTAAGTTGTTATCCTATAATGTCAGACTATTTGATGTGTATAAAGTAGGATTTTTTAAAGACTTTAGAAATAGAGATTCCATTTTCTCATATTTAAAAAGTGAAAGTGCAGATGTAATTTGTTTTCAAGAATTTTATATACAAGATAAAAAAAGTAAAATTAAATTTCCAACCAAAGATACTCTACAATTACTATTAAATACTCCTTATTTTCATTCAAGAATGAGTTTCAATAAATATTTTAAAAATTATTTTGGTATTGCAATGTTTTCTAAATATCCTATGTTAACTAAAGGCCACGTTGATTTTGATGATACATTAGGAAACACTAATAATTATTGTATTTTTTCTGATTTGTTGTACAAAAACGATACAATTAGAGTATATAATGTTCATTTTGAATCAATTCGATTTCAAAAAGACGATTACGCATTGTTTAACGATCATGAAATCACTGGAAAATCCAAGTCAGATGCACTTAATTTAGTTCAAAAATTACAAAAATCTTTTTTAAAAAGAGCTAATCAAGTAAAAAAAGTTATTAACCATTGCAAACAATCTCCATATCCTGTGGTTATTTGTGGTGATTTTAATGAGAGCCCCATGTCTTATAATTATAATCAGTTCTATTCCAATTATATAGATGCTTTTTTGAATTCGGGTTCTGGTTTTGGAATCACCTATACGGGTAAGGTGCCAGCAGGTAGAATTGATTATATTTTTCATTCTAAAGACCTTGAATCTTCAAATTTTTTAGTTCAAAAACAAATATTTTCTGATCATAAAGCATTAAGTTGTAACATTTGGAAAAAATAATCGTAAATAATTTGTAATTTTGCATAATATGAAGTTGTGTGTTTTTTACTTGTTGACAATAATGTTTCTTTATTCGTGTAATTCTAATCAAGAACAAAATAGAAATGATGAGAAAAATCAAGAAATTGAAGATTCTTATGATGAAAATCCTATCATTGGAAAATGGAAATTACAAATACATCAAAAAAGTGATAGTAGTAAAACAGAAATCAATTTAAAAGAACAACCTACAGAATTGGTTTTATCCATTATGGAAGGAGGTTATTTTGTTGTATATGATACTTTTATCGATCCAAAGTTTTCTCAGAAAGGGTTTAATAGAATTTATGAAAGAAGTAAGGGACAATGGGAATTGATTGACAAAAATCAACTTGTTTTACATCATATTGTGGAAGATTCGAATTACATTGAAAATTTACAAATAACAAAACTGAATAAAAATACTTTGGTTACGAAAGGAAAAGATAAAAAATCAAATATCTATAAAACCTATTCAGGTTACTAATATTTTATGTTCATAGAAATTAACCCTTATAGTATCAATGAAAGGGTATTACAACAAGTAGTTGAGCATTTAAAAAAAGGAAATATTGCTATTTTTCCAACTGATTCTGTCTATAATGTTGCTTGTGATTTATTAAGTAAAAAAGGATTAGAAACACTTGCAAATTTTAAGGATTTAAAATTAAACAAAGCTAGGTTTTCAATCATTTGTTCTGATTTAAGTGAAATATCTTCTTATGTTAAACCCATTAGCAGACCAGTTTTTAAAATTTTAAAACACAATTTACCTGGACCTTTTACATTCATTTTACAAGCAGGAAATGAAGTTCAGAAAGTTTTTCAATCAAATAGAAAAGAAATTGGTATAAGAATTCCGGACAGTCTTTTTTTACATAAATTAGTACAACTTTTAGGTAATCCAATAGCTACTTCTTCTTTACACGATGAAGAAGATGAAATAATGGAATATTTTACAGATCCAAACGAAATTTATCAACGATATGAAAATCAAATTGAAATGATTGTTGATGGCGGATTGGGAAACATTTATCCATCTACCGTAGTGGACTGTACTTCTGATGAAATTGAAATTCTTCGTCAAGGAATTGGAGTTTTAAAAACATAATTATGATTCTTTTGGTGGATAATGGGAGTTTAAAAACACCCAAAATAAAAGAAATAATCGAAAAATATACTTCTGTAAAAACAATTTTTTATAAAGAGTTAAACACCATAAAATTTACCCTATTTAAAGGGGTAATACTATCTGGAGCACCAATTTTACTAAGTAAAGAAGAAAATAAAATCCATATAAATTATTTCACTGTTTTAAAAAAAATAAAAATTCCCATATTAGGAATCTGTTTTGGTCATCAAATTTTATCCTTACTTTTTGGAGGTGAAGTATATATTCAAAATGAAGACAGAAATTTAAATGAAATTCAAAAATTAACTTCATCTCCTTTGTTGGAAGGTTTTGGCGAGAAATTTTTTATGCAAGAAGATCACTGCGAATGGACAAGTTTACCAAATGATTTTATTTTATTAGCCAATTCAGGAAATTGTACAAACGAAGCGATGCAACACAAGTTTTTACCCTTTTATGGGGTACAATTTCATCCCGAAGTGAGCGGTGAATTAGGAGAAAAATTAATTGATAATTTTATTAAACAGTGTTAATTAATTTATCAAAATTAGTGATTAATTAATAAAACTAATTCATTTGTTCTAGTTTAAACTCCGAACTATAATGAAAAGTAAGATCAGGGTAATCTCTTTCTGCCATTTGTAATAAAAAAGGAGTTTCAGCTAAAAAAACAAAATTATTGTCTTTGTCTTTTGCAATGTTTCCTGTTTTTGCATTAAGAAATTTTTGTAAGGAAGAATCATTTTCAGTAGTTATCCAACAGGCCTTAAAGTAATTTTTAGGAACAAATCGACAACTAGCTCCATATTCATGAGTTAAACGGTGAGCAATTACTTCAAATTGCAACTGACCAACGGTTCCAACAATTTTTCTATTTCCTGGTTGTTGAACAAACATTTGAGCAACACCTTCATCAGTGAGCTGTGAGATTCCTTTGTCTAATTGTTTCGATTTCATTGGATCTAAATTCTCCAACTCTTGAAATATTTCTGGTGAAAAACTTGGAATTCCTTTAAACATCATTTTTTCTCCTTCGCTTAAAGTATCTCCAATTTTAAAATTTCCTGTATCATATAAACCAACTACATCTCCAGGGAAGGCTTCATCAATTACACTTTTATCTTGAGCCATAAATGAGGTTGGATTTGGGAATTTAAATTTTTTATCCAATCGAACATGATAATAAAAGGTGTTTTTTTCAAATTTACCAGAAACAATCCTTAAAAAGGCAATTCTATCTCTATGTTTTGGGTCTAAGTTGGCGTGAATTTTGAAAACAAAACCCGAAAATTTTTCTTCATTAGGTTCAATAAATCTTTTGTCAGTTTCTCTTCCTATTGGTGAGGGGGAAATTCGAATAAACGTGTCTAACAACTCTTTTACACCAAAATTATTGACAGCTGAACCAAAAAATACTGGCGCTACTGATCCTGATAAATAATCACTTTGATTAAAGTTGTCATAAACTCCTTCGATTATCTCCAATTCCTCTCTTAATTCATTTGCAGGAGCTTCTCCAATAATTTCATTAAGTAAATTGTCTGAAATGTTATCAATTTGAACAATTTCCTTTGCGATTTTAGTTTTATTTGCTTGAAATAAATTTAGATTTTTATCGTATAAATTGTAAACTCCTTTAAATCGATCTCCTATTCCTATAGGCCATGAAAGGGGTCGAACTTTAATGTTTAATTTTTCTTCAAGCTCATCTAATAAACTAAAAGCATCTTTCCCTTCTCTATCCATTTTGTTGACAAAAATGATAACAGGAGTGTTTCTCATTCGACATACTTCCATTAATTTTTCCGTCTGTGATTCAACACCATTAGCACAATCTATGACAAGAATAACGCTATCAACGGCAGTCAATGTACGATAAGTATCTTCGGCGAAATCTTTATGTCCGGGAGTGTCTAGAATATTAATTTGTTTGCCAGAATATTCAAAAGCCATTACAGAGGTTGCAACTGAGATTCCTCTTTGTTTTTCAATTTCCATGAAGTCAGAAGTAGCTGTTTTTTTTATTTTGTTATTTTTAACAGCTCCAGCAGTTTGAATTGCACCACCAAAAAGCAATAATTTTTCAGTTAAGGTCGTTTTTCCTGCATCAGGGTGAGCAATAATGCCAAAAGTTCGTCTTTTCTCTATAGAAATTTGATGTTTCATCTTATAAAATGGTGTGCAAAAGTAAGGATTATTTGATTAATCTAACTCTTATTTTTATTCCAATTCATAAGCTCCAATATCGGGTGGGTTGTTTCTAGGATTTCCTAATAAGTCAATATCTAATGTAGTTTGTATTCCTTTCTGTTGTAAAATGGAGGTGTTTAAAAAAGTAAAATCTCTATTTTCAACATCATTAAATTCCGGATTATTATTCCAATAAATTTGATTAAATAGGGGAGAAGTACTGCTTTCTTTTTTCTTTATGACACAATAAGAAAAGTCAAAATTCAATTCTAGTTGTGCTTCAGGATTTAGTGTGTCAAATGCTATTTCATCCTCTTCATAACCATAAATCACTGTATTATAAACTTTTCCTAAAGTAATGTCACCAACAAAATTGGTCTGATTTTCTACAAAATGATTTTTAATTGCAAAAGCATAACTTTGACTGGTGTTGTTTTCGTAACCTAATATATGACAATGATTTATGTCAAAATCACCTCTTTTGAGTAAAAAGAAACCATAAGTTCCACAATTGGATATTATGGAGTTGTCCATTTTAACCGATGCACCATCAAACATAAAGACACCATATGATGCATGTTTTTCAATTATAGTATTTTGTATATGTAATGTAAATGTTGAATTATTTGAATCCGCTCCATATAAATGTATTCCTGCTGTACCATTTTTAATTAAAGCATATTGAATAGTAGAGGATTTTGCCTGATGAAAATAAATGCCATACCATTGACCACTTACATCATCATAAAATTCTTCAAGCCTATCTCCTTGAAAAGTAACAATTTGATCTTTATTACCTTCTACATGCAAACTACCCTTATAGACATACAACATACTGTTTTTATGAAGATGAATATTGCTTCCAGCGGCGATATGTAATGTCTTAGCCGAGTCTATAGCACAGTAATTGTAAATCACATGTGGTTTGTCTGCACTCCAAGTGGTGTCATTTGTTTGAGGAGATAAAATTTCATTATAATGAAAATAGGCATCTTGTCCCCAAACGGCTAATTTAATGTATTGATTTTTACCATTTGTTTTAAAACGAATAGAATCCTCCACAATCATTGGTAAATTTTGACCATTGACTTGCAATTTAACTTCAACAAAAACATAAAGACTGTCTTCACCTTCTAATTCTAAGTTTTGATGTAATAAACCTTTAACACCATCAACATTTATCCTAAAAGGAGAAGTGCTTCCTCCCATTAATTCAATTTCATCAATTTTAACTCCTTTTTTGTCAGGATTAAATACTTTAAAATGTTGAGTTGTAGATCCAATAGTGGTGAAAACTGTATCAAATACTAAGGTGTCAATAGAAAATTGAAGATTGTTTGATGAATTAAATTTTTCTTTTTTGCATGAAATAAAAAAAAATAGCTGGATAAAAAGTAATAAATAAAGAATGTTTTTTTTATTCATGTTTTAAATTAACGTAAAACTACCAGTTTTTCTTATACAATGAAGTTATTTTTTTTCAAAAAGAATACCATGCTGTCCATTTTTAAGAAAGTACAATCCCTTTTTAAGCCAATTGATGTCAATAGAAGTATTTGAATTTAAATTATTTATGTTTGAATAAATCAGTTTTCCTTGTAGATTAAAAATTTTAATTTCATTTGAACTTAAGTTTTGCAAAAACAATTCATTTTCAGCTGGATTTGGAAATAAAACCATTGACTTTGAATAAGAATTATTTTCAAAAAGTTCAACTTTGGCTTCATTAATTACTCCAATGGCATCTAAATCAAAACCAGAACTAGGATAAGGAGTTGGAAAAGGGTCGTTTATTATTTCACCTTCAGAATCATAACTAGTGTGTGATCCAGAAATATCACCAATCACATCAATTATTTTAACATGTGTAATGTGGTTTTTATCTATTAGAGTATCTTGTATTTCATTTAAGTCAAAAGGAGTGCCGTAACCTTGACGATATTTTCCTGCTAAATTATTCACATAAGAACAATTAGAATACTCAAATCCAGTTAATTGATTGTCGAGTGGAATAAAAGAACGATTTGGAAAGCGAGCAAAATATACTCCATTAGAACTCACTTCAACAAAAGCCAATTCTAAAAGATGGTCGTCGAAAGCATTTTCAAATACTGCAAAATCATATCCTTGACCGTCACTAATTCCATTTGGAAAGGATAAAATAGCCACACCACTGTCTCCAAGTGATACCACATCCATAGAATTTCCTTCAGCTTTGTTAAGAGCATTTTCTTCTTCACCAAAAGAAGTTATAGGACTTAAATTGTCTAAAATATTTTCTTTCCCTCTAAATAAACTTATTTGATTAGCCCATGATAGGAATAACGTAGAATCCTTATGAATTGCAATTGTGCCTTGTTCATTTGGAGCGGGTTCAAATTGTCCAAAAATTGATATAGAGAGAAAAATTAGACAACTTAAAAGATATATTTTAAACATTGCTTGCAAATTTAGTCTAATTTTTTTTGAAATTAATTGACAATTTTTATTTTTGTACAAATTTTAAAAATAGTAGTTATGAAAAAATGTTTATTTGTTTTGTTTGTTTTAAGTTTTTTAAATCTGTATGCTCAAACTTTAACTAATAGTTTGTATATGTCAGGAACAATTACACCAACCAATTTTTATATTGGAAATTTTGCTTCATTTAACACTTCTTTGTTGACTATTAATGGGTCAAATGTTACTTGGGATGCAAGTGGATTGACAAGAGAAAATGCCACTCCTGAAGTACATTTAACTTATGTAGCCTCTTCACTAACTCCGTATTATTCAGAATTTACTAATACCAATTATACCACATATGATCCTGATTTAACTACATTTATAGCTTATGAGTATTATTTGATTAATTCAGACAGCTTGGTTTCTTTCGGAAATTACAACATCTCTGGAAATCATGAAGTTTTTCAAAATCCTGATAAACATCTAATTTTTCCATTTCAATATGGTCAAAGTTTTACAGATACTTATGCAAAAACCAATTATAGTGATGCTACAACAATTAGTAGCTATCAAAATGGAAATAGAACAGTAGAATTTGTTGGACATGGTACTTTAATCTTGCCACAAGGTAGTTTTTCGAATGTAGCAATGATTTATGAGTTGAGAACAAATAATTTAGGACCAAATTCAACCGAATATACTTGGTACGATTTGAATACAGGAAAAAGAATTTTGTATTATGCTGAAAATGATGGAAATCTAACTTTAGCATATTCATCATCATCTAATTCTTCTTCAATAAATGAAAATAATTTAAAATTAAAGTCTTATCTCTTTCCAACAATTTCAAATGGTCAATTTGAAATAAGAAATAAAAGTGATTTGAAAATTGAAGATATTAAAGTTTATAATCTAAATGGTCAAATACAAGACATTTCAGTTGGTTCGATTTTTGAAAATAAATTTAGAATTAGTACAAACTTAAGTAATGGAACATATTTTATAAAAATTGTTTATAGTGATAAAAGTTCAGAAATTCAAAGGTTTATCGTTGAAAGATAAATTAATTTTCTATAAAATTTAAGTGGAAACAACAAATTAATTTAATTTTTTTTTAATTTAAAGTAAGTATATTAAAGTAGATAGTGAATTATACTACTTTTATCTAATTTGTTTGTATAACTTCTTCATTTATTGTATTCTTTGAAATTTTATTCTTATTTTTCGAGAATATTTTGTAGATGTAATATGAAAAGACTTTTTGATATTCCACTAAAACAACTCAAAGATTATCCTAAAAAGGATATGTTTGTTTCAAAAGTGAAAGGAAATTGGGAGGCAATTTCTACCCAAGATTTTATGTCACAAGTCAATGATTATTCACGTGCTTTACATAGTTTTGGAATCACACCTAATGATAAAGTTGCAATTATTTCTAATAATAGGGTGGAATGGAATTTGTTAGACATTGCTATTTTACAAATAGGTGCAATTGTAATTCCTGTTTATCCAAATATTTCTACAAAAGATTACATTTATATATTAAACGATGCTGAAGTTAAGTTGTGTTTTGTTGGTACAGAAGAATTATATGAAAAGATAAATGAAATTAAACCTCAAATCCTCTCATTAGAAAAATTATATTGTTTTGACCAAAGTGAAAAATATCCTCATTATTCGGAAATGTTACTTCATAAAGATAAAGTAGAACAAAGACAAATTGAAGAACTTAAAGCAAATGTAAGAACAGAATTTTTAGCTACAATCATATATACATCTGGAACAACTGGAAATCCAAAAGGTGTAATGTTGTCACATTCTAATATCATTTCTAACGTACTAGGTTGTGAAGAAAGAATACCTGCTGATAATAAATCAAGGGTATTAACTTTTCTTCCCGTATGTCATATTTATGAAAGAACTTTGCATTACTTGTATATGTATTTAGGTTGTTCCATTTATTTCGTGGAATCGATGGATACCATTGGAGATAATATTAGGGAGATAAAACCTCATGTTTTTACAGCAGTACCTCGTTTAATAGAAAAAGTTTACGACAAAATTATTGCTAAAGGCGAAGAATTAAAAGGAATTAAGAAAATTTTATTCTTTTGGGCAGTAAAAATTGCTGAACAATACGATGTAAAAGGAAAATCATTTTTCTATAGATTAAAATTAAAAATTGCAAGTAAACTTATTTTTTCAAAATGGCGAGAAGCATTAGGAGGTGAAGTTAAAGCCATTGCTTCTGGAAGTGCTGCATTACAAGCTCGTTTAGCAAGAATTTTTTTGGCAGCGGGTATTCCAGTATTAGAAGGATATGGACTAACTGAAACTTCCCCGGTTGTTTCTGTGAATTGTTTAAAAAAAGGAATAATGATAGGAACGGTTGGTCCTTTGTTGAATAATGTTAAAGTGAAAATTGCCTCTGATGGCGAAATTTTAGTCAAAGGTCCTAATGTGATGATGGGTTATCACAAACAAGAAGAACTTACTAAAGAAGTACTTGAGCCAGACGGATGGTTCCATACAGGAGATATCGGTGAAATAATAGAAGAAAAATTTTTAAAAATTACCGATAGAAAAAAAGAAATATTTAAAACTTCTGGAGGTAAATTTATCATACCTCAAGCGATGGAAAATAAATTTAAAGAATCTAGGTTTATTGAACAAGTGATGATTATAGGTGAAAATCAAAAATTCCCCGCTGCATTGATTGTTCCTAATTTTGCTTTTGTGAAAGATTGGGCAAAAAGAAAAGGACTCGATTTTTCAACGTTGACAAATCGTGAAATATCATTGAAAGAAAATGTTGAACAAAGAATAATGGAAGAAGTTGAACTTTTTAACAAAGAATATGGACATTGGGAGCAAATAAAAAAAATTAAACTTCTACCAGCAGAATTTACCATTGAAGAAAATGATCTTACGCCAACATTAAAACTAAAACGAAAAATTATTTTGGAAAAAAATAAACATTTAGTAAATGAGATTTATTCTTCTTAGATTTTAGTAGGAAAGTCTAAAATATGTATTAAAATCTAAAGGAAAAAAAATTAAAATGTCAGTATAATTGAGAAATCAAATTAAACATCAAATTACTATATTTTGTTCAATTCGTTTTTATTAGTTAAGTTTGTATCGAAATGTTTGTGTTGTTAATGTCTAAGAAAAACAATTTGTTAAATAATCATTTATATTTATTAAAAGAGAATAAAATATTGATATACAATAAACTAACTTTAAATTTTATCTTTTTTTTCTTTCTTTTTTCTTGCTCATCAAAACAAAAAATAAAAGAAGGTCAAATTGTGTATCAAATTGATTATCCGAACAATAAGGATAACTTTTTCCTTTACCATGTACTTCCTAAAGAAATGGTAACTAGTTTCAAAAAAAATAAAATGGAAATCAAAATTTTGAAAGCTGGTATGGAAAATACTGTTATTATTGATAACGATTTTCAAAAAATGTTTGCATTTTACAATTATGATGAGGCATATACCTGTTTACTTAATCCAAAAGAATTAAAAAATTTAATAAATTCCCAACCTAAATATAGAATTAAGTTTCATAAAGAAACAGACACTTTGTTTGGTTTAACCGTTAAAAAGGCAACTGCAATAAACCCTGATAGACCGTTCGATCCAGTAGAAATATGGTATACAAATGACATTTCATTAAAAAAATCCAATTGGTTTAACGGTTTTAAAGAAATTCCTGGAGTACTTTTAAAATACCACATCATTCAAAATGGAATTAAAATGGAATTTTCTGCCTCAAAAATTAATGAAATGAACATCAAAGATTCAATTGTTGAGATGAAAAGAAAGGGTAAAAAAATATCTTATTCCAAATTCGATGATTTGATTGATGGTTTATTTGAAACCTTTAAATGAGATTAAGTTTTTTATTTTATATCATTCCTTTTTTCCTTTTTTCACAACAAAATAAAACTTTTGAAGGAAAGCTGATTTATCAAGTTAATTTCGTTGATTCTATAAATTTCCACAACAATTTTGCTTATGAAATGAAAATTTTTACCAATGATACTTTAGTTCGTATTGAAACAGAAAGTGTTCAATTGGGAAAACAAATTTTAATAAAACATTTAATACGACAAAAATATTATGTTTTACTTGAATACGAAGAACAAAAATACGCAATACAACATCATATTTTACCAGACAGCACTAAAAATAAAACTTCATTTAAATACACTTTTAAGAAAAAAAATGTCAATAATCTTCGCCTTAAAAAGGTAAAAGTGCGGTATCTAAATAAGGATATCAATGAAATTTTTGTTTATCCTAAAATTTCCTCAAAATATGTAGATGTTTTTAAGGGTATAAAAGGATTACCTGCAATTTACTCCCTTCCAACAGAAATGGGAACTTACACTTATGAACTTAAATCAGTGGTTGAAGAAAAATGTCCAATTGATTTATTTGGAATACCTTCCGATTATAAAAAAATCTCATTCGACCAGTTTATTAATGAAATAACAAACAAAAAAGAGTCTGAAAAATGAACTTATATTTTTGTTTTGAATTAAAAAAAACTCATTACATTAATGTTGCCCTGATAAATAAAAAACTATTTGCATTAATATCCTTTTTTTACTTTACCCATATTTGTGCACAATTTTCAAATATTAGTTTAATAAATTCAACAAGTGATGCTGCTAAAAGTGTATTTGCTATTGACATTCATAGTGATTCTGATCTAGAGATTATATCGTCCTTGTCAAACGAAAGCACATTAGCATTTATTGATTGACGTCATTGCAACATAATATACCGAGAATTAGATTGTTTGGTATAAAAATTTAATAGCTTCTAACTTCGGGCCCGAAACAATTTTAACCAATACTGTTCAAGGTGCAGTAAGTTTTTTTGCTTTCAACATCGAAGATAATTTAAATTTGCTTATATTGAATATGTAATCGGTTTTAATTACCATCAAAACTTAACAGACACATTAAATAATTTCGGCTTTTTATCTATTGCTGATCTTGATTCCTTTAATGAATTTGACTCTTTTCAGCTGGTATGACAACGATCAAATTTCTTGGCATGAAAACCTTCAAGCGATAAATGTTAATAAATATGAAAACTCATTTATTTTAATTTATCATAATGCCTCAAAAAAAAACATTATTATAAGTTGGGATAATACTGGCAATTTTCTAGAGAAAATTGAATTATATAACTCTTTCGGGCACAAGTAAGGGTTTTAACTATAATAGAGAGCAATACAGGTATAATTTATCTGAAAAAAAAATCAGGAGTATATTTTCTAAAGTTTTCACTAGATAATGAAGAAGTTAGGAGAAAAATCATTCTACAATAATATAAGATAACTATATGATTGAGCTTGATTATTAATCAAACGAATTTTCAAAAAATTTAAAAAAAAGCAATGAAGATAATGAATCTACACCCTTTTTTGTCGTTCTACTTTTAGGTTCTTTCGGCTTTTATTGATTTTCACTAACCTTAAAAGGTAATTGATTTTTTACATTAAAAAATGATTTGCATTTATTAAAATTGAAACTGAATTAATTTAATCAATTTATATATTTAATATTTTTTAGTCTTGACAAAAATAATTATCATGTGTTAAATTAATCAGTTAAACTAAATTTTATAACTTTTTTTAAATTTTAGCGTATTTTTGTAAAAAATAGTGACAATTAAATTTAGTTATTTTTTTGATAAATATATGAAACAAATTCATTTAAATTAATGAAACAAGATTTAAGATTAACAACCGAAGACAAAGCACTAAAAATCAATTTAAGAACTGATATTTACGGCTGTTTTGCTGAAATTGGTGCTGGTCAAGAAGTAGCGGCAAACTTTTTTAAAGCTGGTGGTAGTTCAGGCACTATTGCCTACACTCAATCGGCTTATGATATGAAGGTCTCTGATGCAATGTATGGTGAAGCAAGTCGATACGTTTGTGAAGAACGATTGTTGACGATGTTAAATACTGAGTTTGAAACAATGAAGTACCGCTTACCTGAAAAAAATAAAACTTCCTGTTTTTTTGCATTTTGTAACACAGTTGAATCATTAAATTATCATAAAACAAATCAAGGTCATGGTTGGATTGGTGTAAGATTTCAACATGAATTAGGTTCTTTACCAAATGACGTAATTTTGCATGTAAAAATGCACGACAACAGTCATAAAGGTCAACAAGAAGCATTGGGGATTTTGGGTGTAAACTTACTTCATGCATGTTATTTTTTAGCCGATCATGTAGATGATTTTTTTAATGGACTATTTTATCGTTTGACAAGAGATAGAGTGGAAATAGATATGATACGTGTATCTGGTCCAAGATTTAAATCAATTGACAATAGAATTGTTGCTTTACAGTTAGTTAAAAGAGGATTTACAGATGCAACTATGTTTGATTTATGTGGAAATGTTTTACAACCTGCAACTGCTTTATATAAAAAGAATATACTACTTATGAGAGGTCGATTTAGACCTGTAACAAAAGTACATATCGATATGATAGAAAGAGGGAAAAAACAATTCCTTAAAGAAAAAGAAGTTCAAGAGAAAGACCTTTGTTTGATATTAGAGTTAACTTTAAAAGACTTGACTGCTGATGGGAAAATATCTTCAAAAGATTTTGTAGATAGAGCAGAATTGTTGGGTTCTTTAGGTTATACTGTTATGATTTCCAATTATTTAAAACATTATAAAATGGTTGACTATTTGGCATCCATTGCTAGAGAAAAATTAATGGGGGTTTTGGTAGGTGTTTATAATCTTCATACAATTTTTGATGAAAGATATTATGACAATTTACCAGGTGGATTATTCGAAGCATTTGGTCGTGGTTTTGGTCATAATATTAAAATGTTTGTTTATCCTGCAAATGAAGTTGAAACTGGAGAATTATATACTTTAGCAGATTTTCAAATTCCTGAAAATTTGAAAGGGTTAAAACAATATATGGAAGATAATAATAAATTAGAAGCATATAGTGATTTCGATCCCAGTTTATTACACATTCTTTCTGACGATGTATTAGCCAAAATTAGAGTCAATTCTACTAGTTGGGAAAATGATGTGCCTGAGGAAGTAGTAAAGGCAATAAAATTTTTTGAATTGTTTGGTTACAAGAAAAAAAAAGAAATCGAAAGTAGCGTAACTGTATAAATGATTGATTATTAAGCACTTTCAACTTTGTACTTAAGTATTTACTATAATTATAAATGAAAAAAAAAGGTCTTGCTATTTTAGGTTCAACTGGATCAATTGGAACTCAAACCCTTGAAGTAGTAAAACAACATTCACAATTGTTTCAAATTGAATTACTTACAGCAAATAATAATGCTCAATTACTCATTAAACAAGCGATTGAGTATCAGGCAGAAACAGTAATTATCACTAATAAAGATTTATACCACGAAGTAAAAAGTACCCTTTCTACCTACCCAATCAAAGTATATTGTGGAATGGACGCAATATGTCAAGAAGTTTGTTCAGATAGAATTGATATTGTATTAACTGCTTTAGTTGGGTTTTCTGGATTAAAACCAACAATTGAAGCAATTAAAGCAAAAAAAACTATTGCATTAGCAAATAAAGAAACGTTGGTCGTAGCTGGTGAATTAATTAACAAGTTAGTACAGGAAAATGGCGTTCAAATAATTCCTGTTGATTCCGAACATTCAGCTATTTTCCAATGTTTGATGGGAGAATATCAAAATCCAATTGATAAAATTATTCTAACTGCATCGGGCGGACCATTTAGAACATGGAGTATTGATGAAATGCAAAAAATCACTGTTCAACAAGCATTAAATCATCCAAATTGGTCAATGGGAGCTAAAATCACCATTGATTCGGCTAGCATGATGAATAAAGGTTTAGAAATTATTGAAGCAAAATGGCTTTTCGAGTTAAAAAATGAACAAATAGAAGTACTTATACATCCTGAATCGATTATTCATTCTATGGTACAATTTAAAGATGGAAGTATAAAAGCTCAATTAGGATTGCCAGATATGCGTTTACCTATTCAATTTGCTCTTTCTTATCCAGAACGACTTGAAAACGATTTCCCAAAAATAAATTTCAAAGATTATCCTACTTTACATTTTGAAACACCTGATTTAATAAAATTTAAAAATTTACAATTGGCTTTTTCAGCAATTGAAAAAGGTGGATTATATCCTTGTGTTTTAAATGCTGTGAACGAAATAAATGTAGCATCATTTTTAAATGAAAAAATATCATTTTTAGATATTGCCAATTTAAATGAAAAAATAATGACTAACTATTCTCCAAATTCTTCACTTTCCTTAGATAACCTTATTGAAACCGATAAAGAAGTTAGATTGTTGACTATAGAAATGGGGTAGAAGTTAAAAAAGAAAAAAAACTATATTAAACTTATTTGTTTTTATCAAATTCTTCAATTACTAAACAAAAAGAAATAAAATCCTCAACTGACAATTGTTCAGGGCGTTGATTAAGAAATGGATGTTGGAAACCCTCTTTTAATATCGATTTTAAGCTGTTTCTTAACATTTTCCTGCGTTGATTAAAACTTGTTTTTACTATTTGAATAAAAAATTTTTCATCGCATGGTAATTCTTTTCTATCGTTTCTTTTTAAATGAATGATAGCGGACTTAACCTTTGGAGGTGGAGAAAAAGATTGTTCGTTCACTGTAAAACAATAATCAATATTATAATAACATTGTAACAAAACGCTAATTATTCCATAAGATTTTTTACCTGCTTTTTCACAAATTCTTTCTGCTAATTCTTTTTGAAACATGCCAATTATCTGTGGAATTTGTTCTCTAAAATCCAAACAGTGAAATAAAATTTGCGAGGAAATATAATAAGGAAAATTTCCTACAACCATAATGGATTTATTAGGATACAATTCTTTAAAATCTATTTGAAGAAAATCTTTATTAATAATTCTATGTTCTAATTCTGGATAATTTTTAGTTAAATATTGAATTGATTCATGGTCAATTTCACACACTTCCATTTTTGAACCAAAAAAAGGTAATAAATATTTGCTTATTGCACCTGTTCCTGGTCCTACTTCAAACAAAATCTCTTCCTTAAATGAATTTGTAATGTAATCAGATATTTTAATACACACTTCTTGGTCGTGTAAAAAATGTTGACCTAAATGTTTTTTTGCTTTTACTTTATTCATCCGCTTTAAAATGTTCAAGAACTTCTAAAACCGTTCTAAACGAAGCGATTTTTCCTTCATATTTTGTTTGTGTTTTTTGTTGCAAAATTTTAGCGTGTTTTTCAACATATTGGTCATATAAATTTCTATTTGAAGCGATGTACATAATGGAATACGTTCTTCCACCATGTTCTTCTCCATCTATTTTGGAAAGTTTAGCATCATAAAAACATTTGGTGTTCATTACCTCTGGAATGTGTTCATTGGTCATCCAATCCAACCATTCATCGTGTATATCTTCGTCAATATTTATTGTAACGTTGTATAAAATTTTCATATTATCGAATATATAATAATTCTTTAAATTTCGGTAAAGGCCACATTTCATCGTCCACAAGTAACTCTAATTTATCAGCGTGGTATCGAATTTTATCAAAATAAATTTTCACTTCATCACAATAACTGTTGGCTTTTTCTTTTAAATTTTCTATATCGTTTGCCTTTTTTCGAGCAATCAACATATTTTTACATTCATTTTGTAAAGCGTTTAAATGGATTGAAATTTCATTTAAAAGTTCAACACTAGTTTTAGACATTAGATTACTCTGTTTTTCATCAAAAATTCTTTTTAAACCTTCAATATTTTTAATTAACTCATTTTGATATTGAATAACAACAGGTATAATTTGACTTTGAACAATATCGTTCATTAAACGAGCTTCTATTTGAAGTTTGAGGATGTAATTTTCAAAATCAATTTCTTGTCTTGCTTCTAATTCCCTTTCAGAAAAAATATTTAATTCAGAAAAAATTGATTTTATTTTTTTATTCGACCACAATTCAATTGCTTTAGGAGTAGATTTGATATTATTTAAACCTCTTTTTTCTGCTTCTATTACCCATTCTTCACCATATCCATTTCCTTCAAATCTAATTTTTTTAGATTCTTTAATCATTTTTTGTAATTCCTTAAAAATGGCTTCGTCTCTACTCTCTCCTTTGTCAATTCTTTTATCTATTTGAATTTTAAATTCTTTCAATTGTTTAGCTATAATTGTATTTAAAACAATCATTGCAGAAGCACAGTTTGCTGAAGAACCAACGGCTCTAAATTCAAATTTATTACCTGTAAAAGCAAAAGGAGAAGTCCTGTTTCTGTCCGTATTATCCAACATTATCTGAGGGATTTTTCCTATATTTAACTTTAATTCAGTTTTTTCTTCTGGACTCATTTTACCTGAGGAAACATTTTTCTCTATATCATTAAGAATTTGAGTTAACTGACTGCCTATGAAAACGGATATTATTGCCGGTGGAGCTTCGTTTGCCCCCAATCTATGGTCGTTTCCAGCGGATGCAATACATGCTCTCAAAACATCAGAATTGTCATGAATGGCTTTGATGGTATTAACAAAAAAGGTAAGAAATTGTAAATTACTTTTCGGATTTTTTCCTGGTGCTAACAAATTAACTCCTGTGTCTGTGCTTAAAGACCAATTATTGTGTTTACCTGAACCATTAACACCAGCAAAAGGTTTTTCATGAAAAAGTACTTTAAAATGATGTTTTTCAGCTGTTTTTTCCATAATATCCATCAATAGTAAATTATGGTCATTGGCTAAATTACATTCCTCAAAAATCGGTGCACACTCGTATTGATTTGGAGCGACTTCATTGTGTCTTGTTGTAACAGGAATGCCGAGTATAATTGATTCACGTTCAAAGTCCCTCATAAAAGCACTAACTCTTTCAGGTATAGTTCCAAAATAATGATCTTCAAGTTGTTGCCCTTTTGCTGGAGCATGACCAAACAAAGCTCTCCCCGTCATCATTAAATCTGCTCTAGCATTAAATAGAGCTCTATCTACTAAAAAATATTCTTGTTCCCAACCCAATGTGGAGATAACTTTGGAAACATTTTTATCAAAATATTGACAAACTTCAACAGCAGCTTGGTCAACAGCATGTAAAGCTTTTAAAAGAGGCATTTTAAAATCCAATGACTCACCAGTGTAAGAAATAAAAATTGTTGGAATACATAAAGTTTTCCCGATTAAAAATGCTGGAGAAGAAGGATCCCATGCAGTATAACCTCTCGCTTCAAAAGTATTTCTTATACCACCATTTGGAAAAGAGGAAGCATCTGGTTCTTGTTGTACTAACATTTCTCCGTCAAACCGTTCAATTGCTCTGCCAGGACCAATTGGCTTAAAAAAGGCATCGTGTTTTTCGGCTGTTGACCCAGTTAATGGTTGAAACCAATGTGTGTAATGAGTAGCACCTTTACTTATTGCCCAATCTTTCATTGCTGAAGCTACTTGATCTGCCATTTTTCTTTCTAATCTTTTGCCAGTTTGTATCGCTTCCATCATCGATTTGTATGCATCTGATGGTAAATACTCTCTCATCATATCTTGATGAAATACATTTCTTGCAAAAGTGTCTGATATCTTCTCGTTACTCTCTTGAATAAAATTTGCTTCTCTATTCAAGACAGTTTCTAGTGCTTTATTTCTTTTGTTTGACATTTTTTATTATTTTTTACAAAATTACTAAATAATTAAGGGGTAAAATAAAAAAAAAGTATATTTTTTAAACAAACTTATTAAAAATTTAGGGGGTATTGAATTATTTTATTGGTCCATCGGGCAATCCACCCCCTTTTTTTGCAATATTGGGTAAATAATATCTCAAGTCAATCGAAAGATAAGCACCATTTAAATAACCAGTGGATAAATATTGAGTTTGATTAACATAAACATAAGCTGAAGCAACTTTATATATGTTTTTAAACGGTATAATTCCTGAACATCCTATATAAAAAAAACCTAATTTTTTACTTCTAAATTCAAAACCCATATTTGCGTTTAATGTACCACCAAAATGTGACAATCTTCTTCCTTCCGCTATAAACCTGCCAAATTGAGTTGTATCTAAAGTAGCGACATTTGAAGGAAAAAAAACAAATGAAACTCCAAGTGAAGCATTCATAAAAAATTGTTTACTTAACGGAACATACACCATCCAATTAATGGGTATATCATAATTAATCACACTTAATTTTGAATTTCCAGTTAATGATGAATCAATATGTTGAAAATCAATTATATATTTTCTTTTTACTTGATTAATGCCAGTTTCTAAACTCAACAATTTACTTATACCTATCCTTGTAATAGCACCAAATGAGAATGCTGAACTCAATTTAAATTGAGTAATTAAAGATTGATTTTCTAATGTAATAGAAGAGGGAGCAATAAAATCTCCAGGTAAAACAACTTTATATTGTAAACCAAAAAAAGCTGGTACTTTTTCTTTAACGCTTTGTGAAAACAAGGTGCAACAAAAGAAAAATAGAGGTAAAATAGAAAAAAATTTCACGCTTTAAAATTAAACATTATAAGTGAAAAAGGGAATTTTTAAGGTTGAAATTAAAATTATATTCCTTTTTTCTATTGCTTTGAAGAATAATGATATTATTAAAAAAATAACTTTTAAACTATTTCTTAGTATAAAAGAACATAACTCTTGTAGAATCAGTCAATTCACTTTTTTCAACTAGCTTAAAATGTTCAGAAAAACTTTTTTCAAAATTGAACTGAGTATAATCGTCAAAAATATCTTTTTTACTTACTAATAATCTTTGAGACTGTGGATCCTCTTTAGTAACAAATTCTATTAAAAGATTTTTTGAGAAAGAAGCAAATAATTCTGCTACCATGTTGAATGTCAAATTGTTGCTTAATACTAGATGATGAATTAATGCCAAAGCTAAAGTGCAAGAGTTTTCAGGTAATCTTTCTAAAAAGGATTTCCTTTCTTTATTCCACCAACCAATTGAAGGACTTGGCTGACATAAATCTTGAACTAAAGGAAGTACATTACTTATTTTTTTGGAAGAAAAAACTTTACATTGTTGATGTATAACCGAACTATCAAAATCAAAAGAAAGAACATTTGACGAGTAAATAGATGCAATCTCACTAAAAACACCTGTATTCGAGCCACAATCAATGGTAAATTCTGGTTTGATTAAAGCTGTATTTTTTTCAATAAATATTTTTTTCTCGCGAAAATTCGCTTCATTGTAGGTAAATTCTTTATAATAATCAGTCCAGTTAGTTTTGTTTTTTGGTAATTTTAATTTTTCAGTATTATAAATCAAGTATTTAATAATAGAAATAAGTTTTGACTTATTTACAGCAATTTTTTTGTTTTTAAAAGAGAGGTCTTCTTTATGTTTTTTTTCAAATTTAGAATTCAGATGTATGTGCAGATAAACACTTAAATTTAACTTGGAGTAAAAGGGTAATATTGAAGCACATAAATCTAATGGAACACCTTCAATGTTTTCAATAAGGTATTTATTCAATTTATCAATCCCATAACTTTGAAGTACAAGTGGAGCAAAAAAATGCTGACAAAATTGGCGATACGCACTCCAAGGTTTTCCTTCCACATATTTTTCAAAAGAAAGAGTATCTATAAAAATTGGATTTGTTCCTTTAAACTGAATGTTAAAAGAGGAAGCATCTTTCAAAGAATAACCATTTTCCAAGCAAAACAATTGAATTTTTAAAGTAAGTAAAGCCGCTTTTTTCAATTGATAAAACGACCATTCATAAGGATAAGAAATAAAATTTATTTTTTCTTGTTTGATGACTTTACCTTCTGTAAAATTAAATTCTTCAGCAGATTCTTCATAATTTACTAAGTATTTTTTTTCGATTAATTTGGATAAAAATCCATTATTTACCATCTCGTTAAAAGTGCTTAAATAAGTGGGTTTAATAAACCTAAATACCTCAGCATTTGAGTAAAAAACAAAACCATCTCTATCTCTAAAAGATGAGTTTTCAGTCTTCATTTTGATTTTCTAATTTTTCATTAAGTTTCTTTTTGTTAAATATTTTAAGAAAGAAAAAAACTATTCTTTTGTAGAATAAAACCACAGCTGCAACAGCACCTAATAACATTTGAATTAGCAAACTGCCTGTTCCTGGATCAATATAAAATAACATAATTTCGTAATAAATTCTATGCGAATGTAATCATATTATTAAAAAACACAAAATAATTGGTCTAATTTTTGTAGTTTTACGCAATCAAAAATTATCCATGAAAAAAATACTTTATTTCTTTTTTGTAACTCCTTGTTTTTTCTATTCACAAGACAAATGTCCTGATTGCCCTAATTGGTATGAAGAAAAAAAGTTTGAGGAAATTATCACAACGGTTAAACCATTAGGAGATAAAGCATCAGTAAACGATTTATTGTATCTTGGGAAAAGTTTTCAAAGTATAGGGGATAAAAAAAATGCTATTAAGGCGTATGAAACTTTATTACTCATCGATGACCAAAATGTCGATGCTTGTGTTGCTGTTTCCGCACTATTTATCGAAGTTGAGCATTTTGAGAACGCCAAATTTGCAGCAGAAAGGGCTTTGAAATTTGATAAAAACAACGAAAAAGCGTTGTATAATTTAGGTGTTATTTACTATTATCAAAAAGATTTATCAAAATTTGATCAGCACGTAAAAAAATACATCAATAAAAAAGAAACTAAAGATGAGTTTTTATATCTAATTGCCCTCACTCAGATTGATCAAGAAAAATACGACCAAGCAATTGTATCTTTAGAAGATTTAGAAAAAGTTAACCCATCCTATGAATATTTAAATTTTTATTTAGGTTATTGCCATTTTAAAAGTAGTGAATTTGATAAAGCTAAAGATAAATTTACAATTGAAGCAAAAAAAAATAATGAAATTGGAAGTGAAGCGTATTATTATCTAGCTCATACTAACATACATTTAAACAATAAAGTAGATGCTTGTGAAGCTTATAACCAAGCAATAAATCTTGGAGACATAACAATTGAAAAAGAAGCCAATGCCTATTGTGATGAAAACAAAGGAAAAAAATTCAAGGCAAAAGTAAGAGATACTCGTGTTCGTTTATAAATTTTTGTTTTGAAAATAACGGTTAAAACATTTTATGGCTTAGAAGAAGTTCTGAAAGAAGAATTAGAAGAATTAGGTTTTTCTGAAATAAAATTGCTCAATAGGGCAGTACAATTGGAAGGAGAATGGAAAGATGTTTATTTTTTGAATTTGCATTTACGTTGTGCTTTAGCTATTTTGGTTGAATTAGCACATTTTCAGATAAATGACGAAAAAGATATTTTAAAAAAAGCAAAATTAATCCAGTGGGATAGTTTTTTTGATGTCAACAAAACCATCGCTGTAAAAGGTGCAATATTTTCTAAATTATTTAATAATACACATTATCCATTTTTATTAGTAAAAGATGCAATATGTGATTATTTTATTGAAAAAACAGGAAATAGACCAGATGTAGCTGTCAAAAATCCTCAAGTTTTAATTGATTTATATGTCAATAATCGTGATGTGAGTATTTCTATAAATACAAGCGGTGCTCCACTTTATCAACGAGGATATAGAATTGAAACAGGAAAAGCTCCCATCAACGAAGTGCTTGCAGCAGGAATGATACGATTGAGTAAATGGGATAAAAAAAGTACATTTATAGATCCTTTTTGTGGTTCTGGTACAATATTAATTGAAGCAGCTCTTCTCGCAGCTGATATTCCTTCTCAAATCGAAAGACAACATTATGCCTTCAAAAATTTTAAGTCTTACGATGAAAACCTTTGGGAATCTATTTACAATCAAGTTAAAAAAAGAATAACTTCTTTTCCTTGTCGAATTATAGGGTCTGATATAAACGCAGAAATGATTTTTGCTTGTAAAAGAAATATGAGGGCTTTACCAATTTCAAAATGGGTTGAACTTTCCAATAAATCTTTTGATGAATATATTCAAGTAAATTGGGAAAATGCAACACTAATGAGTAATCCTCCTTATGGTGAAAGGATGCAGTTTAATGAAGATAATCATTCTATTTTAGATTTATATCAACAAATTGGATCTTGGTTTAAACATGAATTGTCCTCTGTATCGTGTTGGCTAATTTCATCAAATTTTGAAGCACTTCAACAAATTGGATTAAAACCAAGTAAAAAATATACTTTATTTAATGGAGATTTAGAATGTAGCTTTAGAAATTATGTGATTTACCAAGGAAGCAAAAAAGAAAAATTGTCAGACGTTACTTTTTCTCAAAAATAGAGAAAAACTATGTTTTAATCCTTTAGTAAAGGTGTCTGTATAATAATCAGAGGTATATAAATATAATTCTTGCTTTAATTCTTTGTAATTTTTCACACATTTATCAGCTAAATAAAAAGCATACAAGCGATTCGCTCCTTTTAAATGAATATCTTTCCAAATATCAAGACAGTATGAAAAAACTTTTAAAATATTTTCTTCCTTAATTTCTTCATTTCGTAACATTCGCAAACATTCTCGTTGATGACTTCCATTAATTTTTGAAAAAATCGATAAAATTTTATCTTGATATTTAGTTTTGATTTTGTGGGATAAACTTAAATGGGAAAGTAAAAAACAAGCTCTCCAAGCCAATGAAGCATTAACTGTAAAAGCAATTTTTTCAACGTCTTTGATGAGTTCTGGATGTTGATTAATTACTTCTAATTGATCTTTTTTCATTAAAATTAGAAGTTCTTCTATGTTCATTTTATTTCTTATAAACTCTTTTTTTCTTCAAATTTAACTTGAAATATATTTTTCCAATATTTGCCTGTCAGATAAATATGTTTTGTTTTTTGATGGAAAGCAATTCCATTTAATACATCTCCACTTCCTTTTCCTTTAGATGAAACAGTATTACAATTCATTTCCTTCAAAACTTTACCGTTTATAGGATCTATTTCAAGTAAAAGGTCTAACATCCAAATATTTGCCCAAATTTTACCCTCAATGTATTCTAATTCATTGAGTTGAATTCTCGGACCTAAAGGGTCATATACTTGAATTGTTTTAACAATTTGAAAAGTAGAAGGATCTCTAAAAGTCAAATATTCTGTACCATTTGACATTATTATATATTTTCCGTCATTACATAGTCCCCAACCTTCCCCTGAATAAACAAATTCATTTAACAATTGTAAAGAATTTTTATCGTAAACCAAGCATTTTTGATTCTTGTAGGTAAGTTGAAATATTTTATCTCCTAAAATGGTTAAACCTTCAGCAAAAATTGGTCTTTCTTGCCCCATTTCTTTAATTACTTTGCCAGATTTTAAATCAACTAACATTAATTTACTTGCTCCTGTATCGTTAGGGTCTCCAATACTTTCGTATAAATTATCGCCATCAAATTCCAATCCTTGAGTAAAATGTGTTTCATTGTGTGGATAAATATTTAAAATATTTGCATTTAATTCAATAGGTTGCACATCAGATAATATCCTTAACAATCGAGTATCATAAAAACTTTCATCAGAAGCAAAATAGGATTTTAGTTGTAGTTGATAACTTCCAAGAGTATAATTTTTTGTATCTAAAATATAATTCAATTTACCTTTAGGATTTTTCCAAGTTTCTAACAAGCTGTCTTGTAAATACAACTCGATTTTTTGTATCTGTTTATTTTTAACTTCAAAGGTTAGCGGAATAGACTGACCAAATGTTGTAGCCAAATTTTTTTCAAAACTAAATTTCGCAATAAAAGAAGCTGTATTATCTAATTCAACATCGTTTGTATCACATGAAGTGAAAAATAAAAATAGAATTATAGAAAAATAAAAAACTTTATTCATGACATTTTTGTTCAATTTCGTTTGCAGAGATATTTTCATGTGAAGCATTTAAAAGAATTTGTTTGTTTTTAATTAAAATGATTTGAGGAGATTGATGTTGTACACCTGTAAGTTCTGCGATTTGGTTTGATATATCTCTGTGTATTAATAAATCCAATAAAAACAATTGACAATTTGTATCTGTATGAAATTCCGATTCAAAATGTCTTAAAGCCATTGAGGAAATGCTGCATCTTGTACTGTGTTTGAATATCAAAAAAGGTTCGTTTGAATTCCATAATGTTAAAAAATCGTCATTACTTATTAAATGATTCCAAGGAAAAGTACTATTTTGTTTAGTAAAAAAGCCCATTTGATTATGTTTAAATTACTGATTTAAATTGAGATAAAAAACGAATGTCATTTTCAGAATACAAGCGTAAGTCGTTCACTTTGTATTTTAATTGAGTAAGTCTTTCAACACCCATTCCAAAAGCAAAACCTGAATATTCTTCTGGATTTATTCCACAATTGATTAATACGTTGGGGTCAACCATGCCGCAACCCAAAATTTCTAACCATCCTGTATTTTTACACACATTACAACCTTTGGCATCACAGATTGTACAGGATACATCTACTTCTGCACTTGGTTCTGTGAAAGGAAAATAGGAGGGTCTGAGTCGAATTGTAGCTTTTGGACCAAAAAATCTTTGAACGAAGTACAATAAATTTTGTTTTAAGTCAGCAAATGAGACTTCTTTGTCGATGTAAAGTCCTTCTATCTGATGAAAAAAACAATGAGCACGAGCAGAGATTGCTTCATTTCTATAAACTCTTCCGGGAGAAATTGTACGAATAGGAGGGGTTGTATTTTCCATAACTCGAACTTGAACAGAAGAAGTATGCGTTCTTAAAGCCAATTCATTTACTCCCTTTTCAATAAAAAATGTGTCTTGCATATCCCTTGCTGGATGATTTGTTGGGAAATTTAAAGCAGTAAAATTATGAAAATCATCTTCAATTTCAGGCCCGTCTGAAATGGAGTATCCAATTCCTTCAAAAATAGAAATAATCTCATTTTTAACTATTTCGATTGGGTGTCGAGAACCTAAATTTATTTTTTTTCCAGGGCGGCTCCAATCAATTTCGTTGTCCTGACTAATGTCTTTATTTTGAATATTATTTGCGTTCTGATAGATATTTTCTAGTTCAATTTTTAAGGAATTTAAAGCCAAACCCATCTCTTTTTTTTTATCTGCAGGAACTTCTTTTAAAAGAGAAAATAAGTCTTTCAATTTACCTTTACTACCTAAAAAATAAATTCTAAATTTTTCACATTCATCTAAATTTGATAAATTAAATTGAGTGGCTTCTTTTCTCAATTCTTCAATGTTTTCAATCATTTTCTAAATATTGTTGTAACTTTTCACTTACTAAATCGTATAAAGATTATATTTTTTTTAATAATCAATGGCGAAATTAACAAAATTAGTATTATCTTTGGTGATTGAAAAGAAAGAAATAATCCTTTTATGAAAAGAAATTCTATTTTTGGGTTTATTTTATTGAGTTTGTTCATGTCTGTTTTATGGACTACACAAGCTTGTAAAAAGAAAACAGAAGACCCTTCAATTTTAAAAGTTTTTGTTAGAGATGAAAACAGAGAACTTTTGCCTGATGCTAAAGTAATCATTATTGGTGACACGAAATCAAACCCACCTACTATTGATTATGTAGATACGATGGTAACTGACAGCCAAGGAGTTTCCGAATTTGATTTAAACACATTTTTTGAACAATCTGGAAAAGCTACTCTCTCTGGTTATTTTAATATCTTAGTAAAATACGGTGAAAAAATTGCTGAAGGTAAAACGAGAGTTAAAAGAAATATTGTCAGTGTGGAAACCGTTTATTTTGAACCTTAATCTTTATTCAATTCCATGAAAAAATTAACATTTATTTTCCTTTCCTTAACACTTTTGATTTTAGTGGTATTAAACAATTCTTGTAAAAAGAAAATAGATACTATTGCTAAAGTTACTGTAAAAGATGCTAATGGAGTTGCTGTAAACTATTGTGAGGTGATACTAAAAGGAGTTTCAACCATTGGAAAAGCATCTGATTTGTCGGATACTGCTTATACAAATTCTAATGGAGAGGCAATCTTTAATTTTAACTACATCTATCAAAAAGGACAAGCGGGAGTAGCAGTTCTTGATATTTTTGCACGTAAAGACGAGATGTTAGGACAAGGAATTATTCAAATAAAAGAAGAAACTACTTCAACAGCAACTGTTGTAATTCAAGAATAAATATTTTAAATTTCAAAACTTTCTTTAAGATTAGGAATAGTGATGTTTCTATAACCTTCATCAAGCAATTTCTCTTTGAATGAAAGTTGACTTTCATATTCTCCGTGTACTAGAAAAATTTGTTCCAATTGTTTTTTATCTAAACAGGAGAAATATTGTATCATTTCTTTATAGTCAGCATGAGCACTGTATGAATGTAAAACAATCACTTCTGCTTTAATAGGGTATTCTTCGCCGAATATTTTAATCGTTTTAGCCCCCGATCTAAGTCTGCCACCAATAGAAGTTGGTTCAGCATATCCAACCATTAAAATGGTATTTTTTGGATCGTGGATATTGTTGGCAACATGGTGTTTAATTCGACCTGCTTCAACCATTCCTGAAGCTGAAATAATAATACATGGTTCTTTTAGTGTATTGATTTTTTTGGAATCTTCGACATCTTGTATATAAATCAATTTATCGAATCCAAAAGGATCATTGTCCTTTTCCAAATAAAGTTTAATTTCATCATTAAAACAATCGTTGTGTTTCCTCATCACATTGGTTGCATTAACAGAAAGAGGACTATCGACAAAAACGGGTATTTTTGGTAATAAACCCTGATTTTCTAATCTGTCCAATGAGTAAACTAATTCTTGTGTTCTACCTAAACTAAAAGCAGGGATAATTAACTTTCCTTTTTTTTCTACACAAGTGTGATGGATAATTTGTAGTAAATCTTGTTGACCCATTTGTTGATCGCTATGTAATCGATTGCCATAAGTGGATTCTGAAATAAGAACATTACAGGAAGGAATTGGTTGAGGATCTCGCAAAATAGAGCCATTATATCTTCCTATATCTCCTGTGAAACAAATCTTTTTTATTTCGTTCGATTCTTTAATTTTTAAGTTGACAGCTGCACTTCCTAAAATGTGACCTGAATCGGTAAAAATTAGTGAGATATCATCATTAATTTGAAAAAGAAAATCATAAGGGACAGGAACAAAAAGTTTTATTGCTTTGTCCACATCAGACACTGTATAAAGTGGTTTAATTGGGTCTTCACCTCTTTTAATTCTTCTTTTATTGATGTGTTTAAGGTCATTTTCTTGAATGAAAGCACTGTCTCTCAACATAATTTTGCACAAATCAATCGTTGCTGGTGTAGCATAAATGGGATTGTTGTATCCTTGCTTAACTAAATTAGGAATATTACCAGAGTGGTCTATATGAGCATGAGATAGGATTAAATAATCTATTTCGTGTGGAGAAAATCCTAAGTGTCTGTTTTTAAAGTCTGCATCTTGAACTGACCCTTGAAAAAAGCCACAATCCAATAGAATACGAATCCCTTTTTCTGTTGTAATTAAATGTTTACTTCCTGTAACTGTTTTGGCTGCTCCTAAAAATTGAATATTCATTTATGAAAGATTTTTGGTAAAATTGCAAATAATAAATGAACTCCAATGTTAATAAAATGAAAAAAATGTTCTATAATTTATGTTTTATAAATTGAAAAAAAATTAATTTTCTTTTGAAAATAACAATTCTACAGAAAAGAGATTCAAATCTTCATTCAAAGGATAAAAATGAATATTTAAAGGGTTAGCAGATTTTAATCTCATTGTGATAAAACCCAAACCAGCATTGCCTTTTTCGGAAATAATTCCGTTGTTTAACACTTGCATATAGTATTCTTTTACTTGCTCGTCGTTCATTGAGGACAAATGAGATAATCTATCTTTCAAAGTTGAGATTTTTTCATTTAAAATCAAACTTCCGAAAAGGATTTTTATATTACTTTCTTTAAAAGCAAAAATAAATACTCCAAAATGCTTTCCTTCTTGATCTTTTTCACCATGAAATCGAATGTTTTGTAAACCTTCAACTAAAATTGAAAAAACTTTTTTTACAGTTGATTTTTTTACTGATAAAGAATAGAGTAATTCTTCTGTATTTTCTGAGAAAGCATTAACTAAATCTTGTGAAAAATGACCAAAATAATTTGATAAAATTTCCCAATTATCCTCACGATATTTTAATAAAACATCCTCATATATTTTTTTTGCAGGAGCATCAATGCTAGAAATCAAAAAATCAATCATCAAAATAAATGAATCAATCTGTGAATAGACTTTAAACTTGTATTCTTACAAAATTACTAATTATTTTATACTAAAACAACTTTTTACAAAATTTGATTATTTTTTGTGATTAAAATCCTAATATGAGTAAATTTTTCAAATTCATTTTTCTTTCAACAAAGTTTGTTTAATAAATAAATATTTATTCAATAAAATTAGCAGTTAAAGTGTCTAATTTTGTTATTTAGAAATGTCTTTATCAAAAAGTATATTAAAAAAAGTAAAATGGCTAAAGTATTTTAAAAATAAATACCTTTTTTCATTTACAATATTTTTTGTTTTCGCTTTATTTTTAGACGATTATGACATTTTTTATTTGATTTCTCAAAAAAGAAAATGTAATAAAATTGAAGATGAAATCAGTTCTGTTTCTCTGCAATTAAATGAAACAAAAAAGACTTTAAAACAATTAAACAATCCTAAATCTCTTGAAAAATATGCTCGTGAAGAAAAATATTTTAAGATGGACGATGAAGATTTGTTTGTAATAAGTTATGAATAACAATGTTCAGTTTAATAGATTTATTTTTTATAGTCCCACTGATTTACGCTGCATATCAGGGTTATAAAAAGGGATTTATTCTTCATTTTTTTACTCTTTTAGCTCTATTTGCTGGTTTATATGTTTCAATTTATTTTTCAGATTGGGTACATAACAAAATCACAAAAACTTTTGAATTAAAGCAAACATGGCCATTTACTATTTCTTTTGTACTCTGTTTTTTAGCCGTTGGAGCAATGGTTTTTTTCGCAGGAAAAGCTTTAGAAAAAATAGTAAAAATCACCATGCTTTCGCCTTTAAACAAATTGGCAGGAAGTATTTTTTCAGTACTAAAAACTGCTTTTATTTTAAGTGGAATTATTTATTTTATTGCTTTAAACGATAAAGAAGCAGCATTGGAAAAAAAAGAAATCATACAAAATTCATTTTTATATCGACCGTTAAAAGGTGTTTTGTTGTATTCTATTCCGAAGTACAAAGAAAGTAAATTGGACACTTTACTTGATAAGGTTAAAATGTGATTTTATAAAAGATGTAAAATTTTGTAATAAATGTGAAAAAATAAAGAAAAATAGATTTCAAATAAATTATACCAAAAAAATAACCATCTCTTATAGGATTTTTGTAAAAATTATTAATTTTATACCATACAAATTTTTCTAATATAATTCAATTGCATGATTTCCAGCTTGCCAAAAAATAATATTTTCATGTTTACTACTTTTTTTGTGAAAATTAACACATATTACAAAAATTTCAAATCAGTTACTTAATTTTTTATAGTTTTTTGCAACAAGTTTTAGAAATCAAGTGAACAAAATAATCTTAGTTTCAAAACGAAGCATTACAAATGAAGAGAATCAGGGGCATTACAAAATTAAAACAAAGAAACAATTTTCAAATTATTTAAAACCTTCGTCAATTAAATCTTGTGGTGACGAAATGTAAAATTGTGTTTATGATTCTGGAGTTACTAATCAACTTGATTGCTTTTCTGGCTTGTAAAATTCAAATAAACTAGTTTTGGTCTCTAAATCTCTTACATTCAAGTTAATTGGATGATTTTTTCCTTTTTCTGTTATTTGAATATATCCACGTTCTGGTGAATCAACGTAACCTCCTTTTTTAAAATAGGTTTAACCTCAACCAATTCTATTATCAATCAACAAGTCTCCCGATTTTGTTTTTGAATAAGCTGTTCCATCCTCTGAAAATAATAATTTATTCTAAATTTAAATTTTTAAAACGAAATATTTTTTAAGTTTGTTATAAAATGAAACTATATTCGTTATAATATAAATGAAAATATTACACACTGCTGATTGGCATTTAGGAAAAAAATTAGATTCCTTTTCTAGAATAGAAGAACAAATTAAGGTCATGTATGAGATTTGTTCAATTGCAGATGAGCAGCAAGTAGATATGGTCATTGTTGCTGGTGATTTATTTGACACGTTTAATCCTCCAGTAGAAGCAATAGACTTGTTTTATAAAACCTTAAAAAAGCTATCTAATAATGGTAAAAGACCAGTAATCGCAATTGCTGGAAATCATGATAGTCCTGATAGGATAGAAGCACCTAATCCATTAGCTAAAGAGTGTGGTATAATCTTTATTGGAAATCCGGAAAATTCTTTGAAACCTTTTAAAATAGATGATTCTTTTGAAGTCTTAAAAGTTGATGGTCATTTTTTTGAAATTAAAATGGAAAAAATTGCTTTTCCAATTAGAATTATTGCTACACCTTATGCTAATGAAATTAGATTAAAAACTTATCTTGGTTCTGAAAATAAAGACGAAATGCTCAATCTTTTGTTAAAAGAAAAATGGCAAGATTATGCAACAAAATACTGTGATAATAATGGAATAAATATTTTGACTTCTCATTTATATATGTTACATAAAGGAGGTCAAATATATGAAGAGCCTGAAGGAGAGAAGCCACTTAAAGTAGGAAATGCTGAAATAATTTTTACAGATTGTATTCCACCTGAAATTCAATATACCGCATTAGGTCATTTACATAATTATCAGTTTGTTAAAGGACATAAAAATCCAGTTGTTTATTCTAGTAGTCCATTGGCCTATAGTTTTGCAGAAGTAGGTAAAGAAAAAAAAGTAGTCATTGTTGAACTTGAACCATCAAAAAAAGCAATTGTAACTCCAATTAGATTGAAAGCAGGTAGGGAGTTGCATAGAAAACGTTTTGATACTATTGAAATGGCGGTTAAATGGTTGTTAGATAACCCTAACACTTTAATAGAATTAACTATAGAAAGCGACCATTTTATAACAAATGAAGAGTTGAAAAAGATGAATGAAAGTCACGATGGTATTATCCACATTATTCCTGTACTAACTAATTTAGAAGAAATTACTGACAATAAATTTTCTGTAAATTTAGATCAAAATTTAGAGGGTTTATTTATTGATTATTTTAAATCGACCAAAAAAGGGCAATTACCTAATGAAGAGATATTAAATCTGTTTCATGAAGTTTTAAATTATCAATCAGAAAATTAATCTACTATGTTGCCACTTGTATTATCAATTGAAGGTGTATATTCTTACCAAAGAAAACAAGTAATTGATTTTAAAAACTTAACGGACTCAGGTTTATTCGGTATTTTTGGAAAAGTAGGTTCTGGAAAATCTACAATTTTAGAAGCCATTGGATTTGTTCTTTATGGAGATACAGAAAGAATGAATGCCAAAGATAAAATTGCTTATAATATGTTAAACCTTAAATCTATAAAAGCATGTATTGAGTTTGAGTTTCTAAATTTTGAGAATAAAAAATATAAGTATGTTGTTGAATGGTCAAGAAAAAAGAAGTTTGAGGAAGTCAATTCTTTTGAAAGAGCAGCTTATTTTTGGGAAAATGAAGTTTGGAATCCATTAGACGGTCTGAATACGAATGAAGTTGTTGGTTTATCTTATGAAAATTTTAAACGCACAATTATCATACCTCAAGGGAAATTTAAAGAGTTTCTAGAATTAGGAGGAAAAGACCGATCTGAGATGATGAAAGAAATTTTTCATTTACAAAGATTTGATTTAGCTTGGAAGGTAAACACTTTAAAAAATAAAACTGAAACTTCATTAAGTGAATTGAAAGGGAAACTAGAAGGTTTTGAAAATGTCACAGAAGAAGCCATTGAGTTGTTGATTGAGGAAATTAATATAGAGAAAGAAAAATTTAATTTAAAAAATGAAGAATTAAATCAAAACAAAGCTAAATTTTTAGTTATTGATGAGTTAAAAAAAGACTATCAAAGTTTAGACATTAAAAAAGAAGAATTAAAAAATTTAAATCTTCAACAAAAAGAAATGGATGAGCTAGAAATGAAAATAAAACAATTTGAATTGGTCGAACGAACTTTTAAGTCTTTGATAGATGAATTGAAGTCTAAAACTATTGATTTTGAATCAGTAAGTAAATCTAAAACTCAAGTCACGAAGGAAGTTTTAATACTAAAAGATGATTTAGAAGAAATAGGAAAACAAATATTATTATACGAAAAAGATAAAGAAAATTTAACAATAGAAAAGAAAAAAGTTGAGGATTATGATGTGATAATAAAGTTGAAAAAATCTGAAAAAGAACTAGATACACTTTCAATAAAAATTCAAAATTTACAAGATGAAATCAATATACTTTTAATACAACAAAAAAACAATAATGCAACTTTAGTAGAAGTTTCTTCACAAGTAAATGAATTGAAAAAAAAGAGAATCGATCCAAGTTTAATCATTGAGATAGGGCAGTGGTACACCACTTATCAATCGTTAAAAGAACAATCTATTTTACAAATTAAAGCTATCAGAGTATTTGAAACAGAATTGAAGGAATATACAGATTTTTTTTCAAATTTAAATGTAATGCAAAACAATTGGAGAGATGAACTTGATTTGAAAAAAATAGTTTTAGAAGCTGAAAAAGAAAAAATAAGTGAACAAAAAACAAAAGCTTTAATACAAAAAGAAATTTCTAAATATACTCATCAACTTCAGAATGGTGAGAGTTGTCCATTATGTGGTTCAAATGATTACCCTAATATTATTCAAGTGGAAGATGTTACTGAATTGTTAGTAGAGATTGAAAAAATGCAACAAAAAAATGATGAAGATTTAAAATTAATTGATCGTCAGTTGGTTTTGTTGGCAAATAAAGAAATCCAGATAGAAAAAATCAATTCACAATTAAAAGAAGAAAATTTAAAACTAATAAAAACTAAATCCGATATTGATAATTTGAAAAAAACTTTTATTTGGAAGGATTTTTCTATTTTGGATAAAAAAATATTTGATGATAAGAAACTTGAAATTTCATTAATTGAACAAGAAATTATCAAAAATGAAAATAAAGAAAAAGAACTAATTGAATTTTTAACGCAATTATCTAAAAAAATTGATTCTGTTAAAGAGACAAAAAATCTTTTAGAAATAAACAAAGCAGGATTGGATAGTTCTAAATCGAATTTGTTGGAAAAACTACAAATTTTGAAGTTTAAAGATTTCACATCAATCGAAGTAAATCTATTATTGACGATGAAAGATGATTTGAATTTACAAATAAGACAACATGAAGAAAATTTTCATAACCTGTCAAGTCAAAAAATAGAAAAGGAAAACAAACAGTCTAAACTCAACGGACAGTTGGAAATTTTAATAAATAATTTTGAATCGTTGAATATTTCAAAAACACAATTAAATGTACAATTATCAGTTTTGTTAAGTAAACATAATTTTGAGTCATTGGATAAAGTACAAAAGATTTTAAGTCAAAAAATTGATTTTGAAGAGTCTAAACTTAGAATTGAAAATTATCACAAAAATTTGGCAATCGTCAATGATTCAATCCAAAAATTAGTACAAAAAATTGATGGTAAAGAATTTTATGAAATTGAATATAAGGAATTAGAACAAAAAATTTTGAAACTTAACCAAGAAACAGAACTTTTATCTAAAGGTTTAACCAAAAATGAAGCTGAAATTGAAAGACTTAAAAATGAGTTTAAAAAGAAAATAGATGTATTATCCGAATTTGAAAAAATCGATAAACGTTTAAAAAACTTAGAAGTCTTGTTTAATTTATTTAAAGCTAATGGTTTTGTAAATTATGTTTCAGGTATTTATTTGAGAAATTTAGCAGATAATGCAAATAAAAGATTTCATAGAATTACAAAAAACCAATTGAGCTTAGTAATTAATGATAAAAACGAATTTGAAGTCATTGATTATTTGAATAATGGTGCAAAACGTAGTGTAAAGACATTGTCTGGTGGTCAATCTTTTCAAGCTTCATTATGTCTAGCATTATCTTTGGCTGAGAGTATTCAAACAAGACATATCAATGATAGAAATTTCTTTTTTATTGATGAAGGTTTTGGGACTCAAGATTCAGAGAGTGTTGAATTGGTTTATCAAACTTTACAGTCCTTGTTAAAAGAAAATAGAATAGTTGGTTTTATTTCACATTTATCTGAGTTACAAGAAAGAATACCCTCTTCTATTACAATTATTAAAGATGATAAAACAGGAAGCTATATTTCTATACAATAAATAATAACTGTGATTAAATTTTGAGTATATGTAAACAAAATAATTTATTATTATCCCTCAAAAATAATCGTAAACAGCCAAGTTTTATTTTTTATACTTTCAATAGGAAGTGATACAGGCGTGAAATCCTGAATAAAAACATTATTCAATCCTTGAGCATATTTAATTTCGATATTACATTTGAAATATACAGCATAAAATTCTAATCCAAAACCAAATAATCCATACCAATCCTGTGCTTTAATTTTAACAAAAGGGTCTGTTAATGATTGATTAGCTTTAGCTTGAGATTGTAAATCAAAAGTATATTGAATTCCTCCTGTTGTGTAAATTCCGAAATTGTTGTAACGTGCAGCTCTAAATTGAAGTAATAAAGGAAAATCTAAATTGGTTGAATTAATTCTTTCTTCATTCACTTCATCTTCATCGGGTTTATTTTTATTTACTGAAATATAATTAATCACTCTTTCTTGAAATGATAAAGATGGAATGAAACGTAAACGAAGTAGTGGAGTGAATAATTTAACATCAGTTAAAACACCTAATTGTCCACCAGCTTGTCTTTTGTTTTCAATAGATTTGATTTGATAAAGGGTGTATTTATCGGATTTACTTTGAATATCAAAATCAGAAAGATTTCCACCTAACATAAAACCAAAATGAATCCATTTTTGATCAAATTTTCTGTAATTCAATACTTTGGATTTCTGAGAATAGATTTGAATTAAACAAAAAAATAAAATAATACAGAAAAAATATTTAATCATACTTGATAAAACGTAAAAGAGGACTTTCTATTTTACACCACTATAAATACTGGCAATTCCTCCTGATAATCTTTTTATTTTCACTTCATTATATCCGAGTTTTTCCAAAATGGCTTTAAAATTTTCTCCTTCAGGAAATGCAGCAACTGATTCGGGTAAATAACTATACGCTCTTTTGTCATTACTAACCCATTTACCAATAGTGGGTATTCCATATTTTGAATAAAAGGAATATAAGATGCCCATTAAATTTTTTTTAGGTTTAGAAAATTCCAAAATAACCAATTTTCCGTTTTTTTTGACTACTCGTAACATTTCTGAGAGTCCTTTTTCTAAATTCTCAAAATTTCTTACACCAAAACCTACGGTCAATGCATCGAAATATTCATCTGGAAAAGGAATATTTTCCGAATCACCTAATTGCATTTTTATTAGGTGATCCAGTCCTTTTTTTTTCATTTTTTCTTTCCCTTTCTCTAACATACCAGAAGACAAATCTAAGCCAACTATCTCTGTGGGATTGAGTTTTAGACAAGCAATAGCAAAATCACCCGTTCCAGAAGCAATGTCTATTATTTTTTTTGCTTTTGTCTCTTTTAATAAATGAACGGCTTTTTTTCGCCATATTTTATCAATACCTAAAGATAAAAAATGATTTAAAAAATCATACTTAACAGAAATGTTATCGAACATCTCTTTTACTTCTTCTTTTTTTGAGGATTTATCTTTTCCGTATGGTTTGATGATTTGTTCCAATTTGTTTGTTTACTTATTTTTTTAATTCATTTTCAAGAAAATCATCTATTTGGTGCATCATTTTGTAAAACGAAGACAGCTTGTCTTTTGGAAAAATTTTAATTAATTTTTCGTCAAATCCTAATACTACTTCCTTAGCAATTCTTCTTTTTTCGACTCCCTGTTCTGTTAAAAAAATTAAAACTTTTCTTTTATCAACTGTATCTAAAACTCTTCGGATTAATCCATCGTCTTCCATTAATTTTAAAGTTCTAGATAAACTAGTTGATTCCATTCCCATTTTAGGTCCTAATTGAGTAGAAGGAGTTCCTTCTTTTTCAACCATTAATAAAACATAACCAACAGAAATAGAAACACCATATTCCATGGCTTTCTGATTGTACAATCGTTGATATTTATAGAAATTCTGACGTATCAGAAAATCAATGGTTACTCCTTTATCACTCATTTTTATAAAAGTTGCAAAGATAGTAAATTTTAATGATGGAGTGTTAACTAATTAAAACAAAAAAAACCGGAATTATTCATCCCGGTTTGATTATTATTTAAAACAAAATTACAACTTAATTATTTTTTGATTTATAATAGTACCATCTTTCAGTTTTAACTGTAAAAAATAAGTGCCAGAATTTATATTGTCTAAATCTATAGATTCAGAAACCTTAGTTGTATAAAAAACAATTTTACCATCAAAAGATTGAACTGATAAATCCTCAATCAAAGCATGATTTGAAAAATGCACTTTATCAATAAAAGGATTTGGCGTTACTTTAACCGTAGAATGGCTAATATTATTCAAACTAGCTGTATTTGGTACAACATTAACGGTTACTGTCGCCATATCACATAATTCTTGCGGGTCACACAATTCATATTGCATCACATAAGTGCCTACTGTATTGTCAGATGAAACAAACAACAAAGATTGAAAAAATTCATTATATGTCCAAGATCCATTTGGATTTGTTGAAGTGTAAGTCAACTGAATACCAGGAGTATTTGGGTCTAAATCAACAGTAAAACCATTCCATGGTGTAATTTCGTCATTTGGATCACTGTCGTTAAGCAATATTAAAATAGAAGTTTGGTCACCTAAGAAAACTGTTGTATCGTCATCTACTGCAACTGGTGGTTCTGCATTTTGAACCATCACAATTACACATGCTTGACCACATTCTTGAGGATTCCCATCATCACAAACAAAATAACAAAATTCATCGTTACCAACAAAACCAGTATTTGGAGTATAAGTTACTAAACCAGTTACAAAATCAACCACAACTGTTCCATTTGAAGGTGGTGTTGAGATAACGATAGAAGATGGAACCAAATTGCCATCAGAATCAGAGTCATTTGATAAAATATTGATTACTACAGACGAAATGGTTAAACAAGTGGTATTGTCGTCAACAATTACTGGTGGATCATTGCTGATAATTAAATCTTGTCCATCACAATCCTCATCGATTCCGTTATTAGCAATTTCAGTAGCGCCAGGATTGATGTTTGGATCAGCATCGTTACAATCAATATCGGATAGGTAGGAATCTCCATCATTATCCACAGGAGTTGTAGTTAAATCAGAGCCATCACAGTCTTCATCTATACCATTATCTGGGATTTCATTTGCACCAGGATAAATTTCAGCATTAAAATCATTACAATCACTTCCTAGAGTAAAATCTGTAAAACCGTTTGGAGGAAAATCACCAATACACATTTCAACAGCCCCAGCATCATAAAAATCTAAATCAGTATCAATAAATAATGTAACCATTTGGTAAACATTTGGATCGGTATCGTTACAATCCATACTTGCATCAACGCCATCTCCGTCGTTATCCGTTCCACCACCTGTAGCATCTTGACCATCACAATTCTCGTCAATTCCGTTGTCTGGAATATCAGTTGCACCTGGGTTAACATTGCCGTTAAAATCATCACAATCGACTCCTAATGAAGTGGAAATATAACCAAAAGGAGGATTAGTGCCCATACAAATCAAAGCAGTTCCATTATCATATCCATCCATATCATTGTCAATATAAACAGTTGCATTTTGATAAACATTTGGATCATTATCATCACAATCAGAATTACTATCAACGCCGTCACCGTCATTATCTATAGGATTAGATGTAGCATCAGAACCATTACAATCTTCATCAATGCCATTATCAGGAATGTCCGTAGCTCCTGGGTTAATACCTACGTTCGAATCGTCACAGTCTAAACCTAATGTTTCAATTGAATAACCAGTAGGTGGCATTAAACCAATACACATAAGTAATGAACCATTGTCGTAACCATCTCCGTCTAAATCAACATAAACTGTAATATTTTGATATACACTAGGGTCGTTGTCATCGCAATCCACACCTGCAACGTAAGAATCCCCATCGTTGTCAATTACTGGAGAAATATGAGCCCTTACCATTGGTGTCACGTTTGCAATTAACTCCATTAAATTATATGCTCCATTATTAAAATTATAAAAAGATTTATTAGCAGTAAATATTTGATTTGAAGACATCAGTTCGTATCCATTACAAAGACTGTCTTCTTTTACACCTACAAAATAGGTCCCAGGAGTTAATACTATTGGATTTCCATTACTATCTAATACTGGAAGACTAATATATACGCTATTATTAACATTTGAATTATCAACCAATGATTGTGTAATCTCAAAATTACTACTATAACCGAGGTAACCTGTTTCATTTGGAACTCCAGCTGTTACAGTTCCAATTATAGCAGAGATATTTCCTCCAGCGGTATTAGGAGAAATAAAAAAGGAAACTGAATCGATTTGAGTTTGATTGTAAATATCAAAGATATTGCCTACTATTGCTGTTGAATTTAAACCAGCTGATAAAAATAAATTGCTAGATATATTATAATCTCTTTGATAATTGTGATCTGAGATTTCAATAAATCTGCTGATAGTGTCATTAGTATTATCATTGTCAGAAGTAGCTAATATTGTGTGTAAAATTTTATATAAACCTACACCAGGAGGAATAAATGTAAATAAAGCAATATTTTGATTCGTACCAACATTAATATTTGAAGCTGCTGTAGAATAAGTTTGAATAGGATTTACATAATCAGGAAATAAATAAACATTTGTAGTTACAGAAAAATCTACCACATCTACGTCACCTTGATTTTCTACAACAACATTCATTTGATTTAATGCAGTTAATTGCTCGAATGGAATAACAGTATATTCGCTTAAATTGTTAGTAGAAAGAATAGCTAAATCTACAGCAGGTGTCAGAGCTTCCAATAAAATATCATCGACAGCAAAACCAGAACCCCAAGAACCTTCATCGTTGTAATGAAAAGAAATCATAACATTGGCTAATCCCAAATAATCAGTTAAAGAAATGTCATGATCAACCCATTCATAAGTATCAAAAGTTTTTGAAAGAAATGTAACAGGCATCCAAGAAAAACCGCCATCGGTGCTAACTTCAACAGAAGTTGTACCTCCATACATACTGTCATTAACTGCACTAAAATATAAGTGTAAAGCACCAGAATAAGTGCTTAAATCTAGAGCAGGTAATATCAATCTATCAGTACTTTTGTCACAGTTACATTCATCATCGTTTGTCATTGCAAACATTGTGTGAGGTGGAACAGGCCAATATCCAGCTGAATTTGCTTCAACATCAGTCCCAACAAAATAAATACCATCATCAGATAAGCCAGTTTCTGTCCAACCAATAGGTAAATTTGTAGTTCCATCTAAAACTCCTTCAAAATCTTCTGAAAAAATAGTTTGAGAGAACAAAAGATTCTGATTAAAACAAAATAGAAAAAATGTAATAATAGAAAAAGAGTAAATATTTTTCATAGTTGTATTTTTTTTCAAATTTAATACTATATTTTGTATAATTAACGAAAATAAGATAAAAAAGTTGCTTTATATAAGCAACCGTTCCTACTTAATTATCGTTAATCTTTTGTAATTTTGAATCATGAACTATTTTAAATCTTATTTTCTCTTTTTTTTATTTTTTAAAATTACTTTAATAATAAATTCTCAGTGTAATTTACCTCCAATTAATTTGGGTAACGATACAACATTATGTCAAGGTGATAGTTTAATATTAACAATTGATAACCAATATCAAAATATTTATTGGTTTAATGGAAATACAAGTTCTACCTACACAGTAAAACAAGAAGGAACTTTTTCTGTAAATTCAATTGTACCTGGGATAAATGCAATTTTTAATGGGGATTTTGAACAAGGAAATACTGGTTTTACAACTAGTTATGTGCTTGGTTCAGTTGATGGTGGAGGTGCATTTGGTTTGTTAACAAACGTACAAACTTATGAAATCACAACCTCACCTAGTCTGGTTCACAATAATTTCCCGTTTTGCTCTTATCAAAATAATATGATGGTTGTTAATGGAGCAACTACACCTGGTCAATTATTGTGGTGCCAAACAGCAAATGTACTGCCTAATACTAATTATATACTTTCAACTGATGTTTCTAACGTTATTAGTGTTGCTATTGTTCCAACATTGATTTTTTCAGTTGAAAATCAACAAATATCAAATCCATATAGTTCGTCAGATGTGGCATGTGATTGGGGTACTTTTTCTGGTAGTTGGTACAGCGATACCAATACTGTAGCTACTGTATGTATTGTAAATGTGAATATAGAAGGTCCAGGAAACGATTTCGCAATTGATAATATTCAATTAATACCTCAATGTGTTTATAGTGATGAAATTAATGTTCAATATGACTCTATTTCTTATTATCTAAGAGATAGTGTAGAGTTTTGCAATGATTTATCAGAATGGATTACCGTAGATTCTTTGTATAGTTCATGTCAATATATTTGGAATACAGGAGAAACAAATGACAGTATTGTCCCTAAAATAAACGGTTACCATTATCTTGAAATTATTTCTCCCAATCAATGTTCTTATTTTGATAGTGTTTTTGTTGCAATTATCCAAACGCCAATTGCTGATTTTTCTTATACTATTTTAAATGACAACGCTCCTTTTCATGTTCAAATTGATAACCTTAGTTCAACAGCTGAAAGTTATAATTGGAATGTTTCTGGGCAATCACAATTTACGGATACAACATTAACTTCCCACACTTTTGAATACATTTATATGGGTGATTTTTCAATTTCATTAATAGCTAATAATAAATATTGTGACGATACAATAAACAAACATTTTTCTTTGTCTCAAAACATTCAATTTCCAAATTTTTTTAGTCCAAATAATGACGGAGTAAATGACTTTTTTTCAATTGATAATATTAATCCAGATAGTTTTAAAATTGAAATTAGAAATCGATGGGGTAATGTTGTTTTTACTGCTAACGATCCATATTTTAAGTGGGATGGGGAAGATGAAACAGGAAAAAAATGTGGAGAAGGAACTTATTTTTATTTTTTGAGTTTTTATAATCATTTAGGAGAATTAATTACACATCATGATTTTGTACAACTTATTGAATGATTTTTAGGATTCAAATAATACATTTTAAAAAAGTTTTTTGATTATTAATTAAACACTAAATTTATCAATTATTACAATGATTTATAAAATTTTATTTTTTTTCTTTTGTTTTCTATGTGAAACTAAAGTAATTTATTCTCAATTATTTATCAATGAATATTCATGTTCTAACATAAATGGACCAATAGACAATTTTGGTAATAACAGCGATTGGGTTGAAATATACAATGCTTCAGGATCCGATTTTGATTTAACAGGTTATCATTTATCTGATAAATCTAGCAACATGACCAAATGGCCTATTCCTTCAGGTACTGTTCCTGCAAATGGTTTTCTAATGGTGTTTTGTTCAGGAAAAAATATAGTTGTTGCTGGTGAATTACACCCAAATTTTAAACTCACACAAACGGAAAACGAATGGATAATTTTATCCGACCCCTCTGGGATAAATGTAGATTCAATTAGAATTATTCATTTGACAAAACAGAACCATTCTGTTGGTAGAGAAACAAATGGATCACTAACCTGGAAGTTGTTTACAAACCCTACACCTGGAACTTCAAATATTGGTGCTGTTAATTTTTATACATCAACACCTACTTTTAATGTTTCTTCTGGGTTTTATTCAAGCGCTCAAACTATTTCAATTTCATGTGACAATCCACAAGCAACAATTCGATACACTGTTGACGGTTCAACACCAACCTCTACATCAAATCTCTATACAACTCAAGTTACTATTAATTCTACAAGTGTATTAAGGGCTGTTGCTTTTTCAACAGACGAACAAAGTTTTACACAATCTGCTACTTATTTTATAAATGTGAATCACACTATACCTGTTTTATCTTTTGCTGGAGAAGAAGTGGAAGACCTGTTAAATGGTGATTACATCAATCCTCAGGGTTTTTTTGAATATTTTGAAGCTGACCAAACCTTTATTTGTAAAGGTGAGGGTGAATATAATAAACATGGTAACGATTCATGGGCTTATGAACAAAGAGGAATAGATTTTATAATGCGTGATCAGTTTGGTTATAATGATGATATTGAACATCAAATATTTCCTGAAAAAAGTAGAGATAATTTTCAAAAACTGATTATTAAAGCAGCAGCTAATGATAACTACCCTTTTGAAGATGGTGCACATATCAGAGATTCTTATGTTAACACATTATCTCAAAAAGCAAAATTAAAATTAGATGAACGTACTTGGAAGCCTTGCGTTGTTTATTTAAATGGTCAATATTGGGGTGTTTACGATATTAGAGAAAAGGTCGATGATGACGATTTTACTGATTATTATTTCGATCAAGACGAAAATAATCTTTATTTTCTAAAAACATGGGGTGCCACATGGGAAGAATATGGAGCACCAAACGCTTTACCAGATTGGAATAATTTTTTAAATTTTGTAACTTCAAACGATATGGGCAATGCAGGCAATTTTAACACTATGGATGCCCAGTACAATTGGAAGTCATTGGTAGATTATTTTGTCTTAAATTCTGTTATCGTAAGTCAAGATTGGTTAAATTGGAATACAGCTTGGTGGAAAGGTTTAAATCCAGATGGAAATCACAAAAAATGGAGATATGCACTTTGGGATATGGATGCAACTTTTGGTCATTACATTAATTATACAGGTGTTCCTGATACTGGTCCCAATGCAGATCCTTGTAATGCTGAAAATTTACCTGATCCAGGAGAGCAAGGTCACACAGTTATTTTATCCAAATTACTTGAAGAAAGCGAAATTGTAAATCAATACTATATAACCCGTTATGCAGATTTATTAAATACCTATTTTTCATGTGATTATATGATTTTTCTATTAGACAGTATGATTCAAATCATTGAACCTGAGATGCAGATGCAAGTTGATAGGTGGGGAGGGTCGTTTGCTTCATGGCAAAATAATGTGCAAGAAATGAGAGACTTTATAAATACCCGTTGTGTAAGTTTAAATGATGGATTAATAGATTGTTATCAGTTGGAAGGACCTTATGAGCTGATTGTCAATGTTAACCCTCCAAATTCTGGTGTAGTTCAAATTAATAGTATTATGTCTCCTTCCTATCCATGGAATAGTAATTATTTTGGAGGAATAAATACAATTTGTAAAGCTACCGCAAATACAACTTACACTTTTGATCATTGGGAATTAACTAATGGTGCATTAAACAATCCAATCATAGCTGATTCTAATACATTTAATTTAATATCTAATGCCACATTAATAGCACATTTTATTCCTGATCCTGTTGATAATGATTTAGATGATGATGGGTTGCTAAATGATGAAGAAACAGCTTTAGGTACAGATCCTAACAATCCTGATACAGATGGTGATGGAATTTTGGACATGGCTGAGGTTAATCAAGGTTCAAATCCTTTAGATATTTGTGACCCACAACCACTCGCATTGATTTGTGATACAGATGGTGATGGCTTAATTAATCAAGAAGAAATTGATTTAGGCACAGACCCAAATAATCCTGATACTGATGAAGATGGAATAAACGATTTCGATGAGGTATACTTAGGATCAGACCCTTTAGATAAATGCAATCCAAATATAGATTTTATCGAATGCCAAGAAATTATTTTAATTTTATCAGGTGTCCACATTAGCTCTGCATTTTCACCTAATGGAGATGGTAAAAATGAACTAGTCAAATTATTTATAGGTGACGATGTTGAAAGCATAGATTTTAAAATAATTGATCGATGGGGTAGCTTAATGTTTTCAACTCAAGAAAAAGAAATATTTTGGGACGGAAAATATAAAGGGAAAATTTGTAATTCAGGAATATATCCTTACTTACTTGAAGTTAAATTTAAAGATGGAAAAGTCGAGAAAAAATCTGGTAATATTACTTTGTTGAGATGAGAAAAATTGTATTTTCAATATTATTTAGTTGTGTTTTATTCAAATATTTTTGCCAAGATTTTCACTTTTCTCAAAATTCAGAAAATCCCTCTTTTTTTAATCCTGCAATGGTTTCTTTAAACGATGCCTGGGAAAGAATTACTATTAATCAACGTAATCAATGGATTTCTGGAACCACAAAATTTAATACTTTTACCATTTCTGTTGAAAGTGCAATTTTGAAAAAAAAAGGATACGTTTCGCCAAGTTCTTACATGGGATTAGGATTAATTTTACAAAATGATGTGGGTGGCGACTCAAAGTTGGGATATACATTAATTGGTTTACAAAGTTCTGCTATTATTCCATTAGCAAAAAGTAAAAAAATCTCCATAGGAATCCAAGCATCTTATGGTAATAAAAGTGTTGATTTAAGTAAGGTTCAATTCGAAAGTCAATGGAATGAAAATCGTTTTGATTCTTATATTTTATCTGGAGAAGGTCAAAATAGTTTTAATTTTTTTGATGCTTCTGCAGGAATTGCATTAACGAAAAGTGCATTACGAAAATCAAATTTAAAAAGTCAATCTTCTAGTTATTTATTTTCATTTTCTGCATCTCATTTGAATCAACCAAGTTACAATTTTTTAGGCGTTAAAGGGGATAAGCAATTTATTAAGTATGCTTTGTATATCAATTATTTCAAATATCTAAAAGGAAGTAAAATTGCCATTGGTACTCATTTATTTTCTTTTTTACAGGGTCCTCATTTAGAAAATCAACTTGGGTTTAGTTTTAGAACTTTTCTAAAAAAGTCAGGACCTCAAGTACTTAAAGAAAATACCTATTTTGTAGATTTATCATTTTTTTATAGGGTAAATGAAACATTAATACCTAGGATATTGTTTTCCTGGAAAGGATATAGGGTAGGTTTTTCTTATGATATCCATACAGGGTTGATTAAAAACAATGGAAATAAAGGAAGTTTGGAAGTCTTTTTACAAGCTAACACTTTTAAATCATCTCTTTTTAAAAGAAAATAATCCAAAAATTTAGTTTATCAATGCCAATTTTGGTTTGTAATTTTATAATTTTAAGACATTAGCTTGAAAGTATTATCGTTTTACCGATGTAAATGTAAACAGAACAGGATTTATGTGAAAAATATTGTCAAGTGAAAGGATTGTTGTAACGAAATAAAGAAATTAAATTAGGTACTTCAAAAAGAAGTACCTAATTTATTTGTTTAATCAAACTGTAAAAATCTTTATTTTCGTAAATTCGTAAAATGGCTTAAAAAATAAATGAGTTCTGAAAATATATACATACCTCAAGAGGAGAAAGACGAACTTTCATCAAAAAGTAAGAAAAAGTCCAATCCTAAAAATGGATCAGAGAATGAGGGAGTTGTGAACAAAAAGAAACTTCATTTGTTTGCGAATTTTGATAAAGAAAAAAATAAAAAAATTAGAGGTGCTGTTTTTATTCTTTTGTCAATTTACCTATTTTTTTCTTGTTTTTCCTATTTATTTACATGGAAAATCGATCAAGACAAAATTCTTAACACTGGTTTTTTTGAATTTATTTTTTCTTCCGATGAGATAATTATTAGTAATTGGTTTGGTAAAGTTGGTGCATGGCTTTCTCATGTGTTAATGTACAAAAGCTTTGGAATTTCCTCTTTGTTGTTTTCCTTTATTTTGTTTGTTTTAGGTTTTAAATGGTTGTTAGAAATTCGACTTTTCCCCATTAAAAAAGCTTTAGTTTTTTCTTTCTCTTTTTTAGTTTGGTTTTCATTGTTTTTTGGTTTTTTTATTGACAAAATTCATTATGTCGGTGGTTCATTCGGATATTTTAGCAATATTTGGTTGATAACAACATTTGGTAAAGTGGGTGCTTTTCTTTTTCATCTTATTCTTTTGTATATTTTATTGGTAATTCAGTTTAACCCGGACTTTAAAAAATTATGGGATAAATATGTGTTGAACAAAAAACCTGAAATTTTAGTCAACGAAGATGACAACTTAATTCTAAATAATGAGGAAGATGATTTTGTTATTGTCAACACAATTAAAGATGATCAAATAAAAGAAGAAATTATATCAGAAACTATTGATTTTGATGAAGAAGAGGAGGATTTATCATCAAATTCTGTAAATAAATTAATTCAAGTTGATGATGATTTTGAAATTGAAATTCCTCCACAAGAAAAAGAAATAAGTAATACTGAATTTGAAGTCAATATTGCCAAAAGTGAATCTGTTTTAAGTTCAGAAGAAACTGAAGATTTAAGAGAAAAATTCGGCGATTTTGACCCAACACTTGAACTTTCTGGTTACATGCTTCCACCAATTGATTTACTCAAGGATTTTGGTCACAATCAGATAAATATTGACAAAGCTGAATTGGAAGCCAATAAAAATAGAATAGTTGAAACGCTTTTAAATTATAAAATAGACATTGTAAAAATTAAAGCTACTGTCGGTCCTACAGTAACTTTGTATGAAATTGTTCCAGCTCCTGGTATTCGTATAGCAAAAATTAAAAACTTAGAAGATGACATTGCATTAAGTCTTTCAGCGTTAGGTATTAGAATTATAGCTCCAATACCAGGTAGAGGTTCGATTGGAATTGAAGTGCCAAATAGTAAACCAGATATGGTTTCAATGCGTTCATTAATTGCCTCAGAAAAATTTCAAAATTTAGACGCTGAATTGCCTATTGTTGTGGGTAAATCAATTACAAACGAAGTTTATACGTTAGACTTGGCTAAATTGCCACATTTATTAGTAGCTGGAGCAACTGGTCAGGGTAAGTCAGTAGGTTTAAATGCCATTCTAATCTCATTATTATACAAAAAACATCCTGCTCAAATAAAATTTGTTTTAGTAGATCCTAAGAAAGTGGAACTTACGCTTTACAATAAAATTGAAAGACACTTTTTAGCAAAATTACCCAATCAAGATGAAGCAATTATTGTTGACACATCAAAGGTAGTAAATACTTTAAATTCACTTTGTATCGAAATGGATTCGAGATATGAATTGTTACGTAATGCTTCTGTTCGAAATATAGTGGAGTACAATAATAAGTTTATTGCTAGAAGGTTAAATCCTGAAAATGGTCATCGTTATTTACCTTATATTGTTGTTTTAATTGATGAATTTGCCGATTTAATCATGACAGCAGGTAAAGAAATTGAATTTCCTATTGCACGATTAGCTCAACTTGCAAGAGCGATTGGGATTCACTTAATTGTTGCTACTCAACGTCCTTCTGTCAATGTTATAACAGGAATGATAAAAGCCAATTTTCCAGCTCGAATTTCGTTTAGAGTGCTTTCAAAAATAGATTCCAAAACGATTTTAGATTCGTCAGGTGCTGACCAATTAATCGGAAAAGGTGACATGTTGATTTCAAATGGTTCTGAATTAAAACGTCTTCAATGTGGATTTATTGACACACCAGAAGTGGAAGCAATCTGTGATTTTATTGGCAATCAAAGGGCATTCCCAGAGACTTTCCTTTTGCCTGAATATGTGGGTAATGACGAAACCTCAGATAAAGAAGTTGATTTAGATGAAATAGATTCTATGTTTGTTGACGCAGCTCGTATTATTGTCTTACATCAACAAGGATCCGCCAGTTTGTTGCAAAGAAAGCTGAAATTAGGTTACAATAGAGCAGGTAGAATTATTGATCAGATGGAAGGATTTGGAATTATCGGTCCTTTTCAAGGAAGTAAAGCAAGAGATGTTTTGTTTGTCGATGAAGCAAGTCTTGAAGAATATTTAAAAACCAAAGGATTAATATAATTTTCAAAAATAATAATAATTCCAATTTTTTACTTTTTTTTACTATCAATTCAAAATGAATATCCGAAAATAGAATTTTTTTTCAAAAAAAGATTGGAAATGATATTAAAAACTTGAATTAATTTAATATAAATAATCATTTTTATTCACTAATTTCGAAACTTATTTTTAACAGATAAAATCAATTTAAATGAAAAGGGTACTTGTAGCAAATAGAGGTGAAATTGCTCGACGTGTAATTCGGACTTTAAAAAAAATGAACATTGAAAGTGTTGCAATTTATTCAGATGCAGACGAAGAATCTCCTCACACTAAAGAAGCAGATTACGCTGTTTATGTAGGAAAATCACCTTCCTCTGAAAGTTATTTAAAACAAGATCTCATAATTGGTATTTGTAAAGAAATGAAAATTGATGCTGTTCACCCAGGTTATGGTTTTTTATCTGAAAATGCTCAATTTGCAAGAAAATTAAAACAAGAGGGTATTATTTTGATTGGTCCAAGTCCAGAAGCAATGGAAATAATGGGAGATAAATTGTCGGCAAAACAAGCAGTGAAATCTTTCAATGTACCTCTAGTCCCTGGAATTGACAAGGCTATAACAGACGTGAACGAAGCAAAATTAATTGCTCAGGAAGTTGGTTTCCCAATCTTAATTAAAGCTTCTGCTGGTGGTGGTGGAAAAGGAATGAGATTGGTTCAAAATATTGAAGAATTAGAAGAACAAATGAAAATGGCTCAAAACGAAGCAAGATCTTCCTTCGGTGATGATGCTGTATTTATTGAAAAATTTGTAACAAAACCAAGACATATAGAAATTCAAGTGTTCGGCGATACACAGGGGAATTTTGTTTATTTATTTGAAAGAGAATGTTCAATTCAACGACGACATCAAAAAGTAATCGAGGAAGCTCCAAGTGCTGTTTTAACTCCTGAATTAAGAAAAGAAATGGGCGAAGCTGCAATTAATGTTTGTAAAGCTTGTAATTATATAGGAGCAGGTACTGTAGAATTTTTGATTGATGCCGATTTGAAATTTTATTTTTTAGAAATGAATACTCGTTTGCAAGTAGAACACCCTGTAACAGAGGAAATTACTGGTTTGGACTTAGTCGAATGGCAAGTGAGAGTAGCTAGAGGAGAACGCTTGCCAAAATTACAAGACGAATTACAAATCAATGGTCATGCTTTAGAAATAAGAGTGTATGCTGAAGATACTTTAAATGGTTTTGTACCCGACATGGGAACTTTAAATAGATATAGAATCCCAATGGGTGAGGGGATTAGGGTGGACGATGCCTTTGAAGAAGGAATGGATATTCCTATTTATTACGACCCAATGATTGCAAAATTAGTGGTTTGGGGTCAAAATAGAAACGAAGCTATTGAAAAAGCAATTGAAGCCATTAATGAATACCAAATTTCTGGTGTTAAAACAACCTTAGATTTTGGAAAATACGTGTTAAAACATGAAGCGTTTAGGTCAGGACAATTTGATACAAACTTTGTGAAACAGCATTTTTCTGATGTAAATTTACTTCAAACAGCAATGGAAGAAGAAAAAAATGCTTTGTTGTCCTCTTTAGAACAAATTTGGAATAAAATTGAAGACAATAAAAGAAAAGAGTTTACTTCTAAACCAGTTTATGGAGCATGGAAACTTATGAGAATATAATAAAAATTTATTTCAAAACTTTTTCAAGCATACAAACACAATACGCTTTTATCGCTTTACCTTCACCAAATGAATCCATTTTTTCATGAGTAGTTGCTTTAATGGAAATTTGATTTGTTTCACATTCTAATAATTGTGAAATTTTTTCTTGCATTAATGGAATATGAGGATTTAACTTAGGTTTTTCTAAAATAACTGTTGAGTCTAAATTAACTAATCGATAATTGTTATTTTTTATTTTATTATAAACATCTGAAAGCAAGATACAACTGTCTATTCCTTTGTAATGTTCATTGTTGTCTGGAAAATGAAAACCGATGTCTCTTAAAGCCAAAGCTCCCAGTAAAGCATCACAAATAGCATGTAATAAAACATCAGCATCAGAGTGACCTAAAGCACCAAAATCAGATGAAATTGATACTCCTCCAATAGTCAATTTTAATCCATCTTTTAATTGATGGACATCAATACCATATCCTATTCTAAGATTTGTCAAAATTATTCCGGTTTTTCAGGAATTTCTTTGTCTTTTTTATTTCCAATATCAAAACGTAAGGAAAAACGTAAGGTATTGGCTAAAGGATTATTCTTTTTAACGGCTAAAAGATAGGATAAATCAATTCCAATCATATTATATTTTAATCCTAATCCAATATTAAAATATTGTCTAGCACCTTTGGTTTTATGCTCATAAAAATATCCTGTTCTAATTGCAAAAACATTGTTATACCAATATTCCATTCCAAAACAAATATTGATTTCTCTTAATTCTTCTTTGAATTTCGAACCACTTTGAATTTTTGCTTTTCCGTCTTCTTCAATAACATCTCCATTTTCATCAAGTTCAGGAAAGCCAGGTGCATCGTAAAAAGACTGTAACATTCCACCAATTACACCTACTTCAGAGGTTTTACCAGATATAACTTGACCAGAATCATTGTATATAGGGGGACTAGGAACAAGCAATTTTTGTAAATCTAATGCAAAAGTTATGTCATTATATTGATCAAAATCAATTTTATAGGAATTTCCTATTTTTAAGTTTGTAGGAATAAAATCTCTTTTACTTGCATCTGTATAACTAACTTTATTTCCAATATTGTTAATAGTAATTCCAAGAGCATAAGTAGCATCATTACCTGAAAGTTTTAATTTACTATCCACATAACTAAAGGAAATATCTGCAGCACCTGTTCGAGCAGCTTTTGTATTTGCTCCTGGAGTTGTTAAGCCACCTGTTAAATTTGAATTTGCAAACTTTCCATTAATTCCAAAACTCATTTTTTCAGATAATTTAAAGGCATAACCTAACGTGGCCTCGAATTCATTTGGAGTATCTTCTCTTAAAACTTGACCAGTATTATCAGTGAATGTAATCATTCCTAAACTAAAATATCTAAAATTACCCCCAATTGCATGTCTTGTTCCAAATTTACTGAAGAAACTAAAGTTGCTTAAGTGAATATCATTGGCTAAGTGTCTTAACCATGGTGTATAGGATAGACTTACTTCTGCTTTTTTTTCTGAAAAATTGAGCATTGAAGTATTCCAATAAACTGAATTAGAATTAGGGCTTAAAGCAGTACCAGCATCACCCATTGCACCTGCTCTAGAATCTGGAGTAATACCCATAAAAGGTAAAGCAGTTGTAATGGTATTTAGACGATTTCTCCCATCTAATTGATCTAATTTATCATTACTTTGAGCGAAATAGGGGAGTGTTCCTAAAAAAAGAAACAAACAACTGAAAATTATGTTTTTTGAATTCATTTAAAAAATTAGTTTACAAATATACGCAGAATTAGAAGATTTATTTTGTAAGTACTATAAAATTATTTCAAAATTACTAATTTTTCTAATTTTTCAGCAATAAAACCTTCTTGATTTTTAACTCTTAATCTATAGATATATACTCCTTTAGCCAATTGATCTCCGTAATCGTCATTACCATCCCAATTTATACCATCTGAACGAAAACAATCATTATATACTTCTTGTCGAATCGTTTTTACTAATTTACCTGAAATGGTCATAATCTGAATCATCACATCTAAAGTGGAACATAACTGATTGTGTTCAAAATAAAAATTTGTGTTAGTTGTAAAAGGATTAGGATAATTTAATACATGTCTAATACCAAAAAGTTCACTTTCACGAACTTCGAAATTAATTTTTTTCTCAGAGGAATTATTATTTACATCCCAAACTTTCAAAGTTAATGAATGTTTACCTTTTTCTAAATCAGTTAATTTGAAATTTACTTTCCCTTTTTGATAAGAATCTAAATCATTAGTAAAATATTCATTTAAAATGATTGGTTCGGCTGTATTGTCGTCTAAAACTGCTGTTATATCATGCCCAATTCCATTTCCTACCATATTAATACCACTTTCGTCTTCAATATTTGCTATCAATACAGGTGAATCATTAATTAATCCACCATCGATAAACTTATTATTATTAAAATACATGTCTATTTCTGGTCCAATTATGTCATTTAATCCTTCAGCAGAAATACCTCCAATATATAACATCGTATCTATTCCACCTGCATCAAGAATTTCAGAATTGGAATAATACGAAATTTTACCTAAACCAAATTTATAATCAATGTCTTTTGGTACGATAAAGGTAAATGTAAAATCACCATCTTTTACACTTACTTTTCCTTTAAAAAGTGCATTTTTTTGCATTTCAAATTCAATTTCAGCCGCTTTGGCATCTTGTCCTAATGTTCTATATTTTTTTGATTTATCAAAAATAGTTGGATTTAGAATTCCGTTAAAATTGCTAATTTTTTGTCCACTTAAATTCTCTACATGACCTTTAATAACCACTTTTGATAATGCTTTTAATGTGTCAACATAAACACTTGCATGATAACCATTAATACTATCTGTTACTACTTTCATTTGAGGAAGAGCAATTCTAATTGCTGGATCACCAATCAAATTAAAACTTCTTTTGTTGTTTGAATCACTTACACCGTTTTTAGTTCTTCTCATGATTTCTCCAAAACTTAATCCTTTACCATTCAAATCTTTATCGAAAACATTTTGATAAAAACTTTTACCAATATTTGTGTTTACGCCATAAAATACTGTACGTGTGGTTGTGGTCAAAGCAATTGCACCTCCATTTGGGTTTAAATACATGTGTTCACCGGCAGATACCCTTTTAGGATCATCAAATTTTGTAAACTCACAAGTTGCAGAAACAAACAAAGGCATATTACACCAATTTGTCCAACTTTGAATCTGTGGAATAGTAATTATGCGTTCATCTGCAGCACCAACTTCACCTCCATGTCCTACATAATTAATTACCAAAGCACCATTTGTGAAATGTCTTGTAATAGCATTAAAAACTTCAGGATAACGGTCTCCACCAGCAGAAGCAATTTGTGAAAAAGCATCTAAATAGAGTTTTTCGGAATTCATTTCTGGATGTTCATTTTTTACTAAATAATATTGAGGTTCAGTATCTGATTCAATAAAATAGGCCTCATCATCTGCTATTTGAACATATTTAGTCCTCCAATCACCATAGGAAGAACAAGAAGAATTGATTGGATTACATGTTACATTTACTTCTGTTTGATTGATTCCTGTTTTTAAATATTGTATGACTTTGTCCACCATTTCTTTTGCTTGTGTTGCATCAGAAACAATCATTCTTCCCACTCCAATGTCCATTAAATCTAGTTGACTAAACGATTCTGAATCATCTAACAAACCAAAATAATCGTCAGAAACTAAATTATTTAAATGATCTTCAGTAGAGGTGTTTTGAGTTTGATAGGTAGGAATAAAATTATTGTTATTTTCTACTCTGTTTTTTGGATCATAAGTTCCATCTCCAAATAAAAGTAAATTTTCTGGCATTAAATTTATGTCACCACCTGCTCTTTGATAAAACATTTTAGCGAACCATTTTATTGCTGTAGGATCCATTCCGCCACCTGAAAATTCATTGTAAACTTGTTCAGTAGTTACCACTAAACTACTCGTTCCATCTGCTTCATGAACACCAGCTAATCGTTGTGCTTCGGATAAAAAATCAGGGTGGGTAACAATTAATAATTTTTTAGGTGCTAATGCATGTAAATTTTGATTACCCACTGTTTTTACAAAAGTAAAACTTGAAAAATCTCTGTTGTTTGAACAAACAAACTCCCTAAGTGAATCCACGGCAACAACAAAATCTATTTGTCCTGAATTAAAATTTGTTTCTATTACTTTTGGTATTTGTCGGTCAGTTATATCCCAGACAAAATAATTACTTTCAACACCTTGAACAGTAAATCTTGCCTTATTATTCATTTGAACAGAATTAAAATCTCTAAAACGAAATTGTGTTCCTGAAAAGACTAAATTTCTTCTTGCATTTATTTCAATTTTGTCAATATAACTTTGTACTGATGATTTATGTTTGCTTAATGAAACAGTAATTGGTAAAGAAGAACTTCCAGATACATGAGAAAAACTGATTTCTTGTCTGTAATAATCTGATGAACCAGAATTTAAAGTTTGTGTTTTAACATTTTGTCCATTTATTGAATAATTCAATGTACTAGCATTTTCACCATATATTGATGCAACAAAACTTTTTATCTGAACAGGATGTTCATTGGAACTAATCAAATTTGGTGTTGAAAAGGTATATGTTTGACTTAATTCTACATCCAACAACTCTCCATACCATCTTTGTCCACCACCTACTAAATTATAATTTTCATTTTCTATTATGTCATAATGATTGAAAGAATTGACATCTGTAACTGTAGTAAAAGTTGGAGTGGGACTGGATTGAATACGTAAAGGTGTTTCAGCGGATGAAATTCTAATGAAATAATAGGAAAGATCTTCATAGATATTTATATCTCTAGAAAATGTTCCATTATTTGAATTCCATTTGTGTGGACCCCAAGCATAAAGTAGAAAAAATTCTCCATCTTCTAAACTTTGATCAGAATCACCTACAAATAAAATGGCATTTTCTTTTAAATCATCTAATTTGGGATCAGAATTTTTTTCTGAAAGTTTACCAGCACCATTGCCAAACACATGAAAATGATTTGGATTAAAATTATTTTGAATGATTCCATTACTTTCTAGCCATGATTTATCAATCTTTACAATACCGTCGGAAGAAACGGACACTTTGTACCAAGAGCTATTTGCATCTCCTAAAACAGAGTTGTCAGCAAATGAATGACTTTTATTTGAAACATTTTGAATTTTAATTAAGTCGAATGAAAGAGAAACAATTTTATAATACTGATTACCTTCTTTTATATAAGGAAAAAAAGACAAGGATGCAAAACGTTCGTTCCTAGAATTTTGACAAGAAAAGGAAAATTGTAAGCCGTTTTTTTCTAAAAGGTGAAAAAACTGAATGTATTGAATGTCTTTTTTATCGGCGATAACTTTTTCTATATTTTTTATTTCAATTTTGAAATTATGATTTTTTCCAATTTCTTTTCTCCATGAATAAGTAATTTGACTTCCATTATACTCTTGATTTTCTATTTCTGGTAAAAAGATTGTTTGGCCTTCATAACTTGTACTTTTATGATTTTTCCATTTTAATCCTAAATTATAGTTTTCATTTTGAGAAAAAGTAAAAGAAAAAAATAAGGAAAATAAAATTAAAAAAAGATGATTTTTAATGGGAAACATATATTGTTAAATTTAGCAAAATTAAAAAATATACAAAAAAAACGATATAAATTTTGCTTTATTGTTATAAGTTTATCATTTTTGTAACCAATTTATAAAAAATTCGTAATATTGTAGAGCTTTTTAAGCAAAAAACAAACATTAAACTCAGTGATAAAGAGGATATGAAAAATTGTAAGTATTTAATAATCTTGTTGTTGACTGTGATTCAGGCCCAATTTACTTTCTCTCAAGACCCCACCTTTACTCAATTTTATGCGAATCCATTGTATTTGAATCCTGCTTTAGCTGGTTCACATGGATGTCCGCGATTTAATTTGAATTATAGGAATGAATGGCCAAAATTGTCCAGTAATTATGTGACGTATAGTGCTTCTTATGATACCTATATAAAAGGTATATCTGGAGGATTAGGGTTTTTAGCTGTCCATGATAGACAAGGTGCAGGCACAATTAACACTTCACATTTGGGATTGATATACTCTTTTCATATGAAACTTACTAGAAAATTTTCTATGATGTTTGGTGCAAAAGCGGCTTGGTTTCAAAAAACATTAGATTGGGATAAATTAACTTTTGGCGATATGATTGATCCTCGAAAGGGATTTATTTATCAAACAGGTGATGTTAGAATCAATGACGGGCAAAAAGGTTTTTTTGATGCTTCTGCAGGTATGGTTGGGTTTTCAAAAAGATTTTACGTCGGAATTGCTGCACATCATTTAAATAGACCAAATGAATCGATGATTCAAGGAGAATCAAAATTACCCATTCGTTATACTTTTCATGCAGGTGCTGAGATTCCTCTAGGAACAAAATCTAAGTATGTTACTAAAACTTATTTATTACCAAGTGTAATTTTCCAATATCAAAGAGGGTTTATGGAAATGAATATTGGTACATATGTTAGATATGGTGTTTTTACAGCAGGACTTTGGTATAGAAATAGAGATGCTTTTATCATGGTAATTGGTTTACAAGCAGGGAAATTTAGAATTGGCTATAGTTATGACTTAACTGTATCTAAATTAAATAATGGTGTTTCCGGAGGATCTCATGAAGTTTCCTTAGGACTAAATTTAAATTGTAAGAAAAAAGTAGTCAATTTTAAAACTATTTCTTGTCCATCTTTTTAGAAATTAGTTTTTTTTTGTAACCTTTTTGAAAAAATACGTTTAATAAGTAAATTTGCAAACAAAATGAAGAATCAAAATATAAATATGAAAAAAGTAAAATTATTTTCTTTAGGATTATTTTCTTCCTTAATACTGGTCTCCTGTTCAAAAGAACAGTCTTCAGTTACTGGATGGGATTTTAATGAACCAGAAAACGGAGGATTCCATAAAGTACCTTTTGTCGATCAGGAAACAGGTCCTGGATTAATTTTAGTAGAAGGTGGTACTTTTACCATGGGTAGATCGGAAAGTGATGTGATGTATGATTGGAATAATCGTCCCACTAGAGTAACTGTATCTTCTTTTTATATGGATCAGACAGAAGTTACAAACTTTCATTGGTTAGAATATTTGTACTGGATTGGTCGTGCTTACCAAACTTACCCTCTAATTTATAGAAATGCACTTCCAGATACTTTGTGTTGGAGATCACCACTAGGGTTTAATGAAAAATTTGTCGATTATTATTTAAGACATCCAGCATATAGAGATTATCCGGTTGTTGGAGTAAGTTGGTTACAGGCATCTGATTTTTGTAAATGGAGAACAGATAGAGTGAATGAATATATCTTGATAAGAGAAGGAGTTTTAAAATTTAACCCAGATCAAGCAAATGAGAACACTTTTAATTCTGAGTCTTATTTAGCCAATCAATATCATGAGGGTGAGGTTATTCCAGAGGGGGGGATTCAAAATTTAGATCCATCTAAAATGAATGGTAAAAAACTTGGCTCAAGAATTGTACGCATGGAAGATGGTATTATATTGCCTCGTTATCGTCTCCCAACAGAAGCAGAATGGGAATTTGCTTCAATCGGTTTGATAGGAAACTTAGAACCAAATTCTGAAAATAATACAGATAGAAGACATTATCCTTGGAATGGTCACTGGGTTAGAAATGATGATGATCAATTCAAAGGATCTATTAGAGCAAACTTTATTAGAGGTAGAGGTGATTACATGGGGGTTGCAGGTCACTTAAATGATAACGCAGATGTTACAGCTCCAGTTACACATTATTGGCCTAATGATTATGGTCTTTACAATATGGCAGGTAATGTATCTGAATGGGTTTTAGATGTATATCGCCCTTTATCAGCTGAAGATTTTGATGAATTTAGACCTTTCAGAGGAAATGTATTTACAACTAAAATGTTAACAAACGATGGTGCAATTAACACTAAAAATGCTATCGTTATGTACGATGTTCACGGTATGAAAGAATACCTTAATGAATTTGAACGTATCAGATGGCAAAGAATTACTGCGGATAAACACAATCCAAATGATTCGGTTTTACCTATTGGAATTGCAAAAACTGTTGAATCAAGAAATCCTTCTAAAAGAGGTCATGCTCCAGATCCAACTTATATTTTCCATAATAAAGTAAAAGATTCCATAGAACTTACTTTAATCGAAAGAGTTACAAAAATTTTAGATAAAGCTATTGCTTATAGAAATGATAAATACGATGTGGAAGCTTCACAAATTGTTCAAGACCAAATTTTTGAAGGTTTGTTTGTCGATGAAATTCGTACAGGTCCTGATGGAGAAGAGTATGCTCATGAAATTATTACAATTCTTAGACAAGGATTTAGTGAATTTATTATCAATACTCCTGGTAAATTAAAATATAGAAATGTAACGGAAGAAGAAAATATTGGTCGCTTAAATTATAGACGTGATGATTACGTTGATTATTTAGATGGTGATATCGAAAGCTCAATTTACTTTGATAATGATGATAGAAAAAATGCGATCAATCAGGTAACAAGAGATCCAAGTTTGGTTATGTATCAAAATGAACATGAAGAATACGGATTAGATGGTAATCAAATTAAACCTGGGGATAGAACTTCATGGCCAACTACTTTAATCTCTGATAAATCAAGAGTATATAAAGGTGGTTCATGGAGAGATCGTGCTTATTGGTTAGTTGCAGGAAATAGAAGATATTTAGATGAAGACCAATCTATGAGTACTCTTGGTTTCCGTTGTTGTATGGATAGAGTGGGAAGTCCTGTCGGAATGGTAGGAAAAAAAGCTCGTAAAAAACAGAAAAAAGAAGAAAAAAGAAGATAATAAACTAACCCATTCCAAGTGAATGGGTTTTTTTTTTGAAAATGGAAAAATTATTTGACTTATTTTATCAATGTAACGGCGTATCAACAGACAGTCGTAAAATTGAAGAAAACTCACTTTTTATTGCCTTATCAGGTAAAAATTTTAATGGAAATGAATTTGCTTTAGAATCCATTCAAAAAGGAGCACGTTTTGCAATCGTTGATGACAAATTAAAAGCGGATAATAAAAATATTTTTTATGTAGAAAATACTTTAGTGTTTTTACAAAGACTGGCGAACTATCATCGTAATCAATTTAAAATTCCTGTTTTGGCAATAACAGGTTCAAATGGAAAAACAACAAGTAAAGAGCTTATAAATACAGTCTTAAGTAAAAAATATTCAACATTAGCTACTGTTGGTAATTTGAATAATCATATTGGTGTGCCATTGACTTTGTTGAGATTAAATAAATCTCATCAAATTGCAATAATTGAAATGGGAGCAAATAAACCTGGAGATATTAATGAACTATGTACAATTGCTAATCCAAATTTTGGATTAATCACCAATATCGGAAAAGCACACCTTGAAGGATTTGGTTCGTTTGATGGCGTTTTAAAAACCAAAAAAGAATTGTATGATTATATAGAAAAAGAAGAAGGTACTTTGTTTTTCAATTCTGACGATACATTATTAAAAAAACACCTTCCAAGGCAAATAAATTCTGTTTCTTATGGAACTGTGGAAGAAGAATTGCTTATAAATGGAAAGTATTTAGAATCAAAAGATTATGTGCAACTTAAATGGACACATAAACACTATGAATCTCCACTTATTCAAACAAAAATTGTCGGTAAATATAATTTTTATAATCTTTTAGCTGCTATTTGCGTCGGATATTATTTTAATGTATTAGAAACGGATATAAATGAAGCAATAAATTCTTATGAATCAACAAATAATCGTTCACAAATCATCAAAAAAGACAATTATATAATTTTATTAGATGCTTACAATGCAAATCCAAGTAGTATGAAATCCGCCTTGGAAAGTTTTTCTCAAATGCCAGAAAAGGAAAAAACTGTTATTTTAGGAGATATGTTTGAACTAGGTGATTTCAGTGCCTTAGAGCATGAAATGATTGTTGATTGGTGTAATAGAGCTCAAATGCAAACTCATTTTGTTGGTGAGGAGTTTTATAAAGTTAAAATTTCTCATCCAAATTTACATTTTTGGAAATCTAAAGAAAATTTAATTCAACATTTAAAAGAAAATAAAATAAATGCGACAAGTATTTTATTAAAAGCATCGAGAGGGATAGGACTTGAAGAAATATTAGATTATCTTTAGTTTGTCCTTTTATAAATAAAATTCTACTTTTTTACGATACTTTTAAATATTTCACCATTTTCAGTTAAAACATTTAACATATAAGTACCACTAGAAAATTTGCTCATATCTATAATAACAACATTTTCTTTTAATAGATTTTTATAACTTAAAATTTGTTGACCATTTGTATTTCTAATAATTATTTGAATAATTTTATCGGCTTGAATTTCTATTAAATTATTTAATGGATTCGGAAATACATTTATTTTTAAATTCTTATCATTGGATAATTGTTGTATAGAAATTACTTCACCAGAATAATTCATTTTTTTAAACCAGATATTTAATTTTCCATCTCTAGTATCACCCCAAACAGAATATAGAGTATCGTTTCTCATTTTAATACACATAAAATCATTTCCTGAATAAGCTAAAATAGAATCATAAGCAACAATAGTGTCAGAAATTCTAAAATTTGGATAAAAAGATATTGAATCTTTATATCTCACAGAAGCCCATATTTCTGAGGAAGTTAAAAAGGTTGAATCCGTTGCATTTCTTCTGTCTCTCCAAGAAACAACCAAATCTCCGTCCGTATCAAAATCAGCCCAAATTAAATCTTGCAATTTATTATTTCCAATTAGATCGTCATTAATTCGAATTGAGTCGTTCCATGAAATTCCAGCATCATAACTTTCCCACATAAAGACATCAGCATCTCCATGCAGTTTTAATAGGTTTAAAAATATTAAATGATTTGAATTGGTGGGATCAACTAATAAAGGATACGATAATTTTGCTAAAGTATCGTCATTACTTCCATAAAGATAAGTATAAGGAATAACTAAAGAATTGTATGTAAAACTATTACCTGAATTGTTTGTTTTAGCGAAAATAAACTGTGGATTAAGATTTTGAGAAGCAATCCAACTAGGGTAAACACAATTAAAAGAGCCATTGTTTGAAACAGATGAAAAAGGGGTGGGCTGAGAAATAATATTTCCAGAAAGCCAATTGATTGTATCTAAATACCTCCATTGATTAAATGAGTTTCCACCATCAGTAGAATGAATGAAATAGGGATGGTAGGGTGGTTCTATTAAACCAAATACTGTGGGAGGCATTGTAGTGACATATATATTGCCCTCATTTATACTTCCTGAACGATCTACCTGCATCCATGGTCTGTCAATTGGATATTTTCCCGGATCTGAATGAGCATTAATTACCTCAATTGCTTCACCCCATGTTAAACCACCATCGCTGGATTTTCTAACATTAACAGAACCAGAATCTATGCTAATATTATAGTCAACATAACATAAAAAGAGATTTCCTGCATTGTCAAAATCCAAAGAAGGGTCTGCACTTATAGTACCAGTTGCAGTATAACTGTGAGGAATTATTTCTTCACTACTCCATGTTTGACCACCATTAAAACTAACTTTTGATTTTATTGAAACATAATTAAATGGAACAATACTCATCCAAGCAACAACCAAATGTTGAGAATTATTTGGGTTTATTGCTAAAAAAGGTTCTCCATCAAATACATTTCCATTTGAAACATTTATACTTTGAGTAAATACACTATTAATTGAAATTAAAAGGTAAAACACAAAAAGTATAATATAGCATCTAATCATACTGTTAGATATTAAAAATATTCCTCTAAATTAAAACAAAAAATAATTAATTTCTTGTTTTTTTTTAAAATATTTTACAATTTTAAAGAAATTCTAAACATAAAATGAGTACCTGCTTGAGGGAAATAAAAGTTTTCAGTAACTCTTTGTCCTCCATAAATATAGCCCCATGTATATGCATTGTTTTCATATAAATTATTAAAAATATTATTTACTTGAAGACCAATATTAAATTCTTTAGCTAAAAAAGAAGTACTTGTAAAATTCAGATAAACATTACTAAAAAAATAGGATGACAAACTTTTTTCATCATTTGAGGTGTTATCTAAATATTGTTTTCCTACCCATTTATTTGACCAAATGAATTGAAAATATTTTAAAAAATTGACAGATAATTGTAAAGAAGAAATCAAATTTGGTGAAAAAGATAAATCAGTATTTGAATGTTCGATAGATTGTTGTGAGCCAACATCGTAATCATCAATAAATTCGGTAAAACGAATAATTTTATTTTGACTTAACGTTGTATTCCATTGAATTTTCAAATGCTCTTTAAAAAGAGAAAAATGGCTTTCCAACTCAACCCCATTTCGATAACTAAAAGGAACATTAGTTCTTGTGTAACTGCCTACATCATTAATTTTTCCTGTTAAAATCAACTGATTATAATAATACATAAGGTAATAATTTATTTTAAATCCAAATTTATTTTTTTGATAAGAAAACCCGAGTTCAGCATCATGTAAAATTTCAGCTTTAGGTCTGTTTTTATTTAAATTTTCTCTAAAATCATCTCTAATTGGTTCTCTTTGAGCCATGGAATAAGTTAAAAATATTGATGTATTTTGATTAAATTGATAGGAAATTCCACCTTTTGGATTAAAAAATAAAAAATCCACCTTTTGTTTTCTTTCTTCAATGATGCCATTATTTTCATCTAAGCCCAAAAAAGTATAGTTGATTGTTCTACATTGCAAATCAGTAAAAAACAACCATTTTTTGAAATTAAATTGTGCTTTAAGATAGAAATTGTAATCATTTTTTAAGGCATCATTTTCATAATACTTCGTTCCTAATTCACTATTTGATGAATATTGAGCCCAAATTATTTCTCCAAAATGCAAACCTAAATATTGATTAGCCGATGCTCCAAAAAGAACATTCCAATTTTTTTTATTGTCGTATTCTAATGAATAAACCAATCCATAAAAATGATTATCCAACCATCTTCTGCGAATAAAATCACCTTGATTGATGCTGTTGTTTCCTGTATCAATGGGGTTTAGATTGTATTTAGCAAAATCATCTTGATAACGAAATTGTTCGTAATATCCTTTGCCTCTAGTATAATGTAAAGCTGAATTATTTTTCCATTGTTTTAAAATTTGTATTGAATTAAGTAATTGAAAATGATGTTGTTGGTAATTGTCAACTTCATTTTTATATCGATAATAATTATAAGTTCTATTATTTGAAGAAAACAAATTAATTGAATCTTCGTTATTTTGATACATTCCACCTGGGTAGTAATTGTTATAAAAATGTGTTAATAAATCGTCTTGATTTCCATTAAGTTTTGCTTCTGGAACACCATACCACGCTTGATAGGTGATTTCTTTACCGCCAAAAGCTAAAAATTTAAACATTGATTTTTTTCCAATTTTACCTAATTGAATGTAATAAGATTTTAAATCTGCTGAAGCTCTATCAACAAAACCATTTGAGGAAATTTTTGACAATCGTATGTCTATATGATATTGTTTTGGAAGTATGCCCGTAGAAACAAAAATGGAGTTTTTAAGAGTTCCAAAAGAACCAATACTGTTGTCGAGAATTGCATATGAATTTTTTTCTACCTTGTTTGTTTGTAAGCTTATACTAGCACCAAAAGCAGCTGCACCATTTGAAGAAGTTCCAACACCTCTTTGAATTTGTATATTATCGACTGAACTAACTAAGTCGGGCATATTTACCCAATAAACACCATGAGATTCGGCATCGTTTATAGGTATTCCATTAACGGTAACGTTAGTTCTACTTGGATCAACTCCTCTTATTCTTAATCCTGTATAACCAACTCCAGTTCCAGCATCAGAAGTAGATACAGCAGAAACTGAATTTTCTAACAAAACAGGAATATCTTGAACAAAATTTTTCTTTTTAAGTTCTATTTGTTCTATTTTTTCATAAGTATTGGAGGTGTTTTTTTTACTTCTTGTAGAGTTTACAAAAACATCTTCTAATTCCTTTAAATTTGAATTATTTTTTATTGAATTGAGTACAATTTCGATTATTTCTTTATCTTTTTTTAACTCAAATATTTTGTCAAAAATCTCAAAATTTGGATGTTTAATTTGAATTTTTAATTGACCGTAAGGTAAATTATTAAAAGTAAATTCACCATTTACATTACTTTCTGTTTCAATTTTTAATTCTGGAACCTCAATTTTTATAAAGGAAAGACTTTGCTTTTGCGAGTTTAATACTTTTCCATTTAGTTGAACTTGGTTAAAAAAATAATTTGAAGAGAGAAAAAATAAAAAACTTAAAATAAAATAAAATCTTGTTTTCATAATTACAACTAATTACAAGAACGAGGGGTAAAATTCTTTTTGTTAAATAAAATGTTAAACTCTAAATCCCGACGCAAGCATTACCTCGTTCCGGTCAATGGGTATAATCTCAGCCGATAAACAGCACCCCTTTGAGATGGTACAAAATTAAAAAAAAATCCGAACAAAACTTGTTCGGATTTAAAAATAAATTTTTAAATATTATTTAGTTTCTGAATGATGTCCGCAAGATTTTTTTTCAGCACCAGCTTTTTCGTGAGATCCACATGATTTAGCAGCACCTTCTTTGGAAGCACAACAACCACCTTTTTTATTTTTTTTCTTACGTTTTTTTTCTTCTTTTTTAATCTCAATAGAAGTGTTTGAAGTAGAAGCAAATACTGGAACTGCTAATGTTCCAACAAACATTGCTAAAGTTAAGGTAACAAATAATTTTTTCATAATTTTAAATTTAATTTCTATAAAATTACAACAGAATAAACTTAGTTTGAAAAAATTAACATTTTTTTTAGAATTAAATTGAAAAATTAGAATTTTTCTAAATAAAAAATTACTCTATAGGATATTTATTTTTCCATAATTTTTTAATATAGGAAGCTAATTCTTGCTCTTTTTTACTACTTCCAGGATGAATAAAAGAAGTATTACTTAACTCAGTTGGAAAATACTCTTGTTCGATAAAATTTTGTTCGTATTGATGAGCATAAGAGTAATTTTTCCCATAACCTTGCTCACTCATCCATTTTGTAGGGGCGTTTCTTAAATGAAGTGGAACCGGTAAATTTCCTGTTTTTCTAACTAAATCAAGAGCTTCATCGATAGCTAAATAGGAAGTGTTTCCTTTTGGTGAAGTAGCTAAATACAACACACATTCTGACAAAATTATTCTAGCTTCTGGCATTCCTATCACTTGAATCGCTTGAAAAGTAGTATTGGCCATTAATAATGCATTTGGATTGGCTATACCGATATCTTCAGAAGATAATATCAACATTCTTCTTGCAATAAACTTAGGATCTTCTCCACCTTCAAGCATTCTAGCTAACCAATAAATTGCCGCATTTGGATCACTTCCTCTAATAGATTTTATAAAGGCAGAGATTAAATCGTAGTGCATTTCACCAGTCTTATCGTATAAAATGAAAGTTTTTTGTGCCAATTCTAAAACTTTTTCATTTAACAGAACAATTGTATCTTCATTCCAATTGCTCTGAACATACATCTCTAATAAGTTGAGCAATTTTCTTGCATCTCCACCAGATAATTTGATAATTTCATCGGTTTCTTTTAATTCAATTTTTTTATTTTTTAATATTTCATCCTTCTCAATAGCAAAAGATAAGATTGTAAGCAATTCTTCTTTGTTAAGTGATTCTAAAACATAGACTTGACAACGAGATAACAAGGCGGAAACTACTTCAAAACTAGGATTTTCGGTGGTTGCACCAATTAGAGTAACGATACCTTTTTCAACCGCATTTAATAAAGCGTCTTGTTGTACTTTTGAAAACCTATGGATTTCATCAATGAAAAGAATATGTTGTTTCTTTTTGAATAAATGTTGCTTTTCAGCTTGTTGAATCACTTCTCTTAAATCTTTAACACCAGAAGAAATGGCAGATAATGAACTTATTGTGGCTTCACTCTCTAATGCTAATAGTTGAGCTAAAGTTGTTTTACCAACTCCGGGAGGTCCACAAAGAATCATGGATGGAATGTGTTTATTCTCTATTATTGTACGAAGTGCTTTTCCTTTGGCTAAAAGTTTAGATTGACCAATATAATTTTCAATTTTTTTTGGTCGTAAACGCTCAGCTAAAGGGATAACATTATCCATTTTCTATAAGGAAAAGACATATTCTTCTAAAAATTTATATGCTTCGTTTAATTTTCCTTCCAAATTGGTTTCACTTGCTCTTTCGATAATTTTATCGGGATCATTGACAAATAATGGAGGGAAAATATATTGTAACAAATCATTTCCAAAATCAATTGAAGCATCACGAGGTAACTCACAAGGTAAATTATCAACAGCCATCACCATAATATTTCCATCATTTGAATAATCGTCTTCTTTTCCTGTTTTAGGATTAAATCCGTAAAAAGGTTCTTTGATTGAACTTGGTCTTAAAGTAGAGGCAATTGGACCTAACACATCACAAGAAATGTCAGCAATTACTTTCATTCTAGAATGAGACTGCATTTTGTCTAATGTGTAAATATAAGGTGAAGCAGAAGACCAAAAATGACAGGCAATATACATATCAGCGTGCATTACAAATTGGTCAAAAATAGATTCATATTTTGATGGTTCTGAGTAGAAGTCTTTTTTGTCAAAATCAGACTTATCTATTCTTGCGTAATAATCTTCAATATCAAGATGAGTAAAGACAGCTTCATCAAAAGTTTTTTGTTTAAATTCTTCAGGAGAAACTTCTATTATTGGTAGCAAATGCATAATTTCTCTTGAACCATATCCAACACGTCCAAAACCAGTTAAAATTGCTTTAAAATTTTTTGGGAAATGAACTTTTTTTAATTCTTGTTCAAGCTCAACTCTGTCTGCACATTGATGGGCTGGTTTAAGTTTAAATGTTTTTGATTTTATTCCAAAAGCTCTAAATCCATTATATGCTCCCACGATGCCTGCATATCTTCCAAAACCAATTAAACGTTTACCAATTCTATTTTTCAATAATTCATAATCAATTAATTGAATTTTCTTTTCTAAAATAGTTCTGAGTAATTGTCGATTATAACTTTGCTTTTTAATGGTATGTGAGAAAAACAAGTATTTTTTATTAGGTATTAAATCGTTAACGTTGACCTCTTTAACTCCAAATAAATAATCACAATGACTTAAATCTTCTTGAATAGTTACTCCTTCGTTAATATATTCTTGGTCAGTAAAACAACGAATTGGACTTGCTTGTACAAAAACTTGAACGTTAGGATAACGGTTAGAAATTTCTCTACATTGCTTTGGACTTAAAGGAACTCTAAAGTCTGGTGGTACTTTTCCTTCTCTTATAATACCTATATTTATTTTTTCTTTCATTTAATTTTATTCTAGTTCTCTTTTGGAGAATTATTTAACAAAGAGGGGAGAAAATAATAATCAATAAATTCTCTAATACAACCCTCACCACCTTTTTTATTTAAGGTTAAATTTACAACTTTTTTTACTTGTACTACTGAGTCAGATGGACAAGCCGAAAAACCAGCCATAGACATAATATCCAAATCATTTACATCATCTCCAATGATAGCGATGTTTTCCCAATCTAAATGAAGTTCATTCATCCAATTTTTAAGTATAGATATTTTTTCTTCCCTTCCAACGTAACAATATTTTATTTTCAAAATTTCAGCTCTTTTTTCTATAGTTTTACCATAAAAACCAGAAGAAATTATTCCAATTTCGATATTATTTTTTAATAACTGTTGTATTCCCATACCGTCTTTAGCATTAAATTTTTTGATTTGATCACCATTTTCAGTATAATACATTCCAGCATCTGTCATAACTCCATCGACATCTAAAACAAGAAATTTAATATTTTTTAATTTGTTTTTTAAATAATCATAAGGAAAAATTGGGCTATACAATAAATTAAACAAAGTACTGTTCATTTCTTCTGCAAAAGTTTCCAATTCATTGATTGATAAATCAAAAGGATGTTCGACATCAAAATCAGATAAAACAGCTAAATAATCCAATCCGTTAAGCTGGCAGTAACCTTTTATATTTTGTTCAAGATATATCATATCATTTGATAACCAACACTTTGAGCGACTAGTTTTAAAGAAGATTGTAAGGTTTTAAATTCATCGTGATTTAATTGTTGAGAGGCATCAGACAAAGCCACTTTTGGATTAGGATGAGATTCAATTAACAAACCATCTATTCCCATTGCCACACAAGCTTTCGATAAATCGGAAACGCCATAAGCATATCCCATCGCATGACTGGGATCTAAAATAATTGGTAAATTGGTATGCAATTTAAGCCAAGCTACGCCACATAAATCTAAAGTGAAACGGGTGCCAGTTTCAAATGTTCGAATTCCTCTTTCACACAATATAACGTTAGGATTTCCACCAGACAAAACAAATTCTGCTGCCTGAACAAATTCTTGAAGTGTTGTTCCAAATCCACGTTTTATCAATACTGGTTTTTGTGTTTTAGCACAAGCTCTTAAAATCCCTTGATCGTACATTGCTTTAGCACCAACTTGAATTACATCGGTATATTCAATAATTTCGTCAATATGACTTGCATCACGAGCTTCTGTAATGACTATCATGCCAAATTTTTCACGAACTTTCGCCAATAATTTTAATCCCTCTAATCCCAAACCCTGAAAACTGTATGGACTTGTTCGAGGTTTGTAACACCCACCTCTAAACATTTTTAGATCTAAAGAAGACATGAAAGTAGCTGATTCCATTATTTGAGATTCAGATTCTACTGAACAAGGTCCGCCAATCAATACGGTATTTTTTGTATTACCTCCAATTTTAAATAATCCAAAATCAATGGTTCTGCTTTCTTTCATATAAATTTTTGAAGCCAATTGATTGTCGTTTGGTAAAACCCAAAAATTAGAAATTTTATCTTGTAAGAAAGCAGGAACTTCTTTTAATGAGGAAGCAGTAACAAAAACGAATTGTTGACCATCGTGAAAACAAATTGCTTTAGTTTCTTTTGCCAAGGCATGTGCTTCATTTTCTTTAATGTTACTGTTTAAATGTAAAATCATAATTCTCCTTTGATTAAGTTCATAAAAGTAACAATTCCTACAGCTTTTTGATTATCATCAATAACAGGCAGATAAAGAATGGGAAATTTACTTTTTTTAATAAGAGACAATAAATCTTTAACAGAATTTTTTTGATTTACAGAAAGAGCATTTCTATTAATAAAATCTATTGAATCGAAATCTTTTTTTGTTTCATTATTTTTAAGTAATCCTCTTCTAACGTCAGCATTTGATATTATTCCTATAAACTTATTTTTTTCATTAACAACTAAAGTAAAACCCAATTGACCATTTTCTATTGATTGTAATATATCCATAAAACGATGACTTTTTTCGTTTACAAAAGGACATTCATCAAAGGGGATCATAAAATCTTTTACTAAATAATGAGATTCGATGTTTCTATTTGTCAAATTCATTAGAGCATGACCAATACTTGCCGAGGAAAATAAATAAGAGCCAGAAACAGAAGTGCTTACTCCCATATTTCTTAATATGAAGGAAACTTCCGCATTGACCCCACCATCCACATGGATTGATTTGTCAGGGTATTGTTTTTTAAAATCTCTAATTTTTTTAAAATTAAGTGTGTCAAAAACACCACCACTTTGTCCTGGTGTAGTTGCCATTATTAAAATAAAATCAAAATGAAGATAGTCCGAAAAAATAGAAATGGGTGTATCTCCACTTACAGCTATTCCTTTTTTGGTAATTATTTTAGAAGGAATTACAAGAGGATTTTTTATTGATTCATATTGAAAAGTTATATATTCTACTGGTGTTTGAATAAGTAATGGGAAAAATCTTTCTGGATTTGAAGAGATAATATGTAAGTCAATTGGCAATGAAGTCCATTTCTTAATTTCTATAATGTCTTGAAATACAGAATCATCGTCGTTGCAATCGACATGAAGCATATCGACATTATGGTTTTCTAAATCCAAAATTACTTCTTTTAGAGGTCTTTTTTTATCGCTATATATCGAGGCAGAAATTTTCACAATGGTCAAAAATCAAGTTTGCAAAATTAGTTAAAAATATTGACTTAAATAGACAGATAAATTATAATTTTGTCGAATGCAAACCGAAAAAATAAAAGATAAATATATTGGTAGTGAAGGAAAAAAAGCTTTATATGACATACACTTGCCAGTTAATGATAATAAAAAACTTATTCTTTTTATTCACGGTTATATGGGCTTCAAAGATTGGGGAGCATGGAATTTAATGCAAGAATATTTTGTATCCAATGGTTTTGGATTTTGTAAATTAAATTTAACTCATAATGGAATTGGTTTAAAAGATGTTGATCAATTTACTGATTTAGATGCTTTTGCTAATAATTCATATTCAAAAGAGGTGGAAGATGTAAAATTGTTTATAGATTTTATAACAGATACTTACCACTCATTTGAATTAATTTTAATGGGACATAGCAGGGGAGGGGCGATAGCACTTTTAAACGGTAATCATTCTAAAGTTTCAAAAATCATCACTCTTGCGTCAATATCTTCTATTAGCAAACGATTTTCTGATAATGAAATGATTACTAATTGGGAAAAAGAGGGTATTAGATATGTGCAAAATCAAAGGACAAAACAAATGATGCCTCATAATTATTCACAATACATTGATTTTTTAGAAAATAAAGAAACTTTAGATATCCATAAGTGTTGTTTAAAACTTAAAAAAGAAGTTTTTGTTTTTCATGGGGAAAATGATAGTTCTGTTCCCATTGAAGAAGGTGAAGAGTTGGCAAACTATTTAAATGTTACATTACATAAAGTTGAAAATGCAGATCATGTATTTGGGGCAAGTCACCCTTGGATTCAAAAAGATTTACCAAAAGAGCTAAAAAGAGTTGCAGATAAAATTATTTTGATTTTAAATTCATAGAATTTGGGCTTCTTTTGCGAAACTAGTTTTTTTAATTTTTGCATTTATCCAAGCTTGGATGTTAAAATATTCTAAAACAATTTGTTCCTGTCTAGTGTTTAGTAGTAAATCTACTTCTTTTTTCATGAGTTCAAAATGTTCCGCTTGAGCTATAGTGTTCCCTGCTTTTGATAGTTTGCGTAAATATTTTATTATAATTTCTTCGATAGTATAATCTTTTTCGTATTTTGATAAATATCTATTCGTAGATTTAATAATGTATTCTAAATAATCATAATTTTCTAATTCAAAATGGATTATAAGATTTAAAATTCTACTAAAACTGTATATATCTTGTCTTAGATTTTGCTCATTATCATTTAATACATCAATTAAAAAAGAAAGAGATTTTTTGTATTCACCAATTCCAAAAAAACTGTATGCTTTATTGTATTGAAGGTATAATTCTTGTTCTTTACTTATTTTATCTTGAAAAGGCTCCAATAATTTATCAATTTCTGGAATCATTGAAATAGATTTGCTAAAATTCCCCATTCTATGCAATAAATTAAGTTCTTGATTATAAGAATTGGTTAATATTTTAACTTGTAAGTCAATAGAGGAAAATGTCTTTTTGTTTGGTAAATCTCTAATTTCTCTAATTAAATCTTGTGCTTTAACAAAATCATGACTATCAATATAACAACGAAGAAGATAAAAAAGTGTCATAATATACCTTTGTTGAGAATCTTCTTTAATTAAAGGGTTTTTATCTAAAATTTCTTTTGTCTTATTAAAAAATTGGAAACTGTCTTCATAATTTCTATTTGTAGCAGCACAAAGTCCTTTAATATAATAACACATGGAAGAAGCTCTAACAGATATTGCCGTATTTTTACCTTTAATTAGATGATAATCAGCAATATCGTCAACAATTTTTCTTTCTTTTTCATTTCGAGTAAAACCACCACTTCTAAAAATTAGGTTAATTTTTGAGTAAACAATTTGATATTCAGCTAAATTTCTAAGTTTTGCAATTACAAGTTCTTCTTCCGTTATCAATTCATCTAAGTTAGTTGAGAATTCTCCCTCTTCGTAAGCTTCTTCTAATAATTTTTTTTGCCATGAGATTAACTCAAACCAGTAGTAAAATTTCTCATATTCAGCAGCTAGTTCTTTTGCTCGAGCCACAAATTTTTCACATTCTTTGTATAATGCTTTGTTGTATAAAATTTCAACATTTTTAATTTCTTGTTTTAATATACTACTTATTGATTGTTCACTATAAAAAGAACGTAAACTTTTGAGTATTAATTTATAAAGGTGATTTTTTTCTGAAGGAAGATGACTGATAAATTTTTCTCCTTTAAATGATTTTTTTAATGATTCCTCATCATAATCCTCTTGTTTTTCAATAACATCAAAAATTTTTAAATAATTTTTATCTCCTGATTGGAGTGAAGAAGTCATTTTAAAAAATCTTTTTTCAGATTTAGATAAGGATTTAATAAGCTTAAATAATTCAATGGAGGGTTTCATACTTAAAAAGATTTTCACAAATTTAAATATTATTATTGAATTCCTATAAAAATTATTACTTGGATTCCTAAAAAAAAATATTCCTTACGTTCTTATAGTTAAAATTAGTTGTAAGTTTGTAACGAAAATTTTTGTTTATGGGTTTATTAGAAAATAAAGTTGTGATCATTACTGGAGCATCAAGAGGAATTGGTAAAGCAGTAGCTGAAGAATTTGTTAAACAAGGTGCGAAACTTGCTTTTACCTATCTTTCATCTGAAGAAAAAGCAAAAGCACTTGAAAAGGAATTATGTGCAAATGGGGGAGTGGCAATTGGATTTAAATCCGATGCATCTAATTTTCAAGAAGCTCAATTACTTATCGACCAAGTAGTAGGAAAATTTGGAACTGTTGATGTTTTAGTTAATAATGCTGGAATTACCAAAGACAATTTATTAATGAGAATGACTGAAGATCAGTGGGACGATGTGATTCAAACTAATTTAAAATCAGCTTTTAATTTGACTAAAGCAGTTATCAAACCAATGATGAAAGCTAGATCTGGTTCAATAATAAATATGTCATCTATTGTAGGAATTACTGGAAATGGAGGTCAATCTAATTATGCTGCTTCTAAAGCTGGATTAATTGGTTTTTCTAAATCTGTTGCATTAGAATTAGGTTCTAGAAACATTAGATGTAATGCAGTAGCTCCTGGATTTATTGCAACCGAAATGACTTCATCATTAGATCCTAAAGTGATTGAAGATTGGTTAAGAGATATTCCATTAAAAAGACCTGGAACATCAGTTGAGGTTGCAAATGTTTGTGTGTTTTTAGCTTCTGATTTATCCTCTTTTGTTTCTGGGCAAACAATAAATGTTTGTGGAGGAATGGTAACGTAAAACTTTGATTTTAAATAAGAATGAATAATAGAATTACAAATTTATTTCAAATCAAATATCCAATCATTCAAGCTGGAATGATTTGGTGCAGTGGGTGGGAGTTAGCTTCTGCCGTTTCCAATGCTGGTGGTTTGGGTATAATTGGCTCAGGTTCAATGTATCCTGAAATTTTAAAAGAGCATGTTCAAAAATGTAAAAAGCACACAGATAAACCCTTTGCTGTAAATTTACCTTTAATTTATCCAAACATGGAGGAACATGTTCAAACCATTATTGATTTTAAAGTGCCAATTGTTTTTACTTCAGCTGGAAATCCAAAAGTATGGACAAAAATTTTACAAGATAAAGGCATAAAGGTTGTTCATGTTGTTTCAAGCGTAAAATTTGCATTAAAAGCTCAAGAAGCTGGAGTAGATGCAATTGTTACAGAAGGTTTTGAAGCAGGTGGACATAACGGCAGAGAAGAAACTACCACGTTTTGTTTAATTCCTATGGTTAAAAAGTCTGTTCATATTCCGATAATTGCTGCTGGCGGAATTGCAAATGGTGCTAGTATTTTAGCTGCGATGAATTTAGGGGCAGATGGTGTGCAGATTGGAAGTCGATTTGTGGCTTCAGAAGAATCATCAGCACATATTGATTTTAAGAGAAAAGTTGTTGAAGCTCAAGATGGAGACACTTTATTGACTTTAAAAGAATTAACACCAGTTCGCTTATTGAAAAATCCTTTTTATGAAAAAGTGATGGATGCTTATCAACAAAAAACAGAAGTAGAAGGACTTAATACATTATTAGGTAGGGGAAGGGCAAAAAAAGGAATGTTTGAAGGAGATTTGAATGAAGGTGAATTAGAAATTGGTCAAATCTGTGGATTAATTGATGATATATTACCTGCGAAAGAAATTATGTTACGATTATTAAATGAATTTAAAATAGCACTTGATAATCAAAAAAATATTTCCTTTTTATGATTTCTTACCATCGTTTTATTTTAGATAATGGATTAAAAGTTTTATTTCATTACGACAATTCCTGCACAATGGCAGTAGTAAATACACTTTACGATGTAGGTGCAAGAGATGAAAATCCAAACAAAACGGGCTTTGCTCATCTGTTTGAACATTTGATGTTTGGTGGATCAAAAAATATTCAAGATTTTGATAATGTGCTTCAAAATGCTGGTGGTGAGAGCAATGCTTTTACTTCAAATGACATTACTAATTATTATGATTTAATTCCTACACCAAATATTGAAACAGCTTTATGGCTTGAGTCCGATAGGATGTTGTCTTTGTCTTTTTTGGAGAAATCGTTGAATGTCCAAAAAAATGTTGTTATTGAAGAGTTTAAACAAAGATATTTGAATCAACCTTATGGTGATGTTTGGTTAAAACTTCGACCACTTTGTTACAAAACACATCCTTATCAATGGGCAACGATAGGTAAAGAAATAGCTCATATTGAACAAGCGACATTACAAGATGTTAAGGACTTTTTTTTCCAACATTACGCTCCAAACACAGCTATTTTAACCATCGCTGGAAATATACAAAAAGAGTATGTAGAAGATGTTGTAAACAAATGGTATAGAGATATTCCCTCAGTAGAAAAAAAGATTCGAAATATAGAAAAAGAAGTAGTTCAATCTGATTTTCGTCAATTGACAATAGAAAGAAAAGTTCCTCAAGACGCTTTTTATTATGCATTTAAAATGCAAAAAAGAAATGAAAAAGGATATATATTAACTGATCTGTTGTCCGATTATCTTGCAGGTGACAAATCTTCAGTTTTGTATCAAACTTTTGTCAAAGAAAAAAAATATTGTACTGAAATTCAATCTTATATTCTTGGTTCATTAGACGAAGGATTATTACTAATAAGTGGTAAAATTTCACCAGGTATTAGTTTAGAAGAAATAAATACCTACATTTGGGAAAAAATAGAACAGTTGAAAATTAAATCTATCGATGAAAAAGAATTAAGCAAATTAAAAAATAAATTTTTAACTTCAAAAGAATTTCAAGATCAAAGTACATTAAATAGAGCGATGAATTTGTCATTTTTTGAATTATTAGGAAACGTAGATACGATAAATAAAGAGTTTGATGAATACTTAAAAATTGATATTAATTCATTTCATCTAAATTTAAATCATATTCTTAAACAATCTTCTTGTAGTTTGTTACAAGTTAAAGCGATTTCGTAAAAATCACCACCTAAACCACTGTATAAACTGGTGTAATCGAGAAGTTTTTTGATTTCCATAATACTGTTCATAACGATATTCAAAAGTTGCGTTTTTTGGTGAAAAATTGTAAACGAAAAATAAGTTATTCAATTTTTTATCCTTTGCATCATTGATAACTCTATTTAACAAATGATAATCAACGTACTGATGACGAACTACATACAAAGTTAATGTGGCAAAGGAAGAAATAGAAAAAGTGTCGGCAACAATACCAATAGGGGCACTATCCACTATAATAATGTCGTAGATCTTTTTCGCTTCCTCAAATAGTTGATTAATTTTTACTTTTAATAATAATTCAGCAGGATTTGAATGTAAATCACCAGATGAGAGTAAGTCAAAGGGAAAATCATCATTTTTATGAATAACTAAATCTTGTAATTTTATTTCTTCGGATAAATAGTTCGTCACTCCCTTACCTTTTGTAATGTTTAGTTTAGTTTCTAAACTTGGTTTTCTTAAATCCAAACTTATTAATAACACTTTTTTACTAGATAACGAGTATGATTTAGCTAAATGGATGGAAACAAATGATTTGCCTTCAAAAGGTAAAGTAGAAGTAACAATGATGATTGGTTTTTCCTCTTTCTGATTATAAAAAGAGATGTTTGTTCTTAAAAATCTAAAGGACTCAAGCAAAAATGGATTTTCATCGATATTTATAGACTGAGATGAACTGATTTTAGGTATTTCAGTTAGTACAGGGGTTTTAAATTTATCTAAAGAATGAACATTATTTATTTTTAAATTGATTTTTTTTCTGATAAAAAGTAAGACAAAAGGAACGATTAATCCAATTAACATGTAAATACTAAATAATGTTCTTTTAGGAGGTGAAAAGGTTGCACCATCACAATATGCTTTGTCGATTATTTTGCTATTTGGAACAGTTAATGCTAAAGTTATGGCCGTTTCTTCTCTTTTTTGAAGTAAATACAAATACAATTGTTCTTTTATTTGCTGTTGTCTTTGAATTTCACGTAATTCTTTTTCTTGTTTTGGTAAGGTGTTAATCCTTGATTCTAAACTTAAATTTTGACTTTTTAATTGTTTTTGTTTAACTTTAAAAGTATTTTCAAGCTTTGTTAGACTTTCGCTAAGGTTTTCTCTTAAACTATAAATTTTAGCTTCTAAATTTTGAGCTACAGGGTTTTTTTCGCTTGAAGTTTTGAGTATTCTATTTCTTTCTAAGACTAAATTGTTGTGAATTTGAATATCGTTTTCAATAAGATGATCTTGTAAACCAACATTTGAAGGCATTAATGAACTAGCTCCACGCTCCTCTTGAATGTAAGTTTTTACATATTCAAGTAATTTTAATTGCATCTCATTTTCTAATATTTGATGATCATTTTCTGATTTATTTTCAAGAAATAAATCTTTTTCAGTGATTACATCAAAAACTTCATTTTGTGTTTTATAATTTTGAACTATTCCTTCAACATTTCCTAATTCTTTTGTGATTAAACTGATTCTTTCATTGATAAATTTTACTGAATTAAGAGAAACTTGGTTTTTATCTTCAATGGCATCTTGTTGATGTTGCTTAATTAAATTGTTTATAACATCTAATGCTTTGAATTCATTTTCATGTTCAAAACTTATTAACAGTACATTAGAATATTCATTAACTTTTTCAATTGTAATTGAATTAGCATAAGAAGAAATAGTGTTTTCTAATTTATCAATTTGAATGAGGTACTCATTGTTTATTTTAAAATTATTTGGGGTGATGACAATCTCACCAATCTGAGTTTTAATTGGGTCACCAAACGCTGATTTATTTAATTCTTCATTTTCTATCCATTCAAAATATCTATCTGATAAAGGTTTAATTAATATCGAACTTTCTTTATTAAATAAATCACTTTCTCCGTTTAAAAAAGTTAGTTTAAACGCTTGATTTTCGTAATTATCTACCCAATTATTACCCTTTTTTTTAAAATATGAAATATTCAATTTGAGATCACTAACAACTTTTTGTATTAATGCCCTTGATTTTAAAATGGCTATTTCATTGTCCAATGGATAATACATCATATTGTATCCTAAGTCAGAAAAAGCTGAACTTTCATTAAACATATTACCGTTTGAATCGTCTTTTATTAAAATTGAGGCATTTACTTTATAAGTAGGTTTCATTTTCTGAACCTTCTTATAGGCGAAAAATGAAAAAATAATACAACTTATTAAAAACCAATGAATTCTTTTAATATAATATAAGAAATTATCTTTCAATAATTTACCTGGATAGATAAGCTCTGGTTCTTGATATTGCATTATAAATAAATTATATTAATGGTGGTAAGTAGCAATGTCATACCAGCTATAATTGTTGAACCTGTTTGTCTAAACAAGTTACCACTAAACAATTCAGCATTATTTGGTTCAACGTAAACAATATCGTTTTGTTTAAGATAATAAGCTTCAGATTCAAAAATATTTTTGGAAGTTAAATCTAATAAAATTTCTTTTTTCTCCTCTCCAATTGCCCGTATCACTTTAACATTTTTTCTTTTTCCAGTAATTTTTGTATCACCAGCAAGTCCTAAGGCTTCAAAAATCGAAATTTTTTCATTAGGGATGGTGAACGTTCCAGGATGAGCTACTGTTCCTAAAACTGAAATTTTAAAATTTATAATCCTTAAATTGACAATTGGGTCTTTTACATAGTCTGAAATTTTTTTTGTCAATAATTTGATTGCTTCTTCACGTGATAAATTGACTAAATTGATTCTACCTATTACAGGAAAATTGATGTTCCCTTCTTCATCAATTAAATAACCATCTCTAGCAGCATTTCCAGTAGTATATCCATCAGGAGTAGCTCTTTCACCTATCTGCAAATTAAAAGGTTTTATAGCGTCAATATCAATACTATTTACACTAATTGATAAAATATCTCCTTTGGAAAGCGTTATATTAAAACGTGCAGTTTTTTCGTTTGAAACAGAATAATTGTCTGATAAATAAACGTAATTTTTTTTTAATTTACAAGAGTTTGATAAAATTAAAAACAATAAAGAATAGCAAATCAAACGCATAAAACCCTTTACGTAAAAATTATAATTTTGTTTCAATTTACGTTGATTTTAAAGATTAAAAATGAATTTTTCTGTTTTGTTGAACACTCTCTAACAAACAAAAGGTAACTTCTGTACTTTCAAAAATTTGTTCGATAGGTATTGGTGAGTTTTTTGAATGGCTAACTGCCTGACTAAAAGCATAAAATAAGTTTTTATGACCTTTATCTTGTTTTGTATAATTAATTTTTTTAATTTTATTAGTGTAAATTTTTAATTCTTTAAAATCATTGATTTGATAAACAGAATTTCCACAAAAAACTTCAATCCATTCTTTATTTAACTCTTTAGAACCGTTTGATAAATAGGCAATTTGTGCAACACTTCCATTTTCGTAGCACAAATTAGCAATAATACTTTGTGTTAATCCTTCGTTTTCTTTTAATTCTTCTGCACTAACACTTACCACTTTAGAATCAGCAATATGTCTAGCTAAATCGACAAAATGACAACATTCACCAACAATTCTACCACCACCAATTTCATAGTCATTTATCCAATGATTTAATGGCAGTTCACCTGCATTTACTCTGATATATATAGATTTTTTTTGATTTGGAATCAGATTTTTCTTTAATTCGATTATAGCGGGTGCAAATCTTCTATTAAAACCAAGACATAAATGTTTATTGTATTGATAATCTTGTATTGTTTCAATAATTTTATTTAGTTCTTCCTTTTTGATTGCCAATGGTTTTTCACAAAATATGTGTTTTTGAGCTTTTATACATTCAATAACATAAAAAGCATGACTATCATGACGACTAGTGATAAATACAGTGGAACATTTTGTATCTTTTAAAATATCTTCTAATGAACTAGTTGATAATGAAAAAGAATATTTTTCCGCAACATATTTGGAAATATTGCCTTTGGGCGTTAAGACAGCACAAAATGTAAAATAGTTCTTGATAATTGGCAATAAAATATTTTGAGCATAATTCCCTGCTCCAATTAAAGAGCATATATTAAGATCGTTTGATTTTTCAACTTGATATACTATTTTATTTTTGGGAATCTCCTTTTCGTATTGAAGACAAATAGCAGAAAAAGCAGTGTCTTTATTTAAAATGAGTTCATAAGCTTGCGGAGCATCATCTAACAAAAAAGTATGTGATATAAATGGTTTAACATCTAATTTTTTATTTTTCAAAAGCTCAATAAAACCTTGCATATTTCTATTTTCTGTCCAACGAACATAAGCATAAGGATAATCTATTCCTTTTTCTTCATAAGGAAGTTGTGAACGACCAGGACCATAGGAATGAGACATTTTAATTTCTAATTCCTTCTCATAAAAATTTTTTCTTTCAAAACCAGTTGGAATCGCACCTACAATCACAATTTTACCTTTTTTACGACATACAGTTCCAGCGAATTCTATTGGATCATTTGAGGAGCTTGAAGCACAGATTATTACTGAGTCAACACCATGTCCTCCAGTTATTTGTTGAATATACTTTTCTAACCCATTACTATTTCGATTAAAAGCTTTAATTCCTAATGAAATTGAGGAGTCAACACATTGTTCTGAAATATCAATTCCAATGGTGTTTATTCCGTTTACTTCTAAAATTTTTGTACAAAGTTGTCCAATTAAACCCAATCCAATGACCAAACAATTTTCTCCGATTTGTAAATTAGATTGACGAATACCTTGTAATGCTATTGCTCCAAGAGTTGTCATTGCAGCAGACTGAATATCAACAGAATCTGGAATTTTACAAGCCAAATTTATTGGAATACTTACCACGTCTGAATGTGAGGCAGAATTTCCACCACAAGCAACGAAGTCACCCACTTTAAAATCAATAACATCTTCAGAAACAGCAATTACTTCTCCAGAACATGAATAGCCAAGTGAAGAAGGTGCTTCTAACTTATTCATTACAAGTTTATAAGTATCAATAATTCCTTGTTTTTTGATGAGATCAATTACCTGTAAAAATTCTTTTTTCCTTGACTTAGCTTTAGCAATGTAACCTTTTCTTGCATCACTTACGGTCTTTGCTTCAGTTCCTGGACTGATAATTGAAAAATGATTACGAACCAACAAACAACCTTTTTCTAAAATAGGAAATGGCACTTCAACAATTTCCATTTTACCAGATTTTAATTGTTGTGTAAGTTGTTTCATAGTGTAAAGATAGATATTTCTTTCAAATTTAAGTTTATGTGTTCTACTTATGTTATAATTTTGAATATAGAAAAATGAATGATTAAAGTTTTATAAGTTACTAAAAACATTAGCAATACAACGACTAAAAGTAAACATCATCTTGACTTAAATTTTTTTTCATAAACAATTAATTTACTAGTAAAAAAAGCATATTTTTGTAGTAGGAGATTTTAAAAATTAAAAAAATTAAAATCCTAACTCTAAATGGAAAAACCTTATTCTCAATTTATCCTATTCAAAACCGAAGACGAAAAAATTTCGGTTGATGTCAGAATGAACGATGAAACAGTTTGGCTTACACAAGAGCAAATGACGATGTTGTTTGACAAAGCAAAATCTACTATAAGTGAACACATTAAACATATTTTTGAAGAAAAAGAATTAGATGAAAATTCAGTTGTTCGGAAATTCCGAACAACTGCAACTGATGGCAAAAATTATGAGGTAAATTATTTTAATCTTGATGTCATTATTTCAGTTGGTTATCGTGTAAAATCTTTGCGTGGAACACAATTTCGTCAATGGGCTACCAAACGCCTTAACGAATACATTCGCAAAGGGTACACAATGGATGATGAGCGATTAAAAAATTTGGGCGGTGGCGGTTACTGGAAAGAACTTTTACAACGCATACGAGACATTCGGGCATCAGAAAAAGTGTTTTACCGTCAAATATTGGAAATATACGCAACAAGTATTGATTACGACCCTAAATCAGAAGTGTCAATTTCATTTTTCAAGAAAGTTCAAAACAAAATTCATTATGCTGTTCATGGACAAACTGCAGCCGAAGTAATTTTCAATCGTGCCGATGCGGAAAAAGAATTTATGGGACTAATGACTTTTTCAGGCGAACGCCCATATTTGAAGGATGTAATCGTTGCCAAAAACTATTTAGATGAAAAGGAATTGAGAGCTTTAGGGCAAATTGTTTCGGGATATTTGGACTTTGCAGAACGCCAAGCCGAAAGGGAACAAACTATGACAATGAAAGATTGGTCAGAGCATTTAGATCGTATTTTGACCATGAGTGGAGAAAATTTATTGCGAGGAGCAGGAACAATCGGTCATGAGGAAGCCGTAGAAAAAGCGACTACCGAGTATAAAAAATATCAGCAAAAAACACTTAGTGAAGTAGAAAAAAACTATCTAGAAAACCTGAAAACGATAGAAAAGAAGACTAAAAACAAAGAATAATAATAAATACATTAGAAAGTCAGAAATAAGAGTTATTATTATAAACTAATCTATCTCCAAACTCCACTCTATATTTTATATTTGAGATTTTTACTAAATTTGTAAAAACAATAAAAAAAACGCTAATGAATTATTACGCATGAAAATATTAGGTATTTCTGCTTTTTATCATGATGCTGCTGCTGCTCTAATTATTGATGGCGAAGTTGTCTCTGCTGTTCAAGAAGAACGTTTCACAAGAGAAAAACATACTCCAGATTTTCCTATTCAATCCATAAAATATTGTCTAAATGAAAATGGGTTAAGCATTGACGAGCTTGATGCGGTTTGTTTTTATGACAAACCATTGCTAAAATTTGAAAGATTACTGCAAACCTATTATACTTTTTCACCTAAAGGATTGTTTTCCTTTTTAAAAGCAATTCCAGTTTGGATAAAAGATAAAATTTTTTTAAAAAAATTAATAAAAGATAGTTTAAATAAAGTAGAAGCATACGACAAAAAAAAACTTAAATTACTATTTTCAGAACATCATTTGTCTCATTCAGCAAGTGCATTTTTTGTATCTCCTTTTGAGGAATCTGTTATTTTAACGATCGATGGAGTAGGTGAGTGGACTACCTCGTCTATAGGTGTTGGAAAAGGAAACGATATTATTTTTTTAAAAGAAATGGAGTTTCCTCATTCATTGGGATTACTGTACAGTGCTTTTACATATTATCTTGGTTTTACAGTTAATTCAGGTGAGTACAAATTAATGGGTTTAGCTCCTTATGGAAATCCAAATTCTGTACAAACCAATGAATTTATAGAAAAAATTAAAAACGAAATAGTTGATATTAAACAAGATGGTTCAATATGGTTAAATCAAACTTATTTTAAATATGCTTATGGTTTAAAAATGTGTAATGAGGTAAAATGGAGTAATCTTTTTCAAATAAAAAAAAGAAATGCAGATGATGAAATTTTACCTATTCATTGTAATTTAGCTTTAGCAATACAAAAAGTCACTGAAGAAATTGTACTTAAAATGTGTATCGAAGCAAAAAAGATTACACAAATGGAGAATATTTGTCTTGCTGGTGGAGTGGCGTTAAACTGTGTAGCCAATGGTGTTTTATTAAAAAGTAATATTTTTAAAAATATTTATATTCAACCAGCTTCAGGTGATGCAGGAGGAGCTTTGGGGTCTGCTTTATCTATTTACTACATGTATTTTAATCAGGATAGACAGGTTAAAAATATTGACGGAATGTCAGGTTCTTATTTAGGTCCTGATTTTTCTGAAAAAGAAATAAACTTGATGAATAAAAAAGTTAAAGCTCAATACACATATTTTTCTGAGTTTACCAACTTATGTGAATTTATTTCTGAAAAATTAAGTGAAGGGAATGTTGTTGGTTGGTTTCAAGATAAAATGGAATTTGGTCCACGTGCATTGGGTAATAGAAGTATTCTCGCCGACCCAAGAAATCCTGAAATGCAAAAAAAAATAAATCTTAAAATTAAATATAGAGAAGGTTTTAGACCTTTTGCACCTGCTGTATTGTTTGAAGAAATGTCTCAATATTTTGATATTTCAACCTCTTCTCCTTATATGCTTTTTGTTGCACCTGTTCTAGAAAAAAGAAGAGTAAAAAAATCAGAAAATTATGAAAAACTCTCACTTTGGGAAAAATTATATCAAATTAGAAGTGATATTCAAGCAGTAACACACTTGGATTATTCTGCTCGAATTCAAAGTGTTCACAAAGAAACCAACCCAAAGTTTTGGCAATTAATTCATTCATATAAAAAGTTGACAGGTATGGGGTTATTAGTAAATACAAGTTTTAATGTAAGAGGAGAGCCAATTGTTTGTTCACCTGATGATGCTTTTCGATGTTTCATGAGTACTGACATGGATTATTTAGTTATTGAGAATTTTGTTTATTATAAGAAAGAACAAATCGAATGGGAAAATAAAGAAAAATGGAGTGTGAAATTCAAAATGGATTAATATGATAAAATTGTTATATAAACTATTTTTAATTGTTATACTTTTGCTTATCGCATTGTTAATCCCTTGTGTTTTATCTCCAGAAAGAACTAGTATTCAATTGCTTCGTTTAGTAATCTTATTTTATATTTTTTGTGAGGTTGTTTTGCTGTTTATTAATTTGTTTGTGAATGGAAAATGGAAAAAATTTACAAATTTTGGCTTAATTTTAGTTACTTTTATTGTTTCTTTTATCATAATTGAATCTGTATTTATGTTCATAGCTCGTTCACATGGTTCTGGTTATACTTTAGCAGGTCAAATTTGGAATGGAAAATATTTAAAACCTTTTAATTCGCTTGGTTTTAGAGACAAAGAACCATTAAAAAAAGAAAATTCAATTTTTTTTGTAGGTGATTCATTTACAGAGGGATTTGGAATCAAAAGAAGACAAGATAGATTTTCAGATATATTTGCAAGTAAAAAAACTAATTTTAATTGTATAAATATTGGTAAAGGTGGTTCTGATACAGATGAAGAACTTAATATCACTAAAAAGTTTATAAAAAAAACTAAAATTAATCCTAAAAAAATTATTCTTCAGTATTTTGGTAATGATATTGATAGAAAAGCAATGTCTTTAGGACTTCCTTTTGATGGGTTTAAACCTTATTCTGATTTGTCTTATTTTTCAAAAATTTTTGTAAAGGGTTCTTTTTTCTTAAATTATTTTTATTGGAATTTACCTCGTAAAGATGTTGTTCCATATACAGATTTTGTTTTAAATTCCTATCAAAATGAATTGGTTTTTAACAAACATCGAAATGATATATTGGCATTTATAGATTTTTGTAAAATACAAAAAATTGAATTAATCGTCATTGTTTTTCCTTTTATGGAAGATTTAAAGATTAGTAAAAAAATCTATACCGAAAAAATAATTAATTTTTTAAATAGTAAGCAGATTATTACAATAGATGTTATACCTTTGGTTGAAAAATTAAGTATAAAAGATCGCGTAGTTAATAATAATGATGGTCACGCATCGGAAATTGTGCATAAATTAGTCGCTAAAGAATTATTAAAAGTTATAAAATAAAATTATGGATACTTTAAAAGACCTTTGGAAGTTCATGAAAAGTAGAAAGAAATTTTGGTTAATTCCCATTATTGTCATTTTACTTTTAATAGGAACTTTATTAGTTTTTGGAGGTGGAAGTGCTATTGCCCCATTTATTTATACCATGTTTTAAAATGTCAGAAAATAATAATCCATATAAAAGTTTGCTGGCAATAGTTGTCGGATTTTCTATTTTATACGCCTTTTTTAAATTTAATTTTTTTTTAAATATTGCTTTAATTGTGGGTTTAATTGGTGTTTTATCAAATTATCTTACAATAAAAATTGATTTTGTTTGGAAAAAAATCTCCTGGATACTTTCACTAATTGTTCCCAATATCGTTTTAAGTTTTATATTTTTTTTAATCTTGTTTCCAGTTGCAACTTTTTCTAAAATATTTGGTGAAAAAGACCCTCTGAAATTAAAGAAAAAATACGATTCTACTTTTAAAAATGTAAATAAAATTTTCACAAAAGACTCATTTGAAAACACTTGGTAAAAACCTAAAATTATTATAGTTTGAGACAAAATTTACTTTTTCAAAGAATACTACCTGCATATAGGGTTTCATTATTTGAAAAGCTGTTCCTACAATTAAATATAAAATGTTGTTTTTCAGTTAAAGATAAAGTTGAATATAATGAGTTTTCAAATAGAGATGCTTTTGAACCTTTTGGTGTATATGAAAAAGATTCTTTTTTCTTTCAAAATGTCTTATTTAAAATAATTACCTATAATCCTCCGGTAGTTATTTGTGAAGGTGCTTTGTCTTATCCAACTTTGTGGAAATTATTTTTTTACAAACTATTTTTCTCATATAAAATAGTTATTTGGACTCATGGAATACATAACAAAGATATTGAAAATCCCTTTAGTGATTGGAAAGGAAAATTAAAAAAATATTTATTTTCAAATGCTGATGCTTTAATTTTATATGATAACGATAGGAAAGAATTACTTGAAAAATATATTTCTGGACAAAAAATTGTTGTGGCAAACAATACATTAGATACTGAAATTTGTTTTAATATTTATGAAAAATTAAATAAAATAGGAAAGGAAAATATTCGCAAAGAATTGAATTGGAAACAAGGAAAACATATTGTTTTTATTGGTAGATTAAATAATAAAATATATTTACAAAGATGGTTAGAGGACTTTAAAAAAATACAGAGTAAAGAAAGTATATATTTTCACATAATTGGTGAAGGAATTGATTTGCCTAAATTAAAAAAATCAGCAGGAGATAATGTCTTTTTTTATGGAAAAAATGAAGAGGAGAATCAAATTGGGAAATATCTATATGCTTCTGATGTAATGTTTTATCCTGACAATATAGGTCTTTCTTTGGTTCATGCTATGTGTTATGCTTGTCCTGTGATTTTACAAAAAAAATTTTCTATTGGAATAACACATGGCCCTGAAATAAATTATGCAGAAGAAAGAAAAAATGTTGTCTATTTTAATTATGAGAGTGAAAATTTTTTAAAAGAAATAGAACAAATTTTAGTAAATACAGATTTTTTGCAAATGGGAATTAACGCACAAAATACAATCAAAAATAAAGCCACTTCAGAACATTTCATTAATGGTTTTAAAGAAATAATGAATTATTTTCAATATAAATAGAAAGATGAATTTTTTCAAATCAATTTTACGATGGTTTACTACAAAATTATGGTTTGAAAAAGTCTTTTTAATCATAATTTTGTTGCGACCAATCATTGAACCTTTTTACTATTTAAAATCACAATCAATTTTATTTTCTCCATTGTATTGGATTGCATTTATTACTTTTTTTATTTCAATAATTGGTATTTTTTCAAACTCTAAATACAAATCAAATTTAGATTATTCATTCTCTTTTTGGACAATTTTTGTTTTATTAAATTTGTTTTTTTTATATTTCTCCACAACTATTATAGACTATGTTATTCTTTTTTTAAAATTGATTTATCCAGTAATAATATTTTATTTTTTAAGAGGATTAATTAAAACAAAGGAAGATTTTAAAAATATTTTAAGTTTTTTTTTACTTTCATCATTAACTGCTTTTTTATGGTTGATATATGATATTGGTCAAAATGGATTTAATTTACGTTTAAAAAGTAGTTTTGCAGATGTTGTAAACTATGGTTTATATGCAAATATGGGTTTTTTGATTATTAGTTATTTTTTTATAAGCAAAAAAGAAAATTTTTTATCTAAAAATACTAGAATTACACTATTTATTATTATATTAATTTTAGTTGTTTTAACTCATTTTGCTATAAAACACTTGTCATCTATAGGAGTAACGGTATTGATTTTAGCTTTTTTTCAATGGTACTCACTAAAAAAAAATATATCCAATTTCTTTTTTGCTTTTTTACTCATTTGTTCATTGTTTTTTGGTATTGCAGATAAAATATATCAACAAGTAATACAAGAAAGAATTGTGAAAGAAGTAGAAATTGTTGAGGGAACAAGGGCAAAATCTCAAGCTTTACATGGAAGGGCAACACGATGGGATTGGTTGTGGAAAGAGTTTACAAAACAAAGTTTACCAGTTCAATTAGTTGGTTTCCCGACAAGCATACAAAAATCTGAATATATGATAGGTATTACACCTCACAACGATTTTTTAAGAATATTGTTTTTTACTGGTTTTTTTGGTTTGATTTGTTATTTATATTTCCTTTTTTCTGTTTTAAAACTCATTAAATATTTTCTTTTTTATGAACGTTTTTTACTTTACACAGGATTTTTTATGTATATTATCTATTCTTTTTCAACAGTCCCCACCTTTTATCCTGGTTTTAATAATTTTATATTTTCATTGTTTGCCATTTGTGCTTTACCAATAAAAAAAGCCCATGAAGAGTAAACAAAAGAATATTGTAATAGTTGGAAAAAATCCACCTCCTTTTTATGGGACAAGTGTTTGGTTTCAACATTTGCAAGAAATAGAATGGGAAAACGATTTTAAAATCTTTTTTTTTGATATAAAAATTAATGAAAGTGTAGATGAAATTGGAAAAATTTCTTTAAAAAAAATATTTTTAAACATCAAAAGTTTTTATAATTTTAATAAATTTATAAAAGAAAATGAAATTGATATAGCTCTTATTTCTTTCAGTCAAAGCACTTTAGGATTTTTAAAAGACTCTTTTTATATCAAAATAGCTAAAAAACAAAGCAAATGTCTTTTAATGCTTCATGGATCAAATTTCAAAAATTGGCAAAAAAATTCTTCTTTTATAACTAGACTATTCACAAAAAATATTTTCAAAAACACAGAAGGAATAGTTTTACTCAGTTCACTATTCATTCCTTTGTTCAAAGATTATTTTTCAAAAGAGAAGTGTTTTATAGTTCCTAACGGTATTCCAGATGATTTTTCATTTAAAATTAAAGATAAAAACAATAAATTTAATGTTGTTTTTATAGGTAATCTATTTGAAGGTAAAGGGATTAATGATTTAATTGAAGCATTTTTATTAATTAATAACGATGAAATTCAATTAAAAATCATTGGAAAATGGAAATCCGAAAAATATAAATCAGCAATTACATCAATTGTAACTAATAATAGTTTATCTATACAATTTTTAGGTTCGTTAAGCGGAAATGATAAATTTCATGAATTAGAAAAAGCCGATTTATTTGTTTTTACTTCCAACAAAGCAGAAGGTTTGCCTTTGGTATTATTAGAAGCATCAATGTTTTCTTTACCGATAGTATCTACTGATATTGGAGCGACATCTGAAGTTGTAGAGAACAATAAAAATGGATTTTTAATTCCAATTTGTAATCCTAAATTATTAGCGGAAAAAATTGTATTTTTAAAAAACAATCCTAAGTTGTTAAAGAGTTTTTCATTAGAATCTAGGAGGATATATGAAAATAAATTTACTTTAAATCAAATGAAAGTGAATTTTGAAAAGGTTTTTTCAATTTTAGCAAAAAAACTATAATTTATATTTGAGCTGCTAACAAATAAATAACTGCCATTCGTATAGCTACACCATTTTCAACTTGTTGTAAAATAATAGATTGAGAACTATCAGCAACATCCGAAGTAATTTCAACGCCTCTGTTTATCGGACCAGGGTGCATAATAAAAATCTCTTTATCAATTTTTTTAAATATTTCTTTGTTTAATCCATATAACATACTATATTCTCGAAGAGAAGGGAAATATTGAATATCTTGTCGTTCTAATTGTATTCGCAACACGTTAGCTATATCGCACCATTTCAATGCGTTAATTAGATTGTGTTCAACTTTTACTCCAAGTAAATGAATGTCTTTAGGAATCAATGTGTGAGGACCACAAACCATAACTTCTGCACCACATTTTTGCAAGCAATAAATATTGGATAAAGCTACTCTTGAGTGTAAAATATCTCCTATGATAACAATTTTTTTACCGTTTATTTCCCCCAATTTTTCTTTGATTGAAAAGGCATCTAATAAAGCTTGAGTAGGGTGTTCATGTGTTCCATCACCAGCATTTATGATACGCGCATTCACTTTTTGTGATAAAAAGTGTGGTGCTCCCGGTTTTGAATGTCTCATTACAACCATATCAACTTTCATGGATAAAATATTATTGACAGTATCAATTAATGTTTCACCTTTTTTAACGGAGCTTTGTGCTGCACTAAAATTCAGAATATCAGCGGATAATCTTTTTTCTGCAAGTTCAAACGAAAGTTTAGTTCTAGTAGAATTTTCAAAAAATAAATTTGCAATAGTTATATCTCTTAAAGATGGGACTTTTTTTATAGGGCGATTGATAACTTGCTTAAAACTTTCTGCTGTTTTAAATATCAAATGAATGTCATTTTCAGTCAATTCTTTGATTCCTAATAAGTGTTTTACGCTAAGTTGTTCCATTATTCGCTTGGTGTGTATAATAATACTTGGTCTTTCCCTTCAATATCTTTCCATTCGACACTAACTCTTTCAGATGTAAGTGTATCGATAGTTCTACCTACAAAATCAGCTTGTATTGGAAGTTCTCTTGTAAATCTTCTATCAATTAATACGAGTAATTCTATACTTTTTGGTCTTCCAAAAGCTAAAAGTGCATCCATTCCTGAACGAATTGTTCTTCCAGTAAAAAGTACGTCATCTACTAATATCACTTTTTTATTTTCGACTATAAAATCAATGTTTGTTACAGATGGAATCAATGGTTTTTCTCTTCTCCTAAAATCATCTCGATAAAAAGTTATATCTAAAACTCCACATTGAATTTCTTGTTGATGAACAGTATTAAAAATATATTTTAAGCGTGTAAGTAAATGAACTCCTCTTGGTTGTAAACCAATCAAAATAGAATCAGAAAAATCATTGTGTTTCTCAATCAATTCATGAGAAAGTCGTTCGATTGTATGATTAAATAGGAGGGGAGATAATAAGATTTGCCTTTCCACGTTACAAAAATAGAAAATTATTTGGAATGTCTTGAAGCAAATTTTATTTAATTGTTTTAAAATGTTCGAATTTATCTTTAATAAACATAACTAACTCTAAATCAGTTGATGTTTTAAGAAAAGTGTCATCAATGTTTAAAAATGTAATAAATTGTTCAAATTCTTCTTCATTTAAGTCAACAATATCATAAGAAACATACAGCCTTAATAATTCTTTTAAAATTTTTGTTTGTGAGTTTTTGAATTCCATTTCAGCAATCCATTTTTTGTTTTGTTCCTTTTTTGAAAAGTGTTGATACAAAGCTGTTATTGGACTTCGCATCACTTCTAAACCTGTTACCATTCGAGTTTCACGCATTGTTAAACCGGCTCTTTCTTCTTTTATTTGTTCAAGTGATTTGATAGGTTTTACAATTACTTCAGGTTTTTCATAAACTTTGTTTTCTAGAATTAAAATTTTTTTCATTTGATGATTTGAATCTGCGGTAACTCTAAATGAATGAACAGGATATCCTTTTACTGAAATAGTTATTGAATCATTATTGTTAACATAAAGCGAAAAACTTCCATCGGGTAAACCAAAAACTCCTCTTCCATTATTTCTATTAATAATCATAATATTATAGAAATTTTGTGCTTGTAGCGTGTCTTTAACTTTGCCGAATAACCAAACTCTTTCTTGAGAAAAAGAAACAAAATAGAGAGAAATGAAGAAGCAAAGAGAAATGAATTGACTTAACATTCAGCGAATTTAGAAAAAGAATTTAGAAGAAAAGAGATCAAGCTGTTATTTATTGTTAATTCAAACTAATCCCATTATTAACAAAAGAAATTTTTTTCATTTTATACAAATTGCCACAACTTTGTTTAAAATTTCTTTTACTAATCCCCAATAAATTTTTAATTTCATCAGGAGATGAAGAATCATTCAAAGGAATAAAGCCTTTATTTAATTTTAAAAAATTCAAAATTAAATCATTATGATCATAGATTTTATCAATACCATCTTTCTCTAAACGAATGTCTATTTTACCGTCATCTCTTATAAGTTTAACATAAGCTTTACATTTATCACCAAATTGGAGATTTTTGTGAATGTTATTTTTAAAAATTAAACCTAGATATGTTTCATTGATAATTACATTTAAACCAAGTGGCGTAGATTGAGCAACAAGAATTTCAACTTCTTGATTAATATTTAATAGAATTTTATCTTTTTCAATAAATTTTTCATATTTTGCACTAGCAACCAAACGTTGAGTAAAATCGTCAAGGTATAAATAAACAATATAATTTTTTCCGATTTCCATTTTTTGTTTTTGCTCTTTAAATGGACAAAATAAATGTTTTTGTAATCCCCAATCAAGAAAAGCACCAATTGCTGTTATGTCAACACATTTTAAATAAGCAAAAGAATACAATTCGATGTATGGTTTTTCTGTTGTAGCAGTTATTCTTTCTTCATGATCCAAAAATAGAAATACAGTTAAAATTGAATCAATTTCCATTTCATCTGTTACAAAATTTTTTGGTAATAAAACTTCATTATTCTCATCGTCGCTTAAAAATAAACCAACTGAAGTCGAACGTAATACTTTTAAAGTATTATATTGCCCAATATAAAGCATTAAAAATAAAGTTTAGAAGCAGATTTTGCATTTAAAATTAAACAAGGTGCTTTCAATTCGTTTATTGCAATGTTTTGAGCAAATGTATCTAACATGGCAAATAAACTTTCTGAATGATAAGCCAATGCAAAAAAGTTTGCATTATTTTTCTTAGCATATTCAATCACTTTTGATTGAAATGAACCCCTTTCGTTGATTAATTGAAAATGATATTTTACTTCTTTTTCATCATATTGATCTTTAATCAGAGAAAAACGATTAGATTGTTTCCTTGATAAGATTTCATCTGTTTCTTTTTCAGCAATAACATGTACTTCGGAATGAAATATTTTAGATAAATCACCAGCAGGACCAGTAATTTGAAGACTTTCTTTTGTCATATCAATTGGAGCGACAATTTTTTTAACTTCTTCAATTTTTGTATCTTTTTGAATAATCAAAAAAGGAACTTCTGAGCTGGTTACTACTTTAATTACGTTACTACCAAAAAGTTTTTGAGTTATAGAAAGACCATGTGTACCCATAATTATTAATTGAGCTCCTTCTTTTTTAGCATGTTTGCCTAAATCTTCAAATATACTTCCTATAATAATTTTAGATTCACATTTAATATAACTTGGCTTATCAATACTTTGAACTATTTTTTCAAGTTTCTGTTTGGTTGCCATAGTTTTTGATTTGTCTGAAATCAGATGGACAATTTGAATATCAACTCTAATTTTTTTACCCAAATGAATAGCGTATTTCAAAGCAGCATCACCTATTGGCGTGAAGTCGTGAGGAACAATGTACAAATTATGGTTCATAGATGATTAAATATGCTCAAATATACATTATTTTTTTTAAAAGCACCTTAAAAATGAAAAATTATGTGAATTTATTTATCATAATGCTATTGTTAATAAATAAATTGATGAATTAATTTATTATAAAAAGTAGAATTTATAATTTTACTGATAAAAAAATGAAATTATTCTCTATCTTTTTTATTCTGATATTGTTTTTAAATGCTTGTGGTCAAACAAGTACTAACAATGAAAAAAAAATCATCGTCAAAAGCAATAGAAATGAATTGTCCACAACACAAAATCATTATCAATTAAGTGATTTTTTAGATGATAATAAAACACTAGAAAAAGAAGTTGAACATCTTTTTTCTCAATTAGATGACACTAGTATAGTCGCACAATTACTCATGCCTGCAATTGGTAGATTAGGTCAGACAGAAACTGTAATTGACAAATTAGTTAAAAATAGAATGATTGGTGGTTTATTAATGTTGAACGGGACAAAGGAACAATTTACACAATATACTAAAAAATATGACGAATGGAATAAAGAGAATGAACATCCTTTATTTCTCTATAGTGCTGATGCTGAACCTAGTTTGATAAATAGAAAAATTATAGGTTCTAAACAAGTGAAAAAAGCAAATGAAATGAAAAATCTTCAAGAAGTTTTGCAATATACTGATACCATTTGTAGTGATTTACTTTCTATTGGTATCAATTATAATTTTGCACCTGTAGTTGATATGAGTCCAAATAAAACAGTAGGTTTTAGAAGTTTTGGGAATATTCCAAGTAACATTATCCCTTGGTCTGAAGCTTTTATTCAAACCTCTCAAAAACAGCAAATTATTGCAACTGCTAAACATTTTCCTGGTCATGGATTGGTCTCAGGTGACACCCATAAGGCACTTCAAGTAATCGATGGTGAGTTGAGAGAATTAAAAACTTATCCTCCATTAATTGAAAGTGGTGTATTATCAATTATGATAGCTCATATTGCAGTAAAAAACAATCCCATTTATGATACAAAAGGTTTACCTTCGACTCTTTCTCCGTTAATTGTTACAGATTTGTTAAGAAAACAAATGGGTTTTAATGGATTAATAGTAACTGATGCAATGAATATGGGTGGGGTAAGTAGTTTTAAAAATGCTTCAGTAATGGCAATTGACGCAGGTTGCGATATTTTATTAATGCCTCTAAATTCTGAAAAAGCTTTTTCTGAAATATTAGCAAAATATAGAAATGATTCTGCTTTTAAAAATAAAGTAGATATCGCTTGTAAAAGAATTTTAAGAATGAAAATGTGTTTAAACAGAGTTCAATAAAATTGACCTAGAGCCAATCCAATTCTTGCAACATAAAAAGATTGTTGAAAATATATATTATATGAATCAGATCCATAATATGCCGTTTGCATAAAAATCGCTAAAGCTTTTGTCTTTAAAAGGGTGTAAATATAAGTCAATTGGATATTCATTCTTTTTGACAAATTGAATAAATCGATCTTATTCTTTATTTTTAAATTTCCTGAATAATAAGTCAAATCGGTTATATATTCAAAGTTTAATGTAAAACGATGTTTTTCAAAAAAATTATCTTTATATTTTTTACTGATTGAATATTGAAAGTCGTTTAACCATCTATTTCCTGCGTACAAATTGCTTTGAGATAATTTGATATTAGATAAATATGATGGATGCCACTCAAAACCAGTTTTGAAATAAAAATGTTGGTCTTTTTTGAAATTTGTTTTTTTATACATCCCTAAATAGTATTGAAAGTATAAAGTTTCACTAAAACTTCCATTATATAAATTGACAATACTATCAGGATAGGAGAATTCCCAACCGTCTTGTCCATTAGAATGGTGAAGTAAGTTGAATTGAAAAAAATAAAAATTTTTTCTATTATTTCGCCATAACGAAGAATGGGAAAATGTAAAGCTAATTTTCGGATTATAACTTGGTGTTCTAACTGGTTTGGATTTATCAGAATAAGTAGTGTCATTTTGAAAAATTCTTATTTTAATATCAGGAAAAATTTGAATTAAATAAAATAATTTTTTACATTTAAAGTATTCAGATTGAATTAAAAAAGGGTAAGAGATATCACCATTAAATAAAAATGCTTTTTTAAGTCCAGAATGATAATCTGTGTACTTACTTCCAGAAAATGTTGTAGATTTTGTGAAGTTATTTATGTGCTTAATAAATTTTGAATAGGTTGTATCTATAATATCTTGCGAACTGACTTTGAGTGAACTAATGAAAAAAAATATTACTAATAAAAGTTTAACAAATCTAAAATTATACCAAATTAGCAATCGAAACATTTTTTTGTTGGTTCTGAATATCAAAGATAAAAAAAAAGAACAAAAAATGTTCCTTTTACAAATATTATTTAAATTTTAGTGTTTATTTGTTGCGAATAACGACAATTCTTTCCATTTTCTTAAAATTTGCATTTTCCATTTTAATGAAATATACACCAGTATTAATTGGTTCAAAATCAAAACTTAATTTATCACCAACTACTGTTTTTTCTATTTCAACAACATCGCCCATACTGTTTATTAATGTAAATTCTGTTTTTTCTATGTTATCACCTTCTATAAACATCACTTTATTAACAGGAATTGGATACATTAAAAATTTATTTGAATAAAATGAGCAAGATATAATTTCTAAAATATTTACAGTTCCATTTATATCAACGTTTTTAAGTCTATAATACGATTCACCATTAAAAGGATTTTCATCTTTTGAGCTATATTTATTAAGGTTTGAAGAATTACCTATCGCCTTAACTGATGAAATTTCTTGCCAAAAACTTCCGTCTCTTGAACTTTCTATTATATAATAATCCAGTTCTCTTTCAGTTGATGTAACAAAAGACAGTTCTACTTTTTCATTGATTATTTCAAGATTAAAACTAATTAGTTCTACTGGAAGTGCATTGCTACAACCAATGTTATCAGGTCCAACCCAATCACCATCTGATGCGTGCCATTCAGTGGAACCACCAATTTGTACATTAGCAACTCCTTTACCACCACCATGAGTAGTTAAAATCCCTGTATCTTTAAAATCTATACAAACTCCTGAAGCTAATTCTAATCTAGTACCATTTGATAAACTAATTATTCCTGATACTATAATGTGAGTTTCACCACAAGCAGAATTGGCTGGATCATCTAGATCAACATTGGCAGGAATTAATACGGTTACTCCTTCAGGAATCACGATCGTATCTCCACATTTTGGAACACGACCTAAATCCCAAGTTCCTGCAATATTCCAATTTTCAGCACCTGGACCATTAACAGCCGTTATGATAGTAGAGTGTCCTGTTGTAAGTAAAATTAAACTAAAAAATAATTTTACGAATTTTAATTTTAAGTTTTTCATAGTTTTAAATTTTATAAATCTTTAATGATTTAATGTTGTAGTAAAATTATAAATTAAAAATATACTATGCAAGCATAATATAATATTTTTTTACATAAACTTTCAAATTAACTTTTTCATCGATTATTTATATATTTTTAATGAAAATTTAAACGTATAAAATCATTTTTTTTAATGTTTTATTGGGTATTTATTTTTGGAAATATATCTAAAATTATTAGATATTCATTTTAGAATTTTAAAAATTAAAAAACAAATCTTTATCAATTATAAATTTCTAATAATAAAAAAAAGGGGAGTAAATAACTCCCCACATTTGTAAACTATGAAATTTTATTATTTATTTCTTACAACTACAATTCTTTCAGTCTTTTTAAGTGAAGGAGTTTCAATCTGTACAAAATATACTCCAGTTTTAATAGGTTCGAAATCAAAACTTATTTTATCTCCAATTAAAGTTTTCTCTATTTCAATAACATCTCCTAAACCATTCATAATTTTAATTTCTGCTTGATCAAGTTTGTCTCCTTCCATATACATTACTTTATTAACTGGTATAGGATACATTAAAAATTTACTAGCATAAAAAGAACATGAAACTATTTCAAGTATATTAACATTTCCGTCTAAATCAACGTTTTTAAGTCTATAATACGATTCTCCATTAAATGGATTTTCGTCTTTTGTAATATATTTATTAGTGCTTGAAGTATTTCCAACTGCATCAATTGTAGAAATTTCTTGCCAGTAACTCCCGTCTCTTGAATTTTCAATTATAAAATAATCTAATTCTCTTTCAGAAGCAGTTTCAAAATTCAACTCAACATAATCACTTTTAATATTGATATTAAATGAGATTAACTCAACTGGAAGTGCATTACTACAACCAATGTTATCAGGTCCAACCCAATCGCCATCAGATGCTTGCCATTCAGTGGAACCACCAATTTGTACATTAGCGACACCTTTACCACCACCATGAGTAGTTAGAGTTCCTGTATCTTTAAAATCTAAACAAACTCCAGATGCTAATTCTAATCTAGTACCATTTGATAAACTTATTGTTCCTGAAACAATAATGTGAGTTTCACCACATGCAGAATTTGCAGGATCATCTAAGTCAACATTGGCAGGAATTAATACAGTTACTCCAGCGGGAATAACAATAGTATCTCCACATTTTGGAACACGACCTAAATCCCATGTTCCAGCAACATTCCAGTTTTCAACTCCAGGACCGTTTACTGCAGTAATTATTTCTGCTTTGATTTGAAAACTTAGTACCAACATTCCAGCTAACACTAAGCAATTAGTAAAAATATTTTTCATAGTTTTATTTTTTTACACCACTTCGGGTTTAATGGTTACTGTAAATTTAAAAACTTTATTTTATATATGCAAGCATAATATGATTTTTTTTTAAAAAATGAATATTTTATGTTTATGAACGAATATACAATATGTGCCAACGAATATTAAGTAAAAGCACATAGTTGTAAAAAATAAACTGAGAACATGAAATAAGTAGAATGATAATAAATAGAGTCAGATTTGTTAATGATATCGATATTTGGTTGTATTAAATTATATCTAATATTTTTGCGGATAAAAATAATTTTTTGAATTAAAGTATTAAATAAGTGAGTGTTATTAAAAGACAATCGCTTAAACAGGGCAAACTCACACTTTTATATCTAAAACTTTCCAAAGGTAGTCTTCATTCCAAGCTGCTTTAAGCCTTTTTCCTTGTATTCCTTGTTTTGTAGAAGTTTCATTTTTTAATAGATTCAATGCTATTTTCATGATAA
>JACPDW010000013.1 GCA_016183815.1 Flavobacteriia bacterium
AACATTATTCTTTAGTTTTAAACCCAATTTTCACCCTTGTATTATGTTGTTTATTAATATTGTCCTTTTTTATAAGATAATTTATCGCCTCAAAAACATCAACAAATTGTTTGTCATATTTCCTTTCAAGTTCTTTTAGTTTTATTGTAAGTTCATTATTAGTTAATGCAAAATTTCTTATTAGTACAAAAGTTCGCATAATAGCAATATTAATTTGTATCGCTTTCTTACTTCTTAAAATGCTTGATAACATAGAAACACCTTGCTCAGTAAATGCAAGTGGACTGGTTGGACTAAATTTTATTGCTTCAGGTAGCTTGTCACAATTTGTGATAAGCTCTTTCCATTCTTTAACAGTAAGTTTAAACATAAAATCTTCAGGAAAACGATCTAAATTCCTTTTAACAGCTTGTTTTAAAGCTCTGTTTTCTACTTCATAAAGTACTGCGAGATCAAAATCAAGGATTACTTTATGACCCCTTATGTCATAAATTTTGTGTTGAATAAGTTGTATTTCCATGTTTAGTTTATGAAATTCTTAACTAAAGATAAGAAAAAAAGCATTAAAAACAATACTATTTTTACAAAAATGACAAAAAAAAGGTGCCAATTTTGACACCTTTACTTTTTAGATCTTATATTTCCTATTGCAAAATAATCTTCTTGATTTCAACACTATTTCCAGTGCTATCGATTAAATGTAGGAAATACGTTCCATAATTTGACCAAGAAGAAATATCAATCGTATATTCTTGTTGATTGATTGGAGTGGTATATACTTGTTGACCTAATGAATTATCTATACGGATAGAATAGTTACTCATTGTAGTAAAATTACCTGTATTTATAAAAAGTGTTGTATTACCTGGATTTGGATATACTTTAATTGTATTGTAAGTTAGCGGATTAACTGATAGCAAAACATCCATAATTAAGGTGTCACTCACGGAACAAGCAATGGTATCATATACAATGACACTTTGATAAGCAGTATTAGTGCAACCGTTTCCATCTGTGTAAGAATAAGTAAGTGTTTTTGAACCTAATCCAGCATTAAAGGGTATAAATTGATTTCCACTTACTCCAACTCCACTAAAAGACCCTCCATTTGGAGTACCTGATAAATTAATTGCATTTGCATTTTTTGAAACCAATGGAGTTAAAGCATTAAAATTAACCGTAGGCAAAGGATTAACCGTTACAACAATTGCATTACTAACAGCAGAACATTCACCATTATTGATACTTACGGTATATGTACCTTCTTGGTTTGCTGAATAACTTATATTTGTTGCATTTGGAATTAAAGTACCATTTCTATACCATTGATAGGTGAAGTTTGTTCCCGTATTTGCATCAAGGATTACACTACCTCCATCGCAAAAAGTGGTATTTCCTGAAGATGCAATTGAAGCTATTGGAGGGTTCGTACAACCATTATATAAATCTGAAATTTCTTGTGTAGTTAATGCACGGTTCCAAATTCCAATGTCGTCAAGATTACCATTGAATGCATCATATCCTGGGTGATTCATTCTTCCAAAAGCTATGTCATTTGCCATAACTATTTCACTTCCAGATGGATTTGATTCCTGATTTATTAATTGACCATTTTGATAAAATCTTGCTACTATTCCATCATTTGTGTATAAAATATTAACCATTCACTATTGTTAACAGCTGTTGTGAAATTTGTGTTACCAACTCCAGAACTTCCATTTAATCTATGTAATAATTGATGAGGGCTATTAAAAGTGTTACCCCAAGCCCATTCAATGTGTCCAGTGGTATTAGATCCTGGCCAAGCTTCTAAAAAACGTGGTGCTTGACAACCATCATCATTCCTCTTTATCCAAACTGAAATAGTGATTCCATTGGTTATCGAACTAGAATTTATGTCAACATCTATTCTTGACTCACAATTTGTGCTTGAAAAGTAATAAGCAGAATTTGCAACTCCATTTCTATCTGTAGATAAAGTTGCACTATTTACCGTCCCATCATTCCCATTCCCACTTTCGTCGTCAGCATTTCCATTGAAAGGCCACCAACCCACTAGGCCATCGGTTGGAACATAAGAAGGAACTTGGGAGAAAGCACCAAAAGAGAACAGTATAAAACTGTATTTAAGTAATTGTTTTTTCATGATTTATTTGTTTTTAAGTAATTTATATTTTCTTCCATCTTTAACTATATGACCAAAATTCAAAACTTCAAATATTCTGAGTATTGTAGTAAATCCACATGGACAATCTTTTGATTTAGAACAATGTATTTCAAATTCTACACGAGTTATATATTCTTCTGTTTTATTATATAATTCAATAATTTCATTGACAAAAATTGTTCTTTTATATTTAGATAAACCATCTTTCTTAAAACCCTCAACAGTTAGTATATCTTCTTTGAAACTTACTTTTTGGTAATACTTTTTAGGATTCATCAGTTGATTAAATTTAAGTTCATTTTTACTTAAATAATCCCTAATCTCTTGAATAGTTATTTTCATTATTAATAATTTTGTTGAAAATGGTTAAATTCCAGCACAAATCTAATAATACTTACCCCCCATCCACTCCCAAAAAAAGAATAATATATCCATAATTTGGATAATTGAATTATTTAGATTAATTTTGGATAATAAAACATAAAAGTTATGAATCCAATCGGTCAACGAATAAAAAAATTGCGAGAAACAAAAAATTTCACACAAGAAATTATGGCAAATCAGTTGAAAATTTCGCAAAATTCCTATTCGCGTATTGAAACAGAGAATGTGAAACTAACTACCGAACGATTAAACGATATTGCTAAAATTTTGGATGTACCTGCTGAAATCATTTTAACTAATGAAGCACCTAATTATACCATTCATAATGAAAAAGTTGACAAATTCTACACGCATATTGAACATTTGCACGAAGACCAAAAAGAACAATATAAAAGTACCATCAAACTCTTAGAGGAGCAATTGAAACATTACCAAGAAGAGAATAAAAGATTGCTGGCAATGGTGGAGAAGTTGGTGTAGTTAATTGTAACAACAAATTTCACAAAGTAGTCGTAAAGTTTACAAAGATTTATCCATTCAACAATTCTGTCTTAATTATAAACTTTCAAATTTAATACCTAAAACTCTGGTAAAGTGGAAAAACTATTTGTCAAAATAATGTCCCATTGCAGAAATCACTTCTACTTTTACAACATCTTCATTTACTGATTAAATCATTCTATCTTTTGAGTTGATTTTTCTAGACCAAAAACCAGTAAGTTCGTGTTTAAGTGCTTCTGGTTTGCCAACACCTTTAAATGGATGTTTAGATAAATCTTGTAAAATTAAATTGATTTTCTTGATGGAAGCTTTATCACCTGCTCTTTTGTGTAAAGCTAAATGTTTTTGGGCTTTTGGTTGAATAATTATTTTATACTTTCCCATACATTACTAGGGTCAACTTCTATTCCTCCTTTTTCTCTCGCAGATTCCAAAACCATCTTTACAAATTCAGGGTTGTAAGGACTTTTTTCTTCAATAATAGAAATCGCCTTACTTTCACTTGCTGTTGAAAGCAATAAATCCAAAATAGCTTTGCCTAATTTTGTTTTTTCGTTTATATTGATATAAAAAGTTGTCATTTCTTTTTAATTTCTTCAAAGTTAGTAATTTTTTGTGACATAAAAAATTGCAAGAAGCAAAAAATTTTACACAGGAATTTATAGCAAATCAGCTAAAAATTTCACAAAACTCGTATTCGCGTGTTGAAACAGAGAATGTGAATATTTTAATTTTTAGGCATTTTACTTCCTATTATTTATTATTTTATATTTTTTGGAAGTTTATTTCCTATTTTAATAATATTTTTGTAAAAATCAATATTAAAAATAAATCTTTGAACGTAACGTATTATTTTATGAAAGTAAGGAGCGTTTTGATTTAAATAATATTTGATTTATTGGAGTAAACTAAATTTGTGCTAGTTTATGTTTTATTCATACTCAAATCTTTGGGAAATAACTTGGATCGTTTTCCCTATGAATGTTAGTGTGTTAATTTTTCCTCTAAAACATATTAAAATGACTTTGGTGGAGAAGATAGTGGGCTAAAAATGTTTTTCAATTTAGAATTGTACTTTTTTATATAATTAATTTTCTTACAATTTGGGAGTTTAATTCCTGATTTGTAAATATATTTTATATCTTTGTATTATGATTCATAGAATTATTGAGCATAAAATACTTGAAATGTCAACTAAATATCCAATTGTTGCTATTACAGGACCTAGACAAGCGGGTAAAACTACTTTATGTAAATTGGTTTTTCCAACTTATAGGTATGTCTCTTTGGAAACACCAGATATTCTTGAGTTTGCACAAAAAGATCCGCGAGGATTTTTGGCTCAATACGATAAAAATGTAATCTTTGATGAAATTCAAAATGTGCCGCAATTATTTTCTTACATTCAAACAATCGTTGATGAAAGCGGTTTAACAGGTCAGTTTATTTTAACTGGCTCACAAAATTTTTTGATGTTAGAGAAAATCACACAAAGTTTGGCGGGTAGGGTTTATATTTATCATTTATTACCTTTTAGTCAGGAAGAAATTAAAACAAAATATGAAATTTCATTGAATGAAACAATCTTAAAAGGAGGTTATCCGAGAATTTATGATAAAAATATTTCACCTGAAGATTATTTTCCTTCCTATTTACAAACGTATATCGAAAGAGATATGAGGAGCATTTTTAATATCAAAGATTTACCAAATTTCATTTCTTTTATTAAAATTTGTGCTGCTCGAGTAGGTCAATTGTTTAATGCAAGTTCAATTGCAAATGAGTTAGGTGTAGATCATAAAACAATTCAAAGTTGGTTATATTTATTGGAAACGAGTTTTATACTTTATCGTTTGCAACCTTGGCATGTTAATTTCAATAAACGCATTGTGAAAACACCAAAAATCTATTTTTACGATACGGGTCTTGTTTGCCATTTATTAGGTATTACTAAAGAATCAGATTTAGATATTCATTTTATTAAAGGTGCTATTTTTGAAAATTACATTATTACAGAATTGGTAAAACAAACCTGGAACAAAGGGAAAAGTTCAAGACATTATTTTTGGCGTGACAATACTGGAAACGAAATAGATTTATTGATTGATAAAGGGATAGAATTAGAATTTATTGAAATTAAATCTGCACAAACGATTAAACAAGATTTTTTCAAAAATTTGACTAAAGTTGAAAAATTAGCAACAAATTATAAAGTCAAAAAAAATATTATTTTCGGTGGCGATGAAAGTCGAACTCAATTTGAAACAAAAATTCTTACTTGGGAAAATTTAGGTGAAATTGAATAATTTTTTCTTTATAGATATTTGCAGAATAAATATAAAATTAGCGTTAATCAGCGGGAAAACTGATTTGTTATTTACTCTAACTTTCCTTAGTTTTTAACTGAATACCTAATTCATCTAACTGATTAAAATGGATAACAGATGGTGCGTCAATCATGACATCTCTTCCTTTGTTGTTTTTTGGAAAAGCAATAAAATCTCTTATGGAATCGGTTCCTCCAAAAGTAGAAGCTATTCTATCCAAACCAAAAGCTAATCCTCCATGTGGTGGTGCTCCATACTCAAAAGCATCCATTAAAAATCCAAATTGTGCTTGTGCTTCCTCTTTTGAAAATCCTAGTAATTGAAACATTTTTTCTTGCAATTTACGATCGTGAATTCTAATCGACCCTCCACCTAACTCAACTCCATTTACAGCTAAATCGTAGGCGTTAGCTCTCACTTGAATTGGATTAGTATTTAATAATTCTAAATCTTCAGGTTTTGGAGAGGTAAAGGGATGGTGCATTGCATGAAATCGTTGATTTTCCTCGTCCCATTCTAACAGTGGAAAGTCAACAACCCATAAGGGCTTAAAAATATTAGGATTTCGTAAACCTAATTCATTCCCCATGTGTAAACGCAATTCATTCATTTGTTTTCTTACTTTGTTGGTTTCACCACACAATAATAAAAGTAAATCACCTTTTTTTGCATTTGCTTTTTCAGCCCATTTTGATAATTCTTCTTCTGTATAAAACTTGTCCACAGAACTTTTAAAAGTACCATCTTCATTACATCGTAAATAAACCAATCCAGTAGCTCCAATTTGAGGTCTTTTAACCCAATCCGTTAAAGCATCAATTTGTTTTCGTGTATAGAGGGCAGCTTGTTCTGCATTAATAGCTATAATCGTTTGTGCATTATCAAATACAGAAAATCCTTTTCCTTTTGTTAAAGCTGTTAAATCGACAAATTCCATTCCAAAACGTAAATCTGGCTTATCCGACCCATATTTCTCCATTGCTTCCTCATAAGTGATTCTAGGAAAATTGTCTTTTAATTCTATCCCTTTAACACTTAAAAACAAATGTTTAATTAGTCCCTCAAAGGTTTGCAAAATATCTTCTTGTTCAACAAAAGACATCTCGCAGTCTATTTGAGTAAATTCAGGTTGACGATCGGCTCTTAAATCTTCATCTCTAAAACATTTTACTATCTGATAGTATTTGTCTATTCCAGAAACCATCAACAATTGTTTAAAAGTCTGAGGAGATTGTGGTAAAGCATACCATTCGCCAGGATTCATACGACTTGGTACAACAAAATCTCTCGCTCCTTCAGGGGTTGACTTGATTAAAACAGGGGTTTCTACGTCTAAAAAATTTAAACTATCAAGGTATTTTCTAGTTTCTAAAGCAATTTTATTTCTTAACTGTAATTTTTCTAATATTGGTGACCTTCTAATATCTAAATAACGGTATTGAGCCCTCAATTCATCACCTCCATCTGTTTCATCTTCAATTGTAAAAGGTGGTGTTTTGGATTCGTTTAGCACAGTCAACTTACTTACTTTGATTTCAATCTCTCCAGTAGGAATATTATGGTTTTTGTTTGATCGTTCGACCACTAATCCCTGTGCTTGAATTACAAATTCACGACCTAATTTTCGAGCAATTTCACATAAAGAAGCATCCTCTTCCATATTAAAAGTAAGTTGAGTAATTCCAAAACGATCTCTTAAATCGATGAAAGTCATTCCACCTAAATCTCTGGAACGTTGAACCCAACCACACAATGTGACTTTATCTCCACTATTTAAAACCCGAAGTTCTCCGTTATGATGTGTTCTGTACATAGTATAAAAAATGAGTGCAAATTTAGAATTTTTAACGCAATGAAAGAGTAGTTTTCTATACAAAAATCTAAATCAAAAAAATGCTCGTACTTCCATGCCTCCAGAATGAATGATTTTAGAAGACTGAGACTTACGACCGTTGTATTGTATAGAGATTTGTAAACTTTTTGAAACTGAACGCTGATATGAAGCTGTCCAAGTATAATTTTCACCGACTTTTAACGCTTCAAGAATTTCAAAACCCAAAGCAGAATTGTCGGTAGCATTATACGCTATTTTTATGAATGAAAAATTTCCTTGAAAACTGCCTTTTTCTGCTTGATTGAATTTTCCTTGAAATCCATATTCGTTTATAATTCCATGTTCACCGCTTATGTTTTTCTTGTCACTGTATTTGTAATGTACAGAAATTCTGAGCACAGTATTAGGTTGGTAACTCAACATTGGTTTTATCCAAGAATATTTAATTGCATAATTCCTTCCTGTGGTATAATCCGCTTCAGAAACTTTTCTCCCTGTTTGAATTTGATTTTCAATTGAAAATTTCTTGAATAATGTTAATCGTAAATTATTTTCATGGTATTCATGAATTCTGGAATCAAATCCTGAAGCCAACAAGGATTTACTGAGGTTGTTTTGATATGTCCAATCACTAGTAAACACACTTCCTGTTCGATTGACATAAAAAGTGTTACGTACAGAGGTTGAAGACGAAATTAAAGTGGTATCACGAACTCTATTTACAAATGGATTAAACACTTCGTCGGGTAAAAAATCAGACACTTTTCTATTAATTCGAATTCTACTTTGATTGGATAGATAACTTAAGTATTTCAAAAGAGAATTTTTATTTCTCCATATTCTTTCTGGTTTAAAAAATACACCTTGATTGAATTCGTTGAAATATGTTTTAACATACTCGTTACTCGGTGTAAAAACTCTGATATAACTTGCTTGGTCAACATATTGAGCTATTTCAAATTCATTCAAATCTTTGTTTCCATCGTAATTGTAATCGTTCCAAGTGTAAACCCCCTGTCCATCAGCAACTTTGATGTATTGAAATTCTCTTTTTAATTCTAATCCACTACCCACTTCATAAAAGGTATTTAAAGAAATTGAATTTTTAAAGAAGTTTTGATCAAAATCTATTCTACCTAATAAAGTGTTTTCAGGAGTTTGACTAATCAATGATTGATCGTTAATTTTTAACTCTCTATAATGAATTAAAAGATTTAATTTTTGACCTTTAATCAAATTAAACATCAATTCAATTCCTGTTGATTTCGCTTTAGCAGCTTTTTTAAGTCGATGTGAATCTGAGCGTTGGTCAATTCTTTCTCTATAAAATGTTTTGTAGTTGATTTTTGAGGAATCTGCATTACTTAATGAAAATTCATAATCGTAAAAAAGATAACTAGTTGTTTTAAGTAAAGTATCCAAACGAAAGGTATTTTTTTCAAAGTCGTCTTTATATGCTAATTTTATTTTTTTTATATTTTGAGCGACACTAACTTTGTGCCTTTGAAACTGATTTTTCTCTATGTTATTGGAGCTTAAATAACTAGCAAGCCAATTTGAAAAAAAACCATTTTTATTCCAATCTCCATACAATGAGGTTTTGTATCCATCGTAGTCTTTTCCAATGCTGTATTGAGCTAAAGAAACACCAATCTTCCCATTCTTATAATGCTTATTTTCAAATGAAATTGCACTTGAAATTTGATCTCCTTGATAGTTTTTATTTCTTGTATTCCAATCTCGGTCAAATTCTACTGAACGATATTGTTCAATTGGTGAAAAATACTTGTTCAAAATTTCAATCTCCGTTTTTGTTTTAAACTCCCATCTGAAAGTAGAATCAATTTTAGAATAGGGTTTGTTTGAATAAATAACCGACCTGTTACTATACCCTTCATCGTCTTTTGAATCCTTTCGTGAAAAGGTATTTTGATCATTTTTAGTATAGGCAAACTCACTTTCAATTTTCCAAATGGGGTTAATTTGATATGAAAAGCCAGAACTAACCATCTGTTTCTTTTTTGGCGAAATAATTTTACGGGCTGGTTCATATTCTCCCTGCGGAACTCCGTTAATTGGTGCTAGCCATTGATAAATTTTTCCATACGCATTGGAATTGGCTAAAATGTAATTCCCCTTATTTTTTCCCACATAAGAAAAAGTTGCTCTGTACAACGCTGAATCTTGATTGACAGAAAAAACCAATACACTATCAATACCTAAAGTGTCAACTAGTTTATATAAATTTTCAACTTCGTTATACCCTATTTTTACAATACTATTGCTTAAAGCCAAATGTAAACTATCGCCAATTTCAGACATGAGTTTTTTTTGTTCGATGGTCAAATCCTGTTGAATACTTTGATTTTTAGCGTCTTGTTCACTGTAAGCGTTTAACCAATAAGAAAATCTTTTTCCTGTATATTGTGTTGAGGATTGAAGTAAAGAACGAGCATAATTTTGATCCGAATATTGAAACTCCACAACAATCCTTGAATCTTTATTAATTAAACGTTTTACCGTAAAAATCAATTCAGCAGTGTTATAATCGATCATATAATCGTATTCTTGACCTCTTTCCAACAACATCCCATCGATAAAAACCCTTTCAGTTCCAGAAAGAATGATGATATACGGCTCATTTTCAGCACCATTTAATCGGTAAGGACCTTGATTCCCTTCCACTCCTTGAATGATTTGTCTTTGAAACTTTCCCTTTGAAAAAGCTCCAGAAAGTTGTGTTTTCCATTGTTTATTGTTTACATTTAACCATTGGTAATCTAAAGATAAACCTTGGGCTCTTTTTTTGTAATTCATAAAATATCCTTTTGGTTTATAAATCCAAAAATCTCCCGCAATTAACTTTAAGTTGTCGTTATACACTTGAATAAAAACCTGATCAAATTCTTGAATTTTATTTGTATTTCCCTCTGGTTGAATAGGCAAATTATCGTCCGTTACAGAAGCTAAAACTTTTAAATCTGATGTAATATTTCCCGACAACTCTAAATTCAAACTAGAATTTACCGACAAATCTTGATTGTTTCCAAAACTAATTCCTCTTGAAATACTCCCACTTTTTTTAATACCACTAGAACCAAAAATGTCTTCATAAGTTTCGTTGTTACGTATTAAAAACTTTTCTCTATCCCCTTTTTTTTCATCAAAAAGAATAGTCGTATCTCTATGTTGATATCTTTTAGACAAATTAAGTGGAAGAACCCTGTAGGTTACTTTCAAACTGTCTTCACAATCGGTGAAAAATGAAATCGTATTTTTATCATAATCAAATAGATAGGAGTTTTTATCTAATTCCTGTTGACCACAAAACACATTTAAGGTATTTGGATAAACAGTAAAACTATCAAGAAGTTGATTTTTTTGATTTTTATCTAAAATTTTACTACGAAAATTTGATTCCTGAGACAGTAATAAAAAATTACTCAATAAAACAAATATACAAATTATTTTTTTCAATACTCAATTTAGGTGGACTATAAAATTAACATCGATACTACATTGTGTCAATAAATCAAATTTTAATAACTTGAGTTTCCTTTTCAAATTTACATTAAATTGTAAAAATATGCACAATATAAAGAAATTTAAACAAAAATTGAATGCTACTATGTTTATAAATTTTCTTTTATGAATTCTTTATAAACGTTAATTCCTTGTTCTAATTGTTTTAAGGTGAGGTATTCATTTGAACCATGAATACTCTCAATAGCTGCTCTACTTAAAACTACTGGTACTAAACCATAAGTCGGAACTCCTTTCGCTCTAAAAAAATTATTATCAGTTGAAGCAGGAAATAAAATTGGACTAACTAGTGATTCAGGAAATGTTTTTTTAATGGCCTTCTCTAAAGAGTAGTAAAAATTGGTGATTGGAGAAGCTGCTGTATTTGGACTTTCAGAAATCACACTTACATTGACTTTCAATCCAACAGCAAATTGAACTTTTCTTAAAAATTTCTTTTTATCCGCTTCAGGCAATAAACGACAATCTAAAACAGCAAATGCACCTTGTGAAATTTGATTAGTTGAACCAACATTAAGGGAACCCATTTCAGAAATCACAAAAGTATCATTGACAAGTACATTAAAAATTTCTCCATCTCTAAAATATTTTTTGACAAAAGGCCAAAAGATTGTCCAATTAATATGTTTAATTACAAATCCTTTTAATCCACCCTCCATTTCTCCAAAATCTTTAAACATTTTTTTGGAAACTTTAGTGAATTTTATCTTCTTTTTTTGGTTTAAAAGACTAATTAACGCCTTTAAAAGTCTTTTGTTTGCGTATAAATCTGGAGGAACAGCACCATGACCTTGAGATTTATTTTTTACTTCTAACCTAATCCATAAAGAACTTTTTTCAGCAACAGAAACACCAAAAACTTCTAATTCTGGTTTTGACGGTACGAGTTGATTCATTCCTGAGCCACCTTCTCCTAAAACAACCACTGGCTGAAGTTCAGATAGATAAGTATTTACCAGCCATTTAGCACCATTTGGACTAGAATTTTCTTCTCCAATCATTCCAATAAAAGAATAATTATATTTTGAATTGGATTTTAAAATGGAGTCTTTCATTTGAACAAGAGCGAATAATTGCATCACAGCCAACCCTTTGCAATCTATAGAACCTCTCCCCCATAAAGTATCGTCTTGAATGTGACCAGAAAATGGTGAAAATCTCCAATAATTGTCCTCGTAAGCAGAAACTACATCTAAATGTGAGGTGAATAAAATATTAGGTTTACGTTCAGATAAAGGAAAAATTGAAGCACAAAAATGAACGGATTGAGGGTCTGGTCTAAACTCTTGTACATACAATCCTTTTGATTTACAAAACTGAATTAATATATCTGAAACCTCATGTTCATGATTGGAATACGACTCAATTTGTATTAATTTTTGAAGTAAAAGAACTTCTTCTTTTAGAAAATTTTTTTCTGAAATTTGAGCAAAAATAGAAACATTATTAATGAATAAAAGGACACCTATCAATATTAATTTGCATTTATAAATTGAAGAGGGTGTTCTCGTTTTCAAAGCTAATCTTTCACAAACTAATCTTTCACAATAGAATATCCAGGATATTTTTTACCGTCAAAGACAAATTTAGAATCTTCAACAACAGGATTAGTTTGAAATTTTGTTAGAGTATAAGTCATCACTGTTCCATCTTTAGCTTTCATGATAGCTTTTTTTAACTCAACTTCATCTTTTGAAACATACAAAATAATGGTATGATAATCTACTTTTGAAGGATTTTTTGGATAAAGATAAATCACATGGACTTTTTCATTGTTTAAAGTTTCCTCTTTTTCATATTTATTTTTAAAACCTGTTTCCCAGATTGTCATCAATCTTTTTGGATTAATATTATCTTCAGAATTTGCTTCAACATCAGTTTCATAAACAGATTTCTCTTCTTTAACTACTGTCCAAGTTTTTAAACCATTAGAAATTATTGTGTTTTCTCCATAAGAAGCACAAAATTTATTTCCTTTAACCCAACCTTTCCCGATTTCATTTTCATTCACTCCACTAGATTGGTTTTTAATAACTGCATTGAATTCAATGTAAAATGTTTTGTATTCCTTCATTTTAGACGATAATTTATCTAAAATTTGTTGTGATTTCATATCTCCTTTTTCTTGATTAAAAGAGTAGAAAGAAATAAATAGTAAAGCAGAAGCAAAAAGAATTTTCATTTTAATAATATTACAGAATGCAAATATCATAAATTATGCCAAAAAAGAGATTAAAAATTTAAAATAATCTCTAATTTTACACTTATGCATGTTTTAATCATTGGAAATGGAGTTGCAGGTGCAAGTGCTGCTGTTGAATTGAGAAAAAAAAGTAATTGTACTATAACTTTACTTTCTGATGAACATCCCTACTTTTTTTCAAGAACTGCTTTAATGTATGTTTATATGGGCCAACTATTATTCGAACATACAGAAGTTTTTGAAAGAGATTTTTGGAAAAAAAATACTATTTCTTTACTTCAAGCACAGTTAACTCAAATTAATTTTAAGGAGCAATTTATCATTCTTCACAACGGAGAAAAAATAAATTATGATAAACTTGTACTGGCAACTGGATCGATACCAAAAAAACTCAATATTGATGGAGAACATTTTAAAGGTGTTCAATATTTGTATTCCAAACAAGATTTAGATAAATTAGAACAAAACAGTAAAAATGTTAAAGAAGCAATTGTTGTTGGAGGTGGATTAATAGGTGTTGAGTTGTGCGAAATGCTTCTCAGCAGAGGCATCGAAGTTCATTTTTTTATAAAAGAAAAATATTTTTGGAATTCAGTTTTACCAGATACTGATGCATCATTTGTACAAAATTATTTAAAACAAATTCCTCGACTTCATTTACATAACAATCAGGTAGTCAATGAAATTATTGGAGATGAAAATGGAAATTTAAAAGGAATTAAAACAAAAAAAGGCGATTTTTTTTCCTGTCAATTGTTGGGTGTTTGTATTGGAGTTGAACCAAATATTTCATGTATAAAAAACACTGAGCTAAAAACTAATAGAGGGATTTTAGTCAATGAATTTTTAGAAACATCTATCGATAATGTTTATGCGATAGGTGATTGTGCAGAATTGATTTTTCCAGAAAAAAATAGAAAAAGTATCGAAGCGATTTGGTATTCTGCTAAAAACATGGGAATTTGTGTTTCCTCAACATTAGCTGGGCCAAAAAACATGTATGAACAAGGAATTTGGACTAATTCAGCTAAATTTTTTGAATTGGAATTTCAATGTGTTGGTTTAGTTAAAAGTACACTTGATGACATGGAGAATGAATTTGTTTGGAAAAATGAAAAAAAAAATCAACTTCTTCACTTTATTTTTGAAAAAGATTCAACTAAGTTTTTAGCTGTCAACGCAATAGGACTTAGAATAAGACAAAAAACTTTTGAAAAATGGATTAAAGAAGAAACAACAATCATTGAAGTTTTAAAAAATTTGCGTTTGGCTTTGTTCGATAGCGAATTTTCTAAAGACATTTCCAAAGAGGTATTTCGACTATTTTCAAAAATAATATTTCATACAAATGAGGCAATTTAATTTCAAAAGTATTAAATTTTATTCCAAAATATTAATCTATCTTGGAATCTCCTTTTTAATTTATTCATTGTTCATAAAAAACAAAAGTTTGTCATTGATTGGTCTTTCAATACTGTTTTCTGGATTTGTTTTATATTCCATTGACAGCAAAGAACAAATTAAATCTATTTTTCAAATAAGTAATCCTTTTAAGATTAATTTACTTTCATTTTTAGTGGGAAGTATTCCATTTGGGATTTTTTTCTTAAATTGGCTAGGGTTTTCATTATATTCGTTTCTCTATTTTTTTATTTTTATTTTTTCAATTTTTATTTCCATTTTATTATTGTTTTTACCTCAAAAAACAAACTTATTGTATCAAGAAAAAGCTGTTTTTTTTCACCCCTTAAAAAACGCTTCTTTTTATTCAATCGTATTGGCTGTACTTTTTTTTATTTTTTACATACAATTATATTGGTATCCTGATTATTTGAAAAACATTTCCCTATTATTTAATCCTCTATCGCAATGGATTAGAAATAAACCAGCTGATCAGTGGTTTTTATATGGTACTATTTACACGATTGGTATTGTTTATTGGGGAATTAAATTTATTCAAAAGCACAAACATCAAGTTTATCAAAAATGGAGAACATTATCATTAATCTTTTCACAAGTTGTTTTTGCCTATTTTATCCCTTCTATCATGGAAGCTTTTTCATTAAATTCTTCTTTAGACCAAAATGATGTTTATTTAGGTTATTTTAACGCCAATCCAATAAATAGTTGGCCATTGAATTATGATTTTTTTTCTGGTTCACATCTTGAAGCCTACGTTCAAAAAACGTATCAGCCATATGCATTAAGTTATTTCATTTGGGGATTAGTTTTATTTTTAGTGCTCACTCCTGTTTTCACCTATTTTGTAGGAAAAAGATGGTATTGTTCATGGCTTTGTTCTTGTGGTGGTTTAGCAGAAACCGTGGGCGATTCATTCCGACATTTATCTGATAAAACATTCAAATCTTGGAAAATCGAACGAATTGTTATACATACTGTTTTACTTTTTGTAAGTATAATGACCATTGCTGTTTTATTAAGTTATTTTTCAGGAAAAAATGTTACTATTGTTTATTGGACAGTTAATAAAACGACGGTATTTATAAGTATAAGTTTGATTTTAATCTTGATGGTGTATTTCTTTTATTTTTTATATAAAAAAAGTACAAGAAGCATTTTTATACTAATGATTGGATTGATTATCACCATTTTGCTATTTTTGTTTATTGCTTATTTTTCTGGAAACAGTCAAGTTTTTATCGTTAAAAGTAGTTTTTTGAAAAAAAGTTATGGTTTTTTAATTGGTGCAATTTTTTCGGGAATTTTAGGAGTAGGTTTATATCCGATATTAGGAAGTCGTTTTTGGTGCAGATTTGGTTGTCCGATGGCCTCTTATATGGGAATTTTTCAGCGATTCTTTTCTCGTTTTCAAATTACAGTAAACGGCAATCAATGTATTTCATGTGGGAACTGTTCTGTTTATTGTGAACAAGGAATTGACGTTCGCTCCTACGCTCAACAAGGACTTTCATTTACTCGTTCCTCTTGCGTTGGTTGTGGAATGTGTGCAACTGTTTGTCCTAGAGGTGTTTTGAAGCTCGAAAACGTGAGAAAGAAAGAAACAAAATAATTTTTCAAAAGGTTTTAAAAATCACATAATTAGGGTTAATTATTGTTTATTTTTGTATATAATAAGGGTTATTATTTATTAATAACTACATATAATTAGGGTTAATTATTTATTTTACCGTCATTTTGTTACAATTTTAATAAGTTTTTACCGTCATTTTATGACATTATTTCTTTAATTTACCGTCATTGTTTGACATCTTTTTGATTTTAATAGTTATTTTTCCATTAAAAATGTAAGATATTCGTTAATATTGAAAATTAGTCTTTACTTTCGTAACCAAAGATAAAAATGAGTTTTATAAAATCGATTCAACAATATTCTATTTTTAGAGCTGAATTAAAAAATATTCTTTTTTGGGCTTTTATTCTACGTTTATGTGCTGTGATTTTTTCAGAAGGATATGGAATGCACGACGATCATTTTTTAATCATTGAATCGTCTTCATCATGGGTTGATGGTTACGATTACAACAATTGGCTTCCTTGGACTGTTGGTAATAATGGCATTCCTTCAGGGCATAGTTTTACTTATGTAGGTCTAAATTATATCTTTTTTGAATGTATGGATTTTTTAGGACTTGATAATCCTAAATTACTGATGTTTTTAAATAGGTTTATTCACGCTCTTTGGAGTTTATTAATTGTACTGTATTCTTATAAAATCACCTTATTTCTCTCAGATAAAAAGACGGCTTTATTAGTAAGTGTTTTTATGGCATTTACTTGGATAATTCCCTTTATGTCGGTAAGAAATTTGGTTGAATTTGTTCCGATTCCTTTCCTTTTAATGTCAATTTATTACGTATTAAAAAACGACCATTGGCGAACCTATTTACTTTCTGGAATTTTAGTTGGGTTTGCAATATCGTTTAGATATCAGATTGCTGTTTTTGCTTTAGGTATGGGCTTGGTTTTCTTGTACAGATTACAAATAAAAGCTTGTATCTTCTTTGCATTAGGATTTTTATTCGTTTTTTCATTTACTCAAGGTCTTGTAGATTATATGATATGGGGCAAGCCGTTTGCTGAATTTATTGCATACAGTACTTACAACATGAACGAAGGAACTCAATATTTAAAAAATCAAAATTACTTTATGTATGTGGGTGTTTTAATGGGTATTATGTTGTTTCCACTCGGAATATTACTGTTTGTTGGTTTTTTAAATTCCTTTAATAAATATGCTTTATTGTTTGTGCCAAGTTTTCTGTTTTTGCTGTTCCATACAATTTATCCCAACAGACAAGAAAGATTTATTTTAACTATTTTACCATTGTTTATTCTGTTAGGGATACTAGGTTATCAGCAAGTTATAAGAAGATTTAATGGTAAACAATATTTCGAAAAAATATGGTCAATTTCTCTTCGAGTGTTTTGGGTAATTAATATACCTTTATTATTGTTTTTTTCTTTTACTTCATCGAAAATATCAAGAGTTAATGCAATGTATTCATTATATAACAACACTTTAGAAGATGAAAAAATTTTGATTGAAGCAAGTGGAGAAGCCAATCCTGAAATGATGCCAAAATTTTATGGAAAAAGCTGGAAAGCAAACTTTTATGAAAAAATAGACACATTAAATATTGTTACTGAATTTTCAAACGCTCAATTGGATTATATATTTTTTTTTGGTGAACAAAGATTAAAACAAAGAATAGAATTATATAAAAAATTGTATCCTAAGATGTCTATTCATTCAAAATGTTATTCAAATTTCATGGATAAAACACTCAATAAAATCAATCCAAGAAATTCAAATCAATACATAGAAGTTTGGAAAACAAAAGTAAGATAAGATAAACTTTATTTCAATGAAAAATAATCTAAACACTACATCTTTTTAATAATAAATTCCGTTCTTCTGTTTTCTTGATGTTCTTCTTCAGAACAATTAGATTTTATTTTTCCTTCACAAGCACAAGAGTTTTTGAGTCGAGTTTCACCATATCCTTTGCCATAAATTCTCATTGGGTTCGAAATTCTTGATTTAATATAAGAAGCGGAGGCCTTAGCTCGATTATCAGACAATTTCATGTTAAATGCTCTACTAGATCTACAATCTGTATGCGAACCCAACTCAACAACCATAGAAGGATAATCATTCATAATTTTCACTATTTTATCTAGCTCTTCAGAAGCATCTTTTCTGATAGTGTATTTACCTAAATCAAAATAAATGGGCTTAATATTAATTAATGTAGCTAAATCCGTTCCAACTTTAGGTTTCCCAAGAGTAAAATCTAAAAATTCGTGTAAATTAATTTGTCCTGGTTTTTCAACTTTATAATTAAATAAATGCACTTTTGTAACATAACCTTGTTTTTCAACAGTTATTTTATAGTCAAGCTCGTCTCCTAACTGTGTTTCTGTAAGAGCTTTCAAGAAATCACCTGATAAAGTAGTTGTTTCATTTATAAATTCTACACCTTTGTTTAAATCAATAATCGAGATTTTTACTCCTTCAAGAGGATTTTTAGTGTCTGTATCTTTAACCAAACAATATAAAGAAACATTAGGAATTTTTGATAAATAAACATCTTTAACAATCTCATTTTCTGAACTATTTATATCAAAAGTAGAAATATTTTCATTGGAAGGATTGTATTTTTCTTTGATAGACAATAACTGATAATCTTTATTTTCATCTACAATAAAATCGTAATTTCCATTAATGTCAGTTTTAACAACTTCAACTTTATTTTGAATTAAAAGTTTTACTTCAACATTTGATAAAATTTCATTTGTACTTTTATCACGAGCTTTTCCTTTTAAAATCAAACCTGGTTTAAATGGTTTATCCAATCTAAAAGAATAGATATCATCATCTCCTTTACCATCATTTCTATTTGAAGAAAAATATCCTTTCAAAGAATTTTCATCTATTATAAAAGCAAAATCATCTCTATTTGAATTGACAGGTTTACCAACATTCATTAGTTTTAAATAATTTCCTTTTTCATTAGGAATAGCTACAAAAACATCTAATCCACCTAAACCCACATGACCATCTGACGAGAAAAACAACAAACCTTCATTGTTGATATAGGGAAACATATCATGACCCTCAGTATTAATAGGAAAACCTAAATTTTCTGGTTTGGAAAATGATCCATCTTTTAAGATTTCAACACGATAAATATCGGCACCTCCTTTACCTCCAGGCATATCAGAAGCAAAATACAAATATTTACCATCTTTAGAAATAGTCGGGTGACCAATGGAATAATCTTTTGAATTATATATAAATTCTTTTTCATTGACCCAAATATGAGCATCAACTACATCAGCTAAATATAATTTTAAATTTTGTATGCCTTTTTCGTCTCTCCTGTCTGTACCAGAAGAAATATTATTTCTAGTGTAAAACACTTTTTTGTTATCTGGATAAAAACAAAGCGGACCTTCATGAAATTTAGTATTAACTCTTTTGGTTAATAATTTTAAGTTGTTTAATTCTTGAACAGAATCGGTGTCAGCTAAAAACATATCTAAAAAATGAGTATTATTCCAAGCCCAATAACGGCAGTTCGTCTAAAAACCTCTTTTTTTATTTAAATTCAACTCAAAAATAAGCAAATATTTACATTTTAAGCCACTTTTTTAAAATAATTTTGTGTATTTATGAATATTATTTTGTCAAAAAAAATTGTTCTAAATGTATTAA
>JACPDW010000015.1 GCA_016183815.1 Flavobacteriia bacterium
CTAACCATTCTACAACAGCAAAACTCACAAAATAGGCTGCTTCTGGATTATGAAATTTATAATTTCTGCTCATAGACTAAAGTTAAGAAAAAAAGTTTTAACATTTCTGTTTTTGAAAAAATATTTTTTAATGGATGAAAATCTTTTAAACTGAAGGTAAAATATAAGACCGTTGCAAAAGTCAATAATCTAGGCTTTTCAAAAATTTGAATCCGCAGTCCCGATATTTGCTTCGGGATGAGGAATTTAAATTTTTGGATTAACTATGAGAATTGGGTTTTGCAACGGTCTTTAAATTCTTTGATTAGAAAAATTATAAAGTGTTTTGGGATTTTCTTTTAAAATCTATATAATTCTACTTTTTTTTCTACCTTTGATGAAAGCAATTTTAAATGACAAAACTCATTCTTTTAATAGTGCTTATTTGTGGTTTAAAAACCCTTCAAGCACAATTTTTATTCGATTATTTACCTGAATTTGAGGTAAAGAAAGGAGGAATTGAACTCGAATTTCCTTGGATGGGTGGATTAAATTTTGTTCAAGCTTCAGAAATTGATTTTGAATTTGATGGTGACATGGACTTGTTTTTATTTGATAGAAGTTATAACAACATACGATTATTTGAAAATGTTGAAAATAACGGTGTCAGAAGTTATCAATTTGTTTATAATTCAGCTCGGTTTTTTCCTGAAGATTTAAGTCATAGAGTTGCATTACTTGATTTTAATCAAGATGGAAAAAATGACATTTTTACCTACGGTTTAGGCGGTGTGAAAGTCTATAAAAATATTGGAAATGTTCAAGAAGGTTTAAATTGGCAATTACACCGCTCCTTATTGTATTCCGATTATGGAAATAATATTTCTAATCTTTTTGTGAGTTCAAGCGACATCCCTGCCTATGTGGATATAGACTTTGATGGCGATATAGATATTCTTACCTTTGATTTGAATGGAGAAGCAATGGAATACCACAAAAATATGGGAATGGAATGGTATAACACTTCTGATTCCTTGGTTTATCTCCTTAAAAATAAATGTTGGGGTCAGTTTAAAGAAGACCCAATTAGTTTCAGTATTTTGTTAAACAATACTACTTTTCCTTGTGGCGATGGAAATGTGGCTGACCCTGAATATCCTAAAAAAAAACCTCTTATTTTTATAGAAGAAAACAATAAAAAGAAAGACAGACACACGGGATCAACCACTTTAGCTATTGACATCGACAACTCCGGAGTGTACGATCTACTGCTGGGTGACGTGTCGAGTAATAATATTAGTTTACTCATAAATGGAGGTGCAGCGCCTAACACCAACTCTCCAATGACAAATTATGAAGCTCTTTTTCCTTCAAATTCTGTTCCTATATCTTTTCCAATTTTTCCATCTGTTTTTTATTTAGACCTTAATTTTGATGGAAACAAAGATCTTTTCATCTCAGGAAATGCAAAAAACGCAGCTAAAAATTTTAATAATACTTTATGGTACAAAAACATTTCAAACAACAATTCTCCTCTTTTCGTTCAACAGAATGATAATTTCATCTCCTCGAAAACAATTGACATTGGCACAGGGTCTATTCCTATTTTATTTGACCAAAATGGAGACGGATTAAAAGATTTACTCATTTCTTGTTTGTATCGCTATAAAGATGATTTAGAAAAAGAATCTGCTGTTCAATTATACAGAAATACAGGAAGTGTTGACAATCCAAAATACCAATACATAGATGATAATTATTTAAACCTCAACCAATTAAATTTGGGTTTTAGAATAGTCCCAACTTTTGGAGATTTAGACAATGATGGTGATGAAGACATGATTATTGGTAAAGAAGATGGTTCACTACTTTTTTGGGAAAACACTTCTTTAGCCAATCAAAGTGCTCAGTTTGTTGGACAAGCTGAAAGTTTAAAAGACAATCTACAAAATAATATTGATGTTGGAACATATTCTACTCCTCAAATATTTGATTTGAATAAAGACGGTTTATTAGACTTAATCATAGGTAACAATGAGGGGAAAATTTTATTCTATAAAAATATAGGAAACACAAATCAATTTTTATTTCAGTTAGAAAACAGTTTATTGGGAAACATCGACTTAGAGATAAACACATCAGAATACATATACCCTCATTTTTTTAGACATTTAGATACAACATATTTAATTTTAGGTAGTATAAATGGGAAATTAAATTTTTATAAGGATGTTGATGAGAATCTATCCAATAATCAATCTTTTGAGTTAGTAAGTGATTTTTTTAGACAAATCAACACAGAAGCATACAGTTCTTGTGTAGTTGAAGATCTCGATCAAGATGGAAAATTAAATCTGATTGTCGGAGGGGATTTAGGTGGATTATTTTTGTTTGAACACAATCCAAACAGTTCTTTAAGCGAAAAAACAAATACAAAAAATAAGTTTTCCGTTTATCCAAATCCTTTTAATGATAAAATTTTTATTGAATCAAATCAATCTGAATACATTGAAATTTTTAGCCCGACAGGAACTTTAATTTATAAAGGTCAAACTGTAAATAAAAGCATTGATACTAAAGATTTATCAAGTGGATTTTATCTTCTAAAGATAAGAAATAAGTGTATAAAAATGATAAAATAAATGTAATAAAAAATTGCTTTTATTGTAAACCTTTTTCAATAACCTCCCAGGTTTTTTCAGCTGAAATATCCCACGAAAACAAATGAGCTCTATTTGCACTTAGTTGAGAATACTTTTCTCTTAATCCCTTGTTTTCTGTCATCTGTGTCATTGCGTCTGAAATTTCGTCTATGTCAAATGGGTTAACCAAAACAGCGGCATCATCAACAACTTCAGGTAAAGAAGTTAAATTACCTGAAATAATTGGCAAATGACATCGTAAGGCCTCTGCCAATGGAATTCCAAATCCCTCAAAATAAGGAGTATAAACAAAAACCTCCGCTGCTGCAGTTACACGAACTAAAGACTCAATAGGTAAATGACCCAATAAGTGAATAGAATTTTGAATTGACTTTGGAATGAACAATTCCTTTTCAAAAGACTTCCACAAAAAACTTCCAACAATAACTAAGTCAAAAGGAATAGAACAAGAATGATAATACTTTTGGTAAGCTAAAAGCAAGTTTTTAATGTTTTTTCTAGGATGTAACGAACCAACAAATAAAAAGTAAGGTTTTTTTATTTCAAATTGGGATCGAATTTCATGTTTTTCTGCTTCTGAAAAAGGTTTAAATAATGGAGAACTTCCATTCCAAATCACTGATATTTTTTCTTCTGGTATTTTATATCGTTGTATAATGTCTTTTTTGGAAAATTCCGATACAGTAATTATGTGTTTTGCTTTATGGGCAAATTTTGGAAAAAAGTATCGTAAATATTTGCTTGCTAAAAAAGGTAAATCTTTAGGATAATGTTCAAAATTTAAGTCGTGAATAGTAATGATTTGAGGAACTTTACTTTTTAACGATAAATAGCCGTCTGGTGAAAAAAACAAATCGATTGCATATTTTTTTAATGCTTTTGCTATGGAAAATTCAAACCACCAATAAAACAAAAAAGGGTGGCGTGCTGGTGGTGAGCAGACAATTGGAGTTACATTGTTAGAAAAAACAAATTGTGTATCAAAAGGGCGGTCAAAAAAGAAAAAAAAATGATGTTCTGGGTGTTTTTCAACAATTCTTTTACAAATTTCAAAAGTGTACCAACCAAAGCCCTCCATTTTGTTGCTAAGTAAAAAACGCGTATTGATTCCGATATTCACTTTACGAAATTAATAAAGAAATTACATTTTGTTTAATTCTATTCTGATTAAGTTACTTATTAATTGGTTAAAAAAATGGATATGCCAAAAAAAATTAATCAAAAATTTTAGTTAGAATATTCTTTTTAGACCCCCTTTGCTGAACGATTATTTCGTTTAATAAACTGATATAAAACAAAACTACTCGATAAACTGTTTTCAAAAGCACACAATATTCCCACTTTTTTCCACCTCTGTTCATAAATTAAAAAATCCTATAGTTGTTGAAATAAATTAATCGTTTGTAACTAATTTAAAATCTTTTCGTAAGAAGTTATTAACAAAATAAAAAAGAGTGGTAAAATGTGGGATTTTTTTCTTTAATTTTACCCATTATTTATGCTATGGCGAGTTTGGTTGGAGAATATGAAGTAAAATTAGATGAAAAAGGAAGATTTTTATTCCCTTCTTCTCTAAGAAAACAATTGTCTCCAGACGCTCAAGAACAATTCATGTTGAACAAAGGATTTGAAGAATGTTTAACGCTTTATCCTCAAAACGAATGGGATAAATTAAGCAAAAAACTTTCAAAAATGAATTTGTTTAAACCCAAAAACAGAATGTTTTATCGCTTATTTCATCAAGGAGCGAAAAATGTGAGTTTGGACAATGCTGGTAGAATATTAATTCCCACTGGCCACATGGATAGAGTTGGTCTTAAAAAAGAAGCAATGTTAATTGCCTACAATGATCGGATAGAAGTTTGGGATAAAAACAAATACTTCAATTTGATTGAGTCCAACATGACGAATTTCGCCGATTTAGCAGAAGAAGTAATGGGTGAAATGGAGAATAATGACGAATAATGTTTACCACATACCGGCTCTTTTAGAAGAATGTATTTCTGGTTTAGAAATAAATCCTCATGGTATTTATGTGGACGTAACTTTTGGTGGCGGTGGTCATTCAAAAGCCATTTACTCACTATTATCCCCAAAAGGAAAATTGTTTGCCTTTGACCAAGATGAAGAAGCCGTTCAAAATAGTTGGACAGCAGAGAATTTTGAGTTAATCCTCTCTAATTTTTCGTTTGTGAAAAACCATTTGCACTACAGACAAATTACACAAGTTGACGGAATAATTGCTGATTTAGGTGTTTCTTTTCATCAATTTGACACTCCAGAAAGGGGATTTTCAATTCGGAGCAACGACAAGTTGGACATGCGAATGAATCAAAAGTTAGAACTCTCTGCTTATGAATTAATTAATGAATATGAGGAAGAAGACTTAAAAAAAATGTTTAAAACTTTGGGTGAAATTCCTCAAGGTGCTCGAATGGCAAACTGTATTGTCAAAAAAAGAGCCAGCAAAAAAATTACCTCAACAGGAGATTTAATGGACACTCTTTCTTCTTTTACTCCTGTTTTTAAAGCACATAAATTCTTTGCTAAAGTATTTCAAGCAATACGAATGGAGGTAAATAAAGAATTAGAACATTTATCTTCTTTCTTGACTCAAACAGAAGAATTAATAAAGCCGGGTGGTCGATTAGTTGTTATTTCATACCACTCTTTAGAAGATAGGTTGGTGAAAAATTACCTTAAAAGTGGTAATGTGCAGGGCGAATTAAATAAAGATTTTTATGGGAATGTTGAAAAACCATTTAATGAGTTGACAAGAAAACCATTGGTTCCAAATGAATTAGAAATTAATTGCAATCCAAGAGCAAGGAGTGCAAAATGTAGAATTGGTGTAAGAAATGGAAAATGAATATGTAAAAGATTCGGCCTCCATTAAGGATGCCTATAATAAAAATAATAAAAATAAAAATACGGAGAAACAAACACACAAACGTGAAAAAAGCGGACAGTCACTTTTAATTCTTCAATTTATTAATGGAGATATTTTAAGAAAAGACATTGTCGTGAATAATTTACCGTTTATTTTTTTTCTTATTTTTTTGTGTGTTTTGTTGGTTTCAAAAGTATATTATGGCAAACAATTGACCCAAGAATTAGATGTATCACAAAAAAAATTAAATGCTATTTCAGCTGAATATATTGAATCTAAAGCTCGATTAGAAGAAAAAACCAAAAGATATGAATTGGTTAAAACATTAAACCCATTAGGTTTAAAAGAAACAACAAAACCAGTGAAGGTTATTAGAATTAAAAAAGAAAAATAAAACAAGTGCAAAAAGATAAAAAAGATATTGTTTGGAAAGTGTACCTAATTTATTTTGGATTTTTTTGCCTTATGCTAATGGTCATATTTAAAACTTTCGCCATTCAAAACGAAGGTGTGTCGAGTGTATTAGAGGGCGAACAATATACCGAAAAAATTCCGACCAAAACAATTCCAAGATATCCAAGAAAAGGAGAAATTTTAGATTGCAATCGAACCCCTCTATTAACTTCAGTTTCCTCCTTTGATATTTATATGGATCCAACGGTGATTGATCAAAAAGTTTTTGACAAAGACTTAGAATCATTGTGTGATAAATTAAGTACACTTTTTCATGACAAATCTAGTCAAGATTATGCATTAATGATAAGAAAAGCAAGAATTAATAAAAGACGATTTGTAACTATTCAAAAAAGAATAAACAACGAACAACGTAATCTATTACGAACTTATCCTATTTTTAAATTAGGAAGAAACAAAGGGGGGTTAATAGATACTGAAGAAATTATTGAACGAAAAAGACCTCATGGTGAATTGTTAAAACGAACTTTGGGATATTATCAAAAAAACAAAGATGGTGAGTTGAAAGTAGGAATTGAAGGTGCTTTTCATTCCTATTTAGTTGGTGAGCCAGGTTTAGAAATAGCACAAAAAATTTCTACTGGTTGGAAAAAAACAGGTCAGATTGTTAAAGATGCCATCGAAGGGGCAAATATCATTACTACTTTTGATAAAGAAATTCAAGAAGTAGCTCATTCAGAGCTTTATAGACAATTGAAAATCAACGCAGCTATCAGTGGGTCGGTAGTAGTAATGGACGTTAAAACAGGATACGTCCGTGCTATGTCAAACCTTACAAGAGTAGAAAACGGTGAATACTATGAACTGTACAATCACGCTGTTGGCACCAAAGAAGTGCCGGGTTCTACATTCAAATTAGCTTCATTAATGGCTGCTCTTGAAGACAATAAAATTGATATTAATTCGAAAGTAGAATCAGCAAGAAGTTACGATTATTTTGGAGAAACGATAAATGAAGCACACAACAATTATTATGGTACAATAAGCATTAAAGAAGCATTTGAATTGTCGTCAAATGTAATATCAAAAGTTATTTATCAAGCATATAAAAACGAACCAACAACCTTTATTGACCGTTTAAAATCATTCGGACTCTCTTCTCCACTTGGATTAGACATTGCAGGAGAGCCAGCTCCTACCTTGTATTCCCCGGGTTCACCTCAATGGTGGAGAGGTTCATTGGCTTGGGTTTCTGTTGGTTACGACGTTCAATTAACTCCAATACAAACATTAGCTTTTTACAACTCCATCGCCAATGATGGTAAATTGGTAAAACCGCAGTTTGTTCAAGAAATCGTAAGGGGAACTGAAACAGTAAAATCGTTTCAACCTATAGTATTGAAAAATCAAATTTGCTCCAATTCTACTCTTCAAATACTAAAATCTTGTTTAGAAGGGGTAATGAAAAAAGGTACAGGTAAAAGACTTCACTCCTCTTACTTCGATATTGCAGGAAAAACAGGTACAGCAGAAATATTAAATGACAATCTTAAATATGGAAACAAAGGTGAAAAAAGATATTTGGCTTCTTTTGTAGGGTATTTTCCAGTTAAAAATCCAATTTATTCTTGTATTGTAACCATTACTGCAAACGGAGACAATATTTATGGTGCAACAGTTTCAGGAACAGTGTTTTCAGCTATTGCAAATAAAGTGTACGCTGGTAGTCTGAAATACCATAAAGCAATAAACGAAAATGCAATAAAAACTTCTTCATTTCCTAAAACAAAAGACGGAAACAGAGAGGATTTGGCTCGAATATTAAAAAAACTCAGAATTCCTTTTAAAATGGCAAACGACAATGAGTGGTTGTTTTCAAAAAATGAAAACGAAATGCTTTCCTTTCACCAAAGATTTGTCGGAAAAAAAACTGTTCCAAATGTAAAAGGTTTGTCAGCAAAAGATGCCGTTTATTTAATTGAAAACACTGGTATGAGTACTAGTATAATTGGAATGGGAGCAGTAAAAAAACAAAGCGTTCCTCCTGGAACACCAATTTTTAGAGGGGGATTAATTGAATTAACTTTAGAATGAGTAAACTTTTAAAAGACATATTAAAAAACATTAATTATTCCCTTTATTATAAAGGTGAAGAGAGCATTGAAATTCCTGAAATAACAATTGATGAAATTATAATAGATTCTAGAAAAGCCAAACTGAATACTTTATTTGTCGCTTTAGTAGGCACTCAAAAAGATGGACATGACTTTATCCCTCAAGTACTCGAAATGGGCTGCTCGGTTTATATTTGTGAAAAAAAGATTGAAAACAATTCAGCCTATCAAATACTTGTAAAAGATTCAAATAAAGTATTAGGAGAATTAAGTGCAAACTTTTACGATCATCCTTCAAAAAAGTTAAAACTTATTGGAATAACAGGTACAAATGGAAAAACCACAACTGCAACCTTAGCTTATCAATGTTTTAATGATTTAGGATATAAATCAGGTTTATTATCAACGATTGTGAATAAAATAGGCGAAAAAGAAATTGTTTCTACACATACAACGCCAAATCCAATTGAAATTAATCGTTTATTGTCATTAATGCTTAAAGAGGGTTGTACTCATTGTTTTATGGAGGTTAGTTCTCACGCTATTGTGCAACGAAGAATTGATGGTTTACATTTTGATGTGGCTGTGTTCGCAAACATTACTCACGATCATTTAGATTATCATAAAACATTTGATGAATATATAAAAGCGAAAAAAACTTTTTTTGACACTCTTGATTCTAAGGCAATTGCATTAACAAATCTCGACGACAAAAATGGCTTGGTCATGTTGCAAAATACCAAAGCAAAAAAAATGACTTATGCTTTAAAATCACCTGCTGATTACAAAGTGAAAATTATTGAAAATAATTTAAATGGATTAGAATTACAAATCAATAATCGTTTTGTTTGCACACTTTTAACAGGTGTTTTTAATGCTTACAACATTACGGCAGTTTATGCAATTGGAGATATTTTAGGTTTAGATCAAATTGAATTATTGACAACAATTAGTAAACAAAAAGCAATTAAAGGTCGTTTTCAATCTTTTCAATCCGAATCTGGTATTACCGCAATAGTTGATTATGCCCATACTCCTGACGCTTTAGAGAATGTTTTGAAAACCATTCAACAAGTAAAACAGAATGCTTTAAAAAAATCCAAAATAATAAGTGTTGTTGGTTGTGGTGGCGACCGTGACAAAGAAAAAAGACCCAAAATGGCTAAAATTGCTTGTCTGTATTCTAATCAAGTGATATTAACTTCCGACAATCCTCGTTCAGAAGACCCTTCAATAATTATTAAAGAAATGAGTGCTGGAATAAGCGAACAAGACTATTCTAAAGTATTAGAAATCATTGACAGAGAACAAGCCATAAAAACAGCCTGTTCAATAGCAAACAAAGAAGATATAATACTTATTGCTGGTAAAGGTCATGAAACTTATCAAGAAATTAATGGTGTCAAAAATGATTTTGATGACTATAAAATTGTTACAGAAAATTTAGAAAAAATTAAAAAATAAATAAAATGTTGTATTACTTATTTGATTACTTAAATCGTTTTGATGTGCCTGGAGCTGGTCTTTTTGATTTTATCTCATTTAGAGCTTCATTGTCTTTAATTCTTTCTTTAGTTATTTCCATTCTATTTGGAAAAAGGTTGATTTTATTATTAAGGAAATTACAAGTTGGCGAAACAGTTAGAGATTTAGGATTAGATGGACAAATTGATAAAGCAGGCACCCCTACAATGGGAGGTATAATAATATTGGGTTCAATAATTATTCCTACACTTTTATTAGCCAAACTCCATAATGTATATGTGATAACTATGTTATTGGCCACTGTTTGGCTCGGATTGATAGGTTTCATTGACGATTACATTAAAGTGTTTAAGAAAAATAAAAAAGGATTAGCGGGAAAATTTAAAATTATCGGTCAAGTTGGCGTAGGTCTTATAGTAGGTTGTATCTTGTATTTTAATGATGGGGTTCAGGTACATAAAAAAGTTGATAAAACATATCACTTAATGCCAAATGAAAAAATTGTAAGTAGTTCACACATTGAAACCGATTCAACTAAAATGTGGATTCAAACAAGAGACATGACGACCACTATTCCATTCATTAAAGACAATGAGTTTAATTACAATTGGCTAATTGGTGATGTGGACAAATCGTATGGTTGGCTGTTGTTTATTCCCTTAGTTATTTTAGTCGTAATTGCCGTTTCTAATGGTGCAAACTTAACCGATGGTTTAGATGGACTTGCTTCTGGAGTTTCTGCCATTATAGGATTATCTTTAGCCGTTTTTGCTTATGTATCTTCAAATGTAAAGTTTGCCGATTATTTAAACGTAATGTATATTCCTCATGCAGAAGAATTGGTAATTTTTATATCAGCATTTGTTGGGGCTTGCGTAGGGTTTATGTGGTACAATTCATATCCTGCTCAAGTGTTTATGGGTGATACTGGAAGTTTGGCTTTAGGAGGTATTGTGGCTGTTTTTGCAATTTCAGTAAGAAAAGAATTATTGATTCCAATTTTATGTGGTGTATTTCTTATGGAAAACATGTCTGTCGTCTTACAAGTAGGCTATTTTAAACTAACAAAACGAAGGTATGGAGAGGGAAAAAGAATCTTTCTGATGGCTCCAATACACCACCATTATCAAAAAAAAGGAATACATGAAGCCAAGATTGTTGCTCGTTTTTGGATAGTGGCAGTTCTGCTAGCTTTAGCGAGTATTGTAACATTAAAATTAAGATAACTTGCAAAAAGAAAACAAACATATTGCAATTTTAGGTTCTGGCGAAAGTGGCGTTGGAGCGGCTGTCCTTGCAATAAAAATGGGTTGGGATGTTTTTGTTTCTGACAATGGAAAGATTAAAGAAGAATACATAAAAGAATTAAATGAAATAAATGTAGAATGGGAAGAAAATGGACACGATGAAGAACGTATTTTAAAAAGTGATATTATCATTAAATCTCCAGGTATTCCAAATACGATTCCTTTAATTACTAAAGCAATTCAAAAAAAGATTAAAATTATTTCTGAAATTGAATTTGCCTCTTTTTACTGTAAAGCTAAAAAAATTGCAATTACAGGTAGTAATGGAAAAACCACAACAACCTTGCTGTTGTATCATATTTTGAAAAAAGCGGGTCTAAATGTAGGATTAGCAGGAAATGTGGGTAAAAGTTACGCTAAACAAGTTGCTCAAGAAAATTTTGATTACTACGTAATTGAATTGAGTAGTTTTCAATTGGACGATATGTATGATTTTAAAAGTGATATTGCTATATTAACCAACATCACTCCAGACCACTTAGATAGGTATCAGTACCAAATGCAAAACTATGTCAATTCAAAATTTAGAATAACACAAAATCAAACTGATAATGAGTATTTCATATACAATTTAGACGATAAAATAATTGTTGAAGAGTTAAAAAAAAGAACGATTCAAGCAAAATGTATTCCTTTTTCCCTAAATCAAAAAGTGAGTGAAGGAGGATATTTAGATGAAAATCAATTAGTAATAACCATAAAAGAACCATTAATTATGTCGATTCATGACTTAGCTTTAAAGGGCAAACACAACGCCCAAAACTCTTTAGCCGCTGGGATTGCAGCTAAATTACTTGAAATCAGAAATGACTCACTTCGTGAGAGTTTCTCTGATTTTGTAAACGTGGAACATCGTCTAGAATTTGTAGCCAAAGTGAATGGCATAGAATTTATTAACGATTCTAAAGCAACAAACGTAAACTCCACTTGGTACGCATTAGAGTGTATCACTAAACCTATTGTTTGGATAGTTGGTGGAATTGACAAAGGAAATGATTACTCTGAACTAGAGTCCTTGGTCAAAGACAAAGTCAAAGCAATCATCTGTCTTGGAAAAGACAATAAAAAAATTATTGATTACTTTTCTGGTATTAAAGATCAAATAGTTGAAGCTCATTCTGCCCTTGAAGCGGTAGCTTACGCGTATCGTTTTGCAAAAAAAGAAGAGTGTGTTTTACTCTCCCCTGCTTGTGCAAGCTTTGATTTATTTGAAAGTTATGAAGACAGAGGAAATCAGTTTAAAGCTGCTGTTAGAAGTTTATAATTTAAGTTAGATATTATGAAAAAGATAATTGAAACAAATCAAAATCTACTAATTGAAAAACGAAGAGAACAATTAAATAAAATAAACGAATCGGGTTTACGTGCCTATGGAAAAGTGATGGGAATGGATATGTTTTTATGGTTAAATCCAAGTCCTATTGAACTTCAAAATACTTTAAACAGCTTTCCTGATCCAATAATTTGGTTCGGAAACAATAGTGATATTATACAACAAACAAAAGACACTGCTCCGTGGAATAAAAAAACTTTTTTATTGTGTTCATACGATGGTGCTGGATTCACAATGTCAAATTCATTATTAGATGAAATTAAAAATGTATTAGGAACTAAAAAAATCGAAGACGCTTTAGATCTAATCCCTTCTTTGTACAAAAAACAAGCTTGTTTTCTTTTTACTGTGTCTGGTGAAAACAATGAATTCTATTTTAAAAAAATTACTCAATTCATCGAAAAATTCAAAATAGCATAAGTGAAAAAAATATTTGAACAATATTTAAAAGGAGATGCTGTAATCTGGATTATCAGTTTATTGCTGTTAACTTTTTCTATTTTAAGTGTTTATAGTTTTATTCCGATTTTAGTAAAAGTAGAAGGTGGCTCTCCATTTAAATATCTTATTAAACATTTGGTTTATGTATTATTAGCTTTTTATGCTATGTTTTGGGTTCATAGAAAAAACCCGATTTTTATCGCTCGTTTTGCCCGAATAGCTTATATTATTGCAATCATTTTATTGATTTTTACATTTTTCTTTGGAACAAAAGTCAATGATGCTGGTCGATGGATAAAAATTCCTTTTGTCGGATTAACTTTTCAATCTTCTGATTTTGCTAAGTTGGCATTAATCCTTTATCTTTCAAAACTCTTAGTAAAAAAACAAGACAAATTAAACTCTTGGAAAGAAGGATTTATCCCCGTACTTACTCCAGTTGTAATAATTTGTGGTTTAATCATAAAAGACAACTTTTCCACAGCGGTGATTTTATTTTCTATTGCTCTTATAGTAATGTTTGTTGGGAAAGTCCCCATCGGAAAACTATTTTTATTGTTTTTATCTCTTATTCTGTCATTTTTTTTATTGGTTCTTATTCAGAAAGGATTTCCCGATTTAAAACTTCTTCCCAGATTAGAAACTTGGGAAAATCGACTATTCAGACATCAACAAGAAGAAAATAATATTGAAAACGCTCAAGCTGTAAATGCCGAGTTAGCTATTTATAATGGTGGCTTTTGGGGACAAGGTGTTGGTGATGGTAAATTAAAAGAATTTATTCCTGAAGCTTATGCGGACTTTTATTATGCGAGTTTTGTTGAAGAATTTGGGGCTTTTTTTGCTGTAATATTGGTCTTTTTATATTTGATTTTACTTTTTCGCTTTATAAAAATTGCTTTAAAAACAGAATCTCTTTTTGAAACCTATTGGATTATTGGAATTGGCATTTTACTATTGTCTCAAGCAACGGTAAACATGATGGTTTGCACTAGAATTTTTCCTGTTACTGGTCAAAACATGCCCCTTCTTGCTATGGGAGGATCTGCTTTAATCATGACTTCTTTTTCTATTGGTTTGGTTCAATCGGTAGTGTATTCTCATGATAAAAAACAAGAAAAAACAAAAGATGAAAATATTTTAGCAGATGCAGTCGTTTAATAAAATTATCATATCTGGAGGGGGTACTGGGGGTCATATTTTTCCAGCAATTGCAATTGCCAATCAATTAAAAGTAAAATATCCTAATATAGAAATTCTTTTTATTGGAGCTTTAGGTAAAATGGAAATGGAAAAAGTACCTCAAGCTGGTTATCCAATTAAAGGTTTACCAATTGCTGGACTTCAAAGAAAATTAACTTTATCAAATTTTTTATTGCCTTTTAAACTGCTTAAAAGTCTATGGATGGCATTTAGGATAATTAAAAATTTTAAACCTGATGCCGTTGTAGGTGTAGGTGGTTATGCAAGTGGTCCAACTTTAAGAATGGCAGTTTTTTTAGGCATTCCTACCTTGATTCAGGAACAAAACTCTTATGCTGGCAAAACAAACAAACTTTTATCAAAAAAAGTAGATGTGATATGCACTGCTTACCCTTCTATGGAGAAATTTTTTCCTAAATCTAAAATAGTATTGACAGGCAATCCTGTAAGAACGGAAATGGTTAAAATTTCAGAGAAAAGACAAGAAGCATTTAATTTTTTTGGATTAGACCCCAATAAAAAAGTGATTTTTGTAATGGGTGGTAGTTTAGGAGCCAGAACTTTAAATGAAAGTGTATTATATTCAATTTCAAGAATAGAAGAAAAAAACATTCAAATACTTTGGCAATCAGGAAAATACTATTACAAATCACTCTTAGAAAACAAAGAAATTCAGCAAAGTAAACATATTTTTTTAAACGAATTTATTCAAAAAATGGATTATGCTTATGCCGTCGCCGATATTATTATTTCGCGTGCGGGTGCTTTGTCGGTTTCAGAACTTTGTTTAGTGGGCAAACCTTGTATTTTAGTTCCATCGCCAAATGTTGCTGAAGATCATCAAACAAAAAATGCCTTATCTTTGGTAAATAATCAAGCAGCAATTTTAATTAAAGACTCGGAAGCAAAAGAAAAACTATTTACCTCTGCTTTTGAACTTATGGAATCCCATTCAATGCAAAAGAATATGAGTGAAAATTTATTAAAAATGAGTTTTCCTCATGCTACTGAAAACATTGTTCGACAACTGGAAAAAATTATCAAATAATCATGAAAGAACTTTCCACATTTACTCATATTTATTTTATTGGAATTGGAGGTATTGGCATGTCTGCTTTGGCAAGATATTTTAATGAAAAATCTTTTCAAGTATTAGGTTACGACAAAACGCCTTCTTCAATTACAGATGATTTAATAAAGGAAGGAATTAAAATTCATTTTGAAGATTTAAAGGAAAAAGTAGTTAATTTTTTTCCAAATAAAGAAAGTACCTTAGTTATTTATACCCCCGCCATTCCAAAAGATTTTGGAGAGTTGCTCTGTTTTCAAAAAGAACAGTTCCACATCCTCAAAAGAGCACAGGTTTTAGGATTAATTACACTTCAATCAAAAGGAATTGCCGTTGCTGGTACTCATGGAAAAACTACAACAAGCACTATGCTATCACACATTCTACACTTATCTCATTTGAAATGTTCAGCTTTTTTAGGAGGTATTTCTTCAAATTACAATAGCAATTATATTTCCTCATTTCAATCAGAATATACAGTAATTGAAGCAGATGAATTTGATAAGTCCTTTTTGCAATTAAGACCATTTGCAGCAATAATTACTTCAACCGACCCAGATCATTTAGATATTTACGGTAATTCTAATAATTTTTTGGAAGGGTTTCAACAGTTTGCTAACTTGATTGACAAAAAGGGTTTAATAATGCTTAAAAAAGGTTTGAACATTAAATCTGAAGTCAAAACATATACATATTCGGTCAGTGAAAAAGCAGATTACATGGTCAATAAAGTTTTTATCGAAAATGGAAAGTTTTATATTGATATAATCGGTCCTGATTTTAAGTGGGAAAAAGTTGAGTTAGGTTTGCCTGGGATTCATAATGCGGAAAATGCTTTGGCTACTGTTGGAGTGTGTTTGTTTTTAGGTTTAGGAGAAAAACAAATTAGAAATGGGCTTAACACATTTAAAGGGGTAAAAAGACGTTTTGAATACCAATTAAAAGAAAAAGAAGTGATTTATATTGATGATTATGCTCATCATCCTACTGAAATCAATGCATTATTTGAATCTGTTAAACTTCTTTATCCAAATCAGAAAATCACAGCAATTTTTCAACCTCATTTATTTTCACGAACTAGAGATTTTTTAGATGCTTTTGCAAAAGTTTTATCCTTATTTGATAATTTATTGCTCCTTCCTATCTATCCAGCACGTGAACTTCCCATCGAAGGAGTGAATAGTGACGAGTTGTTAAAAAAATGCACTAATAGAAATAAATTTTTAACCAAAAACGTAAAAGAAATTGAAACAGCTTTAGAGAAAATACCTAATGGAGTGTTTTTAACAATAGGTGCAGGGGATATTGATCGTTTGATCACTAACATAAAAACTTTTTTATTAAACAAAATTGATTATGTGGATTAAAATTATCAAATCAACATTTTGGGGCTTGTTTATTACGGGAGTTTTACTTATTTTAAGTCTTACCAATAGAAAACACAACGAACAAATTAGTGCTTTACCAAACATTTTTATTAAAATTAATGGTGAAAACGCTTTTTTAACACAAAAAGAATTGTTGAATAGGTTAAAGAGACAGGGTTATGTTTTTGATAATCAAACAATGAAAAATGTTAAAATAAATACCATCGAACAGTCGATTGAAAAAATGTCTGAAGTGAAGGAAGTCTCTGTTTATAAAAGCATTAACAACAGTTGGAACATAGATATTTTATTAAGAAAACCGATTGCTAGAATATTTAATAGGTATGGAGAAAGTTTTTATGTTGATGAAGAAGGATATTCCATGTCAACCTCCCCTCTTTATACTGCAAGGGTATTGGTTTTTACAGGGGATATTAAGGACAGAAAAAGTGAAATAAATGTTGAAAAAATTATTAACAATAGAACCTTGAAAACTAAATTTTTTTTAGATGATATTTATCGAATTTCCTATTATGTTTGTAGCAGTCCATTTTGGAGTTCATTGTTAGGTCAAGTTCACATTGAAAAAAACGGCGATATGATAATGATACCGCAGGTTGGGGACTTTAAAATAATATTTGGAAAAGCAAATAATACAAAAGAAGTGAAAGAAAAAATGGATAAATTATGGTTGTTTTATTCTAACGCACTTCCATATGAAGGATGGAATAAGTACCAAGAGATTAATTTAAAATTTAAAAAACAAATAGTTTGTAAGAAAAAATTAGAATAAGAAATGACAAAAATAATTGTAGGATTAGATATAGGAACAACAAAAATTGCCTGTTTTGTCGGTAGAAAAAATGAAAATGGTAAAATTGAAATTTTATCCATGGGAAGAAGTGAATCTCTAGGGGTGCTGAGAGGTACTGTATCGAATATTTCAAACACTATTGAATCTATTAGAAAGGCAGTTGAAGACACTAAAGATAATTTAAATGGCGACTTAATTATCAACAGTGTGATTGTTGGTATTGCTGGACATCATATTAAAAGCATTCAAAACAGAGGGATTTTAACAAGAAAAGAAACTGAATTAGAAATCTCTCAAAAAGACATCGATGAGTTAATTGAAGACATGTACAAAATTAACTTAAATCATGGCGAAGAAATTTTACACGTTTTACCTCAAGAATATATCGTGGACAATGATCAAGGTATAAAAGACCCTATCGGAATGTCTGGCGTGAGATTAGAAGCTAATTTTCATATTATTACAGGTGAAGTTAATGCAGCAAGAAATATTAATAAATGTGTTGAAAGAGCAGGATTAAAAGTTTCACAAATGATACTTGAACCTATCGCCTCTGCTGAAGCTGTTTTGTCAGAAGATGAAAAAGTTGCTGGTGTGGTTTTAGTTGATATAGGTGGTGGTACAACTGATATTGCTATTTTTCATGAAGGAATAATTAGACATACGGCTGTAATTCCTTTTGGTGGAAATGTTATTACCGAAGATATTAAAGAAGGTTTCACCATTATGAAAGAACAAGCTGAAAAGTTGAAAGTTCGTTTTGGTTCAGCATTAGCTAGTGAAAGTCAAGAAAACGAAATCGTTTGTATCCCAAGCATGAGAGGGTTGAGAGCAAAAGAAATCAAAGTGAAAACATTGGCTAAAGTGATAGAAGCTCGAATGTCAGAAATTATTGACGCAGTGCATCTTGAAATTAAAAATTCTGGCTTAGAAAGAAAATTGATTTGTGGAATCGTTGTAACTGGCGGTGGCTCACAGTTAAAACACTTAAATCAATTGTTTGAATACATTACTGGAATGGACACAAGAATTGGTTATCCAACAGAACATTTAGCCATCACAAAAAATTCAGATTTATTAGCAAGTCCGATGTATTCTACAGGAATTGGGCTTGTAATCAAAGGTTTTGATGATGTAAGAAGAAAAAATGAAGTAAATAAATCAAAAGGAGGTGTTCGAGAAGGATCTGACCCCGAAAGAAAAGGTGGATTTTTTACCTCTATAATAAATAAAGGAAAAGAAATAAGTAAAAACTTATTATCAGACGAAGAGTAAATTATAAAAATTAAAGATTATGGAATTTGATATGCCAAAAGAAATTTCTTCAATCATCAAAGTTTTTGGTGTTGGAGGTGGTGGTGGAAACGCAGTTGGACACATGTACCGTCAAGGTGTGAAAGGAGTTGATTTTGTAATATGTAATACTGACAAACAACACTTAGATAAATCACCAGTGTCTTTTAAAATTCAGTTGGGACCAAGTTTAACTGAAGGTCTAGGTGCTGGATCTTTTCCAGAAACAGGTAAAAATGCTGCAGTAGAATCCATAGAAGAAATTCGTTCTTACCTTGAAAAAGGCACAAAAATGGTGTTTATTACCGCAGGAATGGGTGGAGGAACAGGAACTGGTGCTGCTCCTGTGATTGCTCAACTTGCTAAAGAAATGGGAATTCTAACCGTTGGGATTGTAACTTCCCCTTTTCTTTTTGAAGGTAAAACAAAACTTAAAAATGCAGAAGCTGGGATAGAAGAATTACGTAAACACGTCGATTCATTGCTTGTTATCAATAACGAACGTTTGTTTGAACTTGAAAACAAAATCACAATGAATAATGCTTATGCTCAAGCAGATAATGTACTTTGTATTGCTGCAAGAGGTATAGCTGATGTGATTTCAGAAACGGGTATTGTTAACGTCGATTTTAATGATGTTAAAACTGTAATGAAAAATTCTGGCGTTGCATTGATGGGAACGGCAAGTGCTGATGGTGAAAACAGAGCTATGGAATGTGTTCAAGCGGCTTTAACCTCTCCTTTGCTAAACGACAACATTGTTTACGGTGCAAAACACATTATCTTAAACATTTCATACGGAGAAGAAGAAATTACTCTTCAAGAAATGAATGAAATCACTAATTATATTCGTCAAGAAGCTGGTGAAGATGCTGATCTATTTTTTGGTCATGTTCATAATCCAGAATTAGGAAATAAAATTAGTATTACTTTTATTGCAACAGGATTTAATAAAAACAATGGTTCTTTAGAGAAAAAAGATGAAAATCTTTTAATAAATCATTTAGATGATGAAAGTAAAAGTGAAGTAAAAGCTCCTTTACAAAGTCCGTTTGATACTTATTCAAATTCGCACAAAGAATCTGAAGTAGAACAGACAATAGACGAACCGTTTTTAAAACAAAACGAAGAAGTTTTTAATGAAATCCCACATTTGATGGAGGAGGATTTTATTTTAGAAAACGAAGAAAATAGTGTTGAATTTGAATTAAAACCATCAAATGAACCTGTTACTTTGTTTGAAGAACATATTTTAGAGGAAAAAGAAGAAAAAGTTGTGTTGTATGATTTAGATCAAAACATTGTTTCTCAAAAAGATTCTTCTGAAAAAAACTCATCATCTGTTAGTGCGGAAGAACAGCAAAAATTAAATCAAAAAAGAATGAATGTTTTTTCAAATCTAGCAAGTCAATTAAAAAAACCTGATGTTTTAAAAGAAATGGAATCTACTCCAGCTTGGAAAAGACAAAACATTGATTTAGATTTAAGTACACCAAGTAAAGAGCCCTCCGCTTCAAAATATCAAATTTCTGTTGACGAAAATGGAAAATCAGGTATTAAAGGAAACAACTCTTTTTTACACGGAAATGTTGATTAAAATTAAATTCAATGAGCTTTACAGACAAAATTAACGAAGACATAAAAAAAGCAATGTTAGCCAAGGAAAAAGAAAAATTGGCTGCCTTGAGAGATATTAAATCAAAACTACTTTTAGAAGCAACCTCTGGTGCTGGTGAAGTAAGTGAAGAAGCTGCGATGAAAATTGTTATGAAACTTCATAAACAAAGAATCGAAACATATGATATTTATATCCAACAAAACAGAGAAGATTTAGCTAACGAAGAATTATTTCAAGCTAAAATAATTGAGGCATATCTTCCTAAAATGTTATCTGAAGAAGAACTATTACAAGAAGTTAAAAATACTATTAATGAATTATCCGCTTCTTCTATGCAAGACTTAGGAAAAGTAATGGGCGTTTTGTCAAAAAAACTTGCTGGGAAAGCAGATGGTAAACTTATTGCTGACTTGGTAAAACAAGAATTGAATAAATAAAACCAATACACAAATCTTAAATTACAAATAAAAAATCATTCATTTTGAATGGTTTTTTGTTTTTTATACTATTATTTATTAATTTCACTTTTTAATACCTTACTATGAGATATATGATTCTATTTTTCCTATCATTAATTTTTTTTTCTTGTTCTACAAAAGACGAAGCTTTTTGTAAATGTCTAGAATACAGCAAAAAACTTGATTCATTGTCGATTGATGTTCAAAAAAATAAAAACAAAAAAATCATTAAGGAATTTCAATTAGTAAAAAATAAAAAACTTAAACATTGTTTCCCTTTTAAAACTCTTTCAGGTAAAGAATTGTTGGAGAAAAAAGAATCCTGCTTAAAATAAATTATGAATAAGGTTTATTCTAATAAATTTTTTTGTGGAATTTTTATTTTACTTATTTCATTACTATTTAATGAAAGTCATGCTCACGAATATGTTTATGGTAATAAAATCCAAAATCCTCAATCTGATTTTACCATTTCAAAATTTACAATTAAACAAGGTTTACCACAGAATCAAATTCAATTTATAAAAGAATTTAAAGACGGAAGAATAATATTGTCAACAATAAATGGTATTTGCACTTTTGATGGCAAAACATTTTCAATGATTAAAACCAATAATCAATACAGAAAGTTTGTTTTTAATGAATTGTTTTTTTTGAAGAACAATAGAATTTCTGGAACTGTCTATAATGGTGGTTTTGCTCATATATATCCTAAGTTTAAAAAAATTAATAATAACCATTTTATAATTCAAGAGGGAGATTTTTTGTATGGATTGGCTTTAAATGGTGAAGTCAATTGGAATAACGGGAAAGATGATTATTTTAAAAAAATATTTGACTCTAAAATCACTAATCCTATTTCTTTTCTAAAAATTAATCAAGGATTTATCATATCAAACAAAGATAAAATTAATATTTTTAATATTAAAGGGGAAATTATTAAAGCAATACAAATTAAACTGGTTTCTAAAATAATAAAAACTAAAAAAGGGGACTTTTTATTTGCAAATGCACAATCAATATTTAAAATGGACAAACAGTTTTCAATAAAAAAAATAACTGATTTTAATGAATTTACTTATGTTGCTGATATTCTTCAATTAAAATCTGATTTATATTATATAGCTAGTAATCGCGGACTAATAAAATTAGAAAAAAACCAACTTAAAATTTACAATTTAGAAAACGGTTTTCCTACCAATAATATTAGTACAATATTTTATCATAAAAAAAGTGACATACTGATGGTTGGTACTCGCGACAATGGTTTGTTATTCCTTCATTTTAACAAATTTAAACCATTATCAACTCCAAAAGAAGCTCTAAATACTTCATTCTTGTCCATTGTTCGTTATAAAAATACAATTTTATCTGCAACAAATGTGAATAATATTTATTCTGTTAATTCAAAAAATAAAACTGCTGAAGAGTTTATCACCGACCCATATTACTTTTCCTCACTTGCTGTTGTAAACGACACGATTTTGGCTGGCACTTGGGGTGATGGAATAATTCTATTTAAAGAAAAACAAAAAGTAGGAAATGTAAATTTAAGTACTGAATTGCCCGATTTAAATGTACATGGAGTTTTTCAAGATTCAAAAAAAAGAATATGGGTTGCAACAAGTAATGGCTTATCTATTGGAAAAAATTTAAAAAATATTAAGGTGTTTTTTAGAAAAAATGAAAAATTTATCTCATTTTATGAGTTGAAAAACAAAAACATTTGCGTTGGTAGCTCTGAAGGTATTTATATTTTTGATTCAAATGCACGATTAATTAAAACATTAGGAAAAAAAGATGGTTATTATGGTACTGAAGTCCGTTCTTTTTATGAAGATTACGAAGGAAAGTTGTGGTTTGGATCATATAATGGAGGTTTGTATTGTTACCATAAAAATTCATTAGTCTCTTTAAACAAAAAAAAGAATTGTCAGTTACCACAAGACGTCTTTACATTAATTAAAAAAGGAAATCATCTTTTTATGAGTGGTAATTTAGGTGTTTTTTCTATAAAGGAAAAGGATTTAAACAATTTTTATTACAATAGAATAAACTATTTAATCCCTTATCACTATGCAGAGTATTCAGGAATGATTAATTCCGAATTAAATGGTGGATTTTTTAATAATCATTTAATAGAAGAAAATACTATTATTTTCCCTTCTATTGAAGGATTGTTGTTTTTTGATAATTACACTAATAATTTAGAAAAAACTGTGCTTATTCTTAAAAAATTATTTGTTAATGATACTTTATATTTAGAGAAAAGTCGAGAGTTTTCACCTCAAACAGTACAAGTAAATTTTATGTTTTCAAGTAATCAATTTGACCCAGGTAATCTAATTTACTATCAATATAAAATAAACAAGAAAGGTAAAAATTCAGATTGGAGTAGTTTGCAATTAAATTCCAATATTTCTTTAAAATTATTACCTCCAGGTGAATATGAATTAAGTGTAAGAGCAATTGATTCAAACAATGATCCTAATCCTTTGGTTCTAAAAGAATATTTTTACATCAAACCACATTATTATCAATCTATTCCCTTTTTGATTATTGTTTCCTTTTTATTGTTATTTTTAATTATTTCTATTGTCGTATTTCAGTTACGTTCTATCGAAAAGAAAAAAATTGAAGAAGAAAAATGGAAAACGCAAATAGGAAAATTACAAATTGACGCAATACACGCTAGAATGGATCCACATTTTATGTTTAATGCATTAAATACAATCAAATATCTTTTAGTTTCTAAAAAAAATATAGAAGCTGAAAATTTATTAAATAGATTTTCTTTATTATTAAGGAAATATTTAAATTATTCCGATACGAATTACGTTCTTGTCTCAGAAGAAATTGAATTGTTGTCGCTCTATGTAGAAATTGAAAAACAGCGATTTTCACCTTCTTTTGAATTTGATGTTTTATGTGATCAAAATTTAAATGGAATTAAAATACCGAGTATGCTGATTCAACCATTTTTAGAAAACGCAATAATACACGGTATCAGTCAAATAAAGTACTCAGGAAAAATATCTCTTTCTTTTAAACATAACGAAAATGATTTAATAATAATTTTAACTGATAATGGAATAGGCATTAATATTACCCAAAAAAATGTATCAAAAATTTCTGCACACATCTCAAGAGGAATTTCATTAATTAAAGATAAAATCAATTATTTGAAACACAACGACGGTTTAAATATTGAATGGGCAATGAAACCCTTTTCACCTAATGGCACTGTTGTTGAACTTGTTTTTAGAAATTATTTAGACCCCGACTTAATATGAAATGTTGTATAATTGAAGATGAATTTGCTTCTCGTCAACTGATAAAGATGAAGCTAAATCAATATTTTCCGAATATTACCGTTATTAATGAAATTGACAATATTGAAGATGGAAAATTGTTTTTGTCTGAAAACGAAGTTGATTTTATTTTTCTAGACATAGAAATTAAAGGCGGACAAAGTTTTATTATTTTGGATTTTTTAAAAAGTTTTTCTTTTGAAATTATATTTATAACAGCGTATGATCAATATGCTTTAAAAGCTTTTACGTATCATGCACTACATTATATTTTAAAGCCGTTTCAAGACGATGAATTTATAATAGCAATACAAAGAACTACTGAAAACTTCAAGAAAAAGAAAAAATCTTTAAATAGAATCTTTGTGCCTTCAAAAAACGACATTTTAATGCTTCCAATCGATGAAATTTATTATATAAAATCTGATGGTCAATATACTACTATTCACACAGAAAATAGAATTTATACTTCTACCAAAAGTTTAGGAGAATACTATGATAAATTAGATAAATCATTTTTTTTTAGGGTTCATCACTCTTTTATCGTAAATGTGAGTAAAATGCTTAGATATGAAAAAAAAAGAAATGGCTTAATTACTTTACTAAATGAAGTAAAAATTCCAATTTCTCAAAGAAAATTAATTGATTTTGAACGATTTATTTCAAAAGTTCTTTAATAATATTTAAACTATATTATATTTTTTCTTTGCTATCCATATAAAAAGTTACTGGTCCATCGTTTATTGAATGGATTTTCATGTCTGCTCCAAAAACTCCAGTTTTGACACTTAGAATGTTTTTTTTGCATTCTTGTATAAAACTCTCATAAAGTAGTTTTGCTTTTTCTGGAAGTGCCGCTGATGCAAAACTAGGTCTGTTTCCTTTTTTACAAGAGCCAAAAAGTGTAAACTGACTGATGACAAGTAACTCAAGATTTGATTGTGAAAGTATTGACTTGTCCATTTTTCCATCTTCATTTGGGAAAATACGCAGATTAATAATTTTTTTAACCATATAATGAAGGTCTTCTTCTGTATCATCGTGGGATATACCTAGATATATTAGTAAACCTGCATTAATATCGGAGATTTGTACTCCATCAACAAAAACTTTAGATTCCTTTACCCTTTGAATAATTACCCTCATGAAAATTTATTTTTTCGATGTGTATCTTCTTCTTCTTCATTCATCATTTGAAGGTAGTTTTGATATCTTGATGAATTAATTATATCTAAATCAACAGCTTTTTTGACAGCACATTCAGGTTCGTTTATATGTAAACAATTGTAGTATTTGCATTTTCCTAATACATTTCTCATTTCAGGAAAATAATGTGCAAAATTTTCTTTATCCAATTCAACCAAACCAAAAGCTCTTATCCCTGGTGTATCAATAACATAAGAATCAATCGACAAATGATACATTTCAGCAAAGGTTGTGGTATGTTTGCCTTGTTTGTTAGCGACGGAAATGTTTCCTTTTTTTAAATTGATTGCTGTATCCAAAGAGGAAATAAAGGTGCTTTTACCTACTCCACTGTTTCCTGCAAGCACCACCTGTTTGTTTTTCATTAAACTTATTATTTCATTTTTATTGTCTTGATGAAACATTGAATATTGATAACAATGATATCCAATATTTTGATAAACAGCACTTAATATTTCAATTTCTTTTTTTTCAACTTCATTGTAAATGTCCATTTTATTAAACAGAATAATCGTTGGTATTCTAAAAGATTCTAAACTAACCAAAAACCTATCGATAAATAATTGATGTGTAAAAGGTTCTTTTAAGGTGTAAACCAAAATAGCTAAATCAACATTAGCGGCAATAATTTGTTTTTGTTTACTTAGATTGGTTGACTTTCTAATAATATAATTTTTTCTTTTTAGAATATTAAGAATCGTATGAATACCTTCTTCGTCTTTATCTTTGCTTAACTCTACATTGTCACCAACGGCAATTGGATTGGTTGTTTTTAATTCTTCTAGACGTATTTTCCCTCTTAACCTAGCTGTAATGATGGTTTTATTTCCTAACTCAACCAAATAACGATTACTGGTAGATTTTAAAACTTTTCCTAACATTTATTTTGGTAAAATCGATTCACTAATACAGAAAACAATAAATTATAAACTACAATATTAATGTAAATTTTCTATTTTATATAATAAGGTGAAATCATAAGATAAACTACAACACCAGACGTTGTAACATAAAACCAAAGTGGCCATGCATATCTTGCCCATTTTTTATGTCGAACAAAATCTCCTTTCCAAGCATAAAAATAGGTAAATAATACAAATGGAATCACCACTATACTTAACAAAATATGGCTTATCAAAATTAGGTAGTAAACGGGAACACTCCATCCAATTCCTCCATATTTTGTAGATTCGTTTGTTATATGATAAGTAACATACATCAATAAAAATAAGATTGATAAAATAAAGCAAATTCGAATAAAATATTGATGAAGCTTAATATTTTTCATTTTAATAGCAATTAAAGCAGAAAGTAATAATATAGAAGTAATTCCATTTAAAGTAGCATAAATTGGTGGCAAAAAGTCAAGCCCTTCCATTCTAAATTTTATAGAAAACAAAGAAAAAGTTAAAATTGGAATTACAATTGACAATAAAATGATGATTTTTTTTCTGTTTGCAATTTGAGATGGAGTTTTTACAGTTTCATTCATTGTTTAATAAAATTTGAATATCTTTATTAAGTTTATCTACTTCATTTGAATCTGTTCCAACATAAACGCCCCTAACGTATTTGTTTTTATCAATCAAAACAAAAGCGGGTGAATGTGCATATCCTCCTTCCGATTCAATATCTTTATGGGCAAAAATTAAAAAATGTTCAATACCTAATTGGTGTGTTTCTTCTTCATCTCCAGTTAAAAAATCCCAATTTTTAGCATTTATGGTGTATTTGTTTCGGTAATTCTTTAAAACTGATGGTTTGTCAAAATCTGGGTTTATAGTAAAAGAAACGAATTGTATTTTATTCTCAAAATGTTTTGTGAGTTTTTGCAGGCGTTTCATTTGTTTTGTCATTTTAGGACAAATTGTGGGGCAAGATGTAAAAAAGAAATCTGCAACTATAATTTTATTTTGATATTTAGTTTTTGAATAAATCCAAACGGAATCGTGGTTTAAAAAAGAAAAATCAGGAATTTTTGGATAAACACTGTCTTCTTTTTGAGTTTTTTCATTAAACACAACATCAACTTGTCCTAAATAAGGTAGTTTTTTCTGTTCTTTTTTATTTGAGCAAGAAAAAAGAAAAATAAGAATTAAAGTAAATGAGACAGATTTTAACATTAACTACTTCATTTTTTTAATTTTTCTTTGTCGTATTGTTTGTCAAGCAAAGCGATATAGTCTTTCATTTTTCTAATCATTCCTTCCGTTTTTCCATTTAAAACCATTCTTAAATGACCATTTTTATCCATCAAAAGCAATAATTCTTGAAATGCTTCTCCACCATAATACTTTTCTCCTTTTTGAAGAAGAGACTGTTTGTTGTGGGTTATATTGTAAAGTGCTTTAGCGTCGCCACGAACTAGCATCCATTGTTTTGGATTGTATTGTTCTACTTGGTCATTTATTGTTTGAAAAATGGTTTGAAATTTGTCCACTCCATTTCCTTTTCCATCGGTGATGATGCTAATTAGTTTAACATGAGCTAATTTTTTTGGATTTTTTCTAATATGTTGATAAATCATTTGATTTAAATGCCAAAAAGAAATCGAACACGAATCAGGGCAACTTTCTTGCAAAACGGAGAATAAAACTACATTATCTTTAAAATCCTTTTTGGTAATTGAATTTCCATTAATATCAATAAATCTAAAATCGGGAACTTTTCCGTAATCGGATAATGTTTCAAATTTATGTTCACAACCTTGTTTAGAAACAAATACTAAAATGGAAGCAGGACCAATTAAAAGAAATAGAAGAATCCAAAAATTTCTTTTCTTTTTCCTTTCTGATTTATTTAAACTCATTTTATAATCCCATATAAAGCTTTAACAGAGCGTCCAACTCAACAGCTTCATACAAAAGTATAAATATTATGTAAATAATAAACACTAAATAAGGTAATAAAATAATGTAACGTAAACTTTTTTTCTCATCACCTAAGTGCATAAACACTAAAACAATGTACGCTGCTTTAACCAAAGTCATTACGATAAAAGACCATTTTACTATAGGCCAAATTCCAGTACCTTGTTTGATGAAAGCCCCCATTGCTACTTCAACAATTGTTATAAGGGTTAAAATTACAGTTACTTTTAAAATTTTAGATCGAACTTTTTTTCCTTCTTCTTCAGAATGGTGTGTATCTAAAGAATATTCATAAATGTCATCTCTTTCCATATCTCAGTTTTAAAAAAATTTATATTAAATAGAAGAAGGTAAACACAAATACCCAAACTAAATCCACGAAATGCCAGTACAAACCTGTTTTTTCAACCATTTCGTAATGCCCTCTTTTATGATATACACCCATTACAACACCTATACAAATAATTATATTTATAATTACTCCAGAAAAAACGTGAAATCCATGAAATCCAGTTATAAAAAAGAAATATTGAGCATATTGTTGTGGACCGTATTCGTTTGCTTTCATGTTTGCACCGTAGGTTACTCTATTTGGAATTCCGCTATTCATTGCTTCCCAGTAAAGTTTTTTTGCTTCCATTCCTTCAATCGTTTTTCCAGTTGAGAAATTTGCACCATCTTCTTTTATAATCAATTTTACATGTTCATCTTCGGCTTTGTTGATTTTAGCTTTAGAGCCATCGTGAAGTGTGATGGTCCCGTCTTTAATTTTACCATCAAGAGCAGCATGTTGATATGTATGTAATAAATCCTTTGTGATTACTGCACCTTTAGAGTGATGTTTGCCCGATTCAATTACTGTAAAATTTTTAATTTCACCAAAATGACCTTTTACAATTGCTCGTGAACCATCATTCAATTCAATTTTTCCAAACTCAGAACCATGAATAAAATGATACCATTCCCATGCTTGAGACCCAACAAAGAAAAAACCTCCTATAATGGTAGCAATCATCCATTTAATAACTCCTTTTTTATCCATTCTATGCCCCGCTTCAACAGCTAACACCATCGTAACAGAAGATACAATAAGTATAAACGTCATTAATGCAACATACAAAAGAGGATAACCATGACCCAAAAAAGGAAGAGAATTAAAAGTTTCCTCACCAATCGGCCAAGCACTCTGTGCACTATGCCTCGTAAATCCATAAGAGACTAAAAGTCCTCCAAAAGTAAGGGCATCTGAAATCAGAAAAAACCACATCATTAATTTACCATAACTGGTAGAAAAGGGGGATATTTTTCCACCCCAAAGCGTAGCAGTATCAACTGTACTTGTTTCTGTTCTTGTCATAGGATAAAACTATTTTGCGAAATTAGTGAATAAAAATTAAAAATAACAACAAATAGAGCCATAAAATCCCTAAAAAGTGCCAAAAAATTGCACCCATTTTTATACTTATTTGATTATCAACGGTTAAAGATGACCTAAAAGTTATGCTTACCATTTTAATTAGATAAAATAAGGTGAAAAAAACATGAATTAAATGTAAAAAAGTGATGATATAAAAGTAGGAACTGGCGGTATCATTCGATTGTTTTATTTTAAGTTGAAGAAAAGGAGATAATATTCTATTATTGTAATACAAATTTCTTTCTTTATACTCCAATTGTTTTCCTTTATAAAAAATATTAAAATCCTTGCCCAACTCACCTAAAAAGAAAAAATCACCTCTGCCATCTCTTATGTTCCAAGCGAGGTATTGAAGTTTTTTCAAATCGATGTATTTTAACATTGCACCATCAATTGTTTGAATAGTGTTGTTTTGAAAAACTAAAGGTTTTCCTTTATGATACAATTGAAATCTACTATCATTTTCAAGTTTTACAATTTGATTTTTATTCGCAATTAGATTAAATTTACTCATAAACTCTTTTAATTCATTTAATTGTTTTTGATTTAAAACTTTATTGTTTAAAAGATATTTATTTCCATCCACTTCAATAAACTGATTTAAATAACTTATTTCAAAATCATCACCATAAAGACCTTCTGAAACCATTATGGGATTTTTTGCATTTGCACCTAAACGATCTAATTCTTTATATCCTTTCATTTGAAAAAAGACAAATAAAACGCCTAAGAATAATGTAATAACCATGTTAAATCTTAGTAAGGCAATTTTATTTTTTTTCATGAAGTAAATAGCCAAAATATAAAATACACTACTTAAAACAATGGATAAAGTACTTAGCCAAAAATGAACTGGAAGGGTATATTTTAACCAAAAACTATCTCCCATGGAAACTAAATATGCTGAAGTAAACCCAGCAAAAATCATTACTATACTAAAAATAGAAACGTAAACTAAGTTTTTCTTCATTTTCAGTTTGACATCTAAAGCAAGTTCGTCTTGAAATTCTTTTTTCATATTTTGAGATTAAACTTTATCGAACACATAAATAAATTGAACGATGGGTAAATATATAAATGAGGCAAACATTAATATTTTAGCCTCTTTATCCGAAGTAGTATAATACAAACGATAAGAAAGCCAAAAGAAAACCATGCTTAAAGAACAAACTGAAATAAAAGATATTAAACCCGTCCAGCCAAAAAACCAAGGTAATAAACTAAATGGGATTAAAAAAAAAGAATAGAGCATTACAATATAAGCATTGGCTTTAGATTTCCCACTTTTTAATGGCAATAAAGAAAAACCACCATTTTTATAATCATCAAAACAAACCCATGCAATAGCCCAAAAATGTGGAAATTGCCAAATAAACTGAATAAAAAATAAAATTCCTGCCTCAAAACCAAAGTCATTTGAAAATGCAATATGACCAATCATTGGTGGAAAAGCACCTGGAAAAGCACCGATTAAAACAGCCCAAGAACTTTTTCTTTTTAAAGGTGTATAAAGAAAAACATACAAAATATAGGAAAACAAACCTAAAAAAGCACTAGAAATGTTTAGTAAGTTTAAGAAAAACAAACCGATTACAAGCATCATAATGATTAAAATCTTTGCTTCTAAGTTCGACATTTCCTTTTTCGGTAAAGGTCTGTTTTGTGTCCTTTTCATTAACACATCTAACTCTTGTTCAATAAGTTGATTAGATCCGTTTGATGCGGCTGTAACTAAAAATCCCCCTAAAATTAAGTAAAGAGTATCGAGGTGTATAAAATGTCCACCTGCAAACAAATATCCACTTAAAGCAGAAACGACGACCAAAAAAGAAAGTCTAGATTTAATAAAAAGACTGTATTGCTTGAACTTACTGTTCTTTAAATGAGCTGTTTCTTGCATCGTTCATCTGTGAAAAATCAAAAGAGATTTTTACTAAAAAGTTTAAAAAATAAATGCAAACCTACAATTTTTTTTTATTTGTAAATTGTTTATTGAAAAATTTCAAATAGTTCTCAATAAAAAAAATGAAAAATTTTGAGTACAGATTATTGAAAAGCAAAAATGAATGAAATAGTTTTAACTTTCATCCTCCTCTTCTTCATCTAAATCATCATCAGGCATGTCGTATTCGTCCTCTTCTTCGTCATTAACTTCTAAATCACCCTCATCAGCTTCGATGTCTTCAATTTTATCCAAGTCGTCATCAGTATCTTCGTCTTCATCGTCAACGCTTTTTGCTTTTACTTGAGGTTTGTTAAGTTTTACAAGATAAATTATTTCCTCTGTTTCCCACAATAAAGCGTCTAAAGTTTCGCCTGTTGGTGTTTTAATTTGTGTCATGCCAGAAGAAAAACCATCTGGAAATGCTTTTAGAAGTTCTTTTTTTTGTTCGATATCTAATTTATCGTAACTAATTATAGATCTTTTTTTGGTCATCTTTGAGATAATTATAATTCGAGTTTAAAAATTCTTTTTTTAGGTATTATACTATTTTGTTTGAGGACAATTGAGTGGTCAGTAACAGCCCAAATCGTTGTGTTTATCATTTTTTTTCCGCTTTTATCAGAAAAATATATTTTTACTTTATGATGTTCAAGATTACCTAATGAAATAGCCCTTTGAATAGCTTCTTCTCTTTCTTTAATCTCTTTTTCATTTAAGAGTACATCGATGTCAGGAAAATGCAAATTTTTAACATTTTCTTTTTCAATTAAAAGAAATTCACCATCTATCATATAGAAAATTTATGGCAAAAATATACCAAAACATGAATTTACAAAACAAAATGAAATTTTTTTTTAAAAATAAATTTAAATTCTAAAAAATTAGACTTTAAAATCATTAAATCAATTTGCTTTTTAAATAAAATTAATAGCTTTGTAAATAAAAAATATGTACGGAAAATTTAAACAATTTTTACAAGAAGAACTTAAACAAATTGAAGCAAACGGAATCTTTAAAAAAGAGAGAATTATAGTAAGTCCACAAGGGGCTAAAGTTAAAGTTTCTAATGGAGATGAGGTCGTAATTATGTGTGCAAATAATTATTTGGGACTCTCTTCCCATCCCGAAGTGGTTAAAGCCGCAAAAGAAGCTCTAGATACTCATGGATATGGAATGTCTTCTGTTCGTTTTATTTGTGGCACACAAGACATTCATAAAACGTTAGAAAAAAAGATTGCTGAATTTTATGGCACAGAAGATACCATTTTATATGCAGCGGCTTTTGATGCGAATGGTGGTGTTTTTGAACCTTTGTTTTTAGAACAAGATGCGATAATTTCTGATGAATTGAATCATGCTTCAATTATTGATGGGGTTAGATTAAGTAAGGCTCATAGGTATCGATACAAACATAGTGACATGAATGATTTGGAAGTTCAATTAAAACTAGCACAAAACCAAAGACATAGAATTATTGTAACAGACGGGGTTTTTTCTATGGATGGTGATATTGCTAAAATGGATGAAATTTGTGCTCTTGCAGAAAAATACGATGCGTTGGTTATGACTGATGAATGTCATTCAGCGGGTTTTATTGGGAAAACAGGTCGAGGTGTTCCTGAATACCATCAGGTTATGGATAAAGTTGATATAATAACAGGTACATTGGGTAAAGCACTTGGAGGTGCAATGGGAGGTTATACTACTGGAAAAAAAGAAATTATTGAATTACTTCGACAAAGATCAAGACCCTATTTATTTTCAAATTCTTTATCTCCAGCTATAGTTGGAGCTTCTATTAAAGTTTTTGATTTACTAAGATCAACAACTCACTTAAGAGATAAATTGGAAGAGAATACTAAATATTTTAAAGAAAAAATTACCTATAATGTTGTATGATGCCGCTTTATCTCAACAATTTGCAGATTTATTATTGAAAGAAGGTGTTTATGCTATCGGTTTTTTCTATCCAGTTGTTGCCAAAGGTCAAGCGAGAATTCGAACTCAAATTTCAGCAGCTCATACTTTTGAAGATTTAGACAAAGCTATCAATGCTTTTATTAAAGTTGGAAAACAACTAAAAGTAATCTAAGAAGTAACCATAGTCAATTGTTATCATGAAAATTTATACAAAAAAAGGTGATAAAGGAAGTACACAAATTATAGGCGGGACAAGAGTTGCCAAACATCATGTTAAAATTGAAGCTTATGGTACAGTTGATGAATTAAATGCTTATGTGGGTTTAATTAGAGATTTGATTTCAAATGAGAAATATATTGAAGAAATTGTTGAGATACAAGATCGATTATTTACTATTGGTTCCTTATTAGCGGAAGATAAAAAACATTCCAACATGAAATTACCTCCACTAAATGAAAGCGATATAGAATATCTCGAAAAATCAATTGATTGTATGGAGCTTGAACTTGAGCCAATGAAAAGTTTTGTGCTTCCTGGAGGAAATTCTATTGTATCTACAATTCACATTGGTCGAACTGTATGTCGAAGAGCGGAGAGAAAAGTTAGTCTTTTGAATGAAGTTGAAACAGTTGATAAAAGAATATTGGCTTATTTGAATCGTTTAAGTGATTATTTGTTTGTTCTTTCTCGAAAAATCACAAAAGAGTTAAAGGTTAAAGAAACCCCTTGGCAACCTAAATTCGATTAATTTTTTGAACAATTTTTAGCTTTTTCTTTAATTATATCTACCGCTTCTGGATCAAATTCGTATTTTGTAGAAATATCGAACATTATTTGTTTGCAAGAGTCTTCTAAATTGGGATTATCAATTGCTTTTTCTTTACATAAACACCAAGCATTCATGTCTTTTATTGCATCATCACCTTTGCACGAATAGAGCAAAACAAAAGTTAAAAAAAGTAAAATATGTCGCATACAAAAAAAAATTATTTGCAACAATACCTAAAAAAGTGTAATTTTGCAATAAGAATTATTCTATTTAGAATTAATCCAAATAAAAATAAATAATTTTAATGTAATTTAAGGTTATGATAACAGTTACAGATTTAGCAAAAAACCAAGCTCTTAGATTGTTAGATGAAGAGGGTAAAAAAGATCATTTTATAAGAGTTGGTGTTCAAGGTGGGGGTTGTTCAGGTCTTATGTATCAACTTACATTTGACAACGAAGAAAAAGATGGAGATAAAACATTTGAGAACAATGGAATAAAAGTGGTTGTAGATAAAAAAAGTTTTTTATATTTATTAGGTACAACTTTAGATTATTCAGGTGGTTTAAATGGAAAAGGATTTGTATTTATTAATCCAAATGCAAATAGAACTTGTGGATGTGGCGAAAGTTTTTCTTTGTAAAATGGATTACTAGACTTTTTAGATTTATAGATTATTAGACCTAATTCCTTATTTAATAGTCTAATAATCGAAAAATCAAAAATCTAAAATTTAAAAAATATGGCAAATTATACAGAGGACGACTTAGCAAAAGAACTTGAAAATCAGGAGTATAAATTTGGTTTTGTCACAAATATTGAAAGTGATAAAGCACCTATCGGATTAAATAAGGAATTAATACAAATGATTTCTAAGAAAAAAAATGAACCTGAGTGGTTGTTAGAATATCGTTTAAAAGCTTTTGAAATTTGGAAGACAATGACTGAACCATCTTGGGCTCATGTTCAATATCCAAAACCAGATTTTCAATCTATTTCCTATTATTCAGCACCGAAACAAAAAAAGAAATATGAATCTTGGGACGATGTAGAACCTGAGTTGAAAGAAACAATGAAAAAATTGGGTATTTCAATGGACGAACAACAGCGTTTGACAGGCACATCAGTTGCGGTTGATTTCGTAATGGACTCTGTTTCAGTAGCCACTTCTTTTAAAGAAAAATTAGCCGAATTGGGAATTATTTTTTGTTCTTTTTCTGAAGCTGTACAAGACCATTCCGAATTAGTTAAAAAATACATGGGCTCGGTAGTGCCTACAAAAGATAATTTTTATGCAGCTTTAAATTCTGCTGTTTTTACAGATGGTTCTTTTTGTTATATTCCAAAAGGTGTTAGATGCCCTATGGAATTGTCCACATATTTTAGAATCAATGAAGGAGGGACGGGTCAATTTGAACGCACATTAGTTGTGGCCGATGAAGGCTCTTATGTTTCATATTTAGAGGGCTGTACCGCCCCACAACGCGATGAAAATCAGTTACACGCAGCTGTTGTAGAATTAATTGCATTAAATGACGCAGAAATTAAATATTCAACAGTTCAAAATTGGTATCCAGGGGACAAAGATGGAGTTGGTGGTGTGTTTAATTTTGTTACAAAAAGAGGTCTATGTGAGAAAAACGCTAAAATATCATGGACACAAGTAGAAACTGGATCTGCTGTTACTTGGAAATATCCATCTTGTATTTTAAAAGGAGAAAATTCTGTTGGTGAATTTTATTCAGTTGCTGTAACAAATAATTATCAGCAGGCAGATACTGGAACAAAAATGATTCATTTGGGGAAAAACACAAAAAGCACCATAATTTCAAAAGGAATTTCTTCAGGAAAGTCGAATAATTCTTATAGGGGATTGGTTCAAATACATAAAAACGCTGAAAATGCTAGAAATTTTTCACAATGTGACTCGTTGTTAATGACCGATGAGTGTGGAGCACATACTTTTCCATATATTGAGTGCAAAAATAGTTCAGCAAAAATTGAACATGAAGCAACAACTTCTAAAATTGGAGAAGATCAAATATTTTATTGTAATCAAAGAGGAATAAGTACTGAAAAAGCAATAAGTTTAATTGTAAATGGATATTGTAAAGAAGTTTTAAATCAATTACCGATGGAGTTTGCCGTAGAAGCTCAAAAATTGTTGGCTATTAGCTTAGAAGGGTCTGTTGGATAATGGATTGGCAGATTGAAGATTGGCAGATTGGCAGATTAATAAATTATAATAATGGCAACAATAGAGAAATTTGAAGAATTAGAAGTATGGAAAATTAGTATGGAATTGTGCACTGAAATATACAAATTAACTAATACAGAATTATTTTCTAAAGATTTTGGCTTAAAAGATCAAATTCGCCGATCAGCAATATCTGTTCCATCAAATATATCTGAAGGTTATGAACGTGATGCAAAAAACCAATTTTTATATTTTTTAGTCATAGCAAAAGGTTCTTGTGGTGAACTAAGAACACAACTTAAAATCGCATTTGATTTAGAATATTTAGATGAAACCCAATATTTATATTTAAAAGGAAAATGTATATCTACAAGTAAACAATTAGCTGGATTTATAACATATTTAAAAAATTTTAAAGGAAAATAACAAAAAATTACTGAATCTAAATTGAAAGATTACAATACAATCTGTCAATTTGCAATCTATAATCTTCAATAATAAAAATGATGTTAAAAATAAAAAACTTACATGTGTCAATTGACGGAAAAGAAATTCTAAAAGGATTAAATTTAGAAATAAATCCCGGCGAAGTTCATGCAATTATGGGTCCAAATGGAGCTGGAAAAAGCACTTTGGCATCTGTGTTAGCAGGAAGAGAAGAATATGAAATTTCTGATGGGACAGTTGATTTTGATGGCAAAGATTTGCTGGAATTATCCACTGAAGATCGTGCTAGAGAAGGATTGTTTTTGGCTTTTCAATACCCTATTGAAATACCAGGTGTCTCAAACATTCAGTTTTTACGTACTGCTTTAAACGAAATAAGGGAATATAGAGGACAAGAACAAATTTCAGCAAAAGATTTCATGGCTTTGGTTCGTGAAAAATCTAAAATAGTGGAATTGGACTCTAAATTAGCATCTCGCTCTGTGAATGAAGGTTTTTCTGGTGGCGAAAAAAAACGAAATGAGATTTTCCAAATGGCTATGATTGATCCTAAATTAGCTATTTTAGATGAAACCGACTCAGGTTTAGACATCGATGCATTAAGAATTGTTGCTAACGGGGTAAACAAACTAAAATCAAAAGAAAACGCTACAATTGTAATTACTCATTATCAGCGTTTGTTAGATTATATTATTCCTGATTTTGTTCATGTACTATACAATGGAAAAATAGTGAAAACAGGACCGAAAGAATTGGCTTTGGAATTAGAAGAAAGAGGTTACGATTGGATTAAGGAGGAATTGGGAATGGAGAATTAGGAATGCAGAATTAGGAATGCAGAATTAGGAATGGTGAATTAGGAATGGAGAATTAGGAATGCAGAATTAGGAATGGTGAATGGAGAATGGAGAATTAGGAATGCAGAATTGGGAATGCAGAATTGGGAATGGAGAATTAGGAATGGAGAATTAGGTCTTTTAAAATTAATATAGAGATATGAGCAAATTAAATGTGGGAGAAACTTACGAAATTGATATAAATAATTCAAATCAAGCTTTTATTCTTTCAGCGGAATTACGTTCTAAAGCAGCACAAATTATTGCTTCAACTGATTTCCCAACAACGAAGACAGAAGCGTGGAAATACACAAGAGTTACAAAGATTAAAAACACGAAATTTAAGATTTTAGCTGATTTCCCCCTTTGGAGGGGGATTAAGGGGGAGGAAAGTTCAAATCAAATTGACAAATTCTTAATCCCAAATCTAAGTGGTTCAGTTATTGTTTTTGTAAATGGATTATTTTCGTCAGAATTATCGACGATTGAGGCAGAAAACGGATTAGAAATACTTCCATTAAATCAAGACAATACTTTCAAAAAAGATTTAGGAAAATTAATCCCCTTAGAAAACGAAATCTTTTACTCTTTAAACACTTTTTATGCCCAAGATGGTATTGCGATTCGTATTGCAAAAAATACACAACTAAAACAAACAATTCAACTTATATTTATTTCAAGTGGAGAAAACACGTATATAGGAAATCGTAACGTAATACGTTGTGAAGATTTTTCAAAAGCTCATATTACAATGAATTATGTCTCACTTGATAATGAATTGGCATTTAACAATACCATTACTGAAATTTCTGTTGGATCTAATGCTCATTTGTCTGTCGATAAAATACAACAAGAATCGGAAAGTATGAATAGTATTATTTCCGAATTTGTTCAACAAGAAAAAGATTCAACCTTTTCAATTAATACTTTTACTTTAGGTGGTGATTTAGTAAGAAATAATTTGAATATTGACGTAAATGGACAAAATTGTGAAACTTACCTATCAGGTGCTTATATTTTAAAAAGCAAACAACATGTTGACAATCACACAATAGTTGACCACAAAGTAGCTTATTGTGAATCTAATGAACTTTATAAAGGAGTAATTGATGACCAAGCAACAGCCGTGTTTAATGGAAAAGTTTTTGTTAGAAAAGATGCACAAAAAATAAATGCATTTCAATCAAATGGTAATATTTTATTGAGTAACACAGCAACTATTAACTCAAAACCTGAATTGGAAATCTATGCCGATGATGTTAAATGTTCTCACGGATCAACCACTGGACAGTTAGATGAAGAAGCCATTTTTTATTTAAAATCGAGGGGAATTTCTTACAAAACAGCAAAAAAAATGATTGTTGGTGCTTTTTTAGAGGATGTTATAAAAAGGGTATCAAACGAACATGTTCAATTATATGTCAATAGTTTGACAAACAATAGTTTAAAAGTTTAATTTTTTTATTCAAATATTACAGAATCAAAAAAAAGTTTTGGTCTGTTTGAACACATAAATTTATTTCCTCCATAACATATCAATTTGATTAATCTATTGTTATGTAAAAATATTCTTTTCCAGCAAAGGTCATTATAATTTTCATAACCAATACCTTCATATGCTACAATACTGTCCTGATGAACAATTTTATTAATTTTACTATCTTCTGGATTTCTCATAATTTCGGAGATATATTTTGATAAATCAAAAGACTTAATATTTTCAATTTCTATAATAAAGGCATTTCCCTGCCCTAGTTCACAATAAATAGTTCGATAAATATGACTATTTGTATCTATTATTGGTTTACTTCCAAAAATTGCTGAAAACCCATGTTTTTGATCTATATAATTCCATTTATGATACTTATTTAAAGATTCTTTTTTTTGCTCTTCTGTTAAATAAGTACTAACTTGAACAGGTCTAACAATATATCCCTTTTTTTTTAATAACTGAATAATTCCTTTATTTCCTGAAAGATGAGCAGCTCCAATAATTGACAAAGTGGACTTTTTTTTAAAAAGACTATCAAGTTTATCTGCCATTTTAATATTTCTTTGATTTATTATCCTTTCATAAGCAAATTCCGAATTTTTTAAATCCTCTTCTACTAAACTTCTTAGTTCATCAATATTACCTTTGATATATGCTGAAATAAATTTATTTTCAACTAAGGTAAAGTCTTCGAATTTTTGTTTCTTCTGACTTTTTTCATATATAGTTTCAAAAGCTTCTTGTTGTTCATCGATAGTCTCAAGAAAATAAGTTGTTTTGCCCATATTTTGAGCCAAAGTTTGAAGATATAAATCTAAAAATTGAGGTTTTCCATTTTCGTAGCCATATTTAGTTTTTATTGGCTTTGTTTCAGTGGTATATGGAGCTCCAAAATTATCAAATTTGATATTTACTTTTGATTTTCTAACATCTTCATATAAAAATAAAGGATAGACATCTGCTTCAAGAGCAATAACATCACTTTGGAAAAGAGCAAAATACAGACTATCTGAAAAGTTAAAAACTCTTGCATCGTTTGTATGGAAACTGCCGAAAAGATAACAATTTTTTTTTAGTCCGTTTCCGCTGATTTTCCACAACAATTGATTCTGTGCGTTACTAATAAATGAATTTAGAAGCAACGTAAAACAAAGAAACGTAAGTAGAAATTTACTTACGTTTCTTTGTTTGATAAATAAAGGTAAAAACAAAAAAATTTTGGTTTTTAATTAATTTATTACACTTATCTTTTTTCTAGTTTAAATATTTTTTTCTCTTTTCCTAAATCAACTTGTACAATGTACATTCCATTTTGTAAAGTAGAAGTATTCCAGCTACTTAAACCAGATAAAACTTCACCTGTTTTAATATTTTTTCCAGTTAAATCATAAATACTTACAAGTATTGATTTTTCTGATTGAATATCAAATACTATTTCATTTTCAAATGGATTTGGATAAATTTTTACAGTTTGAATACCTGAGATTACTTCTAAACCCGCATTAGTTGGGTAATCGCCTGCCCCTTCACCAGGATTAAAAATACCCCTGTTTTTATTAGAACGAGAACGTTCAAAACTTTCAGCTTTAAAAGTGGCAGAACAAGGCGTTTGTAAATCAAATGTTACCAAATAATCAACACTTGTAGCCCCAACAGGTGCTGTGTCTGTTATCATTGTTGTTTCACCAAAAGGCACGTTATTAGGTAAAGTTTCCCAACCATTTTGATCTGTGAATCGATGAACAATATAAGTTCCATCACTAATTCCTTCATAGTCATCCCAATACACGTTATAAGTCCCTGGATTAACCTGCTCAATAGTGTTTAAATGAAGTGTTTTATGAACTGGCGACAACGAACTTTCAACCAAACATGAATTAACTCCAGAAATTCTATATCTCCATGAACGCTGTAAAGGTGATGCTATAACATCATTAAACACAGAAATACTATTGAAGTTTACTGTATCAACAAACTGAAACGTACCTGCCAAGGTGTTTTCTCTATATATTTTATAAAATTGAATGTCATTATATAAATCTTTTTCCCAAACTACAAGATTTGTAGTTGTTTCTTCGTGAACGGTAACTACACAAATGTCTGTTCGTCTTGGAGGTTTATAACCGATTTCATAAGCTTGAGAATGAGTACAATTGTTTCCATAATTGATAAATACAGTATAAACACCTGGAGATAATCCGTAGATGTCTTGTGAGCTTGCACCATTACTCCACAAATAGCTATTTACTGGGCCACTGAAAACACTTTCTTCCACTTCAATATTAATTCCACCATTAGTCATGTTACAATCAGCGAAAAATACAGAATCAAGTACTTCAACAGAATTTAAATTATTCAAATACAAACTGTCTGAATAAACACAAGCATTATTATCTGTAACCGTCAACTTGTAAAATCCGCTACTTAAATTTGAAATTGAGGGAGTAGATTCGCCTGAATTCCATGATGTTGACTGATATGGACTTGTACCACCTGTTAAGGCAGTTGTGATTGATCCATTTGAAAGTAAACAAGTAGGACTAGTAGTTGTAAAATCAAAATTGACTGGTTCAGGTGGCACCAAAGCATATGTTTTTTTAATTTGACAACCACTTTCATCGTAAAGAGTACATTCATAATTTCCTGAAGATACATTTGATAAAGTATTTCCGAAAGCACCGTTTGACCAAACAATTTGATAATTAGTGGTTCCTGTGACATTCACATCAACTGAACCATTATTTGAATAGGAACATGTTGGATGAGTAATATTACCTGTAAGTCCGATGTCAGAAGCGGTTATTGATGCTAAACCTGTTGCTTTACAATTATTATCGTCAACCACATTAAAATAGTAAGGTCCAGGGCTTAAATTTGATATCGTTAATGTTGTTTCACCAGTACTCCAATATTGTGAAAAATTACTTGATGAACCAGGAGTAACAACGGCAACTGCTTGACCTGTATTTTCTGTACAAGTTGTAGGATTTGCAGTAATACTAACACTAGGAGCATCAACAAACAGATAGGTTGTTTGAGCAGAAACAATACATCCATTTACATTCTGTATATATCTTAGAGTTCCAGAAGATATAATATTGTTTAAATATGAACTATTGATTTCTGTACCATTAATATTTTGACCGTTCAATCTAAATATACCTTGATCAAAATAGTTAACAAATTGAACTAAATCTATATTTTGTTCATTATTACAAAACTTAACAGGGTTAGAAGTAAATTGAACATTAAGTGGAGGTGTTGTTGCAGTATAGGAACCTAATGTATTTCCAATAACAGCGTATCCATCACTTAATGTTAAATTGATTGCATCTGTTGAAGAAGAAGGCATACCTATGATTTTAAATTTACTAATACCATTGTAGAACCCTAAAGGTATTACAGTTATATTAGAAGTCCCTCCGCCAGTAGAGACAGCCCCAAGAATTGAAACTTGATCATAATCAGCATCTGAAATTTCTATTATACTATAAAGTTCATTTATTTGATCTGGACATAAACCAGTATTTGCAACATCGGTGCCAGAAACAACAACAGGGACAGAGTTTAATACTTTTAAGTTTGGTGTAGATGAACCAGAAAGAGTATATCCAGCTACCAAATGTTTTAGATTATTATCAACAGACATTTTCAACGAATGAGAATCGTAAAAAGTACCTAAATTATCAATTAAATTAGACCCCACACTTTCCCACGGATTAGATGATTGAGTTACATCTTTTTTAATTATTTTTAGTTTTTCATTTGGATTTCCTAAACCGTCGTCACTAAAATTTGAAAACACATAAACAAAATCCCCAGCTGCGTCTTTAGTTGCATTGTATATATCCAAATTAAATGTAGTTGATGGATCGCTTGTATTAATATCGATTGTTGTCCCTTCATTTATCTCAACTTCAAAACTTTTATTTACTGCATCTTCAGTTGCATAAACAGATTTGTAATTATTTTTATTTCCCAACAATAGAAATCCAAGATTGTCCCAACTATTTCCATCTGATAATAAAAAACCAGTTGCTCCGCCATCATAAGCGGTCATACTTGTTCCAATTTCTCCTTTATCAAAAAAAGTCATTCTTAAATTATTGCCTGCATAACCAAAAAACACTCTATTCAAAGTACTTGTAATTTGAAATTGAGCAAGAGATAAATCTTGTGTTGAGTTTTCTGAGTAATGAACCCATAAATTTGAGCTAGAAATGTATTCTAAACCATGAACAACTGAGGGTCCTGTTCCTGTAGAATATAATAAATACAATTCATTTGGATTTGTACTTGCATGAAATTCCCAATTATTATTTACACTTATCTCATTATAATCTGGAGAATGAGCAACTATGTTTGAAAGAACATCATCAAATGAAAAAAACTTAAACGCTGCTCCATTATACCCTACTATATACATTACATTGTTTATTCTTTCAGTTGAAACTTTAGAAAGTAATGGGGTGTCATAAGTATCTAATGTACTCCATTGCATAGTAACAGGATTAAACATATCAACAACTAATTGATCTGTTCCAGTATTGTTTTGTGAATAAACTTGAATTATTTTCCCGTCGTACATTTCTAAATCATACACATTTGTGTTTATGTTAGGATTTGAAATAAAACTCATCCATTCAGCTTGTGAAAATAAAGTGCTGCAAGCTAATAGCAAACAAGCACTTAATAATGTTATTCTTTTCATATTGATTATTGTTTAATTATTTTTATATTTTTAAATCCTGATTTATCAGGAAAAGACACAAAATAAATGCCATTTTCTAATTTAGACAAATTATAAGAGTTTAATCCAGAAGTGCATCCAAAAGATTCACATTCTTTACCACTTATATCTAAAATTTGTATAAACGAATTATAGTTACCTTCAACAAAAATAGTTAAATTACTTTCAAAAGGATTTGGATAAATTTTAATATTATTCGTAGTTGAATTTAATTCTATAACTTCATTGTTTGGATGTCCTGTACCAAACCCAGGATTAAATAGACCTCTATTTTTGTTAGATCGAGAACGTTCAAAACTTTCAGCTCTCCAAACTTGAGCAGTACATAACACATCTAATTCTACTTCTAACATGTAATCTAAACCTATTGTAGAATAAGGAATGTTATCAGTATAGTTTGTTACATTTGTTGCTAAATTAGCTATATTTTCCCAACCAAACTCCTCGGTATATCTCCATAAATTATAGCTAGAAAAAGCTAAATTTCCTTCGTAAAAATCCCAAGTAATTTTAGTACCACTTACGCCTAAATTTGTAGTAGTTAAATGGATTGTTTTATGGTGAGAAGATAAGTTGCTTTCCGTTCCGCAATCATCAATAGCAGATAATTTATATCTCCAAGATTTAATTTTTGGAGAGGCAACAACATCATTAAATACTGAAATTAAGTCAAAATCAACCGTTCCAACGTGTAAATATTCATTTGCTTGATCTGTTTCACGATAGATTTTGTAATGTGAGATTCCAGACGTTTGAACTTTTTCCCAAACTACTAAATTTGTTGTTGTTAAGCTATCAACAGAAACTAAACAGATTTCTTGTGTTTGAGGTTTAACTGGCATTACTGTCCATCCATTTGCATATACACAATTGTTTTGAGTAGTAATTATGCTCGTATAATAACCTGGTAATAAGTCTGAAATGTCTTCTGTTGTAGCTCCATTTGACCAAGAAATATTGTCAATTAAATCTCCATTGTAAGGAATAATGTCTAACTGAATTGCCCCATTGTTTTGATTACAGTCAACTGGTGTAATATTACCAAAAACCGTCGGTGCGTCGCTATCAGTTAAATAAAAGTCAATTGTTTTGGAACAAGAGTTTTGATCTGTCGCTGTTAAAGAATAAATTCCTGAACCGATGTTTGTTATGTCTTGGCTAGTTTGACCGCTATTCCATACATAATTAAAAGAACCGTTTCCACCTGCAACTTCAACATCAATCGCACCATTGCTGTTTCCACAAGTAGAAGGTGTGATGCTTGAACTTAAAACTATTTCGTTTGCTTGAGTTATTTCAAAACTTGCACTTGCTTCACAACCAGCATCACCATAAATTGTTACGTTGTAAGCTCCAGCAGGAATATTTTGTAAAGTAGAAGAATTATCGCCTGTATTCCATAAGTAACTCACATTACTGCCAAAACCTTGAACATCCAAAGAAATTGATCCACTTTGCTCACCAAAACAATTCACGTTGGTTAAAGTTGGGGTAATTTCTACACCTGAAGGATTTACTGAAACAGAAGAAATTGTACTACATGCATTGGCATCTTCAACAAAAATATAATATACTCCAGCACCTAAATCAGTTAATGTAAGCACATCAATTTGACCTGTACTCCAATAGACATCATAAGGAGAAGACCCACCTGAAATTTGAGCACTTGCACTTCCGTTGTTTTCACCACATAATGTATTCGTTCCGGTTAATTCAACAATAGGCAACTCGTTGACATTTACTACTATTGGTTCTCTTGAAGAAAAACATCCATTTTCAAAAGCTTCTGCATAAAAAGTTGAAGTTGAAAATAAATTGGGGGTTAAATAAGTATTTCCTGTTTCAATTGGTGAGCCACCTACTGCAAATTGATACCAATAGATTTGACCAGTAGAATTGGCATTTAATGTTTTTTGTTCACCTGAACAAACCTCTGTTGTTGGATCTACTGTTATTGTTGGAGAAGAATTTACTGTAACATTAATAGTATCAGAGTTTTGACAATTATTAGCATCATAACCAGTTACTACATAAGTATTTGATGAAAGTGGTTGAAAAGGCAATTGATCTACAACACCATTATCCCAATAATAGACATCACCTCCTGAACCAGAAAGCGTTATAAAAGCACCAGAACAAATGTTTATGTCACTGCCTGCATTTATATTTGGCAATGGACTTACTAATACATCAATAAGGTCAGTACTTTCACAGTTACCAATATATCCAGTCAATGCAAAAGTGTTTAAACCTAAATTTGGAGTAAAAGGAACACCATCAACTATCCCATTCGACCAAACGTAAGTATCAGCACCAGAGCCAAAAAGTGTAATTTCTTCTCCAAAACATTTTGTGAAATCAGCACCAGCATCTACTACTGGGACAGCATCAACAGTTAAATATATGTAATCTTGACCTTCGCAACCATTAGCATCTGTACCTGTCAACAAATACATATCACTAATTAATGGTGTAAAAGGGATACCGTCAATAACTCCACCTGACCATGTAAGATTGGCAGCTCCACTTCCATTTAAAGTTGTACTTTGCCCTTCACATACTGAAAAATCGGCACCAGCATCAACTACTGGTAAGGTGTTCACTACTACATCAATTGGGTTAGAAATAGCTGAACATCCAAATTGATTATATACTGTTACAGTATAACTGCCACTTTGGGTAACAATAATAGTTTGACCTACTTCATCTGTACTCCAAGAATAATAATCAGCAATGTCAGCGGTTAATTCAACACTATTTCCTTCACAAAAAATAAGGTTTCCGTTTTGTGTAATGTTTGCAATAGGTAGAGGGTTGACTACAACAATCATCGTGTCATTATTCTGACAACCATTTATGTCAGTAGCAGTTAAAACATATTCTGAAGTAACAGTTGGGTTAAAAGGAATCCCATCTAAAATTCCATTATTCCATGAATATGAGTAAATACCATTTGATGTTAAAGTAACGGCATCTCCTTCACAAACAGTTAAATCTGGTCCAGCAGAAAATATAGGTAAACCATTTACACCGATATAGATATTGTCAGAATTTGAACAACCATTTACATCAGTTCCAATTACATTATACCATTGACCAAAATTTATTGTAAAAGGAACTCCGTTTAATATGCCATTATCCCAAACATAAGTATCAGCACCCTGACCAAACAAAGAAGTTTCGCTTCCTTCACACACATTGTAATCACTACCTGCATCAACATTAGGTAAAGGATTGACTGTAACAGTTATTGGTGCAGAAGTAGCAGAACAACCATTAATATCTGTAACTGTTACAGTGTGGCTGCTACTTCCATAAACAAAGATGGAAGAATTAAAATCACCATTACTCCACAAATAAGAAACAGCAGGATCTGAAACTAATTCTACGAAATTCCCATCACAAAAGGATAAATTTCCGTTATGAGTTATATTTGGAGTTGGCAGTGCATAAACACCCACTGTAACATAAGCAGTATCCACACAACCATTGAAATCAGTACCAATTACATTATATTCCGTATTAATATTTGGTGAAACAGTAATTGAAGTGGTAGTTTCTGTTGTTGACCACAAGTAACTATCACCACCAGAAGCATTTAAAGTAATGCCGTCTCCATCACATATATAAAGCACAGGACCACCAGCGTCTATAATTGGCAAGTTATTCATGTTGATATATATTGCATCCGTATTGGAACAACCATTTAAATCTGTTCCAACAACTGAAAACCACGAAGAAGAAACTGGTGCAAATGAAACACCATCTATAACTCCATTATCCCATGCATAAGTTACATTGGCATCCCCAGACCCAGATAAAGTTACAGATTCACTTTGGCAAATAGTAATATCAGCACCGGCATCAACAATAGGTAAAGGGTGAGCAATAGCAGTAATTAAAAAATCATTTGTTAAGCAATTATTATCATTTGCTTGTACATAAAATGGGATTGATGTAGAAATAAAAATATCAAGAGTATCACCATAACCAACAATATTCCCGCCACTTCCTGGAGGATTGTCATACCAAGTATAATAACCTGATCCATTTGTAGTTGTAGTAGTTAGTTGTACTGTTCCGAAGTCACACACTTCAGTACTATTCCCTGTAGAAATTGTATAGGATGAAAAAGTTACTGGACCAGAGACGGGTATTGTGTCATACCCATCAGATATAAAAAAAGTTAAAGTACTGGTACCACTCGAAGTGTTATTAACTTGAACATCAAAAAATGTTCTCCCATCTAAAAAACTAATAGGATAATAACTAATATCAACATCATCAATTACTAATTCATCACTAGAAATTACACCAACTATCTGTAATGGATCTTTGTTTACATCCCATAATGAAAACTCACTAAACAAACTAATTGGAGTTGAAGTTGTACAAAGTGTGTTTTGAAATACACCATTAATTGAGTCTAAGTGTGGAGTAGTATTTAAAATTTTTAAAACATAATTTGCAGTCATAGAATTATAATAACTTGCTACATATTTTTTTGTTATTTCATTATATGATACATCAAAAAATGAAGTATTATTCTCATTTATTGCGAAAATTTCTGAACCAACGGGACCTACTATATCCCAAGTGTCTGTACCAAAATTTTTTTCAATCACTTTAATATGGTTATTAGTGCTTGAAATATCTTGTGAAAAATTACTAAATAAAATGTGTTTATTTGTTCCAGATGATTGACCTATAGAATTATAAGGCGGAAAATAATCACCTGATAAAGAAGTAAAATTCAAATTTCCATTGGTTAAAGTAATATCAACTTTATTTCCCATATTATCTTCAGAAATCACAGACATTTTATTAGTTCTATTACTGTTCGAAATGGTTGTTTCCATTAAAACAACATTTGGTCCATTATAAACAATACCATTTGGAGAATTATCAAAAGTTATAAAACTAATATTATCTTTATGTGTTTTAATTAATTGTAGTTCACTTGTTGAACCATCTCCAGAAATAAACCAAAGTGTGTCACCTTGAACCTCCATTTGAAAAGTGTACAATGATTTGCCTAAAAACTGTGGGATTGAGTAATTATCAAAATCATCTGTAAATGAATTATATTTGCTCAAATGATAATCAATTCCATTCGCATCAGGGATAAAATAATAATGTTGTCCAATTGATGTAGTTTTAAAATCATAAGAAGAGTAGTTCATGAATGAAGTGTTGGTAGTCCTATAATCAACAAAAACAGATCCAGATTCAATTCTGTATAAATTAAAAAGAGTATAAATACCTGATTCACTTAAAACTGATGCATAGATTACATCATCTACATAATCCAATTTAATTTCACCTGGAAAAGACATGAATGAATCAGAATAAACATAATCCCAGCTTTGTGAAGAATGGTTATAACTGTCAACTTGAAATATATCGTTTGTTCCGTTAAAATAAATATAAATACAATAAATCTTACCATCATTAGTACTTTGATACTTAAAAGAATTCGCACCAAAAGTTATTAAGTTCTGTGGTGGATTAATATTTCTCCAATCGCTTTGTGCAAAAAACACAAACTGGACAGATAAAAACAAAGAAATTAATAGAAAATTTTTCATACGCTCAATAAATAAGACTCAAAAAAAGTAATTTACCCCCAAAAGTAAGAAAAATATTTATTAGTTGGCAAAAAAATGTTTATAATATGTAAAATTTTTCATTTTGTCGATGATAAAATTAATTCTTTAGTTTGAAAAAATAATTTTAACTACTTCCTGAATTTGTTGGCAAGGAACGATTTCAATTGAATATTTTTTCTTATCTAGATTTTTTGTATAACTAGAAATAAAAATTGAGGTAAATCCTAATTTTTCAGCTTCAGATATTCTTTGTTCTATTCTATTTACTGGACGAATTTCACCTGAAAGTCCCACCTCAGCAGCAAAACAATAATTCGTTTTTATTGCTAAATCTGCATTTGAAGACATTATAGCACAAACCATTGCTAAATCTATTGCTGGATCTTCAACTTTTATTCCTCCTGCAATATTTACAAAAACATCTTTTGATGCTAATCTAAAACCACATTTTTTTTCTAGAACAGCTAGAAGCATATTTAATCTTCTTTGGTCAAAACCTGTTGAAATTCTTTGTGGCGTACCATAAACTGCAGTGCTTACAAGAGCTTGTACCTCAATCATTAAAGGTCTAATCCCCTCCAAAGTCGATGCAATAGCCACTCCACTCAATTCTTTGTTTCTGTTTGAAATTAAAATTTCGGAAGGATTATCAACGGGCAACAAGCCATTACCTTGCATTTCATAGATTCCAAGTTCATTAGTACTCCCAAATCTATTTTTAACCGTTCTTAATAAACGATAAACGTAATTTCTATCCCCATCAAAATGAACAACAACATCTACCATGTGTTCGAGAACTTTTGGACCCGCCAAAGTTCCTTCTTTAGTAATATGACCAATTAGCCAAACAGAAATATGATTTTGTTTTGCATATCTGAGTAATTGACCAGTACATTCTTTAATTTGTGAAATACTTCCAGGAGATGAATCAATGTCTTGACTGAATAATGTTTGAATAGAGTCAATTATTAACAAATCGGGCAATAATTCTTCAGATTGATTTAAAATATAATGTAAATTTGTTTCAGTGAGTATAAAACAACTTTCATTTTTTATACCAATTCTATCTGCCCTCATTTTAATTTGTTGTTCACTTTCCTCTCCTGAAATGTAAAGTGTTTTAAGGTTTTTTTCTTGAATTGCCGTTTGAAGTAATAAAGTAGATTTACCGATTCCTGGTTCACCGCCAAACAAAACGACTGAGCCGGGCACCATTCCCAATCCTAAAACACGATTGAGTTCTTTATCGGATAAAATTTTTCTTTCAAAGGATTTTTTCTCAATTTTTAAAATATTTTCAGCTTTAGCACTTTTATTATTGTTTTTGTTAAACAATGAGGTTGTTGAACTTTTTTCTATAACTTCTTCAACAAAAGTGTTCCATTGAGTGCATGAAGGACATTTGCCTAACCATTTAGAAGTTTGATGACCACAATTTTGACAAAAGTAGGCAGATTTAATTTTTGACATTTGACGAGTTTAAATTTTCTTTCACTTTTTTAGGTAAAGAATTAAAAATTAATTGATAAGAATGATTAATTAATTCAATAAGAAATACATCCTTTACATCTCCATAGAGTAAAATAGTATTCCAATGCTTTTTATTCATGTGATATCCAGGCTGAATAGAATGATAACAAGACCTTAATTCAAGAGCATATTCTGGTTCACATTTTAAGTTAACACTTTCAAAAAGAGTGATATTAGTAAGTGCAAAAATTTTCCCTCCACATTTAAAAACCAATGTTTCGTTATCAAAAGGAAAGCACTCATCAACAAAACCCAATGAAAGGCAATAATTTCTAAAGGATTCAAGGGTCATAAAACTTTTTTAAACAAAATTAAAATTTTATATTTAACTTCGTACAATAAACACAATGAATAAAATTTTAATCATTGACGACGAGGAAGATATCTTGACCTTGTTAAAATATAATTTAGAAAAAGAAGGATTTTTAGTTGAAACAGCTGAAAACGGAATTCTTGGTTTAGAAAAAGCCAAAAAAAAAGTCCCTGATTTAATACTTTTAGACGTAATGATGCCCCAGATGGATGGAGTTGAGGTCTGCGAGATGTTACGTTCTGATACTGATTTTAACAGTACCATTATTTGTTTTTTAACGGCTAGAAATGAAGATTATTCTCAAATTGCTGGTTTAGAAGCAGGTGCTGATGACTATATATCTAAACCTGTTAAACCAAGATTATTGATAACCAGAATTAACGCTTTACTTAGAAGGAAAAACAATTTAAATAATTCTTTAAATTCATCAGAATCTTTCATAATTAATCGAGAAAAATACATTGTCATAAAAAATGACGTAGAATTAAGTTTACCAAAAAAGGAATTTGAATTAATAGCTTTATTAGCAAGCAAACCTAATTCTGTTTTTGAGAGAAATTACATTTTAGAAAAAGTTTGGGGAAATGATATTGTTGTTGGAGATAGAACGATTGATGTTCACATAAGAAAACTTAGAGAAAAAATAGGTAATGAATACATCAAAACCATTAAAGGAGTTGGGTATAAGTTCGAATATCTCGCTTAGTATTTTTTATTAAAATTACTAATTTTCTATATTTTACTCAATTTATTAACGTATTTTGTGTTGTTCATTTCCACTACAACATAATACAATCCTATTGTATCTATTTGAAACTCATAATTAGCTGTTCCTTTTAAAAGTGAATTTTTTTCGAAAACTTTAACAATTTTACCAAGTGCGTCAGTAATATATACACTAATTTTTTCTTCACTATTTAAATTTAATTGGATATTACTTGTCTTTTCAAAAGGATTGGGATAACACAAAAATGTAAATGATGAATTATTTTCATTCAAATTTAAACCTCCAATTTGTAAAGTAAAAGGTATATCTTTTGAACATGAATTAATCATATAATGTAAATTACAATTATAAACCCCTGGAGCAGAAAAAAAATGCGTAGGGTCTGATTCTAGCGAGCCTGTTCCATCTCCAAATGTCCATTCATAATTGGCATCTATTTGACCATTTGAATGAAAATTAATAATTGAATCTGTTAAAAATATACCTGAAATGTTTACATTAATGTTTAAATCTTCGACATCTACATCAATAGTATAATATATTTCATCTGTTCCAAAAGGATTGCTAACATTTAAAACTACATAATACGTTCCACTTGTAGTATAGATGTGTGTAGGATTTTCTTCATAAGAAACGTTCCCATCTCCAAAGTCCCAACTATACATACTTGAATATGATGATGAATTTTCAAACTGAACTACACCATCACATAGTGTTGAATTTGAATAAGTAAAATTTGCAATAGGATAATTAATCTCACTTAACACAGTTACTTTGTAGTCTTCTGTTTCACCAAAAACGTTTCCAGTTAAACATGCTTCAGTTATTATTGTTGGTGAAACTATAACTCTTAAACGCAAATCTGTATTTAAAACTATATTTTCTGACAAAGTAAAGTTTCCGTATGCACTATAGTAGTCAATACCACTATCAAGTAATTCATCTGTAGTAAATATACCATCATTGTTTTTGTCTAAATATATAGAAAAATAATTAGGTTCAGATGTATTATTAAAATAAATAGAGTAACTATAATTTTCGCCTTGATACAAATCAGTTTCAAGTGAACAACTTAAATCACTATAAGAATATTGTTGTTGTGCATAATTATATATGTCAGCAAAATCAAAACTTTGTATTCCTTGATTTTGATTATAAATATTGTTCGGAATACACGCATTGGTTAATGTAGAAATTTGATCAACTAAAACCTCATCACTTGAAACATTACATCCAAAAGAATTACAAGTGGTTAGAGTAACTGTATAATTTCCAAAATCTGAAAAGACATGATAAGGATTTAATTCAATGGAAGTTGTTCCATCACCAAAATCCCAAAGATAAGTTGATGGTGAATTATAGCTTTCATTTGTAAAACTTAAAACATTAGAGCAACCATTACTCATATAAGTAAATTCAGAACATGCTTCACTACTAACATTCATTGTAATGATTATATTTTGAGTGGGCATTAAAGGATCATTCGTATTTATTATTAAAGTATCAATATGGGCACCTCCTTCTAAACCTAATGAATTGAAGGATAAAACAACTTCTTGGTTCATACCTTGTTCAACATTACCTTCAGACTGTGAAACACTAACCCATTCATTATTTGAGTTTAAAGAATAGTTGATAGCATTGAACAAAATCTTTTGATTATTTGTATCTTGAACTAGATAATCATATCCTAAATAAATAACTTTTCCGTTTCCAAAAGGTTTGTGGCCAACAACTGGATAATTATCATTGTAGTAAGTTATTACATTGACAAAGTCAGGGTCGTAAGTTTCAAGAAAGCTAGTGTTTGTTGAGGAAAAGAAGATATTTGGTAAGCCCTCAGCTAAAGGATCATTTGGAAATTGATTATTTAAATAATCGTAATAAATACTGTAACTATAGGCGTAATCAAATAAACCTAATTGCATTTCTCTGTTAGAATAAGAGGTGCATAAAATAATGTTTCCTCCATTGTTCAAATAATTTTGAATTACATTAGCATAAGATGAATAATTTATATAATTCTGATTGTATGGAAAAACAACAACATCTTTATTTTGTAATAAATTTTCTAACTCTGTGGGTGAGGTTGTAGTTGTTAATGTTATATTTGGATTTTCAAAATTATCTTCAATAATTTCCGTCATATTACTAATTATATTTGAACTTACTCCATTATTATAAAATAAAATATCAGATTGATCAGAAATTAAATTCCATTCCAAATTGGCTACTCCTGAATTGCTAATAATTACACTTTGATTTGTAGTTGACCCACAAGCATTTAATTCAATATTGATTGCAGTAGGCGAAATGTTAGCAATTGGTGGCTCGATAGATAAACCTGTTAAACAAATATTCAAAGTTTCATCATTATTAAATAGAGTAAGATTTCCATTTTGATTTCCTAATGAATTTGGATGAAAATTGACTATTAAACTATTTTGAGACCACGGAATAATAGAATCAAAAGCAGATACAAGTTCAAATGAAGAATTGTCAATCAAAATACTATCAATAATTAGAGTTTTACATCCATTATTAAATACAATTAAAGTATCTTGAGCGTTCCCATTTAAAAAAGTATCTGGAAAATTCAAACAGTTTTCATTAACAGCAATTTCAGCATCACCATTAATAGTGATATTTGCTTGAATAGAAACAATTAGTTGATTTGGGTCATTAGTATTAATAACAATATTTTCACTATATGTTCCAGCATAATATCCTTGTGAAGAAAGCGTTACATAAACTGTACTAGATTCACCCGAATGTAAAGTATCAGATTGATATGAAGAATTGTTTAATAAATTTTGAATAACACTTTCGTGAAGAAGAACATTTTGAGTAAGTTTAATATTATTTGAGTCTAAATTTTGCAAAGTAAATCCTATAAAATAAATTTTACCTGAATCTTGCTCTTTGTAAGAAAAACAAGAATAGTCACTATACTCTTCTAAAGTAATTAAATTATTTGAATTATTCACATCATAAATCGCGTTAAAAGTAGTTTGATTACTTGAATTAAAAGTATTTGGTAACCCGTTAACTAATTCATGACTTGGTTCAGATAATACAACAGGGTATGGATAATCAATTGTTGAACCAGAATAACCATTAAATAATTGCAAATCAAATATATTTGACATTGTATAATAATCTTCTGACCCGAAAGCTATTACTTTTTTGCCATTAGATATAAAATTTTCAACACTATTAGTAAGAACTGAATAGTCAAAATAAGTTAAGTGATTTGATGAGGGAAATAATAATATTTCCTTATCTGAAAGTTCGTTAGAAAATTCTGTAGTATTTCCATTAAAAGTATATTCTTCAATTGTGATATGTGGATTATTTTGAAGAATTGATAGTAAATTTTGATATTTTATACTGTTGTTTTCAATACCATTTTTTAAAATTAAAAGGTCGATTTGTTCATATTGATTGCTTTCATTTAAGGTATAAATTAAATCGCCACTTCCAGTATTTGAAATAATTATAGGTACAATTACTGAATCACCACAAACTATTGTTTCTTCTATTAAGTTTGAAGAAATATCAACAATAGGTGGATCTTGAACTATAATCTGTTGATAAACAGTATCTGTAGTAGTGCAATTACTAGTTATAAGTTGAATTGTATATTCACCACTTTGGTTAAAAATATGACTAGAATTAAAATCATTGGATAAAGTACCATCACCAAAATCCCAAATAGATGAAAAGGCATCTGGGTTGGATGTATTGGTAAATGTTACTTCAGTATTTAAAGGTGGATTTAAATTTGAAACAGAAAAGCTAGCTTGAATTGGTTCACTAGAATATAATTCTGAACTCCAAGTTGCTGTCCAACCAGAATAGGATTGATAATAATTTGAAGTCCAATGCAGATAAATTTTTCCTGTGTTGCTAGTTACTGATAAATTATCATAATAATCGGAGCTCCATAATAAATTTGAATTGCCTTCAGAACCATCGTAGATGTATAAATAGTCCTCATAATTCATTAAATCTAATTCACTAAAAGTTAATGTTACTGAGGAGGCACAGTCTGGAGCAATGAGTAGTGAGCAATTTTCATTTAATTGATAATTTCCGTCAATTCCACCTGAATCGTACAATAAACCAGAAGGATTTGAGGTTTCATTTATACCATTACACATGTTAATAAAATCACTTACTGTAATATAATCAATTTTTGTTATGCTGTCTTCTCCAAAAGAGTTAAATACTTTTAATTGAACAGTATATGTTCCCAAAGAACTATAGCTTACAATTGGATTTTGATCAGTACTATTTGTAATATTAGCTCCTTCAAATGTCCAAAGCCATGAAGTAGGAACATGTTGAGAAATATCGAACATTTGAACTGGAGTATTGATATTCACTGTTGGATATGGTGTGTAAAAATTGGCAATTGGTGGTTCGGTATTTTCAATAAAAAACAAAGTATAATCTTCTGCTTGACCATAAAACAAATTATCACAGGCAGAGGATATTGTATTATAATAATCTATCATAAAACGAACACGAAGAGGGGTGTTTAAAGGTATATTTGGAGAGGTGGTAATTGTTCCAGAAATAGTATTAGAATTAGTTTGATCTTCAAAGACTAATTCATTTTGTTCAAACAATCCATTATTATTTAAATCTATCCAACAGTTTACATTTACATTTTCGCTGTAATTATTAAAAAGCTGTAATTGGAAAGGAACGATGTCGCCAGCTACCAAAGTTGTCGATTGAGAGCATGTTAAATCCAAATAACCTTCTGTAGAATTTAAAGTAGAATTATTTATATTACCAATTTGTACATTACTAATTCCATAATCAGAGTAAGGATATTCAGTTAGAGGGATACAACTTGTGTTCACTGGACCACCAAAATTTGTTATAGTGATAAAATTTTCTACAAATAAAGTGTCACTTCCACTTGTGCCACATAATCCTGATGAAATAGAAATCAATTTCACGTCATATTCTCCTGGATTAAGATACGTATGACTAGGATTTTCATCAGTACTTATACTTCCATCTCCAAAATCCCAGATAAAAGACCCTGCATTTAAACTTAAATTGTTAAATTGAATGTCAGCTGGAATATAACAAGTAAATGTATTGTCTGCGGTAAAGTCAGCATAAACCGATGGATCAAATACCCCACCTACTCCAACAGCATACCAAGCATTAGTAACTTGAATCACTTCATTAGAACAAGCACCAAATAAATCTTCAGCAGCTTGAATAGAGAAATTTCTTGCATCAAAATGATTGCTGTTTGGAGTGAGATAATAAGCTAAATTTCTGTATGCAATTTTTGCTGCATTTTCAACACCAATTCCATCTACCGTATAGACATCACCTAAATCATTTGTTCCACTACCACCCATTGACAATAAATAAAACCAAAAATTTTGAACACCACTATTGTTATGAACTTCATTGGGTTCGTTATAATACAAACCATTATAACAATCTGGATTCATAAATTCGTTTGGATTACTCATGTTTCTGAATGGGATTCCATTGATATTAAATTGTTCTCCCATTAAAAAATTTGCTGATGATGGGTTTTCAATATAATCAATCACTATTCCAAAAATATCACTAAAGGATTCATTTAATGCTCCTGATTCATCATAATATTCTAAACCAGCACTATATTCAGTAACCCCATGTGTAATCTCATGACCCACTACATCAATCGAAGTTAAAGGACCATATTCAACTCCATCACCATCACCATAAGTCATTCTTTCTCCGTCCCAAAAAGCATTTACAAAAGAATAATCATAATGAACATAAGATTTTAATGGTGAACCACTATCGTCATAGGAATTTCTATCAAAATTGTTTTTATAGTAATTATAAGTTGCTTGAGTTCCATATTGAGCATCAAGAGCATACTGATCGAGACCTGTTAAACTCCAATTAGATGAATTACTAGTAAAATTTGTTGCACTTTCATATTCATACCCATTATTTAAATTGTAGGTGGCAATGAGTGTATTATCTAAAGTGGCATCTAAAGTATATTGTGAGGTATTAACTTGGTTACTAACAAAATTCTTCATACCACTATACCCTGTATTGGCTGTTGAAGGAACATCTGTATGAAGAATTCGTTTTTTTTCATGAATAATTTCTCCAGTTTGAGCATCTACAAACACATAAGCTCTTTTTAGTGGTTTAGCACTATAAATATCAATTTTATAACATAGAGAAGTTATCTTTTTCTTTGAAAGAAAACACAAATTCATCTTTTCTTTTGATTCATTCTTAGCTTTTTCTCCACCTTGATAAATCTCAATTTTATATTTATTTGTTGCTATATCAAAACATTTTTCTTTGCTTAAATAAGGTTGAGAAGAAATACTTGTTATAGGATAATATTCAGCATTTAAAGTGAGCAAAATATTTCCTTTTTTATGAAGTTGGACTACTCCATTTTCAACTTGAATATTTTTATAGAATTGTTGAAATTTTAAATGCGTAAACCCCTCTTTGTCAGTGCTTTTTTTAATTAATTTAAAAGAAATGTCCGCTTGATTTATAAAAATATTGTTTAATAACCAAGTATTAAAATCATGTTCAATTACGTTATAATTATTTTTAAATTTAACGAATTCTACACTTTTTCTTTCTTTGTTAATTCTAACGTAAGCAGAATTATTGACTTGTTTATTGGCTTCTTTTCCTAAGTATTCTTGAGATTGATATACTGAACAAAACAACAAAGAAAAAAATAAAAATACCGAGTTAATTGTGGTCATAAGCATATTTTTTATCAAACTTAAAAAAATAAAACGAATAAAAAAAATATTTATTATTTAATTTTATACCTGTCTAAATCAAATTGTAATTATTTATATAAAAAAAGTTAAATAATTTGTATTTTTTCAAAATAAAATTACTTTTGCGAATTATTAAGAGGAGAAAGATATGTATTGGACATTGGAATTGGCGTCTTATTTAGAAGATGCACCTTGGCCTGCCACTAAAGATGAGTTAATTGACTTTGCTATTAGAACAGGAGCCCCATTAGAAGTTGTTGAAAATCTTCAAGATTTAGAAGATGAAGGGGATATTTATGAAAATATTGAAGAAATTTGGGCTGATTATCCCTCAAAAGATGATTTCCTTTTTAACGAAGACGAATATTAAAAGTGTTTAAAACACTCACATATATATTATTATTTATTTTTACACTTTCTTCTTTTTCACCTAATTTTCAAGGTGTACAATTGTTGAAAATGCCTAATTTTTTGTCCCATTTCAATAAACATCAAATAGAAAATAATGAAGAAAATTTTTCTATTTGGGAATTTATAAAGGAGCATTATCTTAAAAAAGATAATAATTCGCAGGAAGAACATCATAAATTGCCTTTTAAGAACAAATTCAACCCAAATTATTTTCTGTATCTCCTAACTTTTTTAAGTCAATTTGCTTATTTTCTATTTGGAATCCCCCACGTATTTGAATTGTAAATATATTTGGTGATTACTAAAAGTAGTCATTCATAATTTTTTTGTTTTAATTCAAATATTTTCATACATGTTTAATAAAATCATTGCATGGTCAGTTACGAATAAACTATTTGTTATTCTTCTGACACTTGCTCTCATAGTTTGGGGTATATTTTCTTTAAATAAACTACCTATTGATGCGGTTCCTGACATTACCAACAATCAGGTTCAAATAATCACTTCTTCGCCCTCTACTGGTGCTGAGGATATTGAGCAGTTTGTGACTTTTCCAATTGAGCAAACGATGGCTACCATTCCTGAAATCGAGGAAATTCGTTCGTTTAGTCGCTTTGGTTTAAGTGTAGTTACAATTGTTTTCAAGGAAGAAACAGACATTTACTGGGCAAGACAACAAGTTAACGAACGTTTAGTTGAAGCTAAAAGTTCGATTCCTGGAAATTTAGGAGAACCTTTTTTGGCTCCTTTAAGTTCAGGTCTTGGTGAAATATACCAATACATTGTTCATCCCAAGGAGGGCTACGAACAAAAATATAATGCTACTGAACTTCGAACTATTCAAGATTGGATTATTCGCAGACAATTACTAGGCATTAAAGGAGTAGCTGATGTAAGTGGTTTTGGAGGTCATTTGAAACAATATGAAATTCAAGTAATTCCAGATCAACTCAAACAAATGGGGGTTTCAATAAGTGAAATATTTAAAAGTTTAGAGGAAAACAATCAAAATGAAGGAGGTGGATATATTGAACGTGAAAACAACACAACTTACATTCGAACACAAGGTTTGTTAAAGTCTAAAAAAGATATCGAATCCATTAAAATAAAAGAAAATAAACAAGGTTTTCCTATTTTAATTCGCGATATAGCAAAAGTAGAAATTGGTTCAGCTTTACGTTATGGTGCTTTAACCAATGAAAATAAAGGTGAAGCCGTTGGAGGTATAGTAATGATGTTGAAAGGAGCAAATTCATCTGAAGTGATAGGTTTAGTAAAGGAGCGCATCGAAGAAATCGAAAAGAATTTACCACAAGGAATCGAAATTGAGGTGTATTTAGATCGCACTAAATTAGTAAATAACGCCATTTCAACAGTGGTAAAAAACCTAACTGAAGGAGCATTAATCGTGATTTTTGTGTTGGTATTATTATTAGGAAACTTAAGAGCTGGGCTAATTGTTGCCTCAGTTATTCCAATTGCCATGTTGTTTGCTATTTCATTGATGAATTTGTTTGGAGTTTCTGGTAATTTAATGAGTTTAGGAGCGATTGATTTTGGTCTGATAGTCGATGGTTCGGTGATTATTGTGGAAGCGACTTTACATTTGATTCACGCTAAATCAAAAGGGAAGCTTACTCAAAAAGCAATGAATGAAACGGTGATTTTTTCAGCTTCTAAATTTAGTAATAGTGCCGTTTTTGGACAGGTAATTATCTTGGTGGTTTATTTACCATTACTTGCTTTGGTAGGAATTGAAGGTAAAATGTTTAAACCGATGGCGCAAACCGTATTATTTGCCATTTTGGGTGCTTTTATTTTATCCTTGACCTACATTCCAATGATGTCGGCTCTTTTTTTAAGTAAGAAAGTGACACATAAAGAAAATTTTAGCGACAAAATTGTCAAGTTTTTTGCTGATAAATATAAACCTGCTTTACAATACGTAATCAGAAATCAGAAAAAGGTATTGGTAATATTAGTTAGCATTTTTGTGTTTAGCTTTATTTTGTTTTCGAAAATGGGATCTGAATTTATTCCCAATTTGGATGAAGGTGATTTTGCTGTTGAAATGAGGATGTTGCCAGGTACGAGTCTAAGTAAAACAATCAAGACTACTCAGAGAGCTTCAGTCATTTTGAAAAAAAACTTTCCAGAAGTTAAAAAAGTAGTGGGTAAAATTGGTACGGCAGAAATCCCAACCGATCCCATGCCAATGGAAGCGTGTGATTTGATGGTTATCCTAAAAGATAAAGATGAATGGGTTTCAGCTTCTACGAAGGAAGAGTTAGCCGAAAAAATGCAAGCAAAATTAGAATCATATATCCCTGGCGTTGAATTTGGTTTTCAACAACCAATCCAAATGCGTTTCAATGAGTTGATGACTGGTGCTAAACAAGATGTGGTGGTAAAAGTGTATGGAGAGGATTTAGATCAATTGGCGTCTTATGCTAAGAAAATCGGACACATTTCATCTAAAATCGACGGCGTTCAAGACTTATATGTGGAAGAAGTAACAGGTTTAACGGAGTTAATAGTAAGTTTTAATCACGAACAGTTAGCATTTTACAATGTCAGTGTTCAAGATGTTAACGATGTGATTCATACTTCTTTTGCTGGAAAAACAGCTGGTTTGATTTTTGAAGGTGAAAAACGCTTTGACTTAGTCGTTAAAAACGATTCTGAGAAACGACAATCTATTGAAGATTTGAAAGCATTGATTATAAATACTGACGATGGCAAACAAATTCCTCTTGAATTATTAGCCGATGTGGTCTATAAAATTGGACCAAATCAAATTCAACGAGACGATGCTAAACGTAGAGTAATAGTTGGATTTAATATTCGAGGAAGAGATGTAGCTAGTATAATAGATGAATTAAAGCAAAAAATCGAAAATCAAGTCGTATTTGAGCCAGGTTATCATACCACTTATGGTGGAACCTTCAAAAACTTAGAAAATGCACGTGCCCGTTTAATGATTGCCGTTCCTGTTTCATTATTACTGATTTTTATTTTATTGTACGTTACCTTTAATTCAATTAAACAGGCATTGCTGATTTATACGGCAATACCTTTGGCTTCTATCGGTGGGATTTTAGCACTTTGGTTACGTGATATGCCTTTTTCCATTTCTGCTGGAGTTGGTTTTATCGCACTTTTTGGTGTAGCAGTTTTAAATGGTATTGTATTAATTGCCGAATTTAATTCCATTCTTAAAGAAGGAGAAAAAAACATCTTAAAAGTGATCATGAAAGGAACCAGAGCCCGATTAAGACCAGTTCTTTTAACAGCAATGGTGGCTTCTTTAGGATTTTTACCAATGGCGTTATCACACGGAAGTGGTGCTGAAGTTCAAAAACCATTAGCTACTGTTGTAATTGGAGGTCTAGTTAGTGCAACTATTTTAACTTTATTTATTTTACCTATTTTATATCTTATTTCAAATCGAAAAATAATGATAAATCGAAAAAAAGGTCTGCTGACTTTACTTATTTTACTTTCATTTTCTTCTTTTAAAGCTCAAGATCCATTGTTTGCTGCAAAACAAATGAATGTAGAAGAATGTGTAAAAATGGCATTGGAAAATAACAAACTGTTAGGGAAAACAGCATTGGAAGAACAAAGACAACTTTTTTTAGCAAAAGGTCAATTGGAAGTGCCAAAAACCAATCTGAATTTTATGATGGGACAATTTAATTCTATTAATAAAGAGGACAATAATATCTCCATCAATCAGTCTATTCCTTTTCCGACGGTTTATATTCATCAAAAACGATTAGGAAGTATTTTGGCTTCAGATGCAAACTTACAACATGAATTGGCTAAAGCATCATTAGCATTAGAAGTTCGTTTGGCATTTCAAGAGTTGATTTGTGCTTCAAAAAGATTAAAAATTTTACAGAAAGAGGATTCACTTTTTCAATTGATTGGTCAAAAAATGAAACTAAAAATGGAAGTTTCAGAAATCAATACAATAGAATTTTTACTATTTCAAAATCAAAAAAACCTGTTGACTCAACGCTTGTCAAAACTAGAAAACGACTATGTAAAAGCACAATACGGCATGCAACTATTAATTGGAATGGAAGTCCTAGTGGAACCCATCTTAGGTGATAATGTACTTGTTTTAGTTGACGAAAAGCTACAGTTTTCAAATCATCAATTGTTAAAAACGTATGAAAACAAACTAAACGAATTGAATTTACAACAAAAATCGAATAGAAGTGCTTCTCTTCCCGACATTAGTTTTGGATATTTTAATCAAACACTTATTGGGACACAACAAATCAACGGAACGGATGTTTATTTTGATGGTTCTAAACGTTTTCAAGGTTTTCAAGCAGGTGTAAGTGTACCTATTATTAATATAGCGACAAAACGAAAAAATCAAGCGATAAATGTGGAGAAGAGTCAAATTTCTATTGAAAAAGAAGGAGTACAATTGCGTTTAGAAAATGAATATTTACATCGTTATAAAAGTTTTATTTCCTTACAAAATCGTACAAAAAGCTATCAAGATGAAATCCTTCAAAATAATAAACAGTTGAAATCTAAATCTAATTTGTCTTATCAAAATGGGGAAATCTCCCAAATTGAATGGTTATATACTCAACAATTACTATTGGATTCAGAGCTTGAATTTGTTGAGCTTGAGAATGAAAAAACAAAAGAATACATTTATTTAATCTGGCTTAAAAATCAAAATTAGATTTTGTAAGCTCAAAATTTTTAAAAATGAAAACAGTACAAAAAACAGCAAGCATCCTATTAAGTTTATTTTTTTTAGTTGCTTGTGGAAAATCTTCAATAAAAGAAGAAAACAAAGCCGTTGAAACTAAATTAAGTTTAAGCGACCAGCAAATGAAATTCAATGGAATAACTTTAAGTACATTGGAAGAAAAAGAATTTGCACCACTCGTTTATGCTTATGGAAAAGTTGAAGTTCCACCGCAGAATAAGACTTTAATTACAGCCAAGTTTGGAGGATTTGTAAAAAAAATTCACGTTTTAGATGGTATGCACATTAAAAAAGGTACAACTTTAATTGAAATTGAAGACCCTTCAATTCTAGAAATGCAACAGTCCTATTTGGAAAATCAAAGTTCGATGGAATATTTAAAATCCGAATTTGAACGTCAGGAGTTATTGTCTCAACAAGATGCAACAAGTAAAAAAGCTTTTCAACAAGCAAAAGCTAATTATTTAAATGCTAAAGCAAGACAAACTGGTTTAAGGAGTAAATTAAATTTGGCAGGAGTAAATGTGGCAAACATCAATGAGGATAATATTCAAACTACCGTTGTCTTAAAAGCTCCATTTGATGGTATTATTACAAAAGTTCATCTTGAAACAGGAGCATATATTCATCCTCAAGACCAATTGATGGAATTGATTGATACACAACATACTCATGCAGAGTTAGCTGTATATGAAAAGGACATTCACTTATTAGCTGAAAATCAAAAATTGTCCATTCAATTTAACACTAAAGAAGAAATAGTTACTGGTAAGATTTATTTAATTGGTCACGATTTAAGTCCTGAAAAAACAATAAAAGTGCATGGACATTTTGATAAAGAGTCAGCTGATATTATTCCAGGAGCTTTTTTTAAGGCAACTGTTCAAACAGCAAGTAAAAAATTTTTAGCTCTTCCAGCTCATGCAGTTATCAATAATAAAGGAAAAAATATAATTTTTATGAAAGAAAAGAAGGAAAAGGGGCAACATTTTTTTAAAGCGATAGAAGTAACAATAATTGCTCAAAATGTTGATTTTATAGCAGTATCATTTGAAAATATTGAATTGCTGAAAAACAAAAAGTTTGTGGTGGAAGGGGCTTATGAATTGTTTTCTAAAATGGTCGATGAATAAATGAATTTTGACCCTTTTTTAAATATTAATTAAAAGCGTTTTTTGTTTAATTCAACTTAATAATGTAATTTTGCACCTTGTTTTTAAATTGAAAAATAATTTATTCCATTTAAAACACTGAAAATAAACTAAATAAAAACAATTTCTAAAAATAAAAATTATGAAAGAAATGATGATGTTTATTCCTTTAATTTTAGCTTTAGTTGGTTTAGCTTACATGGGAATTAAAGCGTATTGGGTTGTTAAGCAAGACGCTGGTGATGAAAAAATGCAAACAATTTCTAAAAGTATTCAAGAAGGGGCAATGGCCTTTTTAAAAGCAGAATATAGAATTTTAGCAATTTTTGTTGTTATTGCTTCTGTGGCCCTTTTTATAGTGTCCAGAATGGTAGAAACTTCTCATTGGTTGATAGTTGTTGCGTTTGTAGTAGGTGCTTTTTTCTCTGCTTTGGCTGGAAATATTGGGATGAGAATTGCCACTAAATCAAATGTTCGTACAACACAAGCGGCAAAAACTAGTTTGCCTCAAGCATTAAAAGTGTCCTTTTCTGGTGGTACTGTAATGGGTTTAGGTGTAGCTGGTCTTGCTGTACTAGGATTAAGCATCTTTTTTATGTTGTTTGTGAGCTTTTTTGTAGGAAAAGGTGGGGATTTTTATTTTGAAATGACAAAAGTTTTAGAAACTTTAGCTGGTTTTTCGTTAGGTGCTGAATCTATCGCTTTATTTGCTAGAGTGGGGGGTGGAATTTATACCAAAGCTGCGGACGTAGGTGCTGATTTAGTAGGTAAAGTTGAAGCGGGAATTCCTGAAGATGACCCTAGAAATCCTGCTACTATTGCAGACAATGTAGGTGACAATGTAGGCGATGTAGCTGGTATGGGTGCTGACCTATTTGGTTCTTATGTAGCAACTGTTTTAGCTTCTATGGTTTTAGGGAATTACATAATTAAAGATATGACTGAAGTAAATGGAGAACAATTTAGTGATTCATTTGGTGGTTTTGGTCCTATTTTATTACCTGTAGTTATTGCTGGCGTTGGAATAATTGCTTCGATTATAGGGACTTTCTTTGTCCGAATTAAAAACAATGATGCTAAAGAAGCTCAAGTTCAAGCTGCTTTAAATTTAGGAAATTATGTGTCGTTGGCCTTAACAGTTTTGTCAAGCTATTTATTGATTGATTTAATGTTACCTAAAACCATTTCGATGAATTTCTTCGGAGAAGGTATTAAAGAAGTTTCTAGTATGAATGTGTTTTTTGCTACTTTAGTTGGTTTGGGTGTTGGTTGGTTAATTTCTGCTTTTACAGAGTATTATACTGCTTTAGGTAAAAAACCTGTATTAAATATTGTAAAAAATTCTTCAACAGGAGCTGCAACAAACATTATCGCTGGTTTATCAACGGGTATGATGTCCACATTCTCTTCAGTTATTTTATTTGCCGGTGCTATTTGGGGTTCATACTCATTAGCAGGTTTTTACGGTGTTGCTATAGCTGCATCTGCGATGATGGCAACCACAGCGATGCAATTAGCTATTGATGCTTTTGGACCTATAGCTGACAATGCAGGTGGTATAGCTGAGATGAGCGAGTTGCCAAAAGAGGTAAGACAAAAAACAGATATTTTAGATTCAGTAGGTAATACAACAGCAGCAGTAGGAAAAGGTTTTGCTATTGCGTCTGCAGCTTTAACAGCTTTGGCTTTGTTTGCTGCTTACGTTACTTTTACAGGAATTGATGGAATAAATATCTTTAAAGCCGACGTATTGGCTGCTTTATTTTTAGGAGGTATGATTCCAGTAGTTTTTTCAGCTCTTGCAATGAGATCTGTGGGGAAAGCTGCAATGGATATGGTTAATGAAGTACGTCGTCAATTTAAAGAAATTCCTGGAATAATGGAAGGTACAGGAAAACCAGAATATGGAAAATGTGTAGATATATCTACAAAAGCTGCATTAAGAGAAATGATGTTGCCTGGTGCTATTACTATTATTACTCCAATTATTGTTGGTTTTGTAATGGGAGCTGAAGCTCTTGGCTCATATATGGCTGGCGTTGCTGTTTCTGGTGTATTATGGGCTATTTTTCAAAACAATGCTGGTGGTGCTTGGGATAACGCTAAAAAATCTTTTGAGGCAGGTGTTATGATAAATGGAGAAATGACTTATAAAGGTTCAGATGCTCATAAAGCTGCTGTAACTGGTGATACTGTTGGTGATCCTTTTAAAGATACTTCAGGACCTTCTATGAACATTTTGATTAAATTAACTTGTTTAGTAGGTTTGGTCATCGCTCCAATTTTAGGAGGTGGTCATTCAAATTCAAATAAAGTAATCGAAAAAGAAATCTGTATTAAAAAAGAATCTTGTTCTCATAACGATTCTTCTTGTTCTTCTCATTCTAAATGTGAAAAATCTAGTTCTTGTACAACATTTATTGGAAAATGTGATATGAGTAAATGTGCAGAGATGACAAAAGAGGAATGCGCTAAAGTATGTGATTCTATTGGTTGTTCTGCTGAAGAAAAAGAAATTTGTATGGCTCATTTTGATGAGAATGGAAAATTTATTGGTAAAGAAAATTGCGAAAAAGAATGTAAAAGCAAGAAAAAAGATTGTTGTTCCTCAAAAAAAGAATCAAGTTCTTGCTGTACAGAATCAAAAAAAGAAAGTTGTATTTGTAAAGGAGAAGCATGTAAAGACAAAAAGAAATGTGATGATAAGTGCTCTTCAAAAAACAAGTGCTCTCATTAAAGTAAAAAAAATTAAATTAAGTAGCATTGGATTTTATTTCAATGCTTTTTTTTTAATATAAGCCCTTAAGTATAATTATTCTAAATAGTGTTTTAATAAGGTTTCTTATAAATTAAGGATAAAAATAGAAGAAAAACTTTCAATATGAAAAAAATCAAAGGTATTGAGTTAATGTCGCCGGCTGGATCTTTTGAATCTTTAAGTGCTGGTATTAAAGCGGGAGCTGATTCAATTTATTTTGGAGTAGAACAATTAAATATGAGAACCAAATCTACTCATAATTTTACTGTTGATGACCTTAGTGAAATTGCCAAAATAACAAAGGAGAACGGAGTTAAAAGTTACCTTACTTTAAATACCATTGTTTATGACCATGACATTCAGTTAATGAAAAAAATTCTTAATTCTGCAAAAGAAGCTGGAATTACTGCCGTTATTGCTTCGGATCATGCCGTTATGAATTATTCTAAAAAAATCAATTTACCTGTACATATATCAACTCAAGCAAACATTACCAATATTGACACGGTGGAATTTTATTCCTCTTTTGCTGATGTAATGGTTTTGGCTAGAGAATTAAGTCTATTACAAGTCGAACAGATCAACAAAGAGATTGAACGTAGAGAAATTTTAGGTCCAAGCGGAAAGCTTGTAAAAACTGAAATTTTTGGTCATGGTGCCTTGTGTATGGCTGTGTCAGGGAAGTGTTATTTAAGTTTACATTCAAACTTTTCATCAGCCAATCGGGGAGCTTGTATTCAAAATTGCCGTAAATCGTATATTGTGATGGACAAAGACGATGGCGTTGAGTTTGAAGTTGATAATGAATATATAATGTCTGCAAAAGATTTATGTACTATAGATTTTTTAGATAAAGTTATTCAAGCAGGAGTATCTGTACTTAAAATTGAAGGAAGAGGAAGAAGTGCTGATTATGTTTATACGACCACTCAATGTTATCGTGAAGCTATTAATTCATTTGCAGAAGGTTCCTATAATAAGGATAAAATTATAAATTGGAAAGAAAGATTGTCCACTGTTTTTAATCGTGGATTTTGGGACGGCTATTATTTAGGCAGGAAAATGGGTGAATGGAACAATGAAGCAGGTTCTAAAGCTACTAAAAGAAAAATTTATATTGGAAAAGGTTTAAAATATTATGAACAAGCTCAAATTGGTGAATTTTTAATTGAAGCTCAAAATGTTAAAGTAGGAGATGATTTGATAATTACTGGTCCTACTACTGGTGTTATTGAACTTGTTTTAAAAGAAATGAGAGTCGATGATGAGCCCAATAATTTCGCAAAAAGAGGTTCAAATATTACTTTTCCTATTTTAGAAAAAATCAGACCTTCTGATAAATTGTATAAATTAATACCAGCTGAATGATTAAAGTCCTTCAATTGAGGCATAAATGTATCGGTTGTAATGCTTGTGTTGAGGCAGACAAATATCGATGGAGGATGTCTAAAAAAGATGGAAAAAGCACCCTCATTGCTGGCAAAGAAAAAAAAGGGTGGTTTATTGCTGTTGTTGAGGACGAAGAAGAAAATCGTCTTGAAACAGCTAAAAAACATTGTCCAGTTAATATAATTAGATGGGAAAAAGTTTGAAGTATTTCTAAAAAAGAGGCAAAGTGTATTTGGATTAATTTTCATTAATTTTATATTATTTCACCAAAATGCATTGAAAAATCAGCTTTATATTTTGAAAATCGGTTGCGAAATTACAATCTACTTATAGTATTTTATACCTATGTATTTTAATTCAGATTTTATTTTTAGGGATCCTTTCTAATTTTGAACTTAATAATTGTATATAGCATTACATTCTTCTAAGGTTTAATACATCATGCCAAAAAGCCAAAGTGGTAAATGATTTAAATGAGCGTTTTCTATGTCATCTTTTACTACATAAGAATTGGGTAAATTTGAAATTTGTTTGTTTGTTTTGTTTTTTCCTCCTACTTCAAAAGTATATATATCTATTTTAAAATCACCATTTAAAGGTAAAGTTATTTCATTTTTTGTTCTAAATTGGGAGATAAAAAACGTTTCTCGTATCGTACCAATATTAGCTTTTTCGTTTGAAAGTGCATAGAGTAAAGAAGTGTTATTTAAAAATATTTTATCTGGCTTTTGTAAAATTGATATACTATTTCCTGACGAACATAAAAGTGTTATCAATTTTGCTTGTTCTAAATAATAAAGATAATTTATAATACTGTTTCGATGAATGCCAGTTTTTAATGCCAATGAACTTATATTTGGTTTAAAAGGCACTTGTTGTGCAATTACAGAAATTAGTTGTAACATTTTTTTTGCAGATCGAATATCAAATCCTTGAATTTCTGCCATGTCATATTCAATAATTGTGCGCACTAATTGATTAATTTTTTGATAAAAAGATTCTTGATTTTCAATTACAAAAGGATAATACCCAAATTCAAGGTACTCTTTAAAAAACGATAAAGGTCTAAAATTAATTGGGAGTTGCTCCATATATTTTTTAGATGAAAAGAGAATTTCATCAAAAGTAATTGTTGGATATTTTATCTTATATTTTAACTCTAAATACTCTCGATAAGATAAGCCACTTAACTCATAAATTACCGCTCTTCTACTTAAATCTCCTTCTTGTTTAGTAATATCAATGATAGAAGAACCGGTAAATACAATTTTTAAATCAGGATAAAAGTCGTAAGCGTTTTTTATTACTTTTGACCAGTCTTTGTATTTATGAACTTCATCTAATACTAAAATTTTACCTCCATTTTTATAAAAAGTATCTATCGTTTTAGAAAGCGAATTTGTCGAAAAATACAAATCATCTAATGAAAGATAAACACCCAATTTTGATGAAATTTTTTGTGATTTTAACCATTGAAGTAAAAGTGTTGTTTTTCCTGTTCCTCTGGCTCCTTTAACTCCAATTAAACGATTTCTCCAATCTATATCAAAAAATAAATATCTTTTAAATGCTTCACTAGCAAAGTTGATTTGTCTCTCCGAGTGTTCAAAAATTTGCATATTGCACTTTTACATGTGCAAATATAATGTTTATTTGTATATTTAGATGTGCATTTAAAGTTTTTTATGCTTTTTTTTTACTGTAAGATCATTGTTTGTTATGAAATAATAATTATGGTATGTAGAAAAGCTACAAACTTTTCGTAAACAGTTTACCTTTTTCTACACGAAGTACGACAATGATAAACAGAATGATTAATAAATTATTTATTAATAAAGTGTAAATAGTCCTTGAACTTTCTAAACTTTTTGAAATAAAAAAAAGTGCTAAACTAAATAATATATACAAAGCAAAACGTTTGATATTGTAGGGTATTGGATGAAATTTTTGTCCTAAAAAATAAGAGGCAGACATTTGACAAGCATACACAATTAAAGTTGCCCACGCACAAGCATAAAAACCATAAAATGGAATAAATAGAACATTAAGAAGAATAGTTAAAAGAGCTCCACCAATAGAAATATAAGCACCAAATTTTGTTTGACCACTTAATTTATACCAAATACTTTGATTATAATAAATGCCTAAACAAACATTAGCCATCAACAAAATTGGAACTACCTGTAAGCCCACCCAATAACTTTCATTTTGAATAAAATATTTAAAAATATCAATATTTAAAGAAACAAACAAAAAAACAAAACATACAGCAGCTATAAAATAATTCATTGTTTTAACATACATTTCATTTTTATTTTCTGATTTTGCTTGAGAAAAAAAGAAAGGTTCAGCAGCATATCTATAGGCCTGCAAAAAAATGGTAACCAACATCGCTAATTTATAAACGGCACTATAGATACCAACTTCCGTTTTTGCTTCGTGGAGAGATTTGCCTCCAATAAATAAAATTCTTTCTAATAAAATTCGATCCAATGTTTCGTTAATGATGCCTGCAAAACCGGCTATTACTAATGGAAAAGCGTATTTCAACATGTCAATAATAAGGTGAACATCAAAAAACGCAATATTTAATTTAAAATTTCTAAAAAGAAATACTGATTTTGTCAATGAAGAGATTAAGTTAATCAATAAGATAAAAAACACGCCTTCTTCTGGTCTATCATTATTAAAGAAAACCAGCATGAAAACAAGGTTAAAAATAATATTAACTACAATCGAAATAATTTGAATTCCAGCAAAAGTAAACGCTTTCTCCTCTGCCCTTAATTTAGCTAAAGGAAGTGCATTTATAGAGTCCACATATACAATCAATGCTAACAATACCACATATTCGTTGTGTTCACTAAAGAGTAATAAATCAGCAATAGATTGATTAAAAAAGAGTGTAATTAGTAAAAAGAGTGAATTTAAAACAAGTAAAGTAAAAAAGCTGTTTTGATAAACTCCATTTTTATTGTCTTTAAAATTCAAAAAACGGAAATAGGTCGTCTCCATACCAAAAGTCAAAAAGACCACAAGAAAAGCTACCCAAGCATATAATAAGGACACATCTCCATAATCAGCAGGATTTTTAAATACAAAAGTATAAAGAGGAACTAATAAATAATTAAGTAAACGACCAACGATACTTGAAAGTCCGTAAACAGCTGTTTGTCCTAATAATTTCTTAAAAGGATTCATTTAAATCCCTTATAAATGTCATAGTGAACGAAATTGAGCTTTTCTTTTTTCTAAAAAAGCGTTTGTGCCTTCAGAAAAGTCTTTAGTACCAAAACAAGCACCAAATTCTTCAATTTCCACTTCAAACCCATCAACTTTACAATGAAAACCAGCGTTAATAGCTTTAATAGCACTTGAGATAGCTAAAGGAGAATTTTTCAATATTTTGTTTGCTAAATTTTCAGCTTCTGTCAGTAGATTTTCTAAAGGATAAACAGCATTAACCAATCCCCAATTTAAAGCTTCTGATGCGGAAATCATTTGGGCAGTAAAAACCATTTCATTCGCTTTTCCTTTACCCACCAACTGTGCTAATCTTTGTGTACCTCCGTATCCAGGTATAACTCCTAAAGACACTTCAGGAAGTCCCATTTTTGCATTTTCTGAACAGATACGAATATGGGAAGACATGGCCAATTCCAATCCACCACCTAAAGCAAAACCATTTATAGCAGCAATTACAGGTTTTGACAAATTTTCAACCAAATCAAACAATAACTTTTGACCTGAAGCGGCTAAATCTTTTCCTTGTGATACAGAAAAATCGGCAAATTCTTTAATATCTGCACCAGCAACAAAAGCTTTTTCCCCACTCCCAGTTAAGATTATCACGCCAGTATTTTGAGATTCCTCTGCTTGAAGAAAAGCACTATTTAATTCTTTGATGGTTTCTTTGTTAAGAGCATTTAATTGTAGTGGTCTATTGATTGTAATCTTTGTAATCTGATTATTTTCTTCAACTAAGATGTTTTGAAAGTTCATTAATATATAGATTTAATTAAAAAAGTTAAAAATAAACTACTCAGTTATATTTTTGGGTTCTTTTATAAAGATAGATGAAAAATCTAATCCTTCCATTGAATTAGTTTCAAAATTTTTGATTTTTGAATTAATCATGGTGATAAAATCATCGTTTAATAAAGGCATAATTACCGCATCATCAATTAATAATTGGTCGCATTTAATAAAAAATTCATTTCTGATTTTAGAATTTCTTTCTTTCATGGCCATATTGAGTAATCTATCATATTCCTGTGAAATGTATTTCATTTGATTCATTGTCATTGAATTTCCTCCGACATGCTCACTTGAAAATAAACTTAAAAAGTTTTCTGGGTCAGGATAATCTGCAATCCAACCTCCTCTCCAAAACAGGGCTTTTTTCTCATTTATGGCTTTGTCTCTTTCTTCTAAAGAACAAAGTTTGAGTTGTAAATTTAGGTTTAAGTTTGCGTTTAATTGATCCAAGACACCTTTTGCCATCATATAAACTGAACTACCCTCTTTTGAATTGACATACAACTCTATAGCTGGGAAATTTTTACCCTCTGGATAACCTGCCTGAGCCATCAATTGTTTCGCTTTAGAGATATTCGTTCTAAATCCTTTAACTCTCTCAGTAGTGTATCCTTCAATTTGTGGAACAAATCCATTTAAAGCTGGATATCCTTCTCCTTTTAAATTCTTATCGATGATTGCCTTTCTGTCAATAGCTAAATTAAATGCTTGTCGAACTTTTAAATCATTAAAAGGAGCAACATCATGTGCAAAACCAAAATATGTTGAACTTAAACTATTTTTAGAGTCAATTTTATGTTTAACTGTTTTTCCTGCTTGAGCTTCTTGAAGAGTGCCTAAAACATTGTCAATCTCGTCCACTGGAATTTCTAATACTAAATCAATTTCTTTTTTTCTAAAGGCGAATAATTCACTTTTTTTATCATTCACATAAGTTAAAATAACTTTTTCAAGAAAAGGCAATTGATTACCAAAATCATCTTTTCTCCAATAATTACTGTTTCTATTTAATACTACTTTGTCAGAAGCAAATTCACTTAATTGAAATGGACCTGTACCAACTGGATGTTTTTTAATGCCATGTTTATACGTTTCCCAAGCTTCTTTTGGAAACAAAGACAAACTGGAATGTGTAAGAATCTTTTCAAAACTAACAAACGGTTCAACCAACTCAATTGTAATCGTTTTATCGTCAACAACTTGTATCCCTTTTACGCCTCCATCAGGAAGAGTAATTTTACTTTTTTTGTTAAATTCTTTGGCACCTTTGATTTTATCGACCAACATCCAACTCATTTCATTTATTTTCAAGCCACTACAAGCAAAATCAAGCATAAATTTAACATCTTCGGCATTCACTTCTCTACCACTTCCACCAGAAAAACAATCATCATCTTGAAAATAAATCCCCTCTTTCATTTTAATAGTAAATTTTTTTGCATCAGGACTTATGTGATAACTTTCTGCTAAATGTGGAACAACTTTGTTTTTTCTAAAATCAATTTTTAAAATTGTTTCAAATATCTGTGAAGACAAACGCTGGTTATAAACATCTGAAGTTGCTAAGGGAAACAAAGAGGTTATTTTTTCTGTTGACATAAACCTAAACTCGCCACCATATCGAGCTCCTCCATTCGCTTTTAAAGACGCTACATCTACATGATTATCAGAGCAGGAATATACACTTAAAAAGAATAAAAAGATGATTGCTGTTTTTTTGACCATTTTTCTCACTTCAAGCAACAAATATAATTATATTTAAATAATTAAAAATAATTTAAGCTAATTTTGTTAAAAAAAGTGATTACATTGTACTAAAAAATAATTCAATTAAGTTACTTATAATGCTTATATTAAAATAGATAGAATAAAAAAAGTATTGTAAACTAAACATTAACAATATTTATTAATCGCTTTAAAAAAATTTAATGAAAAGTTCAATATTTAGCAACAAAGAGAATTTTAAACCCATTTAAAATAATGAAAATTATTCCACACCTTCAAAAAGGAGATTCTGTTGCTCTAATTTCACCTGCAAAAGCAATTGATAATGAATTAATTTTAAATGCTAAATCTTTGTGGGAAAAGGAAGGGTATTCTGTGTTAATCGGTAAAAATGCTTCTCAAAAAGAATTTTATTTTGCGGGAAAAATTGAGCAAAGAGTTGCTGACTTTAATGAAGCACTGAATAATAAAGAAATTAAAGCAATTGTTTGTACTCGTGGGGGTTATGGTTGTATTCAGCTTTTGGATTTAATTGATTGGACTCTATTTGAAACCAATCCAAAATGGATAATTGGTTTTTCTGACATCACTGTTTTACACTTGAAACTTCAACAAATGAACTTTCCAAGTATTCATGCTACAATGCCACTTAATTATTCTGAAAACAACAAAGCATCCTTACATTCGCTTTTTGAATCAGTTCGTGGAATTAATTTAAACTACACCATTAAAGCATCAAAATTTAATATCCAAGGTGAGGCAGAGGGTGTTTTAATAGGTGGAAACTTATCTATTCTTTACAGCATGCTCTACTCTTTTGACAATGATTTTTTTAAAAATAAAATTTTAATTATTGAAGAAATTGGTGAGTATCTATATCATATCGATAGAATGTTTTACAGCTTAAAAAACAAAGGTGTTTTTCAATTAATTAATGGCTTAATCATAGGAGGTTTTACTGAACTTAAAGACACAAATCCGCCTTTTGGAATACATTTAGAAAAAATGCTTGTTAATCACCTTCAACCTTTTAAAATTCCTATAGTTTTTCATTTTAATTTTGGTCATTTAAACGACAATAGAGCTTTGGTTTTAGGAAAAAAAACAAAACTAAGAAGTTTAAAAAACGAAGTTGAAATTTCACAATTTTAAAAATAATTAAAACAATTTTTAACCTAATTCAAAGTATATGTACAATAAAATTACAGAAAATGACCTTGATTTTTTTCAACAATTATTAAAAGATAGATGCTTAAATGATGCGAATACTAAACAAAAGTATTCTTCTGATCACACCGAAGATTTATTTTTTGAACCTGAAATTGTTTTAAAACCTATTAATACATTAGAAGTTTCAAAAATAATGTCTTATTGTAATTCACACAAAATTCCTATTACCCCCTCAGGAGCAAGAACTGGCTTAAGTGGAGGAATGTTGCCCGTTTACGGTGGTGTTTTACTTTCTTTAGAAAAGATGAACAATATTATTGAAATTGATGAAAATAATTTACAAATTACTACAGAACCAGGTGTTATTACTCAAGTTCTTCAAGAAAAAGTTCGTGAAAAAGGATTGTTTTATCCTCCCGATCCTGCAAGTAAGGGAAGTTGTTTTATAGGGGGAAATATTGCTGAAAATTCAGGAGGACCAAAAGCGGTAAAATATGGTGTAACTAAAGATTACGTTTTAAATTTAGAAATCGTTCTTCCTAACGGAGAAATAATATGGACAGGTGCCAACGTATTGAAAAATTCTACTGGTTATAACCTTACTCAGTTGATGGTTGGCAGTGAAGGTACTCTTGGAATTATAACAAAAATAGTTCTTCGTTTGATACCTCATCCTACACATGATTTATTAATGTTGGTTCCTTTTTATGAAGCTCAAAAAGCTTGTATTGCCGTTGCTGAAATTTTTAAACAAGGAATCACGCCAAGTGGTTTAGAATTAATGGAGAAAGAAGCTCTTTTATATGCACAAGAATTTTTAAAAGACAAAAGTATTGAAGTAAAAGACACACACCAAGCACATCTTCTTATTGAATTAGATGGTTTTAAACAAGAACAGCTTTTAGAAGAAAGTGAAAAAATATATCAATTGTTAGAAAAATTTGACATTGACGAAATTTTGTTGGCAGAGACAGAGGCACAAAAAAATGCACTTTGGAAATTGAGAAGATCTGTGGGAGAGGCAGTTAAAAAAAACTCAATATACAAAGAGGAAGACACTGTTGTTCCAAGGTTTCACTTAGCAGAGCTGCTTAAATCAGTAAAAAGAATTGGTGATAAATATGGTTTTAAAAGCATTTGTTACGGTCATGCTGGAGATGGAAACTTACATGTAAACATTTTAAAAGGAAATTTAACTGATGATTTTTGGAACAATGAGTTAAAAAATGGAATTAGAGAACTTTTTAAGGAAGTACACAAATTAGGTGGAACCATTTCAGGTGAACATGGAATTGGGTACATTCAAAAAGAATTTTTATCGATTGTCATGCCTGAAATTCAAATCAACTTAATGAAAAGTATAAAAAAGGTTTTTGATCCAAATATGATTTTAAATCCTGGTAAAATATTTGATTAGGTTTGGCTGGGAAATATTTAAATTCATTGTTATTGTTTTGAAAATTGAACAAATTGTTTCATATAATTTCATATTAAATTCACATTCTTAATATAAATTTCATATTAAAATGGGATTAATTTAAAAAATTAACTCTTTTTTTGCAAAAAAAAGGATTTCATCGTGGAAAAATTACTTATAAATAGAGAATTAAGTTGGTTAAGTTTTAATGATAGAGTACTTCAAGAAGCTCAGGACGAAAACAATCCAATTATTGAAAGACTCCGCTTTTTAGGTATTTATTCTAATAACATGGACGAATTTTTTCGAGTAAGGGTAGCCAACATTAAAAGAATGAGTTCCTTTAAAAAAATTAAAATAGAAGGCTTTGAAGGTTCTTCTGAAGAGTTGATGGAAGAAATCAGAAAAAAAGTTATTCAACTTCAAAAGAAATTTGAACTAACTTATAACAATCTAATAAAAGCACTGAAAGAGAAAAACATTTATCAACTTAACGAAACCAATTTAAATCCGTCTCAAATAGCTGAACTGAATCTGTTTTTTCATTCTGAACTAAAACACGTTATCGTTCCAATAATACTTGAAAACTCGGTACAATTTCCAAAGTTGAGAGATAAAAGCATCTATTTAGCAGTTAAAATGCATTTAAAAAGGAAAGTAAAATATGCTTTAATTGAAATTCCCTCCAAATACTCTAGATTTTATCAGATGAAAAAGGGAAAAAATCATTATTTTATTTTGCTTGATGATATTATTCGTTTACATTTAAACCAAATTTTCAATATCTTTCATTTTGAAAAAATTGAGGCCTATACTTTTAAATTTACGAGAGATGCTGAATTGAATTTAGACGACGACTTATCAACTTCATTTATTGAAAAAATTGAAAAAAGTTTAAAAAACAGAAAAAAAGGAGTGCCAGTTCGTTTTGTTTACGACCAAACAATGCCTGAAGATTTACAACTTTTTTTACTTAAAAGTTTGAATTTAAAAAACTTGCAAAACGCTATTCCAGGAGGACGTTATCATAATTTTAAAGACTTTTCTTCCTTTCCTAATTTCGGATATAAAGAATTTAATTATCCTCCACTAATTCAAGCCAAACATCCTTTGTTTCTAAATAAAAAAAGCTTAATAAAATGTGTTTTAAAAGACGATGTTTTGATACATTTTCCTTATCAAACATTCGATTATGTGGTGGATTTGTTAAGGGAAGCAGCCATTGACCCTTATGTAAAAAAAATTCAAATCAACATCTATAGAGTAACAGCTGATTCTCAGATTCTAAACGCATTGATGAATGCAGTGAGTAATGGAAAAGAAGTTGTCGTCTTTTTCGAATTACAAGCACGTTTTGACGAAGAAAATAATTTGATTTGGGCAGAAAGATTAAATGAACACGGTGCGAAAGTCATTTATGGTTACAAAAACTATAAAGTACATTCAAAATTGTTTTTGATAGAAAGAATTAACAAAGGAAAAATCGAATTAATTGCTTATGTGGGAACAGGAAATTTCCATGAAAAAACAGCTAAAATCTATACCGACCTAGCATTGATTACCTCTAATAAAGAAATCACCACAGAAGTAAAAAAAGTATTTCACATTTTAGACAACACTTTAAATTTAGAATTTTTTAAACACCTTTTAGTTTCACCATTTAATCAACGTAAAAAATTAATTAAATTGATTCAAAGAGAAATTGATTTTGTAAAAAAAGGAGGCACAGGACTGATACAGCTTAAAATTAACAATTTAGTTGACAAAGAAATAATTGAAAAATTATATGCTGCTTCAAATGCTGGAGTAAAAATTCAAATGATAATTCGTGGAGTTTGTTGTTTGGTTCCTGGGATTAAAAATCAAAGTGAAAATATCGAAATTATTAGTATTGTTGGGCGATTTTTAGAACATTCTCGATTTTTGATTTTTTATAATAATGGAAATCCTCAATATTTTATTACTTCTGCTGATATTATGGAAAGAAATTTAGATAAAAGGATTGAAGTAGGCGTTCCGATTCTTGATTCCAATTTGAAAAACATTATTCAATTTATTTTTGATACCAAATGGAAAGACACCTTAAAAGCTCGGATAATTGATGAAAATCAAGAAAATAAAATGGCGATTAATTTTTCAAATCAAATATTGGACTCTCAATCAGAAATGTTAAATTATTACCATAAATTGGAAAAAACCAATATTTACTCAAAACAACAGAAGTTATAGAATTAATTTTTGAATGAATTAAAATATTCTGTTGTGATAAGTATAGGTTTTATTGTTTATATTCCTTATATTTTGAGTTTTTTATTTTCCTTAAACCTTATAATTGACGATTTTTAAATTTTATTTTATTTTCAGTATTTTTATTTTACTAAATTTATTTTTTCAGATTTTTTTATAAAATTTGTTTTATTTTTAAAATCTTCGTTTAGACAATTTTTTAATTCACTGTCGAAATCATAGTCTTCTTTGTTAGAATTAACAACTTTTTCTTTTTCTTTTTCAATGTTACTATCTTCATTTGCATTTGCAAGCAACGATAATTCTGAATTTGATAACTCTAAATTTTTATCATCAAAATTGTCTTTTTCTACTATTTCTTCTTTTTGATTAAAAGTTGATATTTTGTTTTTTAAATAAAAAATTGACGTAATAACCCTTTAAATGTATTTTTTTTCAATATGACATGCTGAAAAAAGTAAAAAAGAAACAAATAAAATAAAAATTAATCTCATCCGAATTTATTTTTTATTCATATTTACATTTAATAACCTGAGTTCGATTATTAAAATTGGATTCAGACCACTCAAAAACAATGAGTTACGAATGACACTTTTGAAGATTTATCGAGATAAATCGATAAAAGGTTGTGAAGTAAATCGTTGTTTATCAGCGGAATATTTTTTCACTTTATATAAAAACCTGTTATACTTCGTTGTTTTCTCTCGATTTAGCCCGCTAAATTTTCGATCAAAATCCTTGACTAACAGTTCTTTATATTAATCGGAATTTCAATTTTACTATCGAACTCAGGTTTATAGGTTAATTACACACAAGCAGATAAAAATTTTTAACGGAAATATGTAAAAATTCTATTTATTTCATTATTAAACTTTATAGCATTATTTACAATTTTTTCAACTTCATAATGACCGCAGGAATACAATCACAGTGGAACGGGGGTAAACCAAGTATTTAATGTTTTTATCCGCATTATTACAAATCACTGCGGAGCAAATCTAGAGGAGGTTTGGGTTTGCATTTTAAATTGGCAATACAAAACATTGTTTTAAAAAACTTGTCTATTTAAAATGATTTTGAAATTATAAATTAATAGTTTATCTTTGAGGTATAATTCAATTATATTTTAATATTTAAAAAATATAAGTAAATAAATGGCAGAAATAACTCTAAAAATTCCAAACTCAAAACTTAATATCTTTATGGAACTAATACAGCAATTAGGATTTGAAGCAAATATAAATGATTTACACATTCCAGAGGAACACAAGGAATTTGAAAGAAACAGTATCAAAACAGTAAAAAAAGAGGATTATATACCTTAGGAGGAAGCTCGTAAACAACTCAAATTTAAATAAAACATGAAAAATTCAAATTTAATCATAATACAACCTCCAAAGAACCAAGATAAGTTAGAAGCCTTAAAATCATTCTTAAAAGCACTTAAAATTAAGTTTGAAATTGCTCCAGAGAATGAAATTCCTATTGAACATCAAAATTTAGTTTTAGACCGCATTAAAAATAGTAAAGAAAAGGATTTACTAAATTGGGACGATATTATAGACGATTTCGATGGAATTTAAACTTGAACCAAGTGCCAAAATTGATATTCAAAACGAAATCAATTATTACAACCAGCAACAAAAAGGATTAGGAAAAAAGTTTCATTTCGAAATTAAACATTACTTCAAAGCAATCAAAAAAAATCTTTTATATAAAATTCGATATAAAAATGTTCATTGCTGCCTTTAAAAAAGTTTCCTGTAATGATTCTTTTTACTGTGGATGAAGAGTTACAAAGAATCACAATTAGAGCCGTTATTAATACTTACAGAGATCCTAAAGAATATTGGAAGTAAACTGCAGAATAATCGAAACTACCGAGTCACTTTTCGTTTGCTTTTCAAAAATGGATATTCTACAACTCCTGTACATTGCCCATTTCTAAAGTACTTTCTTTTGTTTATTATTCTGTATTTTTTTTTGCTTTGTTCTATATTATAAACATAAAGTAACTTTTTGGGCTTTCCATTTTTAAACAGCATGGCGTGTATTACTTCCGAATCGTCGTAGCTTAGGCAAAATAATGGACCATCTAGTTTGCCATTTTTGAATGTAGCTTGATATGCCACTTTGCTTAATAAAGGGTAAAAATTGTGCCTGTACCTTCTATTTTACCGTCTAACATTTCATATCTAAAAAACAGATTTCCGTCTATAAAGATATCAAGTAAGCCATAACCTTCATATTTATCAATATAGGTTGATTTTCTTGTTACATAAAGAGGTTTCTGTTTTTTCAAATAATATTGAGAACAATCCATCAAGTGAATCCTACCGTAGACACAAAACAGACTGTCCATTCGTTGGTTAAAATAATCATACACCTGAAAAGAACTGTCTATTTGGCAATTAGCAATATCCTCATTTAAACATTTAATTTGAGAACAAGTAATTTTAGAAAACAGCAAGACAAAAACAAAACAAAAAAATTTCATAAAAACGATTTTAAAATCCCCAGCTACCACACGATTCCATCGTGTGGTAATAAAATTATTTACAAACAACAACTCCATTTAATCTTCCTTTTTCACCTGAATAATCAATCGCACTACTATAAACATAGTCTTCTGCTTTAAAAACCAAACCTGCTTCAACTGGGTTTCTATGAATATAATTTATTTTTTCAAAGATAACTTTATTACTCCAAAGTTCAATTGGTTTATTATCATGTCTCCAAAATTGATATTTTTTTACATTAGAAGATTTTGAACCTGCAAGTTCAAATTGTTTCATTAAAACCTCCTCTTGGATTACCTTGAGAAAATCTTTATAACTGAAGGTGAAAGTTAAGTTTGTTCAGACTAGCACACGATAATCCCGAAGTTTCGGGAGTGCGGTAGCGAGGGGTTAACTGTTTACATAATTAAAGTTAATTTTATTTTTGAATAAAAAAACTGTAATTTTGTAATTCGATTAACAAAAAAAGTTTAAAATATGTAAACATTTTAAAGATTATACACGGCTTTGAATTTGAGAACATAAACTAGATTAACTTACTCATTTTAAATTAACTTTTTATGACACAACTACTTTTAAATATTCAAGATGAAAGCAAAACTAATAAGTTGCTCGAATTTCTTAAAACACTTAATTACATAAGCGTACAGGAAATTACTGAAGAAAATATCATTGTCAGCGAAGCAGAAAAAGAAGTAATGCGGAATCGCTTAAAAAATGCTAAACCAGAAGATTTTAAAGATTGGGACGAAGTTAAAAATCGCTTTAAATTTGATTGATGAAAAAGTTTAAAATACTAATTCTAAATCAAGCAAGTGAAGAGTTTGAAGAAGCATTTGAATATTACAAAGAAATTAATCCCAAAATTGCCAAAAAATTCTTTAATCAAACCAATATTGCTTTAAACGACTTAAAGAAAAACCCATTTTATCAAATACGCTATGATGATTTTAGAATGAAAATCGTTAAAAAATTTCCATACATTATTCATTATATTGTTGATGAAAACTCCAAAAATGTAACTGTTTACGGTATTCGAAATTCTTATCAAAATCCAGATTCATATCCAAAGAAATAACATAACTCCCTGGTTGTTAAACCATGGAGGCATAGTTTTTATTCTAAGTACACTTAAATTCAAAGTAATTTAAGTTTCTTGTGCTTTAATATAATTGTATTTTTTCTTTTAGATAATTTAATATTTTGTGGTTCATCTGCGGAATCGTACAAATAAGCCGATACAGGCTCTATTTTATTGCTATTTAATTTTAATATAATGAAAAAAGTTTGTTGATCGGAACCAATTTGAAATGAATTAAACCCTTGTATTATTAAAAATTTAACATCATTAATTGCTGTTAGATAAACTTGATTTAAATTAAATGAAATAGTGTAGTCGGTTTGCTTAAGATTTAATAAAAAATCAAAAGTGTATTTGACTTTATCAAAATTTATGTAATCCCTTTTCAAAGTGTCTGCTTCAGTAAAATATTCATTTTCTCTTGAATGTATAAATATTGAAATTTTAGGAATACTATCAAGTATACATTTTTCTATCTCCTTATTATTGTTACATTCAATTCGACATTTATACGTGTTATCTAAATGTTTTTGTGAAAGCAACCAGTTATTATTTAAAAATAATACTAAAACTAAAATTCTAAACATTACTTTTTATAAAATGAATGGTTAAACACTCCTTTACCAGAAGAAAAACTAAATTGTAAAGTCGCACCACTAAAGTGTTTTGTCTCGTTTGCAACGTATTTTTGGGCAGCACTTGCTCCCAACCACGCTCTAGTTCCTCCTGTAGGGTCTAAACCTCCGTTTACAGAAGAAATGACAGCTGAAATAGCATTATTTGCTTTTGAAAGTCCCATCAGCGACTCCATGCCATTACTCCTAGCATTAGCAAAACTTTTGCTATTACCGTTACCGCCAAGACCTTTTCCTTCAAAATAGCCCTCAGATGTATTTGTATATTTCCCATCCACCATTTTACCCATACGTAATTTTGTGGATTTGTAAAATCCTCCATCAGTCTTAGCTGCATTATTAATAGAATGTGCATAATAGTCAACAACACGTGCATCAGAAACGACCGATGATTCACCTGCATTTTGAGTTCTAACAGTAATTCTCTCAGCAGATCCACTACTTTCGCCATAAACCCAAGTGGAGCGATCTAATAACTCTTTATTTCCAATTGGCAAAAGTTTAGCATTACCGAAAGTACCATCAGAATTTTTTGAATCAGCAATATAGGCCTTGTTATCGTTAATACCGTCACTTCCTAAATGATTACCATTTTTATCATAATAATCACCATCCAGTCTCCCATCAGGATCAATTCTCATAATCGGATTATTCTGAACATAATTGTAAGGTGATACCCAGCTACGAAGATGTGCAAGTGGGTCAACACTCAACCATCTACAATCTCTCAGTTCATACATTCGTACTCAGTAGTTTTAATTTTTGTCTTTTTTTTTAAGTCTGCTTAAAAAAAGGCATCATAAAGGTAAAAAAATCTGGAATATCAAGGAGTATTTTTGAAAAATAAAAAAAGGTCACCCATAGTTGAGTAACCTTTATTATTAGATATTGAATATTTCAATTAGAAATGTAAGGTAATTCTTAACTGACCAATTCCACCAAATACTGTGTTTTGAGCATCAGTGTCAACGTTAACACCTAAAGCTTTACCTCCTTCAACTGTTTCAGAACCCACAAAATTATTACCACTTGTGTTTGCTCCAGTTGATTCAATATTAGTAGTCATTTTCATAGTATTTAACATGAATCCCCAACCAAATTCACCACCAATAGATATTTTAGGTAAAATAAAGTACTCAGCACCAATAAATCCTCTTACTCCAACTCCAATACCAGAAGTTTTATCGTCTTTAATTCTTGCTAAATTTCCATGTGAATCTGTAGTTAATGAGCCCATGTCATCGTCAATTGGATCAACAGTAACATCTGGTGTTGCAGCATCGTCATCAATTTTTAACGCATTACCGTAAGTATATACATTTTTACCAGAATTCATAGCAAAACCAATTTCTGCTCCGTAATACCCTTGTAAACGTGTACTTCCTTTTCTCCATTCCAAACCAGCTGCAATACCTACATTTGTTTGCCCAGCTTTCATCTTGTTTTCAACCATTGGGTTTTGAGTAGGGTATTCAGTAATGGTCGCATTTCCTCTTTGAGCAACTTTCATTGTTTGTGTATTTGAACCAAAACCCAAACGTATTGATGCTCTATAAGCCATTTTTTCACTTACAAAGTATTTGCCAAAAATCGTATTATTCACGGTTGAATAATTCCAAGTTGGAGCTACATTGTTTGCTGTTTTTCCAAACATATTACCTAAGTAATTCAAATAAGGCGCCGCATCAATTCCAATAGCCCATTCTTCTGCTACCGGAAGATACGCCTCTCCTTTTTCAGATTTTAAATCTTGAGCGAACAAAGTTCCAAACGATATTCCACCCATTAATAAAATAATTTTTTTCATTTTTTATCGCTTTTAAGTTTGTTCAAATTTACGGATGTTTGTTGCTAAAAGTTACAATATTTTGAAAACTTATTAAAAAATAAATGTCGATAATTCATTGTTTTTCAAATCTAAATCGATTTAATACAAAAGTTTATTCCTATCTTTTCCATTTATTGATTATAACATTTTGTTTAATGAAAATATTCTAATATACACCCAAATAGCAAACATTGTTCCTCCATAGAAGTCCTGGAAGGGGGATTTTAATCAAATCAAAAGGAGATAATAGGGTTTTTAACCATTTCTTTTTTATTGGGAGTTTTGACAACTGTATGTCTAGTCCTAAAAGAAATTCTTTTTTAGCATAAAATGTTTTACCACTTTCATGAATAAACACATTTTGGTCACCAACTAATTTTGCGTCAACACTATATCCTAAAGACAGTTGTAAAAACTTTAATTTTGATGATTTTATTAATTCGAACGGAGAAAAAGACAAACAATACATTTGCCCATTATAATCTTTTAATAAGCTTTCATTCCACGTTTTACCTAGAACATTTGGGCGATATTGTGCATAAGTGCTTGGATAATATGAAAATTTTAGCTGAAAAATTTGTTTATGAAAAATTAATTCTTGACTGGTAAACCATAAAGTGCCCAAAGTATTAAATGAAAGGTCTGTCCATGAAAAACCCCAATTACTACTTTTTCCATCCATTAATTCAATAATAAACTGATAAGACCACGCAATTCCACCACCAATTAATAATGATTTTTTTTGATTTAATCCACTCCAACGATAAAGCGAATAGTTGAGTTTACTTAATGAATAACAAGTATAAGCATGTCCCATTTTATCCATTGCCATCCAATTTTTTGAATCGTCAAAAGAATGTAAAGCACTACTTGGATAATCTGAATACCAAACTTTTTGAAGTGCAAATAAACTTCCAATAGATAAAGAGGAAATCGATGAACTTACCCAAAAAACACGAGAACGATTTATAGTATCTGTAGGTGCAAATCTATTTTGACATAATGAAAATACAGAGTAAAATATATAAAAAATAAACAATAAAAAATTAATCTTGAATGAAAAGAGATTAAAAAATTTAGTCCAAATGAAAAGTTTAATTGAAGAATTCACAATCTTATAATCCAAGCAACTTGAGGAATAGGAATTGGTTCTACATCACCTGTTTTTAGAACAGATATTGACAATTGGAATGCTGAACTTTCAGAATATAAATATCTAAATCCTGGTTGAAAAATGCCTGTATAACGATATTTTTTTTCTAAATCTTCGCTTTTGAATGTATAATTATTCATGTCATTATAATACAGACTTTTACCTTCTATATATTCTTTTGGTTGAGTAACTTGTGCCAAACTATTGATTACATCTATAAATAGAGAAAACTTTGGAGTAATTTTAAATAAACCTGATAAATTAAAATAGTATGCTGGTTCAAACCCCCTTTGATATTTAGCATTTAAATAGTATTCTGAAACAAAATCTTCTAATACATTTGGATCATAAATTGTTTCTTTATATAAAGAGGTATATTCCATTTCAAAACCAGATTTAAAAAATGAAGTGGCTACATTGGCTGTAACCTGAAACCTTTCTTTACTGTAGGTAGAGTTTAAATATACCATTCCAGCGTTACCTTTAAAAGAATTCCAATAGCCCATAGTACCGAACAACAATCCGCTACTTATTTTCCAATGAGGATTTTTTTCAAGATACGTTTTTTTAATCCCAATTCCAAAAGGACTAGCTATCCAAGTACTTAAAAATGAAAAAACAAAGCCCTTACCTAAACCAAAATGTAATTCAGGACCCCATAAATTAATTTGAATTAAATTTCTTCCTTTTTCAAGTGATCGAGAAGAAAAAGATGTAAAGTATTTAAAATCAGATGGATGCTCATATTCTGAAGATTTAGACGTTCCATCCAAGTTTTCATTATATGGACTAATGCTTGTAATAAGTCTTTTACTGATGTAAATTGTTCCAATTTCTTTTGTATTAACTAATACTTCACGACCATCGTCCTTTTTTATTTTACCGTAATAAGTTTTATTTTCAGTAACAATCTTATAGACTTGTAAAGAATCAAATTGAGCATAAAATGAAAAATTCAAACACATCAAGAAGAAAACTAATAATATATTTTTCATAATTTTTACAAATTAAAATTTTTTAAACCAAGACAACATCGGTAAAGGAAAACTTTTGCTTTTTCCATCGTCAATATGATGAACACTTCCCAAAGTAATTTGAAATGCTTTTTCATTTTGTAAAAGAATTCTTATTCCTGGAAAAAACATAACAGTGTATCTTATATATGATTGAATTTCTTTCGCTTCCTTATTTTGAGGTGAAGAATGTAATTTGCTAAAGACAATATTAAAAGGATCATCAAAATCATCATAATAATTTTGGTAATATTCACTCAGATCTACATTTGAAACATTTTGAATATCTTTTGGTTTGGTATTACTTGATGCCGTGAACCATAATTCAAAAAAGAAACTAGTTTTTGCAGATATTTTAAAAATTCCAGCAATTGAACTTAATAAAGCATGACTTGGTGCTTTACGATGATCAACAGAATAATTGTTGTAAGTATAATTGTATAAATTGTCATATAAATCAACTTTATAAGATTTATAATATCCCGAATAAAACAAGGAATATCCCAATGATACACTAACATTATTCATGCGACTTCCATAAGTTCCTGATGCAAAAGCCAAACCTCCAAAACCTTTAAATGAATTAATATAAGTTGAAGTGGCTGCTAAAGCTCCTATACTAAAATTGAGTTTTTCATTTTTTGTTTTTAAATTATGTTTCAAGACAAGTCCAAAAGGAGCTGCTATCCAAGAGGTAAAAACACCAATCGAAGTTTTATCTGTTACAGCAAAATGCATTTCTGGTCCAGCAAGATGAATGTAGGCATAATTTTCTCCTTTTTTTACAGGTAAAGCATTTGGAGTTAAAAAATATCGAGTTGTAAATGCTCCTTCTTCACGTAGTTCACCATAAACAATATTTTTTTCATCTTTAATTTCTTTGATAATCCTAACATCTGCTTTTTTAACGTAGAGTTTACCAATCTCTTTTGTGTCAATAAATAACTCACGTCCGTCGTCGCTTATTACTTTAGCAATGAAAGTCTTCCCATTATTTAAAACAACTTGAACCCATGGTTTATTTACTAGATTTGTTGTATCATCTTGAGCATATGAAAATGATAAACTCAAAAGAATTAAGAATAGAATAACGTTTTTCATTATTTCAGTAATTTAAGATAAAAGTAAAATAAAAAAATAAACTTTATACTTTTATTGCAATTTTTTTTTAATTAAACGTATTTTTGTACTGATTTATTATAAATGGCAGAGGAAATACTAATCGTTGGGTCAAAAGAGGAAAAGTACAAACAATTAATCACACAAATTAGTGCTTTAGTTGGGGAAGAAAAAGATTTAATTTCGATTTTGTCTAATGTCACTGCTGCTTTAAAACAAGGATTTTCATTTTTTTGGGTGGGGTTTTACTTAAACAAACAAAATGAATTGATATTAGGTCCTTTTCAAGGTTCAGTGGCTTGTTTTAGAATCCCTTTTGGAAAAGGAGTTTGTGGAACGGCTTATTCTGAGAAAAAAACTTTATTAGTTGAAAATGTAGATGAATTTCCTGGACATATTGCATGTAGTTCTTTTTCAAAAAGCGAAATTGTTGTCCCAATAATAAAAAACAATAAAGTAGCCGCTGTTTTAGATATAGATAGTGAAAAATTAGCCGATTTTGATGAAATCGATCAAAAATATTTAGAAAACCTTTGTCAATGGTTAAGTATCTATTTTTAAGTCTTTTTCTTTTTTTACTTTATTCCTGTGCCCAAATTGGAGATATCTCCGGTGGAGAAAAAGACGTGACTGCTCCCAAAATCATCTCTTGTAACCCACCAAACAAAAGTGTGTATTTTACAGAGAAAAAAATAGAATTTACATTTGACGAATACATTAAACTAAATAATCCAAACGATAATGCAATCATCTTACCTTTTGGTGCTAAATTAAAAGTGACAGCAAAAAAGAAAAAAATGCGTATTGAATGGGGGGATGAACTTTTACCAAATTCCAGTTATCAAATCAATATGAATTCTTTAGTTAAAGACATAAAAGAAGGAAATGATTCAGTAATGACTTACGTTTTTTCAACAGGTGCTTTTCTTGATTCATTATCATTAAAAGGTGTAATTATTGATGTTGAAAGTAATTCGTTGCAAGAGGGATGGACAGTTTTTTTAAATAATACCGACGATATTTTACAAACAAAACCGACTTATTTTGTTAAAACGAACAAAAAAGGGGAATTTAAAATTGAAAACATTAAAGAAGGAAAATACTTTTTATACGCCATCAAAGATGAAAGTAAAGATTTGCTTTTTCAAAGAACAGAGGGTATTGCATTTATGGATTCATTTATTTCTATTTATTCCACTGACAGTGCTCAGATTGTATTAAATAGTTTTAAAAATTTGGAATTGCCGAAAATAAAAACAAAAAAATATATCTCTCCAAATCTACTTATTTTATCTACTACTTTTCCAATATCTCAAAGTAAGTTGTACTTGGATTCTGTTTTAGTAAAAAATGAAAACATTAAAGAACTAAAAGAAGATTCGGTAGTGCTTGTTTTAGATAACGCTTTAATTCCAGCAAACCATCAACTAGTTTTTCAATATGGTGATACAAAAGATACTACTACCTTTTTTGTTAGTAAAAAAGAGGAAAAATTGAGTTATATAATTTTCCCAACTGATAAAAAATTAGTAAACAAAAAAGAAGTTGAATTTCTATTTAATGCTCCAATTATTTCTATAAACACTGCTTTAATTGAAAGTATGACGACGGATAGTATATCTATCCCTTTTACTTATCAAATTGACAAAACAATATTATTTATTTATTTCTCAGATACTTTAAACAAAAATGTTTCATTTACCTTAAAAAAGGATGCCATTTCGTTCGAAAATAATCAAGATATGAAAGAAATTAAAACAAATTTTATTCTTAAAAGTGAAAAAGATTTTGCTACGTTAATTTTAAAAAACAAAATCCCAGAAAAAAGCATTTTAGAAATAAAAAATTCTAATGTAAAATTACTTTACACTGATAAAAAATTAAACGAAAATTTGAGAATTGAAAAATTAGAACCCGGCGAATATTCTGTCAGATTAATTTTAGATGAAAACGGAAATGAAAAATGGGATACAGGTGATTTTTTTAAAAGGCAACAAGCAGAGAAAATATTGTTTTTTAATGACAAAATAAAATTAAGGGCTAATTGGGAAACTGAAATAGAAATCGATTTTGAACTTAAAACCATTAAATAAATCTATAAGAAAATGAAAAATCCATTTTCTGTTTGGAAAATATACATCATATTGCTTTTAAGTTTAAGTATTTCTGGGTATTTATTGTTTAAAGCTTTAAGTGAAATTCATTTTATTAAAGTAAATGATGGAACAGGCACACATCTTTGGAAAGATTTTAACAACAATCAAGCAATAGATTTTACCCTTGAAAATGAATTTTACGAAGTAAAATCGGGCAATTTTCGTCTAAAAACTTCAACAGATTACCTCAATGAAATACAATGGACTAGTAAAGCGTTTTTCTGTCTTTTGTTAGCGTTTTTCTTTGTTTGTTGTCGTGATCTTGCTTATATGTGGCGAATTAAACTGTTAACAAAAGGTAAAATCAGTTGGTCAAGGTCTTTGAGGGTGATTTTATTATGGGAATTTGCATCTGCATTAAGCCCTGGTATTGTAGGAGGGGCTGCTGTTGCTATGTTTATTTTAAAGAAAGAAAAAATATCTCTTGGAAAATCAACTTCAATTGTGATAATAACCGCTTTAATGGACAATTTGTTTTATTTATTACTTATTCCATTTTTATTTCTTTTAATTGACTCTTCTTCTTTGTTTCCCAATCAATTTTCTTTTGAAAAGAGTGTACAATTAATTTTTTGGTCGGGTTATGTTATTATTTTTCTGCTCAGTATTTTTTTAATTTTAGGAATATTTTTCTTTCCAAAATGGATAAAATCTTTTTTGATGTTACTTTTTAGTTTACCCATTTTAAACAAATGGAAAAAGAACGCAGAACATACTGGAAATGAAATTATTCAGACTTCAAAAGAATTTAAAAACGAAAAAAAAACTTTTTGGTTGTCACCGTTTTTTGCAACAATTTTATCTTGGTCTTCCAGGTATTTAGTTATCAATTGCATAATTGCAGGTTTTATTCATTTACAAGGGATTCAACACATTCAAATATTAGCAAAACAAGTGGTAATGTGGTTGTTTTTATTGATTAGTCCAACACCTGGAGCAAGTGGAATAGCAGAATTTGCATTTAGTGAACTAATGCAAGATTTAAGTAGCTCTTTGTTTTTAATTACTACTTTGGCAATCTTATGGAGATTAATTTCCTATTTTCCTTATCTAATTGTCGGTTCAATATTGTTGCCTTTTTGGCTAAAAAAGAAAAGAGATGAATAAAGAGTTTAAAAAGAAGTTTTTTGATAATTTGAGTGAGAACAAGTTAATAATTATTCAGCATTCTTTTTCATTTTCTCCTGTTAATCAACTGTTAAATCAAATTGAAAAAAAACATAAAAATTTTGATTTAAGTGATAAAAATGTATTTAAAGAGATAAATTCCTTACATCGTGAAAACTATTCTTCTTTTTTTGATTCTGACTTAATTATTATTCATCATGCACAATTAATTCATTCCTTAGAAGAATTAGTTCTTTGGTGTTTACAAGAACAGGATAAAAAAACTTTTGTCTTGTTTTGTTCAGCCATTCCAACAATAAATGAAGATTTATTTAGTTTTTTTAAAACACATCAAGTTTTTTCAAGTTATCATGAAACTTTTCTTAATGAAATAGAAATAAAAGGAATGCAATCTGCTATAAAGGAGTTAAAAAATATTTTGGTTTTTGGTTCAAGTATTTCATTTACAGAAAACAAACAAAGAGAAGATTTTTACGAAACCCAATTACACATTCTTTTAAATCTACTTTCTTTAAAGGATAATAAAGTGAATAAAAAGGAAAAATTAATTCAAATTCTACGTTATCTGTCAATGAAGAGTGGAGAAAATTGTAGTTATTTAGAAATGGGCATTGCATGTGGTTTAGACAATGAAACAGCAGAAAAATATATTCATTTACTGAAAGACTATCAAGTGATTATACAATTAAAATCCATATTTAATGAGCACAGATACGAAATTAAAAAAGGAAATAGTTTTTATTTTTATGATAATGGATTTAGAAATTATTTAATTCAGCAATTTCAATTGTTTGAACAACGATTCGACCAAGATTTTTTGTGGAGAAATTGGCTTATTGCTGAAAAATACAAAATAAATGCCGAATCAAAATATTCTTTTTGGTTGACACACACCAAACAAAAAATAGAATTTATTGAAGAAAACAGCAGAAAATCTACTTCTAATGCGTATATTTTTCAGTGGGATAAAAGAAAAGTTAAAAAAGCACCGACAAGTTTTTTGAAATATTACCCTCAAACACTTTTAAAAGTAATTCATCAATCCAACTTTATTCCTTTTTTATTAGAAAAAAACTAGTCTTTTAACTTTTTATCTAAGTCAATTAAAATTGGAGTTGCTACGCAAAGTGAGGAGTAAGTTCCAACAAAAACACCAATCATCAACGCAAAAATAAATCCTTTAATAGCTGCACCTCCGAATATAAATATCACTAATAAAACAATGAATGTTGTAAATGAGGTATTAAACGTTCTACTAAGGGTCGAGTTTAATGAATCGTTAATTCTTTGTCTATTATTGCCTTCATCTTTTCTTAAACCAATATATTCACGTATCCTATCATAAATAATTACGGTGTCATTGATGGAATAACCGATTACAGTTAAGATAGCTGCAATAAATACTTGATCTACATCCATATTAAAACCTAACAGACCATGTAAAGCGGCAAAACAACCTAATACAATTACAACATCATGTCCCAAAGCTAAGATGGCTGCGGTTGAATATTGCCATTTTCCAAATCTCATTAAGATATAGGCAAACATAATTATTAAGGACAATAAAACTGTAATAAAAGAAGATGAAATCATTTCTTTTGACACAGAAGCAGAAACGCTTCTTGACTCTAAAATAGTAAAGTTTCCTAGTTTGTCTTTACATAATGTTAATCCTTCATTAAGCTTTTCCGTTACTAAAGTCGAAGCGGATTCATCGGCTAATTTATAGTTCGTTGTAATGTCAACAGTAAAGGAGTTTGCTTTTGTTTTTACATCAATCGAAGCTGATTTGCCCTTATCAACTAATACTTTTGATAAGTTTTCTTTCACGTAATCAATTTTGACTGGTTTTTCAAATTTAACAGAAAATGTTCGACCACCTGAAAATTCTACACTAGGATTAAGACCTTTGGTAAAAATAAAAAACAAACTTAAAGCAACCAACACACCTGAAATCATATAATAAAATTTTCTATTTTCAACAAATTTTATATTTGTATTAATCATAAAATTTGAAGTCAATTTTGTTGTAAAATTAATTTTAACATCTTTCTCTAAAAGATAATAAATAATCAATTTTGATACAACAACAGCAGAAAATACTGAAGTAAAAATACCAATGATTAATGTGGTTGCAAAAGACTCAATTGGACCTGATCCAAAAACTTTTAGAACGATTGCAGTAAGTAAAGTAGTTAAATTCGCATCTATAATTGAACTTAAGGCTTTTGAAAACCCTCTTTCAACCGACGTTTTAACGTCAATTCCTTGTCTTTGTTCTTCTTTAATCCGTTCATAAATTAGTACATTGGCATCGACCGCCATACCCATGGTCAATACGATACCTGCAATACCAGCTAAAGTCAATACAGCCCCAAAGGAAGCTAATGATCCTAAAATAAATAAAATATTAGCGATAAGAGAAATATTAGCGATAAGTCCTCCTTTACCATAAAATAAAAAGATGTATAAAAAAACTACCAATAAAGCAATTCCGAACGAATACAAACCTGATTGAGCATTTTCGGCCCCAATTGTTGGACCAACTTTTGTTTGTTCTTTAATTACACAAGGAGCGGGTAAAGCACCACCGTTTAACAAACCAGCTAAATCTTCCGCATCACTTATAGAAAAATTTCCTGAAATTTGTGTGTTTCCTCCTGTAATAGGTTCGTTGACTCTTGGAGCAGAATAAACCACATCATCCATTGTGATTGCTACAAATTTACCCACATTATTGCTCGTCATCTGTGCCCATTTATCTGCACCTTCAACTGTCATCGTTAGATCAACAGTAATTAATCCAGAATTTTGGTCTAATCCTTTTGTTGCATTTTTAATGTCTTTTCCACCAACCAATGCCTTTCCGTTATCAGGAATTTTCACTGCAAACAATTGATAGGCCATTTCTTTAGAGTTGACGGCAATCTTTTCTAAATTAGCTGACCACATAAATTTTAAGTCTTCTGGAAATAATTTTTGTATGTCTTTCCTAGATAAAATTTTTGTAACTTTTTCTTTGTCTTCAACCTTTACATTACCCATCACAACGGACTCACCGCCAGTTAGATAATCATTCAATCCTTTTTCACTTGAGTTTGCACTCATTGATTTGATTTCTTCTGTTTTATTAGTAGTGTCCGTTGCTATTTTAGCACTATCAACCACAGAAGTAGAATCAAGAGTTAATGAAGAACTGTCAGACAATTCAGTTTCAATCAATTCTTTTTGTTTAGAAAGCACATTAGCTTGAGCCAATTGAGAAGCAATTTGTTCTTTTTGATAAGTCTCAAAAAACTGTAAATTAGCTGTAGATTGTAATTTTTCTGCAACGGTTGCTTCATCTTGAACGCCAGGCAACTCAATATATAAACGGTTTGAATTTGGATCTTTTTGTATATTTGGTTGAGCTACACCAAACTGATTGATACGTTTGTTCATGATTTGTTCAACGCCGTCCATTGAACTATTTACCTTAGCTCTTAAGAAATTAACAACGTCTGAATTGCTTGAGTTTTTATTCAGTTCATCTATCTCTGTTATAGCTAATTCTCTAACTATTAACGCGTTTTTATTTAATTTTTCAAACTCTTCTTTAAATAAATCTATAAAATCACCACCTTTGGTTAAGTGAGTATGAAGTGCATTCTCAAAAGGTTTTTTAAACTTGATGTCTCTAGGGTTACGGGCAAAACTTTTTACCAATTCAGGTACAGAGATTTCTAATGTAACACTCATTCCTCCAACTAAATCAAGTCCAAAAGCAAGTGATTTAGCTTTAACATCTTGAAAATTAGAACCAATAATCGGGTAAACTTTTGTATTAGCTTTTTCTTTTAAAATTTGATTTACATAAGCAGACTTAGCCAACTCGTATGCCTCTGGTTTAGAAAAATCAACAGATGTTCCGTTTGGTAATAAAGCTATACCGTTTGTACTTTTTGCTTCTTTTTCTAATTCATCAACTCTAATATTTGCTTCTTTTTCAGCTTTTTTCTCTACTGAGTTACTTACCCATGTAAAAGACAATTGATAAATGCAAACTACGACTAATAATATGGTTAAAAACCAAAAAAAACCTTTATTTCGCATATTTTTAAGGTATATAAATATTTTTAAGGGTGCAAATATAGTGTTTATGTTTTAAATTCAAAAATTAAATAACGAATCAATAATAAAAACTTTTCATTTTTAATAAATTGCTTGTTTAGTCAAAAATAAATCGTTACATTTGTCTATATTTTAAATAGAGTAGATATGAAAAAAATCATGATTATATTTATGTTGTTGTTTGTAGGAATAAGTTTTTCTCAAGCCATTTACATCAAAGGTTCAAGAGTTGGAGAAATTGAATCTGATGGTGATGTTTATATCAAAGGAAGTAGAGTTGGACAAATTGAATCTGATGGTGATGTATATCGAAACGGTTCAAAAATTGGTCAGATTGAATCAGATGGAGATATTTATCTGAATGGTTCTAAGGTTGGTCAATTTGAAAGCGATGGAGATGTGTATAAAAATGGTAGTAAAATTGGGGAAGTGGAATCAGATGGAGACATTTATAAAAATGGTTCAAAAATAGGTGACTGCAAGAATGTAAGAAGAGATTGGGTAGCAGGGGTGATTTTTTTCTATTTTATCGAAGATTTGGCGTATTAGAGCATACTTTATTCTAAATCATAAAATCAAAGTAAGAGTTTGTCTTCATGATGTCAATTTTGAAATCTCCTGTTTTGTCTTTCAAAATAATTACACTGTCAAACCCTAATTTGTCTAACTTATCAATTGATGCTAACTCTCCTTCTTTTAATTGTAAAACTTTTCTTAACAACCAGTCAGATAAAGCTTTATTTGGATTTGTCATTAAAGCTTTTGAGTTTTCTTGACAAACTTTTGCAGAGAAAATTTCACCTGTTGGAATTTGCAAGTTAAAATTTTGGTCACGTTTTGGGAAAAAATTTGGATATTTTTTATTCAATTCTATAGGGATTGGAATATAAATCTCTCCAAAATCTCTTTTTCTTCCGTTTGCATTCCATTGATTTAAACCACTTCGTTCAAAAATAAATTTTTCACCTTTTTGAATACCATAAAGTGGTAAAATAATATAATTTTCGCCTTTTACAAGCTTGTCGTTTGCTATTTTTAAATCCCTATTTTCCTCGAATAATTCAAGTAACAATGAATACGGGTCTTCAAGTATATCAATTGGTAATCGAAATGCATTTTGTGGAATAATAAACTTTCTAAAAAGTGTACTTTTTGAATAACTATAAGAATAAAAATTTTTCCCATCTTCGAAAGACCAACCTGCTTTAGTTTTTTGAATATTATTTATGTTTTCGATATTAATTAAATCATAGTCTGTTTCAAATAAAAGTAATTCTTTTTCTTTTCGAGCAACAATATGATAAATAGAATTTTGTATATCATAAAGTCTTGTGGCAAGTAAAATTCTATCGTTTCTAAATTCAGCAACTTTTAAAGCTAATTCTTTATTTTCAAGATTGTTTATTATTTTGGAAAGTGATGGAAATTCAGCTATTTTTTCATTTTTATTATTTGTAGGAGAAACAAATGTTTTCAATCCAACTCCAATTGAATTATAATTAGCATCAAAAGCAGTGTCAGATCGAGAAAGATTTCCTGCATCAAAACTTCTACAAAAAATATTCTCAGCAACACGATAGTTTATATATGGAATAGCATTATCACTGAACAAACCAGAAAGCTTTGAAACTACAGAAAGCAATTTTAAGTAGTTTCCATTTTTTTCAATGTTAATTTCTGCGAATGATTTCATAGAACTTTAATGATTTGTTTTGCAATCCTTTCAATTAAAGTTGTTGTTACTGAATTTCCAGCTTGCATATAAAGTTTACTATTTGCTAGTTTTGGAATTATATATTTATCAATTGGATAACCTTGAAATGCAAAACATTCTAAAGGAGTAAGTTTTCTAATTCCAAAATCATCTTTTATTAATGGAACATTATGTCCACCTGAGCCCATGTTTGCAGTTAATGTAGGACAAAGATTACTTTTATTTTCTCTTGCATAAACTCTACGCCATTGATAAACAGTATCTTTAGAAATCATTGTTTTTGCAAGTATAGGATAATATTGATGATCTTTATTATAATAAAAAATATCGTCTTGTTTCTCCTTTTCTAATATATCATGAATCGTTTTTTCCAGCTTTATAGGTTTTGGAAATTCAAATTTATGATAGTTTTTAACTTTTTTTGGGTCGAAAGCAACAATAAAAATTCTCTCACGATTTTGTGGAACATTTGCATGTGTTGCAGAATTTAATACTTTATAAAAAACTTTATATTTATGCTTTATTTCTAAGGTTTCAATTATCGTTTTAAATGTATTACCCTTATCATGAGAAACTAAATTTTTCACATTTTCTAAAAAAACAACTTTTGGTTTGTGTTTTTCCACGATTTGTTCAATATCAAAAAATAATGTACCTCTTGTATCAGCGAATCCTTTTTGGTAACCAGCAATAGAAAAAGCTTGACAAGGAAATCCAGCACATAAAATGTCAAATTGTTCAGGGATATAATTTTTGTTTCGGTCTTTAGTAATGTCGCCAAATGGTACTTCTCCAAAATTTGCACGATATGTTTTTTGTGCTTCATTGTTCCATTCACTTGTAAAAACACATTTTCCACCAACATTTTGAAGTGCTAATCTAAAACCGCCTATTCCAGCGAATAAGTCAATAAATTTAAACGTGTAATTTTCAGGAGTTGGAAATGGCACGTTCTCAACTTCAAATAAAAGTTGTTGTAAAGCATCTTCTGCAACGATAGATAATTCTTGATCAATTTGTTTATACTCAACAAATTTATTCAATGTTGAAATGGCATCTTTTTCATAATGTTTTTTAATACCATTTCTATAATTGTGTAAATAATGAGTTAAAACTGCTTTTTCTTCAAGTTCCCCATAAATTCTTAAACGATAGCTTTTATCGTCAAATTCTTCAATACTTACCGTTTGATTAATTACTTTCAATTTTATATTTTAATAAAAACAAATTTACAAATTTTACAAACAGCTTTATAATTAAATTAATTAATAAGCACAAAGATTCACCACAAGAAATTCAAATCCCAAATCGCTTATAAATCCACTGAGCAAGTTCGTAATCATAAGGAGTAGTGATTTTTATGTTTTTTTCTTCACCATCAATCAACTTTAAGGAAACACCTGATTTTTCAACTAAAGAAGCATCATCGGTAATTTTTGATGAATATTTTTGATTGTAGGCTTTTAATAAGATGTTTTTTTCAAAAACTTGTGGAGTTTGAACTAAAACAAAATGTTTTCTATCTTCAGCTTTCGAATTAGAATTGGTGTTTTTTCTTAAAGAATCTTTAAGTGAAATAACAGGTATAACGGCAAGATCTTTTCCTACTAATTCAAACAATATTTTTAATAAATTTTGACTTACAAAGGGTCTTACAGCATCATGGACAGCAATATAATCACCATTACAATGTTTTAATGCATTTTTTATTGAATGGTACCTTTCTTTACCTCCTTCAATAATAATGTGTGGGATATTTAAATTATTTTTTAAACAATATTCATTCCAGTAATTAATCCACACTTTGGGTAAAGTTACAATAATTTGTGCTTGAGAATCAAAACGATAAAATTGTTCGATGACAACTTGTAAGATTGCTTTTTGTTGAAGATTCAAAAATTGTTTAGGTATTTCTGTTAACATTCTTTTTCCTGTCCCACCAGCACAAATGATAATTGAATACTTTGCCATTTACAAAAAAAGCTCACTATAAAGCAAGCTTCAATTTATTATTAAAAAAAAATGTTTATTTTAATTGACCACTTTTATTTTTGGCTTCGTGATTGAATTTTCTTTGGTAATTCATCCAAATAAAAAAACCTACAAATCCTAAAGCTAAAAAACTATAATTTAACACATTACCTACTTTGTCGTAAAAGATAAACATGGTTTGAAAAATCTCATCTAAACAATAAAAAAATTTTGTTGAACTCATAATTTGTCAATTTTATGGCACAAAAATATAAAAATATTTTACAATTTTAAAATTATAATTAAAAAAATAAAAAATGTTAATTTATTTTTATTTACTTCAAGAATGTACGAACTTTGTAAAAAAAGTTATTATGGAGATTTTTGTTGAAAATATCAAGTGTGCAGGTTGTATGAACACCATTAAAAAATCTATTAAGGAGATTGTTGGAGAAAAAAATATTGAGATTGATTTAGAAAATGAAAAAATCACAGTAGATACCACCGAGGAAAATAGAGAAAAAATTGCAAAAAAATTATATTCTTTAGGTTATCCCGAAAAAGGAAACAACTCTTTTATTGAAAAAGCAAAAAGTTATGTGAGCTGTGCAATTGGTAAAGTAAGTGCTAAAAGCTAAACAATTGATTTATAGCTTAAAAGTAAAAAATTTAAAAAAGATAGAAAAATTATTTGCATAAAGGAGCAAAATGTCGTACCTTTGCACTCCGTTTTTGGGTAAATCGTTTTTTTAAAAAACTAGAAAACAACAATGAGACAACTCAAAATTACCAAGTCGATAACCAATCGAGAGAGTCAATCACTTGACAAATATTTACAAGACATAGGGAGAGAAGAGCTGATTACTGCTGAAGAAGAGGTAGAATTAGCTAGAAAAATCAAACAAGGTGATCAAAGAGCTTTAGAAAAGTTAACTAAAGCCAATCTTCGTTTTGTTGTTTCTGTTGCTAAACAATATCAGAATCAAGGATTAACGTTGCCAGACTTAATCAATGAAGGTAATTTAGGTTTGATTAAAGCAGCACAAAAATTCGATGAGACTCGTGGATTTAAATTTATTTCCTACGCTGTTTGGTGGATTCGTCAATCTATTCTTCAAGCATTAGCTGAACAGGCAAGAATTGTTCGTTTACCATTAAATCAAGTGGGTTCTTTAAATAAAATTAACAAGTGTTTTTCTCGTTTAGAACAAGAATTTGAACGTCCACCTTCAGCCGAAGAATTGGCAGAGGCCTTAGAAGTACCTGAGGATAAAGTGAAAGAAAGTTTAAATGTTTCTGGAAGACACGTTTCCATGGATGCACCTCTTTCTACAAATGAAGATGGTGGTACTTTGATGGATGTAATGGCAAATGCTGATTCTCCTCGTACTGATCATGTGTTAATGGCTGAATCTCTTCAAAGAGAAATTGAACGTTCTTTAAGCACTTTAACAGACAAAGAAAGAGAAATCATTCGCTTATTTTTCGGAATAGGCATGAATCATGGTTTAACTTTAGAAGAAATTGATGCTAAGTTTAATCTTACCCGTGAGAGAGTTCGGCAAATAAAAGAAAAAGCAATTCGTCGATTACGACATACTTCAAGAAATAAATTACTCAAATCTTATTTGGGTTAAAGAGTTGGCCTCCTGTTTTCAGGTGGCTTTTTTTTTAATATTTAATTAATAAAACAAATAAAATGGAAACGTTGTTAGGTTATGAAAAAGAATTAAACGAGCACATTAAAAAAGAACGTGCGGCTGTATTGTTGTCTAGTAAAACTGGTGAATTACTTTATGATAAAGGTGTTGAATTGGTCTTATTTAGAAATCACTTAATGGATATTAGTATTTCTGAATTATTGAATTTACATGAATACGCAAAAAAAGTTGTTAATAAACCTATAGATGTTTATACAAGCTCTGAACTAGCTGAAGAAATTGCAACAATGGATTTAGTTCCCTCAAAATTAGATATAGGCAAATTAGCAAGTGAATGGTTGAGTGAAAAAGAAAAATATGCTAACAAAAGAGACTTTTTAAATATAAAATTAAGTAAGTTTTTAAATAGCAACGGACAACAATTTGAACCAAGAGATGTTGTTTTATATGGTTTTGGTCGAATTGGTCGTTTGGCTGCTCGTGAGTTAATCAAACAAGCAGGTAAAGGACAACAACTTCGTCTAAGAGCGATTGTAACTAGAGGAAATTCTGAAGCGGAGATTATCAAACGAGCTTCATTACTAAGAAATGATTCTGTTCACGGTGCTTTTAAAGGATCAGTGATTGAGGATGTGGCTAATAAAAAATTAATTATTAACGGACAGATTGTTCACATGATTGATGCCAAAAATCCTGAAGAGGTGGATTATACTGCTTATGGTATTCAAAATGCATTAGTTATTGACAATACAGGTGTATTTACTACAAGAGAAGCATTGGAACGTCATTTAAAAGCAAAAGGTGTATCACGAGTTTTATTAACAGCTCCAGGAAAAGAAATTCCAAATGTAGTATATGGAATCAATCAAAATGAACTTGATGTAGAAAATGAGAAAATCTATTCTGCTGCTTCTTGTACAACCAATGCCATTTCCCCGATTTTAAAAGTTGTTAATGATAAGTTTGGCGTGGTTAAAGGTCATATAGAAACAGTTCACGCTTATACCAACGACCAAAACCTTTTGGACAACATGCATAAAAAATCTAGAAGAGGAAGATCTGCAGCGGTAAATATGGTGATTACAGAAACAGGAGCAGGAAAAGCGGTGACGAAAGTAATTCCTGAATTAAAAGACAAGCTTACGGCAAATGCTGTTCGTGTACCTACTCCTAATGGTTCACTTGCAATTTTAAGTTTACAATTAAAGAAAAAAACCGATGTTGCTGAAATTAATGCAGTGATTAAAGATGCTGCTTTGAACGGAGAATTGGTTAATCAAATTTATTATTCTTTTGACCCAGAGTTGGTTTCTACTGATATTATTGGTAATACTTGTTGTTCTGTGTATGATTCCCACGCAACTATTGTTTCTGTTGATGGAGAAAATGTAGTTCTTTACGCATGGTACGACAACGAGTTTGGCTATACAAAACAAGTTATACGATTAGCAAAACATATTTGTAAAGTTAGAAGATCAATTTATTATTAGAAAATAATTTCTAAAAAAATTGATTAGATATTACCGTTATGGTTACAACGGCATGGAGAAGGATGATGAGGTGAAAGGCAATGGAAATAGTTATACCACCGAGTTTAGGCAATACGACCCAAGAATAGGCAGGTGGATGAGTTTAGACCCTTTGATGATGGATTTTCCAAGCATATCGCCTTATGTGGCGTTTAATAATAACCCAATCATTTACACAGACCCAGAGGGATTAAGTCCTATTGATGGTATTGTCAATGCTTTTAAATCTGTTGGTAATGCTATTAAAGATGCATTTATCAGAGTGTTCAAAGGAAAAGAAATTTCAGGTTCTAATGGTACTAGATATTATCGTCCAAATGGTCTGAATCTAAAATTGAATTTTGAATTTTTCAAGGGAATAGGCGGAAAAATCGGTGATTTTTTCAAAAAAATAGGTGGAAATGATTTTTCAAAAGTATTGGGGCAAAGTTTACCAAAACAAATTGTTATAGGAAACATGAGTTGGGATAGAAGAGAACATAGAGGTACAACGCTTTTAAATTCCCCATATCACTATACGAGGGCACCTAGATTTTTTAAATTACCAAATTATTCATTTGAAAAAAGTCAGATTTCGATACCAGTTCCAAGATTATTTAATATTGATAAAAATGGAAATTATCAAGGTGGAAATGGTAGTTGGTATAGAAATGATGGAGTGAAGTTAAATGGAGTTGGGATATTTCTTTTCAATAATTTACCAATTCCAGATAAACATGTTTTGACTTCTCAAAGTGGTTTTTCTTTTGGATTAAATCGAACATTTTTGCGAAGAGGTCCTGGATTATTATTTATGTTTGGCGCAGGAACTGTAAATATAGCAACTTATGGCGCTTTAGACCCAACCAGTCCTCTACCTGATGCAAACTCTAGTTTCTACAACTGGATAACTATAAAACCAAGAATACAAAAAGTGAATTTTACTATTATTTCAAAAATGACGACAAATTATTCGTGGTACAAATTTTAATCTAAATGTCAAGAACAAATTTATTACTCTTGGTATCATTAATAACATTAAATTTTTGTTATTCGCAAATAAAAACAGATTCTACCGATGTTTCAGAATTGGTAAAAGTAAATAATTTACTTTTTATGAAAAAAGATTTGGATATAGTAACTTTTAGAAATGGAGATACTATTCCTGAAGCAAAAACAAAAAAAGATTGGAAAAAATGTAATAAATTAATGAAGCCAGCTTGGTGTTATTCAATAGATAAAGAAAATAAAATCTGTGGTAAAGTTTATAACTGGTACGCCGTTAATGATTCTAGGAAAATAGCACCAGAAGGATATCATGTTGCTACATTTGATGAAATGGTAGAGCTAATTGCTTTTGCTAAATCAAAAAGATATAAAAATAATTTTGATTTTAACAGAGCACCAAATAGAAGCTCAAAAGGTAAATACATTTTAGGAGAATCGACTAAAGGATATTGGACATCAACATTTTTTGATACAAACTATTCAAGATGTATTTATATTACTTTGTTAGATTCAAAGTTTGGGAGTAGTACAATGGTATGTGAAATCAGAGAAGGATTATTTATAAAATGTGTAAAAGATTAATTTATAATGAAATACAAACTAGCACTTTTTGTGTTTTTTACATTTTGTAAAGCTGATATTTTTTTTTCTCAGCAATCTTTTAATTTTTCAAACACACTTTATTACGATTTAAATCAAGCAAAGCAAGATTCTACGTTAGCATTAAAAGATTTTGACAACGATTTTAAACAATTTCGATTTTTTATTTCAGGTGAATATCATGGATTTACTGAAAATGTAGATGCTTATATGACTTTGCTTTCAATTTTAAATAAAAAATATGAGGTAAGACAACTACTTTTTGAGTTACCTAATTCCTTTGAAGAATACATAAATATATTTTTTTTGGATGGTAATTTCGAAAAATTAGAGAATAATATAGGTAGGATTAACAAAGTTTATACAAAATTATTCAGAAGAATTTATGAGTTTAACAGACTTTTAGCAATCAATAAAAAATTATTCGCAAGGTGTATTGACGTTGAAGAAAACTACAATATTCCTATCAAAGTAATTTCAGAAAAACTAACAATGGAAGAAATTAAATCCATCAAGTTTACCGAATTATCTCACATTAAATCAATAGAATTTAAGAGTAAAGATAGAGTTATGGTTGCTAAAAATTTTATATCATACTTTACACAAAACAAAGAGTTTATAAAATCGCAAATTGATAGTTTAAAATTTAAACAAATATGTTCTTTAGTTGAGGGTATTAAAATTGGTTCTGAAAGTAGTTTTGGAAAAAAAATTGGTCGAACAGAAACCCCTGAAAGTAAAACTCGTGATAGTATTTTTCTTATTAGCAGAGAAAATTTTATGTTTGATATGATATCAAACATTGCAAAAGAATATCCAACTGAAAAATTTTTCGGACAATTTGGGAAAGCACATACAAAATTGGAAACAATTACCAATGATAATTATGTTTCCAATTGGAAGTGTATAACTGCCATGATTTCTGAAAATAATGTAACATTAGGTAAAGTTTGTTCAATAGACTTGTTTTACAGTCTATTTAGTAAAAGTGAGGTTAAAAGAATGTTTTTTACCCATAATAACAATTTTAACTTTAGACAATTTTTCAAAACTATGTGTTTAATTAACATATATTCAAATAGTATTTTTTCAACTAATGAAAAAAATGCGCATTTTTTATTGATAATTTGAACGGTATTTACAGAAAATAACTCCTCGCTCCGCTGGATTTGTAATCCTGCGGTTTCTTCAAAACGTTCTTTTTTTCCAGTTTTCAGCAGGATTTTTACTTGTATTTAAATACCATGAGCATAAACTTTGTTTTGTTCAGAATCGACAGTATAATGTATCATAAATGGAAATCTTCGAATTTGTAAACATCTAACGTCTTCGTATCGAATTTGGTAAAGTAAAGCATCTTTTTTGAGTGCTTTTAATTGTTTTACAGCTATGTGATAAAATTCATTACCCAGATAGGCTTTTTTATCGTTGTAATAATCAATAGCTTCTTGTAAATCAATACTTAGTAAAGGATGGCGAATAACTTCAAAATGTATTTTTTTCATTTTTGTAGTTTAATATCTTTGTCTAAATCCCCTGATGCAGCAAGTATGGCAATAAGAGATGCAAATGCTTTTTATAGTAGTTTTATGAGTGCCGGTTGGGGTGATGGCACAACAGGAGCAGCATTATTGCCTGAGGTTGATCACGTTGATATAGATTATTGGCAGAACACTGACAAACCAGCTGTTACAAGTGCTTATTTGGGGGCATTTCAAACGCGACTTCAAACATTGTTTGGGACATCTACTCCAGTTAATTTAATTAATCGTGATACTCCTGGTGTTGATTCGGGGAATGCTTATTCACCAAGTGTTGTAAAGAAAAGATAACATGAAAACTTTATTTAAATATTTAATTTCCATATTGTTAGGGTGTGTTGTTTTTATTTCCTGCTCAAATTATTTAAGAACATCTACAAAGCAGGTAGAAAACTTGGTTTTTATTGCAAATGGGGGGACTTATACACAACCGTATTATAAAGGGGAAAGAAAACCGTATAATATTTTTAATTACATTGAAAAATACTTAAATAGGAATATTAGTTTGGCAGACAAAAGGCTATATTATCAAATTAAGGATACATTTTTGTTGCGTTTTCATGTTGATAATTTGAATCAAATTACATATGTGGTATGTGATGAAAAAAAAACCATTTGTAATATTTTTAAAGAATGTCTAAACACAATGGCTACCGATAGTTTATTTTTACAGAGTAACACGAACCATATCACGAACCATAAATATAAAATCTATGTCATTGATAAAAATAGGTAGTGCATCAAATAAAAATGGACAGCAGAATACCCTCTGCTACCGCGCGATTCTATCGCGTGGTTGTCTGAAATAAAAAAGCAACTCGTTTTAAATAGAAAAAACAAAAAATATACAAAGGCCAAAAACAAATTTTCTAAAATCAAATACCCCCCGCTACCGCGCTCCCGAAACTTCGGGATTATCGCGTGGTAATAACAAAAGAAAAAACTCCTTGGTTTAACAACCATACATTTATTTCACCCAATATTCTTTAGGATCCTTGCTCCTCTATATATACTCCACATTGATTTGTAATCCTGTGGCTCAAATTTCGTTTCAATTTTCAAAAAGTTACGCTATAAAAACATGTAAAACAGCTTTTTAAAATTAAATTTTTATCTACTTGTTTTCATAGATTTAAAAAATTCTTAAAAAAAGGGCTTAATGGACATTTTTAATGGTAAAATACTTGGGAAGCACTATGTTTATTAGCTTTGAGGCAAATCAAAGGTCATGAATAAAAAAAATGCTTTTACTGTAATAAAGGATTTAATCAAAAATATGGATTTGTAAATGGTGTTCAACGTTATAAATGTTCACTTTGTGGCAAACAATTTATAGGAGGTGAAAGGCTTGCTAATGTTCAAATTTGGGAAGAATATACTCTTGGCAAACAAACCTATTTACAG
>JACPDW010000016.1 GCA_016183815.1 Flavobacteriia bacterium
TCGTTTCATTGGGTTGCAATAAACCGTAGGGTGATATCATTCTATTTGGTATAGATGAATTTACAATAACTCCATTGTTATATCCGTATTCATTATCTCTATAATGCAATAAACCTGGATTGGGAGAATTACAAAAATCCTCATCCCATTGCGAGTAAAAACCCGAAGCTGTAATAGTATAATTCATACCACAAATCAATAGAAAAGTATCACTTGCATTATATTCTGTAAAAGATAAATTATAATTTACAATTGCAGTTCCTTCGTCAGGAAACCCATTCCAATCTAAAGTAAAATCAACATTTTGATCAGTACAAAAAGTTCCTTCAGCTCCAATATCCAAAGTTATTTGAGAACGGTAACTCATAATTAAGGAAATAAAAAGTAAAGATACAAAACTTTTTTTAAAAATTCTAGAAATAGAGTTGGAATTTACCCCCCCCATTTAATAAGCTGATAATCAGCTACATACATCTTTTTCATAACAACAAATTTAGATTAAACACTACAAAGTTAAAATAAAAAAGGATATAAACAAGTATTTTTTATTAAATGTTTGAAAATAATTTAGATTCGTATGACTTTAATGAATATTTGTCGAAAAGTAATTTATTTTGAATGTTTTCAATAATTAGTATTAATTTGACTACAAAAACAAATTCCCTTCATTATCAAATTTTTTATAAGAAAATAAAACGGCAATAGTAGCATACACAATCATCATTCCAAAACTTAAAATTAAATGTGGAAAATACAAAGTATCTGCAATCATTTCTTTACATGCTAAAACCACATTAACTATGGGAATGCAAGCTGTTGACCAATCTAATTCTATTCCAGGAATAAATCCTACAAAAGCGGGTAAAATAATCACTGCATTCATCGGTGCTATTGTACTTTGTGCTTCCTTAAAAGTTTTAGCTCTCAATGCTAAAGAAATTATAAAGCCAGCAAAAAAGACAATCAATGGAATAAAAATAAAATAAAATTGTAAAATAAATTTAACATTCAAAATTTGATAAATCAAGTCTTTAATCTTAGGGTCTTCGACTAATTGAAAAACTTCCATCGATAAAAACAAACCAAAAAGAGTAAAGGTTGCAGACAGAATCCCTGAAAGAATGACCACCAACATTTTACCAATTAATACTTGCCATCTTAATACTGGAGTGGTAAGTAATGTTTCTAAAGTGCCTCTTTCCTTTTCTCCAGTAAATAAATCTATAGCTGGATACATACAGCCCATAAAACCAAAAATGATAAATAAATAAGGTAAAATACCTCCAGCAATTTGAGCCAACATCTCTTTTGAAGTGGCCATGTCTAGTTGTTTAATTTCAATGGGATTGATTTGTTTTTCGTCTATTTGAAGTTTTTTTAATCGTTTAGCAATCATTTGCTTTTTAATAAATTCTTCAAAATAATTGATTTTAAAACCCATACCAATGTTGCCAGAATGAAAATAGATTTTTAATTTACTTTGATAAAATGAATCAACTGATGATTTAAAATCTTTAGGAACAAATAAGGCAAAATCTAATTCTTCATTTTTTACTTTTCTTTTTAACTCAATCGTATCTTTAAATTTAAAAAAATCTCTTTGTCCAAATTCGTTTGGTATTTTTAGTAGTAATGCTTCAAAAGAATCACTAGAGTCGAGATTGACAACTCCAATTCTTAAAGCTTTATTTTTTGCCTCCTCTGTCTTGCTTTTTGTAAACTTTATACTAATAGTCATCAAAAGTGGAATCAACAAAACAGGGATAACTACCATTGTAATTATTGTTCTTTTATCTCTTAAAGTGTCAATAAATTCTTTTTTAAAAATTGTAAATATCATGATAGTTCTTGTTGGTGAATTAAATGGATAAATTCTTTCGTCAAACTTTCTGTTGTCATTTGTGATTTAAATTGTTCAAAAGAGTCATTATAAATTATTTTTCCTTTATGGATAATGGCTAAATCATCGCATAATAAATCAACTTCAGACATAATATGACTGGAAAATATTACTGTTTTACCTGAGTTTTTACAATCAGAAATCAATTGAATTATACTTTCAGCAGCGATAACGTCTAAACCACTTGTCGGTTCATCAAAAACAATTACTTCAGGGTCATGAATCATAGTTCGACATAAAGATATTTTTTGTTTCATGCCGGTGCTCATTTTACCAATTCTTTGGTGTTGAAATTCATGAATTCCTAATAAAGTAAACAGTTTTTCTTTTCTTACTTCAAAAAGTTGGGGGCTTACTTCGTACAAATCTGCAAAATATTTTACCAATTCCAATCCAGAAAGTCGAGCATATAAACCAGAAGAACCAGTTAGAAATCCAATTTTTTTTCTTGCTTCTCTTGGTTCCTTTAAAACATTAATGCCAGAAATTTCAATTTCACCAGAGGTGGGCTGTACAAGTGTTGATAACATTCTCATTATTGTTGTTTTTCCAGCTCCATTTGGACCTAAGAGTGAAAAAATACGACCTTTATGACAAGTAAAACTAACATCATCAACAGCAATATTTTTTTTATTATTTGTTTGAAATTCTTTTTGAAGTTTCCTTGTCAAAACAAATTCCTTACTTAAATTTTGAACTTTTATCATTATAAACTGTTAAAATTGCTTTATTTTGTGTTTGAAATTAATTAAAAATATTTTGATAAAAAGAATTTTTGATATTATTCTCTCTTTAATAGTGTTGATACTGTTTTTTCCTATAGGGTTAATCTTATCTATTTTTATCATTTTAGAAAGTAAAGGTGGTGTTTTTTTTATACAAAAAAGAGTTGGGAAAAATGAAAGAGAATTTGGAATGTTTAAATTTAGAAGTATGAAAATTAATTCAGAAGAAAAAGGACAACTAACTATAGGTGAAAAAGACAAACGAATTACAAAAATTGGATTTTTCATAAGAAAATATAAATTAGATGAATTTCCACAATTTATTAATGTATTAAAAGGAGATATGAGTATTGTTGGACCTCGTCCTGAAGTGAAAAAATATACACAATATTACAATGAAGAGCAGAAAAAAGTCCTTTCAGTCAAGCCAGGAATTACAGATTTGGCATCGATACAATATTACGACGAAAATGCTCTGTTGGGAAAATCAAATAATCCAGAACAAACATATATTGAGGAAATTATGCCTAATAAAATTAAAATAAATTTAAAATATTGTGAAAACGCCAATATTCTAACAGACTTTAAAGTTCTGACTCTAACTTTTTTCAGAATCTTAGGTTTAAAGTTGATTTCTAAAAATTAACCTACTAATTCAACAATTAAATTTAATTTTTCAATTTCATTAATCATTTTGTCGTTAGCATTAATTTTGATATTTTTAGATTTAAGTTCTACAAAATTATTGTCTTCATTGATTAGGATTTTTAAAGGGTGATTTCCTTTATTTTCATCAAATATCTTTTTTAAATTTTGTATTATAATACTGTCAACATTTTCGTTTTTTATTTTAATTAATAGTGCTTTAGTCCTTTTTTCTCTTAAATTATGAAGTAAATCAATGGTTTTAATATTGAAATCCAATTCATCTCTATAACGATGTTTTTCAACCACACCATGAATATAAACAAAAAGATTGTTGTCCAACATGTGTTTGTTTTTTAAATACGTTTCTCCAAAAAGTGAAAACATTGTGGAATCGTCAATGCCATCAACTACAATTCTGCCATAAGGTTCATTTTTTTTGGACATTTTATGTTCAGCTAAAGTAATGATTCCAGCAACTAAAAATTCTTGATTGACCTTATAATTTTTATTCTTAATATCTGAAATACTACCTTTTCCGAGTGCATTGATTTCTTTTTTGAATGTATCTAAAGGATGTCCAGAAATGTAAATTCCTACTACTTCTTTTTCTTTGATTAATTTTTGAATGATACTCCAATCATTTCCTTGAGGAATTTCAGGTTCATAAAGAGTCATTTCTTCGCTGTCACCAAACATATTCATTTGATCGCTGTTTGCATTTTCTTTATGAGCATTGGCATATTTAATCACATTTTCAATAAATATTTTGCCATTTTTGTCTTCTAATAGATATTGAGATCGTTTGAGAGAAAAACTATCAAAACAACCTGAATAAACGAGTGCTTCTAAAGTTTTTTTATTAACTATTCTTAAATCAACTCTTTTTGTTAAATCAAATATAGATTTAAATGGACCATTTTCTGTTCTTTTCTTAATGATTTCATCTACTGAAGCTGTACTTAAACCTTTTATTGCACCTAATCCAAAACGAATATTTCCATCTTTACTCACTATAAATTGATGTTCAGATTCATTGATGTCTGGTATTAAAACATTTATACCCATTCTTTTACATTCTTCCATTAAAAATGCAATTTCTTTGATGTCGTTCATTTTTCCCGACAAACAAGAAGCCATAAATTCAGATGGAAAATTTGCTTTTAGGTAGGCAGTTTGATAAGCCACCCAAGAATAGCAAGTTGAATGGGATTTATTAAAAGCATATTCAGCAAAAGCGTTCCAATCAGACCAAATTTTTTCTAATTTAGCTTTGTCGTGGCCATTTATAGCTCCACCCTCGATAAATTTAGGTTTCATTTCTTCAAGGATCGAAGCTTGTTTTTTTCCCATAGCTTTTCTCAAACTATCTGCATTACCTTTAGAAAAATTCGCTAATTTTTGCGACAACAACATCACTTGTTCTTGATAAACAGTTATTCCATACGTTTCTTTTAAAAATTCTTCACAATCATCTATATCGTAAGAAATTTCTTCTTTACCGTGTTTTCTTGCAATGAATTTTGGAATATAATCCATTGGTCCTGGACGATACAATGCATTCATTGCAATTAAATCTTCAAAAATAGTAGGTTTTAAATCTTTTAAATGTTTTTGCATTCCAGGAGACTCAAATTGAAACACTCCAACGGTTTCTCCTTTTTGAAATAATTCATAAGTTTTTTCATCATCAATCGGTATTAAATCAGGGTCTATTTCTATGCTTTTTGTTGATTTGATAATTTTAAGTGCTTGTTTGATTGTTGTTAATGTTTTAAGTCCTAAAAAATCCATTTTTAATAGTCCAGCATGATCAACAACGTGGTTATCAAACTGGGTACAAATCATTTGTGAGTCTTTAGCTGTAGTAACAGGCACAAAATCACTGATGTCGTCAGGAGTAATAATTACACCACAAGCATGTATTCCTGTATTTCTAACCGAACCTTCCAGCTCTTTGGCTTGATTCAAAACTTTTAGCTTCAATTCATCGTTACCTTTGTAAACGGATATTAACTGTCTTGCTTTAGCAATTTCATCTTGACGGTCGCCAATAATTTTTTCTAAGTTTTCAAAGGGTGTTTCCAATAATTTTTTTAAGGAAATGTTGGGCATCATTTTGGTTAAACTATCCTGCTCGTGTATTGGTAAACCAAGCACTCTTCCTGCATCTTTTATTGCAGATTTTGCGGCCATTGTACCATAAGTAATAATTTGAGCTACCTGTTTAGAGCCGTATTTATTGATAACCCAATCAATAACTTTTCCTCGTCCTTCGTCTTCAAAATCTATATCAATATCAGGAAGAGAAACCCTATCAGGATTTAAAAAACGCTCAAAAAGTAAGTTGTACTTAATAGGGTCTATGTTCGTAATACCGATACTATAAGCAACTACAGAGCCAGCGGCTGAACCTCTACCAGGACCAACCCATACGTCCATTTCACGAGAAGCATTGCAAAAATCTTGAACAATTAAGAAATAACCAGGATAACCAGTATTTTTTATTGTATTTAATTCAAATTCAATACGTTCTTTAATCTCATCTGACAAATCACCGTATCTTTTTTTTGCACCTTCGTAGGTAATATATCGAAGATAATTATTCTCACCTCTTTTTCCTCCATCGTTTATGTCATTAGGATCTTGAAATTCTTCTGGAATGTCAAAAGCGGGTAAAAGAACATCTCTTTGAAGAGAATAGGATTCAATTTTAGATAGAATGTCTGAAATACTTTCAATTGCTTGAGGAAGATCTGCAAACAACTTTTTCATTTCGTCAGGAGATTTAAAATAATATTCTTCATTTTCTAATCCCACTTTGAATTTTCTTATTTGCTGGTCTTCTTCACTTTTCACCATTCCCTCTTTCACATAATGTAAAATCTCACAAGTATTGGCATCTTTTTTATTAATAAAATAAGTGTTGTTCGTTGCAACTAATTTAATTTGATGTGTATTTGATAATCTTACTAATGCTTCGTTAATGTGGGCTTCATTTTTTATTCCTAAACGTGTTATTTCTAAATAAAAATCATCTTGAAATGTTTCTTTCCACCATAATATATTTTCATTTGCTTTTTCTACTCCATACCTATCAATTGTCCAAGAAATTTCTCCATTTATCCCACCAGATAAAACAATTAAATCCTCTTTATAAGTAACTAATAAGTTTTTATCAATTCTCGGAACATAATAAAATCCGTCAATAAAGGATATAGAAGATAATTTTATCAAATTTTGATACCCTTTTTTACTTTTAGCTAATAAAACAATAGTTGTACCGTTGTCTTTGACTTTTTTATCGGCATGGTTTTCACATAAATTGAATTCACAACCAATAATTGGTAATATTAAGTCATTGATTTGAATTTCTTTATCAGAACTTTTTTCAAGAATTTTATCTTTATATTCCTTGTTTTTTTTACTTATATATTGTTCAAAAATAAATGCAGCGTACAAATTACCGCAGTCTGTTAATGCAATTGCTGGCATTTGGTATTCTATTGCTTTATCAACTAGTTTAGAAACTGTACTTGTTGATTGTAAAATTGAATATTGTGAATGGTTATGTAAATGAACAAATGGAGGGTTTAATTTTTTGTATAAATCAATAATTGTGGTTTCTACATTTTCATTTTTCAATAAGAGTTTAAATTCATCTAAAACCTTATTTCTAAAATGAATAAAATCAAGTTTATATGTAATAAAAAATGGATTGTACTCTAAATATTTTGAAGCTAATGTTATGTACTCCTTAGTATTTTCTAATTCTGAAAAATCTGTTAAAATTAATTGTTCATACTTTTTTACCCAAGGATTAATTTTTTCAGAGGGGATTGAAAGGGGAAGAATTTGTAAAAATAATTTGTAAAGATCTTGATTCTTATTTTCATTAAAAGAAGTCTCTATCAAATTCAAAAAATAGGGGAGTACTTCTGTTCGAATAGATTGAAAAATTACATCTATTTGAGGTATTTTTGGATTTGTACTCGAAACTAACCTTTCAATTAACTTGTAATAATGCAAAATCTCTTCATTATTTTTTTCATTGAAAAAGTAAAATAATTGTTCTGAATAACATTGAACACTTTCTATTTTTAAATTTTGATGTTTGAGACCAATGAGAGAAGTGATTTGCTGATTTTTCTCTCTCAATTCATCTAAATAGTTTTCTTCTTGTACTAATTCTTCTTTGCTGTAAAAATAAGTTCGAAGCATCTCGAAAAAACATCGAGCTGTTGCCTCCACATCGGCAGTAGCATTATGTGCTTCATCAAAAGAATGCTCAAATAATGTTAAATACAATTCACCTAAGGTCGGAAATTTCTGCTTTTTAATATTACTAATTAAAAAATCTATATGGGAATTATTCCAATCTTGCCATTTTGAAAGTTCGTTTCTTATTTTTTCTTTTTCAGATAAATTGTCTTGATTTTTAAAAAAAATACTTTCTCTTATCTCCAAACCATTAAGCGTTTGAACATCACCAAATTTATTTCTTTTTAACTCGAGGACATCACCTTTTCGAATAAATTTGATGGCAGCACATATTTTTGCAGATTTTTCATTACATGTATCAAGTATTTTTTTGTCGTGTAATGAGGTAGCTTGATTTAATCTACAAAATGCCGCTCCCATTACGTTAATATCAAACGAAATATTATGACCAACCACAAATTCAGTTTGTTCTAATACTGTATTAAAAGCTGTACAAACTTCTTCGATAGGACTTCCTTTTTTTTGAGCCAATAAAGTAGAAATACCATGAACTTTTTCTACTTCAAATGGAATTTGAAGGTCTTTCGATTGAATTAAAAAAGATTTTTGTTCGATCAAATTTCCCCATTTGTCGTGTAACTGCCACGCTAATTGTACTGGTAATGGCCAATTGTCTGTCTGTTGATAAGATAAATTCCAATCTTTCGGTAAACCAGTGGTTTCTGTGTCAAAAATTAAATACATGGGAAAATTATTATGCTTACAAAGTTAGACGGACTAATCTTGTTTTACAATAAAAAAAAATGAATTCTTACTAAAGTTATTCACATCTTATTAAAAGAGAATTTTAGATTGATTTTGTTAAAAATTCCCAATAATAATCATCTCGAAAGAATAAAATTTTGTATCGATATCAATTCATTATTATTTGAAAAAAGGTATATAAAATATGTTCCTGAAGGAATATCTTGCAAAAATATATTATTGCTAACTGCTTTAATCGATTTTATAATGTTTCCATTAAAATCTTTAATTATTACTTTGTTTATTCCAATTAAGGGAATGTTTAATTGTTCATTTGTAGGATTAGGATAAATATGAAAATATTCAGAATCTTTAGACTCTTTTAATAAAGAAATTGAGCTATTTTTAGCTACTTTTTTTGTAATATTTTTTGTTGTCCCTATGTCTAAACTAACAAAATATATTCCGTTTACCAAACCATCTCCATTCAAGTTAATATCATAAGAACCAATAGGTAATACTGCTAAATCATAGAATATATTTATAGTCTGACCCAAATTATCAATCAATCTTAAAGTAATCGTATCGGACTGTGCTAATTCAAAATGAATGTTTGCAGATGTGCTAAAAGGATTTGGAAACACAGATAGACTGTCAGAAGTCTGCGAAAAAGATGTTTTACTAACAAAAGTCAATAAAGTACAAAAAATCAATCTTATAATGCCTTTCATTTTTTTGTGATGAAAAAATTTCAATTCTTTTAAAACTTTGTTGCAATCTATACAAAAGTAAATAAAATTATTTGTTGCTTTTAGATTGACTAAAAAAAATTAAAATTCTCTCATTTGCAAATTTTACAAAAACAAAAAAAGGAGAGAAATTCCCTCCTTTCCTGTAACTATTTAAATTTTGTGTATCAGATACACCTTGCCTTAAAAATCAATCTTTTATTGGATTGAAATTTGTTTTTTTAAAGGCAATTCTTTTTGACTTTTTTTATTGACACTTAACTTTAAAATACCGTCAACATAATTGGCTTTAATGTCTTCTTCTAAAGTGTTTTCAGGTAATTGAAATGAACGTGAAAATGAATTTTTTGTAAACTCTTTTCTTGTGTATTTGTCTTCTTTAGTTTCTTTTTCTGATGAAGACTCTCCAGAAATTTGCAAAACACCCTGTTCAATTTCAATTTTAATTTCTTCTTTTTTAAATCCAGGAATTTTCGCTTCAATTTCAAATGAATTTTCTGTCTCTTTGATGTTTACAGCTGGAACATTTTCTTTTTTAAAAAAACGATCATTACCAAAAAAGTCAAATAAATCGTCATTAAAAAATGGATACGATGATCTTTTAACTAAACTCATAACTCTTACTATTTAAAATTATTAGCACAAATTTATATCATTTTGTCATTAAAAACTATGATGAAAATCATTGTAAATATGTATATTTTTACTATTGTAAGTTTTTTAAATATTTTTAACAAATCAATTGTCAATTTTGTACTTTTGTTCAATGCAAACTAAGTTCTTTGATACAGATATCACTTTTTTAAAAGGAGTTGGTCCAGAAAAAGCAGAGTTGTTAAAAAAGGATTTTTCAATTCATACTTATTTCGATTTGCTTCATCATTTTCCTTTTAGGTATATTGACCGATCAAAAATTGTCAGTATTAAAGACGCTATTTACCAAGATGATTATGTTCAAATAGCAGGAACAATTGTCTCCTTAACAGAAACAGGAAAACAAAGAAGTAAAAAATTAATTGCTGTTTTTAGCGATGGAAAAAATCAAATTGATCTCGTTTGGTTTCAAGGTGTTAGTTGGGTGAAAGCGAGTATAAAAAACAAACAATCGTATTTATTATTCGGAAAAATTAAAAAGTATCAAAATCAATTTTATATTCCACATCCTGATTTACAAGAGTTTAATGCTGAAAATAGTTTTAAAAAATTCAAACCTGTTTATTCTTCTTCAGAAAAATTAAGTGCTAAAGGTTTAAATTCTAACGGTTTTGAAAAAATCATTTCTCAGCTAATCCAACAAGTTGAAGGTAAAATTGAAGACCCTTTTCCTTTAGATTTTATACAACAAATTCAACTTCTTCCTTTAGATGAAGCCATTCATGAAATTCATTCACCCGATTCTTTAGAAAATCTTCAAAAAGCTCAATATCGTTTAAAATTTGAAGAGTTATTTTTTCTTCAACTGGAATTATTAAGCAGAAAATTGATTAACCATCAAAAGAATACCTCTTTTTGTTTCAATAAAATAGGTCAATATTTCAATGATTTTTTTTCACATCATATGCCTTTTGAATTGACTTCAGATCAAAAAAAAGTGCTTCGTGAGATTCATAACGATTGCAAAAGTTCATTCCAAATGAATCGTTTATTACAAGGTGATGTTGGAAGTGGGAAAACTATTGTGGCATTTTTTACTATGTTATTGGCATTAGACAATGGATTTCAAGCTGCTTTGATGGCTCCAACAGAGATATTAGTTCAACAACATTTTGATAATTTTAAAGAATTTGCCAATGTCCTTAATTTAAACATCGCAAAACTGTCTTCTTCTACTAAAAAAAAGGAAAGATCCTCACTTTTGAGTAAACTTGAATCTGGTGAAATTCAGATAATTGTTGGTACTCATGCATTAATCGAAGAACAAGTAATTTTTAAAAATCTTGGAGTAGTGGTTATAGATGAACAACATCGTTTTGGCGTTGCTCAAAGAGCTAAATTATGGCATAAAAACAAAAAAAATCCTCATATTTTAGTTATGACAGCGACGCCAATTCCCCGGACATTAGCCATGACCGTATATGGTGATTTAGATGTTTCCATAATTAAAGAATTACCACCAGGACGTAAACCAATTACGACCGTACATCGTTTTGAAAGTTCTCGTTTAAGTGTATTTCAATTTTTAAAAGAAGAAATTGCAAAAAACAGGCAAATTTATATAGTATATCCATTGATTGAAGAATCAGAAAAATTAGATTATATGAATTTGATGGAAGGATATGAATCAATTTCTAGGGCGTTTCCATTGCCTGAATATCGAATAAGTATTGTCCATGGAAAAATGAAAGCTGAGGACAAAGATTTTGAAATGCAGCGGTTTATTAAAGGAGAAACACAAATTATGGTTGCAACAACGGTTATTGAAGTGGGCGTTAATGTTCCCAATGCTAGCGTGATGGTGATTGAAAGTGCAGAACGTTTTGGATTATCACAACTTCATCAATTACGTGGTAGAGTAGGGAGAGGTGCAGAAAAATCGTATTGCATTTTAATGACTGGAAATAAAATTTCTAAAGAAGGCAAATTGCGTTTAGAAACTATGACAGAGTCGCAAGATGGGTTTAAAATTGCTGAAGTTGATTTAAAATTAAGAGGTCCAGGCGATTTATTAGGTACGCAACAAAGTGGAATTTTAGATTTAAAAATTGCTGACCTAACAAAAGACGGAGAGGTCTTAAGTCGTGCAAGAACGATAGCGATTAAAATGTTAGAAGAAGACCCTTCGTTAGAAAAAAAAGAGTTGCAAAAAATTAGAGAAAAATTAGAAAATAAATTAAATAACAAAATAAATTGGAGTAAAATTTCGTAAAATCAGCATTAAATAGTCCTAAAATAGGTTTATACTTTTTTAACTAAATCCTACCGTATTTTTACAGTGTAAATTTAATCCTAAAATTGATTGATTTATCATTTTTTTTCCCCTATTTTAAGTTTTACAAACATAAAATCAGCAAAACCTATCATGGTACTTTTTCTTGTTCAATAACAGAAAAAATATTGAAAATCAACAGTTTTATATTTTTAAACTATTTTTTATCCAAATAGTTTAAATTTGTATTTGTTAAAATATTTTAATATTTCAATACAAAATGTTCTTTTGCTTGACCATTCCTTTTTGAAAGAATTCCCATTCTAAACAAATCAATGCTGACATTAAAATCTTCATTTGCAACACAGGTTTCCCAAAACGACAACATATCTACATTCCATCTAATATCGTCTAAAACAATCAAACTTTCTTGATGTATTATAGCTTCAATTAATTTTAAATAGTGCAATAATGCAGTACTTTCATGATGACCATCAATAAAAATGAGGTCGAATTTTACATTTTTGTCTTGTTTTATTAAAAAATCTGAAAAAGAAGAATGAATAAATTCAACATTACTAATCGAATATTTTTTAAAAACTTGTTTAGGGTAGTTTAAGATATTCGAACAACCTTCAACGCTAATTACAGAAGAAGTAGGATTTGCCATTGAAAGATGTAAAGTGCCAATCCCAAGGTTAGTTCCTAACTCAAGTATTTGTTGATTTTCCTTGAAATTTGATAAAAAATATAATAAATCGGCATATTTCCCTTTTGTGGAAGAAAAATTAAAAATTGAAGAAATACTTCTTTGATTGGATTGTGTTTTTTTTGAACCAGCGCCTAAATCATTAATTTCTATTTTTGTATGATTAGTTTTGTAATAGTGGTATATTTCCTTTCTTAATTTTTTAAATTTACTACTTACTTTTGCTTGTTCTAAATGAACAGACAAATTATAGACAAATGGTGAGTGAATAGAAAATTTATTTTTTCTGTTCCATAAATATTTGATAAATTCGCCTAAAAAAAACATTAACCCCTTATTAAAATGGCTGAAATTAAAGAAAAAAACAGGATTGAAGAACAAAAAAAGAAAGTTTTTGATAAAAAACCTCAAGTGAATCTTGTTTCAGCATGTGGTGTAAAAAATGGTATTATAAAAATGGATCAAGTAAGTGTTGATTATTTTACGACCTTGTTTGATAAATCTAATTTTTCTTTTTGTTATTTTATACCCGCTTCTGGTTCAGGATCGAGAATGTTTCAATTTTTGTATGAGTTTTTAAATAAACCCGACTCAAAAAATGTGATGCAAATTGAAAAATTCTTTAATCACTTAAACCAATTCGCCTTTTATTCTTTTTTACCAAATGAGATACAAAAAGAGGAATTGCTTGATTCTGAAAATATTAAAAACATTATTCTTTTTATTTTAGAAAAAAATGGATTAAATTATTCCCATTTTCCAAAAGGATTAATTCCATTTCACTCTATAGGTCCTTTTGTTCTTAACCCTTTTCAAGAACAAATTGTTCAAGCTATTCGTATTAAAGAACAAAATTTAAGTATTCATTTTACCATAAACAATGATTTTGAAAAAGAAATTGAAAACAGCATACAAAATGTGTTGAGGTTTAACTATAAAAAAGTTGATTATTCTTTCAGTTATCAAAATCCTAATACCGATTCTTTTGCTTTTTATAAAGACGGAGAATTAGTTTACGAAAAAGACGATCAAGCTTTTAAAAAACCATCGGGTCATGGCGCATTGTTGGATAATTTACAAAAAATAACTAGCGATATTATTTTCCTTAAAAATATTGATAACATTCAAAATTATAAAAAATCTGATTCATCCACTACTTATATCAAAGTTCTTTCAGGAATTGTATTAGAATTCAGGTCTGTAATGAAAAAGTTATTTGAAAATCCCACTTTGGATTATTTAACTGAAGTTAATCAACAATATAAATTATTCCCAGAAAACAATATTCCTAATCTTACCAAAAAAGAAATACAAGCTTTGGCAAATAAACCTATAAGAGTTTGTGGAATGATAAAAAATGAAGGTCAACCCGGAGGAGGTCCGTTTTGGGTAAATCATAATGGCATCATACACAAACAAATCATTGAAAAATCTCAAATCGAAGGTAATGTCAATCAATTGACCTTATTGGCAAATAGCTCGCATTTTAATCCAGTTATGATGGCTTGTTGTATTAAAGATTTAGAGGGGAATTTAATAAATTTAGTAAAATATGCAGAACTCTCTGAGTATTTTATCATAGAAAAAAAACACAAAGGAAAATCAATATTTTTTATCGAATTACCAGGATTATGGAATGGTTCAATGGCTCATTGGAATACTATTTTTGTTGAAGTGCCTTCAGAAACATTTAGTCCAGTGAAGACAGTTTTAGATTTATTAGAACCAGCTCATTTAGAAGATTAAATCAAATTTTTATTTCTTATTAAAAAAAAGAAGAATTAAATTAATTTTGCAATTCATAGTAATTATACCGATTACATATTCAAGATAGACCAATTAAAATTTGTCTATTTTCATATTGTACCGGCGTAATACAAATTATTTTTGGAATATTTAATAAATGTATCTGGTATTATATGCAAAAAGCAAACATTCCCAAGGGAACAAGAGATTTTTTACCTCGTGAAGTAGCAAAAAGAAATTATATTTTTTCAACAATTCAGTCGGTTTTTAAAAAACATGCTTTTTATCCAATCGAAACGCCTTCTTTTGAATTGTCACAAACTTTATTAGGGAAATATGGTGAAGAGGGAGATCGCTTAATTTTTAGAATATTAAACTCTGGAGAAAAAGTATTTAAAGCAGATACATTGGCTTTAGAAAATAAAAACGTTGCAAAGTTTGCTAATTCTATTTCAGAAAAAGCTTTAAGATATGATTTAACAGTTCCTTTTGCTCGATTTGTTGTTCAACATCAACATGAATTAAATTTTCCTTTTAAAAGATATCAAATTCAAGCTGTGTGGAGGGCAGATCGACCTCAACATGGAAGGTATCAAGAGTTTTATCAATGTGACGCTGATGTGGTGGGAAGTGATTCATTAATATATGAGGTAGAAATGATTCAACTTTTTGATGAAATATTATCTTTACTTCAAATTCCAAGTTTTACCATAAAAATTAACAATAGAAAAATACTTTCTGGAATTGCAGAAATTTCAAAAGTTCCAGATAAATTAATTGACATTACCGTAGCCATTGATAAAATTGATAAAATAGGTGAAGAAGCTGTTTTGTCTGAGTTAAGGACAAAGAACCTTAGTGAAGAAGCCATTTCCATTGTTCAAAAACTGTTACATATTAGTGGAAATAATGAGGAGAAAATTTCACAAATTAAAAATTTCCTAAAAGACAGTGAAGAAGGACTTAAAGGAATTGATGAATTAGAATGGGTTTTAAACAAAATAAAACTATTAGGACTAAAAAAAGCTGAGTTAGAATTTGATTTATCTCTTGCAAGGGGATTAAATTATTATACAGGTGCAATTTTTGAAGTTAAAGCCAATAACGTGGAAATGGGTAGTATTTGTGGGGGTGGAAGGTATGCAAATCTAACTGAACTGTTTGGGTTAAAGAATATGTCAGGTGTTGGAATTTCATTCGGTGCTGATAGAATTTATGATGTTTTGAATACATTAAATTTGTTCCCAAAAGATGTTGAACAAGGAATTGACTTCTTTTTTCTCCAGTTTGGTGAAGAAGAATTAATGACTTGTCTTGAAATTATGAAACAGCTTAGAGAAAAAAAATACAGTTGTGACATGTATCCTATTTCAGCCAAAATACAAAAACAAATGAAATTCGCAAACGATATTTCTGCCAAAAAAGTTATAATTTATGGCGAAAATGAACGTAAAAAAGGAATTTTAGTTTTAAAAGATATGCAAAGTGGTTTTCAAGAAGAAATAAAAATTAAAAACTTTTTGGATTCTATTTAAAGTAATTTTTACCTTTATTTTTTTTAAATTACAATTAATCAATAATAAAGTCTAAATGCTTATGTTTAATTGTATAATATTTACCTCCAATAGAAGTAATTCGATTAATTGAGTTAATATTTCCTTTAGTAAAAAACTCGTAAAAACCCAAAGAATTATTGAATAATATCCATTTCATCAACAATGTGTTTTGCCCCAGAAAAATTCTCTATCAACCACAACACATATCGAATATCCACGTTAATTGTTCTTTGTAAATTACTATCAAAAATCACATCACCAGCCATTGCTTCGATATTTCCATCAAAAGCTAAACCAATCAATTCTCCTTTGCCATTCAAAACAGGAGAACCAGAATTTCCACCTGTAATATCATTGTCAGTTAGAAAGTTAACAGGCATATATCCTTTAGCATCAGCATATCTTCCAAAATCTTTGTTTTTAAACATTTCCAAAAGTTTTACTGGTAAATCAAACTCTTTATCCCCAGCTTTGTATTTTTTTACTAAGCCTTCCATGGTTGTATAATTGTTGATTTTGGCATCGTTTCTTTTATCCAAAGGCAATGCTTTTACTTTTCCATAAGTTAATCTCATCGTAGAATTCGCATCAGGATATTGAATTGGGGCTAATTTAGAAACTCTCAATCCTTCGACTAAAAGTCTGAATGAAGTTGAATAATCGTCTTGGGCTTTCTTTAATTCATCACTTTTTGTGTTTAAGTGAGAAAGAATTCCATCAGATAACACATAAATTGGATCGTTTTTAACAAGTCCTTCTGAAGGAACCTCAAGGAAACTTATTAGTTTATCTTTAGAAGTAAAAATACTTAAATTAAAAGCAGCTTCAACATATTGTTCAAAATTATTACCGATTTTTAAAATTTCAGGTGCTAATGCATAAGGTTTAGCTTTTTCAGTATATAATTTCAATTGAGCGATAAGAATTTCTTTTTCAGCAGGAATATATGCTTCAGCGTAAAATTCATTGATTAAATCCATTAAACCAGCTTTCAACTCAACTCTTTTGGAAGGTTCTGCATTTGCATAGGCAATTAATTGTTTTCCAAAACCTCTTGAAACGCTACCAAATGCTGAGGAACGCATTAGCATAATTAAATAATTATCGTGTTTTGATTTTTCATTGGTCATACCGTAATAGGTGTTGATGTTCGTCATCACCTGACCATATTTATCTTTATTTTCTGCTTTGTTTGCCCATTTATTAAATTTTTCTTCTTGAAGGGCTTTGGTTTTTGCAGTTTGAAATTTACTTAATGCATCAATCATTCCTTGTCTATTTTTCCAATAATTGGCAACACCTGCATACTTTGAAGCATACACTAAGTTTAAAGCATCCGATTGCACCATGTATTTTTTCATCACGTCCATTCCTGTTTTAGAGCCTTCTACCCAAGCAGGATAAGCATATTTTACGTTTTGTTCTATACCCCCTGATGGCATCCAACGGTTTGTTCTTCCAGGGTAACCTAAAATCATCGCAAAATCATTCTCCTTAACACCTTTTATATTAACTTTTAAATGTTTTTTTGCTTTTAAAGGTACATTATTGGTAGAGTAATCAGCTGGGTTTCCATTTGCATCTGAGTATATTCTAAACATTGAAAAATCTCCCGTATGACGAGGCCATTCCCAATTATCTGTATCGCCACCAAATTTACCTACACTTTCTGGAGGTGTACCTACTAAACGAACATCTTTATAGTCTTGATAAACAAAGAAATAAAATTCGTTTCCTTGAAAAAATGAACGTACAGAAACGGTGTATTTACCACCTTCGTTATTTTCTTTTTCAATTAATGCAATTTCTTGATTGATTGCTTTTTCTCTTTCGCTTTCTGTCATTGTAGGTGTAACCTTAGATAATATTCTTTGTGTTACATCATCCATACGAACAAAAAATCGAACATATAAACTTTTGGGTTTCAATTCATCTTTTTTGGAAGGGGCCCAAAATCCGTTTTTTAAATGATTTTTTTCAGCTGAGGATAATTCAGCGATGGCATCATAACCACAATGGTGATTGGTTAAAACTAAACCATCTTTTGAAATAATTTCAGCAGTACAGCCACCATTAAATTGAACGATGGCGTCTTTTAAAGAGTGATTGTTTATACTATATATTTCTTCTGCTGTGAGCTGTAATCCCATTTTTTGCATGTCTCTATGGTTTAATCTATCGATGTGCATTAAAAACCACATTCCTTCGTCCGCTTTTGTCAATCCAATAATAAATAGGCAAAATAAACTTAACAACAATTTCATCTTATACATACTTAATTTTTTAAAAATTGGAGGTAAAATTAATATAAATTTATTCAATTTTTTACCATTTATAAAAAATTATTATTGAAGTTAAATTTTAACAAACAATAATTTTAAAAAAAAATTGCTCAATTTTATTCATTCAAAGCGCTTGTTTGATAATTTTATTCAATTCAACTATGCTTTTAATTGTTTTATCGATTATTTTTATTATCTTTGAAAAAACCCTAAACTTGTTTAAAAATGAAAAATTTTTTATTTTTATTTTTTGTACTTATATTTACTTATAATTATAGCCAAACTAACCAAGATTTAAACGAAATATTAAGTACAAAAAAAATTCAACTTTCACAAGAGTTCGGATTAAGTATGAATGATCATCGAGGATTTATTGTCTATTTTCAAGATCAAAATCAAATTTCTTATCCAATTCAACAAACTTTTACAACTTTACAAGAGGCCTTTCAATTTTATTTTGATGGTGGAATAAAGAAAGACATGATGGTATTTAGAGTTTTACAAACACAAAGCATGTATCCTAACTTTGAAGGTGGACTTGCTTTAGATATGAATTCTACAATGGAAAAATACATTACCTTATTTAATTATTAACTATGAAAAATTTGTATTTAACATATTTTGGAACAATTTTTTTTATGATTGTTTCACTTTCTGCGTTATCACAAGGAGCTCAAACAACAATTCCTTGTCCTGCTGGATCGGTAAATACTACCTTACCAGGAGCTGGATTTTCTGGTGATGATCCAACTACAGCTGCTGGGTCTTGTGGTCAATGTTGTTATGCTGGTTCTGATATTGATGGTGATGGTGATCAAGATGTATCTTTTTCAATCGAAAATTCAAAATGGTTTAAATATTGTAACGCAACAGCTTCTACTTTAACACAAACTTTTGCAGTTGATGAAAACAATAACAATTGCAATTTGCAAGGTGCAATATTTGTTGGTACAAATGCTAGTCCTAATAACGCTTCTGATGCTTTAGATATTGACTGTAGTAACAATGAATTTAATGAATATGGAAGTAATATGAATGGAAATGCCGATGGTTTTTCTTTTGGAAATATTGATATTGCACCTGGTCAATGTGCTTATATAATGGTTGATGGTTATGCTGGTGCAACTTGTCCTGATGGATTTACAATTTCTACTTCTTGTGCTACTTGTACAGCCCCTACTAGTATTACTGAAAGTGTAGATGTTTTAATTTGTGAAGGTGCTTCAACTGGGTTAACTGCAACTGCTGTAGGTGGAATAGTATCTCCGTCTGTTTTTTATAAATGGGCACCTGCAACTGGTTTATCCTGCACAAATTGTCAAAGTCCAACAGCAACTCCTTCAGCTACTACAACTTATACAGTTACAGCTTGTAATGATGGAGCTGGGTTGGTTTGTTGTACTACAGATCAAGTAGTAGTTAGTGTTACTCCAACTTTCGTAGCTAATGCAGGGACTGATATAGTTGCCTGTGCTGGTGCTACAGTTACATTAGGAGGAGCACCTACAGGTCCAGTTGGTTCTACTTATACTTGGGCAAAATCTGGTGCAAACAATGCTGCGTTTTCTAATCCAAGTGGAAATGTTGCCAATCCAACTGTTACTATAGCTGGTGGAACTGCTGCAGGACAATTTCAAGAATATCAAGTAACAGTGGTTAATGGTGCTTGTACTCGTACTGATATCATTAGAGTAACCGCAGGTACTTTAGCTGTAAGTGCAGGTCCAGATTTAACCATTTGTGCTGGAACAACTGCAGTAATTGGTGGACTTCCAACAGCTCCTCCTGGTTCAACTTATGTATGGACTGAAACAGTTGGAGATAATACAAATCCTTCAACAGGAAATGTTACCTTATCTGCTACTAACACAGCAAATCCAACTGTAAATGCTTCATCTGCAGCTGTTGCAGGGAATGTAACTTATAGAGTTACGGCAACCTTAAGTGGTTGTTCCAATTTTGATGATGTAGTGGTAACAATTTCTGCAATACCAACCACACCTACAGCAACGCCTTCTGTAAATCCTGTTTGTGCAGGTGCTGCTACAGTTTTAACTGCTGCTGGTGGTGCAGGTGCAGGAACTTATACATGGTGGGATGCAGCAGCTGGAGGTGCTCAACTTGCTGCTGGAAATACTTATACCGTTTCACCAGTTGCAACAACAACGTATTACGTAATGTCCACTAATGCAACTCCATGTAATAGTTTGAGAGGTTCTGTTACAATAAATGTTACACCAACACCTGTTGCTAATGCTGGAATTGATGTAGAGGTGTGTCAAAATACTGCTTTTAATTTAGCTGGTAGTGTTGCTAATCCTGGTGCTTGTGCACCTGCACAGACTTGGTCAGTAGTATCAGGTACTGGTAATTTTGGAAATGTAAATGCTCTAAACAGTAGTTTTACACCTACTTCATCAGGCACAATTGTTTTGCGATTAACACCTTGTACACCTGGAGGATGTGCTCCTGTTAGTGATGATATTACAATTACTTCTAATCCTGCCCCAACGGTTACAGCTGGGGCGACTGATGTTGATTTTTGTGCTGGTCAAATAACTGATTTGTTTTGTTCAGCTGTTGGTGGTACACCCGCTCCAGATGTATTAATTCCAAGTGGTCCGTTTTCTTCTGCAGCTGGTCCATTTGCAATTCCTGATAATAATGCTCAAGGAGTAGTTATTCCAATTACTGTAAGTGGAGTGCCAAACGCTACATTAGGTTTATCTGATTTATCTGATTTAACTGTTAATGTGGATCATAATAGAATTGGACAAGTAGAAGTATGGTTATGTCCTCCAGGTGTTAGTCCTGCCACACCTTATACTGGATGTGTTTTGGCTTTTGACAATAATGGTGGTAATGGTGACGATTTGGTAAATACAGTGTTTAGCGATGTTGCCGCTACAGATATTGCTTCAGGAACAGCTCCTTTCACAGGTTCATTTAATTTAGCTGGAGCAGGAGTTTTTACTAGTCTTGATGGTCAAGCTACTAATGGAACATGGAATGTTGTGGTTCTAGATAATAGTGGTGGTGGAGCAACAACAGGAACAGCAGGACAAATGAGTATGAATTTTTCCACTTCTGTGCCTAATCCAATTCCTTATACTTATTCTTGGTCAACAGCAGCTGGATTATCCAGTACTGTTGGAGATTATATAACTTTAAGTGCCGGTGCTTTTGCTCCACCAACAGCAATTACTAAAACTGTAACGGTAACTGATGACAATGGTTGTACCGATACAGATAATGTAACGATAAATTTAAGAGCTACTCCAACAGCAACCATTACAAGCGGCACAACAGATTTATGTCCTGTTGCTTCTGGCATTGGTAGCTCCACAGCAAGTGTTTCTATTGATTTTACAGGTTTTGCAACTTGGGAATACACTGGCGTTCGTGATGGAACTCCAGATGCAGCGCCTACGACAACAAATAGCGACCCAACTACTTATTCAATTAATTATGCTGATGTTGCTGCTTTAGGTGATCAAACAATGGTTTTTACAATGTCTAGTTTTAAGGACAATTATTGTCCGGGTACAATTATTAATTCCCATACTGTAACAGCTTTTTGTTTGCTTCCAGTTGAATTAATATCATTCACAGGAGAAAATATTATTAGAAAAAATGAACTAAATTGGATAACAGCTAGTGAAACTAACAATAATTACTTTTCGGTAGAGAAATCAGAAAATGGCTTAGATTATTTTTTACTTTCAAAAGTTTCTTCTTTAAATGGTGGAAATTCATTAAATTCATCTAGTTATACTTTAATTGATGAAAATCCTTATGAAAAAGGTACTTATTACAAGTTGATTCAAACTGATATCGATGGAAAAGATAAATTTTTATCGCAAATATTTGTTGATAATAATAAAAATGAAACACTTGTAATCATGCCAAATCCTATTAACGATTATTTTGTAATTCAATTTTCTTCTGATTCAAATCAAGAGACAAAAATACAAGTAACGGATATTTTTGGGAGAGTTATTTATAAAGATTTGATTAATTCAATGAATAATAAATATGAAAAAATTATTGATAGTAAGGATTTTAAAGATGGAGTTTATTTTTTAGATATAGAAAATAAATTTTTAAAAGAACGCTATAAAATAAATAAAATTAGCAAGTTATAGTTTTTTGATTATAAAAATCAAACTTAGTTTAATAATCAATAATTGCTGTCCAAAGTGTGATTTTTCTTTCATCCATTCTTGGCCAAATAGGTCGAATTTTATTATTAAAAGCAGCGATGGATAGATAATCTCCAAAAAATATCTCTGGATTTGGTTTAAATGGTTTTTGTGATATTCGAATATCTTCAAATGAATTTCCTCCATCTGTCGATTGAGATAAAAAAATGTCTGTATTCCAATCTATTTGCTCCCTTCTGTCCATATAAACGACATAAAGATTGCCATTTTTTTGATCTATAGCCATTGAAGAAAAAAATTGTGAAGATTTAGTAAAATCTTGGTTTACTTTTTGAACAGTTGACCAACTTTCACCTGAATTGTCAGAATAGGATAAAAAAACATCAGAATTTTCAGCTCCATTTCTTAAATCGGTCCAACTTAAATATAAGCGACCTCTATTAGAAGATTGAGAAGTATCACATATCAATGACGGAAAACCATTACATCTATATATTCCAGGCACCTCTTGTACCCAACCGCCATAAATTTTTTGGATAATTCTCTCATTTTTTAGCCAAGTTTCCCCGTCGTCATATGATACTTGGAAATAAATGTTTTCGTCTTTCACCCAAATCACATAGATTTCTCCATTTATTCCTATAGATGAAACAGCTCCTTCTACAGTTTGGTCGTCATCTAAACAAGTTCCGGAACTATTTGATATTCTTTTTGGGTTTGTCCACGTGTTCCCTCCATTATTAGATTTTGAAAAAAGAATTATTGATGAATCCAAAGGGTTTTTAGATTGATAGCCATCAAATTGTGTCCAAGTTAAATAAAAGGTATTTTTTTTATGGTTATACGATACTTGATGTTTGTCTTGAACTTTTGTACCATTTTCTTTTGGAAAAGTACCTTGATTCCAAAACCCTTCAATAGATTTGGATTTTTGACATACAATTCTGTCCAATCTTTGAGTTTTTTTATAATTTGCTAAATGGAAATAATACACACTTCCAAATTTATCAAACATCAAAACGGGATCACCATTTACACCATATTTACTTTTTAAACTAGTAGAATTCCAATTTTGACCTCCGTCTTTTGAATAGTAATAGTCATTCATAACACTACCAGCTATTAACTCGTTGAGATTATTACTATTTATGGCAATTGAAGGTTCTACTTGAGAGTAAGGATATTTAGCATTGGTTGGAATTGGTATTTGCACGTTTTTATATGTCGATTGTCCAAAAAAACATAAATCAAAAAAAAATAAATAAAATAGCAAAAAAAAAGTATGGATTTTCATATTTAGAATATTTCTCTTAACCAGTATTTTTGAAGCTTATTTTTTTCTCCATTAAAAGAAAAACGATATGATGGAGTTTCGAAAAGATTCATTTTGCCATGTAATTCCAATTGAATTTGATCTCTAGAAACCAATAATTTTATTTCACTATTTTCTGACAATTCTTGTATTTTCTTTTCAAATTCATTGCCTTTTACATTGACATCGTTTAAACTAATAATCACATCATTAGCTTGTAATCCTAAATTTTCAGCTGTTGAATTTCTTCTAACTGAACGAACGACATTATTATTGATTGAAGCACCAAAATTTACTTTTGGAGTTCCTGTATAGGCGACATTCACTCCTAATGCTTTATAATATTCAGAAAAATCTGGTGTTTTTGTACCGTAAACAAAATCTTCGAAAAATGGAGAACAATCTTCTTGTAAAAAGGCACTTAACGCATTTTTAAATTCATCTGAAGTAAATCCTCTATTCATTTTTTTATAATATTCTTGATAAAGGTTTTGTAAAAAATGATCCAAACATTTTTCACCATTAAATTTTTGAATGATTTTAACATCAATCAAAGCAGCTAACATCGCACCTCTTGAATAATAAGTCATAGTTGTATTCGATGAATTTTCATTTGGACGATACGCTTTAATCCAAGCATCAAAACTAGCATGGGCAACTGGTTGAATACGACTGCCGTACGTTCCCTCAACGTAATTAACCCCACTATTTATCTTTGCTAACAACTGATCGTTGGTATAATATCCAGCTCTTTTCAATAATAATTCATCGTAATAAGAAGTAAATCCCTCCATTACCCATAATAAATCTGTGTAAACTTCATTATCGTAATCAAAAGGTCCTAATTCAATTGGACGAATTCGTTTAACATTCCACAAATGAAAATACTCGTGAGCTACAAGAGATAAGAATCCAAGATATTTATCTCCATCGTAGGAATCTCTGTCCACACTTAAAGTACAAGAATTAGAATGTTCGAGTCCACCTTGTCCATCACTAACATTGTGAATAATAAATAAATATTCTTTGTTTGGATTTTCTTTAAAAACATCTGTAGCAGCTAAAACTATTTTTTTCATATCTTTTTTCATCAATTCAAAGTCGGCATTGCTTTCACCGTAAATAGCCACACGATGGACAATTCCATTTACATCAAATTCAAATTCTTGATGATTACCAATTTCTATTGGAGAATCAACTAACTCGTCATAATTCTTAAATTGAAATAAAAAAATATTGTCTGAACCAAGACTTTCTTTCATTTTGGCTAATGGAGTACTCACTTTTTTAAAAGTAGGATGAGTATGAATAAATAATATTCCTGGAATATCTTTCCATTGATCTACATACATAAAAACACTACTTCCACTAACAAATCCATGTAAAATATCTAAATAACTAGTTCTTACACTCAATTCAAAAGCATAAACTTCGTATTTAATGGAAATTTTTTTTACTTGATTTGTTTGGATTTTCCATGTATTTTTATTGCTTTTTTTAATAGGTAAAACAATGTTTTTTTCAACATCATATGCGTTTACGATGTTGACATTTTTAGAAAATTCTCGAACTAAATAGGATCCAGGAGCCCAAACAGGCATTTTAACGGACAATTCGTTTTGTTTGTTGTCTTCAATAAGCATTTCCACTTCAAAATAATGACTTTGAGGTTTACTCATTCTCAAATGATAACTTATTTTTTGAGCATCAAGTAAAGTTGAAATCAATACTAATGAAACTATTGAAAAGATAATTTTTAACATAAGAATTTCTAAAAAATGAAAAGATAAAAGTACTATAAATAAAAAATACTGTGATAAAATTCGTTTTTTTTTTCTTCTTAAAAAGTCAATTGAATTTTTTTTTGCAATTTAGCCAAATGGTATTAAATAGAGTTTGGATAGGAATGTTTATGATTTCTATGATAATGGGTTTTTCAAAACTTATTTTTTGGCAAGATTTGAACATTCTTCAAACTATGATGGAAAGTTTAATGAAAGCAGCAGAATCAGGGTTTAATCTTGCTCTATTAATGACGGCAACTCTTTCATTATGGATGGGATTCCTACAAATTGGACAAGATGGTGGGGCAATAGGGATTATGAGCAAACTTATATCACCATTATTTTCAAAATTATTTCCTGAGGTACCAAAAAATCATCCAGCAGTTGGTTCTATTATGATGAATTTTTCTGCAAATATGTTAGGATTAGACAACGCAGCAACACCTGCAGGATTAAAAGCAATGAAAGAATTGCAAGAACTAAATCCAAATCCAAAAGTGGCAACTAATGCACAGATTATGTTTTTAGTGCTTAATGCTTCTGGATTAACTATTATTCCAGTCTCAATTTTAGCTGCAAGAACAGCAAATCACTCTACCGATCCGACTTCGGTTTTTTTACCTATACTTATTACGACCTACTTTGCCACATTAGGTGGTTTAATTTATGTTTCCATTCGTCAAAAAATTAGTCTTTTAAATAAAACTATACTTTCATACGTGGGTGGAATGACTGCTTTAATAGTAATATTTTTAATTTATCTTGTTTATCATCCAGAACAAATTAAAACAATTTCTTCCATTGTAAGTAATACAATAATGTTTGGTTTCATCATTTTTTTCTTTACATTAGCAATTAAATCAAAAGTTCAAGTTTTTGAATCCTTTATTAATGGAGCAAAGGAAGGTTTTCAAGTTGCAATCAATATTATACCTTATTTAATAGCTATGTTGGCTGCAGTAGCTCTTTTTCGTTCATCAGGAGCTTTTGATGGACTAATGATGGGATTAAAAGAGAGTTTGATATTTTTAGGTGTAAAATCACTTGAATTTATTGATGCTTTACCCGTTATTTTCATGAAACCGTTTTCTGGTAGTGGAGCAAGAGGACTGATGATTGAAAATATGACAGTTTTTGGTCCTGATTCATTTGTAAGTAATTTATCTGCTACTTTCCAAGGCAGTACAGAAACTACGTTTTATGTTTTAGCAGTTTATTTTGGCTCTGTTAAAATTACACAAACTCGATATGCTGCAGGAGCTGGGATTTTATGTGATTTGATTGGTGGAACCGTTGCGGTACTCGTTGCTTATTTGTTTTTTAATGTTTAACCATGTTTTCTTTCTTTAAAAAAAATAAAATTACAAAAGTTGAAGGGGTAAAGATTATCAATAAAATTTATCCTGCCAAAATTATATTAGCATGGGCAAAATCATTAGAGGGAAATATTGAGATTGCTCAATATTTAAAAGAAAACAACTATGAAGAATTGGTTTTTTCTAATGCTGCTATTTATTTAAAACAAGAGGCAAGAGATTGGTTAATGAAAAATGGATTTCCTCATTTAATGGCTTTTATTCATGCATCAGAAGGGGACCAAAAAGCAAGTGATTGGTTGCTTAAAAACAATTTTGAACTTCTTTATCAAATGGCCTTAGCTATCGATGGTGAAAACGAATCATGGCTTTGGCTTAAAAAATATTCTACTCCAGATTTTTTTATTTTGACACAAAGTATTAAAAAAGTCAAAGATTCTATAGAAGAAAATCATAACGACATACACTCTTTTGGGAAAGACAGTTAGTGAGCTTCGTTGGATTTAAAATTATAATTGTACCATGTTAAATAAATATCAGGTATTAAAAAGCAAATCGACAAATTGAGATCGAAAAAGTATTGTTGCATTTTAGTTTATCTAGCCTCTTTTATTACTTTGAATGAAAAGCACAAAGAATATAAAAATATAATTATCTTTATAAATAATTTCATAAACAACTAAAATTGTAAAAAAATGAAAAAACTGAATTTTTTCTTTATATTAATGAGTATAACTTATTCATATATCTGCCAACCAGTGGTTTATTTTAATTTTATTTCTCACGATGAAGACACTGGACCTTGGAATTCCACAAATTACTATACAGGTGATAGAGCCAAATTGGTTTCATTGGCTAATTATTTTCAAAATAATGGTATTACTTTTAATTTGCAGTCTGATTGGCTTTATCTAACAAATGTGATATCAAAAGAAACGCCCCAATTAATGTCCACTACCAACAACAAAAATATTTTAAAGTGGATGGTTGAAGATAAAGGAGTTGAAATGGATCCTCATTCACATGAAAATTCCTATATATATCCTGATATTGTAAAATTAATGGATTCCCTTGGACTACCTGAAAGTAAGTTGATTGGTGGTTCATTATACAATGAGATGAATGGTCTAAACTTATGGACAAATTTAATTAACGGTCAATATGGTGTGATTTTTCCTGACAAGTTTTGGCAACCAGATTATTTAATGGGCGGTGGTTCAAAGATGCATGTAGCAGATTTAAATTACTATGGTTTTTGGAACCCTAAAGATACGGCAAATTATTTAACACATGATCCAAACAATCATCTTCGACATATAGGTACAGGTTGTGAAATTAAAATTTATGACACATCTACCGTTGTAGAAGTTGTTTCAAAAATTAATGATGTAGTAAACAATGTGCAAAATGCATACTATCCATCCAATGGGTTTTACTTACAAACAATATTTTTTGGTCATGGTGATTTAAATAATATTGAATTTTATAATAAAATAATCGCAATTGCAGATAGTGTTAATATAATTGTTGATTCAGGTAAAGCACAATGGAAAACTCTTAAACAAGCATATACTTTGTGGGAAACAGTTTACAATGCACAAATGTTTCAATGGGAATGTGGAAATATTAGTAATTCTATTTTTGAAAATTACAAAAAAGACAATTTTGCTGTGTTTCCCAATCCTTTTACTTTACAGACAAACATAAATTCAGACCATATACTTCACAATGCAACACTTACATTAACTAATTCCAATGGACAAATTTTAGAAAAAATTAAAAATATTAACGGTCAGACTATTATTCTATCAAGAAATCAACTTGAAAATGGTTTATACTTTATTAATATTGAGGAAAATAATAATCTACTCTTCCATAATAAGATTGTTTTAGAGTAATCTAACTTTGACCTTTGGAGTAGAATCTTACATTTGATAAAAAATAATTAATACACTAAAAAAAGAAATTTTTTCTTTTCTAAATTTTGAAATTTTGTTTAACTGCCTAAACTTAAAAATATGAATTCAATTTTTATATTTAAAAAAAATAGATTATCTTTGATGAAGATAATTAAAGTTATGAGTTTAGAAGCTAAAAAATTAAATTTTATTGAGCGTTTCATGAAGCTAAAACAAGAACGTTCTGTCTTAAAACTAGAATCAGTAATAACAGAGATTGAACTTAATGCCCGAGCTGATACTTCTTTAGAAGAAATTAAACAAGAAAAAACACGCTCTTATGATGAATTTAGTAATGAGGTCAAACAATGGTTAAAGAACAAAACTATCAAATAATCATTACTTCAAGAGCTGAACAATCCTATTTTGAAGTATTAGATTATGTGTTTGAGCATCATACATTTGAACAAGCCAAAAAAATATCTTTGGAACTCATTGATTATCCGCAAGTTTTAAAAAAATTTCCTAATTTGGGTAATATTGAATCTAATTTAATAGGACGTCCTGAAAAATTTAGATTTTTACTTTATTGTCGGACAAAAAAAACTTCAGTAAAAATAATATATTTTGTGGATGATTGGAATAAAAGAGTTTTTATAATTGATTATTTTCCTTGTGAAAATCACGAACAAAAGATTATAAATAAAAGATAATTATTAAAGGGTATTCAATAGTTTTAATAATAACATATTTTTAATAGTTGGCATAGAAAAAGCTTAATCAATATTCTTTTTTCACGTATTCTTTCAGACTATCTTAGTGGATTTTGTTAAAATTTTAACTTTAAATCTTATCTTTGTATTAATCTATAATGAGTGATACTTTAAAAAAGAAAGCAACAAGTGCCTTTTTATGGGATTTCTTGGGTTTAGTTGCCAATCAAGGCACAACTTTTATCGTTTCTATTTTTTTAGCTCGTTTACTCGACCCAAAAGATTTTGGTGTTTTAGGAATGATGACTATCCTCGTCTCGACTTTTCAATCGCTTACTTACCTAGGTTTTGGAGAGTCTATTATTCAAAAAAAAGAAAGTACAGAACTACAACTTTCTACCATGTTTTATTTAAATATTTTAATTGGGATTGTTTTATGTTCAATCACTTTTTTCTTTTCAGAAACAATTGCAGGTTTTTATGCTGAATCTCAAATCATTCTCCCTTTAAAAGCACTTTCTCTTTGTTTTATCTTTTTAAGTGTAAATTTAATTCAAAAAGCTTTATTAACTAAAAAATTAGCTTTCAAATCCATCACAAAAGCTTCCATATATTCAGGAATAATTTCTGGTATCGTCGGTATTGTTCTTGCTTTTTCTGGTTATGGATTATGGAGTTTAGTCGTCAAAACTATATTAAATATGTTTTTGAATTCAGTTTTAATTTGGTGGTACTCAAATTGGAAACCTAAACTTCTTTTCAGTTTAAATTCCATCAAAGAACATTGGGCTTTTGGAAAAAATATGTATTTATCAACTATTATCTATACAATTTTTAATCAAATTGATGGTTTTTTTATTGCAAAAATGGCTGGTTCGCTTCAACTTGGCTTATATTTTCGAGCAAAATCCTTAAATCAATTGTTGGTTAAATATTCATCAGAAAGTCTAGGTAAAATTATGCTTCCTGTTTTTAGTACTGTGCAGGACGATAAAGTTAGATTAAAAGAAATTATGTCTAAAACTTTACACGTTACCTCTTTTTTTGTCTTTGGACTGGTGGCGTATTTGTATTTAGAAGGCGAAGACATTATTGTTTTGCTGTTTGGAGTAAAATGGCTTTCAACAATCACTTTTTTTAATATTATGATTTTTTATTCTTACTCTTACCCTATCAATCATATATTTGGAAATCTTATACAAAGTATCGGTGAATCTGCCGCTTATTTGAGATTAGAAATCATAAAAAAATCAATGGTTTTAATTGCCATCTTAATTGGAGTTTATTATGGAATTTTCGCTTTTTTGTGGTCTATGTTTTTCATAACAATTTTACAAATGTGGATAAATATGTTGTATGTTCAAATAAAACTAAAATTCGAAATGAAACATTATGTAGTGTTGATATTCAAATATTTAATTATCAGTTGTTTGCCAATTTTTTTATTGTTTTACCTTAAAGAATACCTTCATTGGAGAAGAATTCATGAGTGCTTACTTTTTACTTTTCTATTTGTATTTCTCTATCTATCTTTGAGCAGATTATTTAAAAGTGAAGGACTTATTTTTATAAAAAATTTAATAAATGAACGTTTTATTAGAAAAAAAGTTTAAAAATTTTGTGATTTCTCATTCAATAAAATTATATCAAAAAACAGCATGAACGCATTGGTTTCAATAATTATCCCCATGTATAACGCTTCTCAAACAATTGTAGAAACGGTAAATAGTGTTTGTAAGCAAAGTTATACAGAAATTGAAATAATTATTATTGACGACGCTTCGACAGATAATAGTCTAGAATTGCTTAGTCAATTTAAAAAACCAAAAATTCAAATTATTCAAAATAAAAACAATAAAGGAGCTTCATTTTGCAGAAATTTAGGTTTAAAAAATTCAAAAGGTGCTTTTATTCAATTTGTCGATTCAGACGATATTTTACATCGTGATAAAATTCTAAATCAGATAAATTCTATTGATTTAACTGACAAAAACGTTCTTGATTCATCCATTTTATCTTCACATTTTTATTATTTTGATAAAACTATATCAGATAAAAAATCCTCAAAATATGAAAACAATTTTCGTGATTATATGCCATTGGAATGGTTAATTGCTGCGAACTATGACAAAGTAATGTTTCCACCAATCGCTTGGTTAATTCCAAAAAATATCATTGAAAAAGCTGGTTTTTGGGACGAAAGCATAAGTTACAACGACGATACTGAGTTTTTTTGTAGAGTATTATTAAATGCAAATAAAATTGTTCATGTGCCTGAATCTATTTGTTTTTATAGAACGAATAACCCAAATAGTTATGGCAGTCAACGAACTAAAAAAGCCATCTTATCGGAATGGAAAGTCAATACTTGTTTGGTTCGACATTTGTTAAATGCAAAAAATGACGATTCTATCAGGAAATCATTGGCCTACAGAATTTCTAAATTTTATTATTCAATTTATCCTGAACACCACGAAATACATAAAGAAATTGAAAATTTATTAAAAGATCTCAATGTAGAATATCCTAAGATATTTGGAAATGGTTTTTTTAGTAAATTAGCAAAACTTATCGGTTGGAAAATTACAAAACGTTTGCATAAACTCTATAAATGAGTACATTTTCTATAATAATTCCTTTTTACAACGCTGAAAGGTACCTTCATGAGGCACTATTAAGTGTACAAAATCAATCGTTTACTGACTGGGAGTGCCTTTTAATTAACGATGCTTCAACCGACAATAGCGAGCAAATTGCACTTTCAATGGTTTCTTCTGATGAAAGATTTAAATTAGATAAAAATTTCCAAAACAAAGGTGTAAGTTCAAGTAGAAATTTAGGACTTTATAAAGCAAAATCAAAATGGATTTGTTTTTTAGATGCTGACGACATTTGGAAAGAAAACAAACTTGAAAAAGATTTTGAAATCATACAACATTCTGATTCTCAACTTGTATTTATTTATTCAACAACTCAATTAATCCATAATTCAATTGATAATAAGGGCAATCTTTATGGTGCTGGTAATAATGGTTTAACTCAAAATCCTTTTTTTTCTTTGCTTTCTGGGATGCATATTCATTTATCGACGGTTGTTGTTCGAAATGAACTTATTAAAAAAAAATCTGTCGTTTTTAATGAAAAAATGCGTTTTGCCGAAGATACTTTATTCTGTTATGAACTATTGAGGTTTGGTTCAGTTTTTTTTAACAATCAAGTTTTGTCTTATTATCGAGTTGATGTAGTGTCTAGTACAAGCTTTATTCCGAAAAAAGAGCAAATTATGGGTTCTTATATAGTTTTTGAAAATTTACTTTTGAAAGTAAAGACCTCTGTAGAAAAAAAAATTGTCTCATTATATTTAGTGAAAATTGGATTTAAAAAGTTGATTGTATTAAGTTTGTTAAAACAAAGACCACATTTTTCTTTATATTTCAGCACATTGTTAAAAATATTAAAAAACAAAAATGTATTTTTACTTCACAAAGTTTATGCTTTAATTCTGCCTTTTTCAATTTTGATAAATAAATGGTTTAAATAATCGAATCGTGCTTGAAATAAAAGTCAATACTAGTTTAAAAAATGAATTTTTATACGTTTGTTCCGTTATTTTTGACGAATGGCTCAACATACCCTATCGAATTCAATATGAACACAATATCAATGAAATTTATGTATCTTTTGAGAACAAACTTTTGATTTTTAATGCAGATTTTTGGACAAAAAATGAATTTGATTTGTTGAAAAGTTTACCTAAAAATGTTTGTTTTCACGAACTCCCTTTCACTTCTGAAAAAGATATTGTCTGTCTTTTTGGAAATGATTTTTTTGAACAAACTGAAAATTCTATCCGATGTGGTGTAGATATTTTTGCTTCCGTTTTTTTTATGTTGTCACGTTGGGAAGAATTGACTATTGACCAAAGAGATAACGACAACCGTATTCCAGCAAAAGCTTGTATGAGTGCAAAATACGATTTTCTTCATCGTCCGGTTGTAGATGAATGGATAGAATTTATTTGGAATTGTTTAAAAGCATTAGGTTTTACTTTAGAAAGAAAAGAACATTCTCATAACTTTAATTTAAGTTGTGATGTCGATAATCCATTCGACCCAGCAATAAGAAATTTTTCGTATTTATTTAAGAGTATTGTTGGAGACCTATTTAAAAGAAAAACCTTAAAATCTGCTTGTGAAAGAATTAAAAATTATTTTTTATCACGTTTAATTTCAGATAATTACGACCCTGTTTATTCTTTTGATTGGTTAATAGAATTAGCTAAAAGAAATAATTTAACAATGACTTTTTATTTTATTGCTGAAAATAAAGAAGTTCGAAATGGAACGTATTCCATCGAAAATAAAAAAATAATAGAATTGTTTAAAAAAATTAATCAAAACAAACATGAGATTGGACTACATGGTTCATATCAATCTTACAATTCAGAAAAAAGATTATTTCATGAACAAAAAAAAATTAATTTTATTTTAGAAAAAAATGCTATTTCACAACAAATCATAAACTCTCGACAACATTATTTACGTTGGGATTCTAAAATCACACCAGATTTACTTAATCATATTGGAATTGAAATGGATTCAACTGGAGGATATGCCGATTTACCTGGATATAAATATGGTACTTGCAAAGATTTTTCGATGTGGAGCTGGAAAAAAAATGAAAAATTAAAGTTAAAACAAAGACCATTAATTGTAATGGATGCAACGTACATGGATAAAGAATTTTTAAATTTAGGTAACGATGAATCGTTGAAAGAAAAAATTCTTTATTTTAAAAAATTGAGTTTAAAATACGGAAATTTTAACCTTTTGTGGCATAATGACCGATTGAAAAGTCAAAAAGAAAAAGAAATACTTACTTACATCGTCGAAAATTAATTTTATGTGTGGAATTATAGGTGCATGCTGGAAAAACGATGAAATTTCTGAAAAACAAATAGAAAAAGCCCTTTCACAAATTAAATTTAGAGGACCCGACGATGATGGTATAGAGTATTTTCAAGAGTCTGAATTTAAAGTTTTTTTAGGACACACACGACTTTCCATCATCGATTTATCTTCATCAGGACATCAACCGTATTTTTCTCCTTGTAAAAAGTATGTAATGAGTTACAATGGTGAAATTTACAACTATTTAGAGTTAAAAAAAGAACTGCAAAATATAGGAATTCATTTTTACAGCAATACCGATACGGAAGTTTTACTCCAAGCTTATATCTATTGGGGCGAACTATGCTTAAAACGTTTTCAAGGAATGTTTGCTTTTGTCATTTATGATTTAATGAAGCAAAGTCTGTTTTGTGCAAGAGATGCTTTTGGAATTAAACCATTTTACTATTCCATTGAAAATAAACAGTTTCAATTTTCTTCTGATGTTAAAAGTATAAACATTTTACTCAACAAAAAAAATGAGGCCAATCTTCAAACCTGTTTTCAATACTTAAAATACGGGTTATACGACCACAGTGAAGAAACTTTTTATAAAAATATTAAACGTTTAAAATCTGGTCATTTTCTCGAATTTGATATTCAAAAAAACACAATTACAAAATATGAAAATTGGTGGAAACCTGATTTTAGTAAAGAAATTCAAGTTTCTTTTAAAGATGCCGTTGAACAAGTTAGGACAAATTTTTTACATAACATTTCACTACATCTTAGAAGTGATGTTAAAATAGGTGCTGCTTTGTCTGGTGGAATTGATTCTTCTGCAATTGTCTGTGCTATTAAATATTTACATAAAGATTTTCCATTAGAGACCTTCAGTTATCTTGACATTAATCCAGTTTACAATGAAAAAAAATGGGTGGAAATTGTTAATAAACAATGTAATTTTAAAAATTTTCAAGTTTCATTTACTGAGGAATCTTTTATCAAAGAAATAGACGAAATGCTAATTGCTCAAGGCGAACCATTTGGAAGCACTAGCATATTTGCTCAATACAAAATAATGAAAAAAGCAAAGGAACAAGGAATAAAAGTAATGTTAGAAGGTCAAGGAGCAGACGAATTATTAGCAGGGTACAATGGGTTTGTAGGTCAAAGACTATTGAGTTTATGGGAAACTCATTCTTATTTTGAATTTTATTCTTTTGCTAAATCATGGTCAGATTTTTCAAATAAAAGCATTAAAGACGCTCTATTTCAATTTATTAAACTAAAAAGCCCCAATTATTTAATTCAATTTTTAAGAAGTAAATCAATGGAAAAGGATACAAAATGGTTAAACGGTTTTTTTATTGAACAAAATGCCATTGATTTACTTTTTTATAAACCAAAATTAAAAAAAGAATATAAATCAAGAAGAGTAATAGAGCAACTTTTATATTCTTCTCAACAAAATGGACTTCCACATTTACTTCGACATAGTGATAGAAACAGCATGAATTTTCAGATTGAAGCGAGGGTTCCTTTTTTAACAACTTCTTTTGCAGAAACACTTTTATCATTACCAGAAAATTACCTTATTTCATCCAATGGGGTTAATAAGTTTGTTTTTAGAGAAGCCATCAAAGAATTTGTACCAAAAGAAATTGTTGAACGAAAAGATAAAATTGGTTTTGTCAGCTCAGATAAAGAAATTATTTTAGCCAATAAACATTATTTTAAACAAATATTGAAATCAGCTGAATCCATTCCATTTTTTAATGTAAATGAATTACTAAAGGAGTTTGATTTGATTGTGGAAAACAAAAAAAAATATACATGGCAAGTCTGGAGATGGATTAATTTTATCCGTTGGGTTCAACTTAACGACATACAATTTTAGATTAAATTCTAGCTTTGTAAAACTAGATTATTGTTAATTAAACTAAATGCAAGGTGTTAAAGTTAAAGTAATTAAAAAATAAATTCAACTATTAACCATTCAACTATTAACTATCCAACTAATAACTAATCAACTAATAACTAATCAACTAATAACTAATCAACTAATAACTAATCAACTAATCAACTATCTCTATCAAAAATACATTTTAGACAAGGCATAATAAATATTCATTAATGCACTAAATATTGCACTGGACATAAATCTATACTTTAAATGAATGATGTTTTGTATAATATAATTCGCAATAATTGTGAAAATGATACTAGCTATAAATGTTTTTAAAGATGAAAAGAAAGCTGTTTCAATACTCAACTCAATTGAAGATAAGGAAAATAATTTTTCAGGAAACATTGAAAATTCAATAAATAGAAAATGTCTAGTTATCCACAATGGATTAAAAAATAGAACGGCTAAAAGTGTTTTACTGTATGCATTTTTACTTTTTTTTTCAATAAACGCAAACCATTTTCCAATTTCATAACTGTATAAAAATCCGCCGATTAATGCTAGAACAAGAAGACGAATTAAATGAAATTCTCCAATAATAATTTGAGCAATTAAATCACCTAAAGGATAAATTATAAACCCTTTTAGAATATCCTTATTAAATTTCATTTTTAAGTTTGTCGATACTTAAAAGAATGGTTTCGTGGGTTGCAGGAATTTTAAATTCAGGTTCAACTTGATGATTTTTAATTGAAGAAATAGCATCTTTTATCGCCAACCAAGTAGATAATCCGTACATAAATGGTGGTTCGGCAACGGCTTTACTTTTTCGTATCGCCAAAGGATTATCAACTTCTTTTAATAATTCTACTCTAAAATCTAATGGAATATCTTGAATAGAAGGTATTTTATAGGTATCTGGTGAATAATTCAACAAACGACCTTTAGAATCGTATTTACACTCTTCTGTTGTGCACCAGCCAAGTCCTTGTATATAAGCTCCTTGTATCTGTCCGATATCAATATTTGGATTAATAGACTTTCCACAATCGTGTAAAATATCAGTACGTAAAACTTTTACATACCCGGTTAAGACGTCGAGTTGAACCTCACTTACACACATACCATAAGTAAAATAATTAAATGGTTTCCCCCAACCTTTAATTTTATCCCAACCAATATCAGGAGTTTGATAAAAACCACTTGCACTTAAGTGCATTCTTTTTAAATATGCTTCTTGAATCAATTTTTTAAATTCAATTTTTTTAGCTTTATTTGAAAGTATTCCTACGTAATTATTTTCGAATACTATTTCATCATTTGTATTTAAAAGTTCTTTCGCTAAAGGGATTAATCTGTCCTTAATTTGATCTAAAGCATTTTTAACAGCCATTCCGTTTAAATCTGTACCTGAAGAGGCTGCTGTAGCTGAAGTGTTTGCTACTTTTGAGGTGTTTGTGGCACCAACTTTAATGAAATCCATACTTAAACCCAATTCCATCGAAGCAATTTGAGCAATTTTTGTATGTAAACCTTGACCCATTTCTGTTCCTCCATGACTAATCAAAACAGAGCCGTCTGTATAAACATGAATTAATGCTCCTGCTTGGTTTAAATGTGTAGTTGTAAAAGAAATTCCAAATTTCACTGGAGTTAATGCAATTCCCTTTTTGTAAAATTCATTGGAATTATTAAAATTTTCAATCTCTTTTTTTCTATTGAAATAATCAGAACTTTTAATCAACTGATCATAAATCTTATGCAAATGATTGTATTCAACTTTTTGTCCGTAATGTGTTACGTTTTTAGCATCTTCTTCATAAAAATTAATTTTCCTAACTAATGCTGAATCAATTTTTAGTTTTCTAGCTATTTGATCGAGTATAAACTCAATACAAGCTACACCTTGCGGACCTCCAAATCCTCTAAAAGCAGTATTAGATGGTAAATTTGTCTTATAAGCCCTACCTTCGATATGAACATGAGGAATAAAATACGCATTGTCGTTATGTAACATAGCTCTTTCTAAAATAGCGAAAGATAAGTCTGTAGCACATCCCGCATCGGTATGTTGAATTACATTCAAATAAACTAAGCTACCATCTGATTGATAACCTACTTCATAATCAAAAATAAAGGGATGTCTTTTCCCTGTAATTTTTTGATCATCGTCTCTTGACAGTCTTAATTTGACAGGTTTTTTGCAATGAAAAGCCAACAGACTAGACCAAGCAGCTAACCAATTGGCTTGAGTTTCTTTACCACCAAAAGCACCTCCCATTCTTTTGGTTTCTATGGTGATTTGATTTTTATTTATCCCTAAAACTTCAGCGACAATTGCTTGTGTCTCAGAAGGATGTTGAGTAGAGCTATAGACCAACATTTCATCGTCTTCACTAGGAACAGCAAGTGAAATTTGAGTTTCTAAGTACCAATGTTCTTGAGCCCCTGTTTCTAATTGTCCAATTAAATGATGTTTTGCTTGTTTTTTACCTAAGTCGATGTCCCCTCTATTCATTGAACGAACACTTCCAATCAAAGAATTTTTATTAATTGCATCTTTAAGAGAAAGAACAGATTCCAATTCCTCGTAATCGATTGTAATCAATTTTGATGCTTCGATAGCAATTTTTTCCGTTGTTGCTGCTATTAAAACCACTGCTTGACCAATACATTCCACTTTATCGCTTGCTAAACATACTTCATCGTGAATAACAGGCCCCATTTGATTAACTCCAGGGATATCCTTTGAAGTTAACACACAATGCACTCCATGCAAATTTTTGGCATTATGTGTATGAATAGCTTTTATTTTAGCATGAGGTACATTACTGTAAACCACTCGTGCATGGAGCAAATTATCATTCAATAAAATGTCGTCAATAAAAATTGATTTTCCAGAGACATGTTTTTTTATACTATCGTGAAGAACAGAAATAGAATTTTTCATATTATACAATATTTTCAGACCAAAATTTAAGTAAAAGATTTTTAGCTGCAATCATCCTAAATTCAGCACTTGAACGTGCATCAGAAATAGGGTTAAAAATATCGTCTAACAAAAGTTGAGCTTGTTCGATATTATTTCTTTCCCAAGTTTTCCCTATTAAAAAATTTTCTATTAGATGGACTCTTATAGCCACTGCATCCATTCCCCCAAAACAAATTTTAATATTTTCAACTAAAATTCCATTAAGTTTTAATTCAAAAGCAGCACTTAGCGTTGAAATATCCATGTCTTTTCTTTTGGAAACCTTATAAAATTGATGTATCACTCCTATTTTTGGTACTGGAATGTGTATTTTAGTAATCAATTCGTTTTGATTGCGGAGTGTTTTTCGGTATCCAAGTACATAATCGTTTATGTTAACCAAACGATCTGATTTAATAGATTGTAATTTCAATTCTGCTTCTAAAACCATTAAAACAGGTAATAAATCGCTAATTGGCGAGCTTGATCCCACATTTCCTCCAATCGTACCCATTTCTCTTATCTGTTTAGAAGCAAACACAGTGAGGTTTTGAAACAAAATGGGCAAACGATTTTCACTAAAATTTTTTAATTTTTCTAAGCTCACGCCAGCTCCAATTTTAATCCATTCATCTGATAAGACTAACTTTTTCAACTCATTAACAGAAGAAATGTCTAAAATTCGTTGCAAATGTTCATGTCTTTTAGTTACAGCTAAAGAAACATCGGTTGAACCGTTTAGGATTAGAGTATCGGGATATTTATCTAAATAGAGGAGGGCTTCTTCTTTTTTGAAACATTTGAAATATTCTTGATTTAAATTCTTTATTACAATGGATTCTTTAGTGTTTATTGATTCCAAGAGTATTTTTTGTTCTTGTTCAAGCACTTCGATTTGTTGATTTTTATTTTTAAAAACATCAGACAAACAAGCTTCAATAATAGATTGATATCCAGTGCATCTACATAAATTACCACTCAAAGCATCTTCAATTTTATTTCTATCAGCTTGAGAATCTTGTTGATGTAAGGCAAACATGGACATGGTAAAACCAGGAGTACAAAACCCACATTGACTACCATTGTGTGCTATAAGTGCCTCTTGAACAGGATGATATTGATCGGAATATAATGTTTCAATAAATTCCACTGTGTAAACAGATAAACCATGCAACATTGGTAAAAAAATCAAACAAGAATCTACCGCTTTATATTGAAAAGAATTGTCAATAAATTCAGAAATTACAACAGTGCAAGCACCACAATCGCCTTCTGCACAACCCTCTTTCACACCTTTAAAAGGAGTGTTATTTCTTAGGTATTGAAGTAGGGTAGTGGTACTATTCAAATTTTCAGCAAATGTTAATTCCGTCAATTGATTGTTTAGAATAAATTGAATCTTGTTTTCTGTCATAATGAATTCCGTTTATCTTTATTTTGAAAAAGGTAAAAGTAACAAAAAACAAATTATTTCAAATTATTTCAAAAAACTTTTTCCGTTACGCTTTTTAAATTTAACCAAAAATAAGCATTAGAATTACTTTTTTGTTTAACAAAATCTAAATCAATGATTTACAAAATTGATAGATTTTTTAAAATGGGGTTAACTCTCATTTAATCATATAGTTCGTTTTCTAAAAAACTCCAAAAGATGAATTCGGGTTTAATTTGTTTTTCAAAGTACTATACTATTTTTTTAATAAACTCTACAAAAATCTGTGAATTTTTTCAGCGTAAATCTTCGGGAAAATTCACACTGATTTTTAATTATAAAAAATCTGATTTTTCCCTAATACATCTGAAATTTATAAACATGATAGTATTTATAGAAAAAAAATTATTATACTCTTTGAATTGTTATAAAATATTCTTATCATTGCAAATTAAATAAAACTAAAGGTTTGTATGTACAACAAAAGTTGCTATTATAACCTTTGTTAAGGTTTTAAGAGAGTTATTGGTCAGCTTAAAAGACGACACATCAAATAATTAATAATATGGAATTAGGAATATTAAAAACAGTTACACCAAGACAAAAATGGAATAACGAGGCAAGAGATTTTACTCCTTGGCTAGCGAATAACATATCAGAATTGAATAAAGCTCTTGGAATTGAACTTGAAGTTGAAAACACTGAGGTTAGTGTTGGACCTTATTCCGCAGATATTTTGGCAAAGGATACTGGCACAGATAATTATGTTGTCATTGAGAATCAATTAGAAAAAACAAATCATGACCATCTAGGTAAAGCAATTACATACGCTTCTGTGTTAGATGCTTCCATGATAATTTGGATAGCTACTGAATTTACAGAAGAACATAAAAAATCATTGGATTGGCTTAATGACCATACAAATGATGAGATTTCATTTTATGGAGTGCAATTAGAATTGTGGCAAATTGACGAAAGCAAAGCTGCTTTGAGATTCAATGTGATTAGTAAACCAAATCAGGCTGTTAGACAAGCAGCAAGGTCGAAAGTAAATGAGGACTTATCTGATAAGCGAAAATTCCAATTTGACTTTTGGAGTAAGTTCAAAGAAAAATTAGCGAAGACAAAAAAGATTCCTTCGCTTCAAACTCCAAGACCTCAATATTGGTTTGACGTGACTTTAGGTAAATCATATATTCATATTTCAAATACTTGTAACACGGACGACAATACTGTTGGCGTGCGGATTTATATAGGAAATAAGATTGCCGATACAATGTTGCCATTTTTGGAGACTAAAAAAGAGGAAATAGAATCCTCAATCGGACAAAAACTAATATGGAATCCAAATCCAGACAATAGAGATAAAGTAATTTTCTTGCAACATACGACTGAATTTGAGGATGAAAAGAAGCTGGACGAGTCATTGAATTGGCTTGTTGATTATACAATAAAATTTAGAGAAACATTTTCAAAGATTATAAAACAAGCACCATGAAAACAAAAGCCGAACCTCTAACATTGTATATAAAACATTTGGCAGTCAGTGGATTATCGAGCGTTTCAACTCGTATCAAAAGTACTTTTAACCCCTGTTCCGCTGGATTTGCAATCCTGCGGTTATTCCCACTTCGCTGCATTTGTAATGCTACGTTTTATTTCAAGATTATTTTGTTCAATAGATTTCTAAAAAATGGTAGTAAAAATAAAAATTTTAGTGCCGAAGGATTGTAAATCCAACGTAGCTTAGTAGCTTTTTTAAGCTAATAATACCATATACAATTATTAAATATCCCATAATTAAAAAGTATCCCCGAAAAAAAATCGGGATAATAATATACCGAAACAATATGTAAATAGACCAATTTTATTGGACTATCTTGAATATGTATTCGGTACAAGAGCGGCTTTTTTTAAACTTGATACTTTGCTAAAAAGTACCAAAAATATTAATGAAAGTTGCTTAAAATTAAAATATTTGCTTATTTTTGAGTTGAATTTAAATAAAAATTTTTAGACGAACTGACGTTATGCCTCACTCTAAAACCAACCGCAAAAATCCAACATTCGACAAAAATTAACAAAAAAAAACTTGCTGAATTAAAAAAAATAGTTAAATTTGTCATTTAATGACAAGTTAAATTTTACAAGCAAATGAAAGCAACTTTTGGAGAATACATCAGACAATTAAGAACAAATAAAGGTTTGACTTTGACTGAACTTGCGGCATTGCTAAAACTAGATTCTGCTAATTTGAGTAAAATTGAAAATGGCAAACGTGAATTTGACGAAAAACGTTTAGACAAATTAGCAAATGCTTTCGAACTTGACTTTGAAAAATTGAAAGTAGAATATTTTGGCGACCAATTTGCTAAAAAAATGTATGCTTACAATTGTTCATCTGAAACATTAATGGTTGTAGAAGAAAAAGTAAATTACTTAAAAAGTATAAATGTTAAACAAGCCGAAATAAAATTCTAAAACTATGAACAAACCATTGACATACATTAGTTTATTCAGCAGTGCAGGAGTTGGATGTTACGGCTTCAAACAAAACGGTTTTGAATGCATTGCGACAAATGAAATTTTAACAAAACGCTTGAAAATACAAGCATTTAATAACAAATGCAAGTATGAAACAGGCTATTTAGACGGAGATATTTCAACAAAAGAAATAAAAAACAAACTTTTTGCTGAAATCAAAAAATGGCAAACTGAACATAAAATTTCAGAGCCTGATGTCATTGTGGCTACGCCACCTTGTCAAGGAATGTCTGTTGCTAATCACAAAAAAAATCAAGAGCTAACAAGAAATTCTCTGGTTGTAGAATCAATAAAAATAACAAAAGAAGTAAATCCAAAATTCTTCATTTTTGAAAATGTAAGAGCATTTTTAAACACAACTTGTACAGATGTTGACGGTAACGAAAAAACGATAGAAGAAGCCATAAAACTTAATTTAGGTGGACATTACAATATACTTTTCAAGGTTGTAAACTTCAAAGATTATGGTTCACATTCAAGTAGAACAAGAACGCTTGTAATTGGTGTTCGTAAAGATTTACAAAACATTAGTCCTTTTGATATTTTCCCCGAGAAACATAAGCCGAAAACATTACGCAAACTTTTTATAGGTTTAGAAGAATTAAACGAAATGGGGAAAATATCGGAAACCGATATTTTCCATTCGTTCCGAGAGTATAATATAAATATGTTACCTTGGATTGAAACTCTAAAAGAAGGACAATCCGCATTTCAAAATACTGAAGAAAATAGAATTCCTCATCAAATAAAAGATGAAAAAATTGTTTTTAATGAAAGTAAAAACGGAGATAAATATGCTCGTTGGTATTGGGATAAAGAAGGTCCTTGCGTACATACAAGGAACGATATTTTATCAAGTCAAAATACTGTTCACCCAGCAGAAAACAGAGTTTTCAGCATTAGAGAGCTAATGTTGATGATGAGTATTCCAGAAAATTTTCAATGGACAAATACTTCAATTGAAAAGTTGAATAATTTAAGTTTTCTTGAAAAGAAAATGTTTTTGAAAAAAGAAGAATTGAACATCAGACATTGTATTGGTGAATCAGTTCCTACTGGCGTTTTTGCAAATATTGCAAAAAGGATTAAAGATGTATTAAATCAAAAAGTACTTTCAACAACTGAAATAAATAACATCATTAAAAAAGAAGAATTGAGTAAAATTGAAAATTTACTTTCTTTTATTAATGAAGATTTTGAAAAATCAGGACTTGAAAATATATATCAAATTGCAGAATACGCAAATTCAAGCAGACAAGAAAATTCAGCATTTTTCACACGAAAAGATATTGCTTTTTCGGTTGTTAAAGACTTGCCTGAACTAAAAGGAAAAAAGAAAATTAGAATTTTAGAACCTTCAGTTGGTATTGGTAATTTCATTCCTTTGTTGATAGAGAAATACAAAGATAAAGACGAAGTAATTTTTGACCTTGTTGATATTGATAACAATTCCTTTGTTGTTCTGAAAAATATTTTGGATAAATTAAAATTGTCTAAAAAGTTTAAATTTAATTTTATCAATGCTGATTTTTTGACTTATAATTTTAATACAAAATATGATATTGTTGTAGGTAATCCACCATACAAAAAACTTACAAACAGTCAAGAATTATTATCGCTTTATAAATTCAATGCAAGAAATAACGAAACAAATAACTTGTTTTCTTTTTTCATTGAAAAAGCCATTTCATTAGGAAACTTCGTTTCCTTAATAGTTCCAAAAAGTCTTATTAATTCACCTGAATTTAATATTACAAGAGATATTTTGAATGAGAAAAATCTATTGAAAATTTGTGATTATGGAGAAAAAGGGTTTAAAGGTGTAAAAATTGAAACGATAAGTTTCTTACTTGAAACTTCATCAAAAAAGCAAACTGAAAACATTTTGATTGAAAGTTATATTACTGAAACGTTTGAAGTGAAACCAAAAGAATATTTATTTTCTAATAGATTTCCTTATTGGTTGATTTATCGAAATGAAGAATTTGACCAAATTTCAGAAAAAATGAAATTCGATATTTTCAATAGTTTCAGAGATAGGCAAATCACAAAACAAATCACGAAAGAAAACGGAATATTTAGAGTTTTAAAATCTCGAAATGTTGGTAATAATGAGGTTAAAGAATTGGAAAATTACGATTGTTATATTGACGATACAGAAAATTTGGCTGTCGCCAAATTTCTTAATCGTGATGATGTGGTAATGATTCCCAACCTTACTTATTATCCAAGGGCAAGTTTTTTACCAAAGAACACAATTACAGATGGTTCAGTAGCATTATTGACTTTGAAAAATGGAAGCCGACTTCCGACTGAAAAAGATTTAGAATATTACGGCTCTAAAGAATTTGAAAAGTTCTATAGAGTTGCTCGTAATTATGGTACACGTTCATTAAACATTGACAATAATTCCGTATTTTTCTTCGGACTTTTAAAAGAAATTGAATAGATGAGAGAACAAATAAATATTTTTTTAGAACAATTTGATTTTGATATACGAAAATCAAAAGATGCAAGATTTGTTGACCAAAAATGTACTCCTGACATTGTTTGTTTTATGGCTGATTGTGTTTTAAATATGATTGCAACTAAACCAACTTTTGTAATAAATGATATTTGGGAAACTCAATATTTCATTCAAAATTGTAGAGTTGTGTTTAACAAACCTTGGGCAAATGATAAAAATGCAAAAAATGAATACAATAAAGTTCTTTCGCAACCATTGAAATTACTGGCATATTCACAAATATTAAAAGTAGAAAAAATTAAAGGTTCATTGGCCTTTTCGGTAAACAATGAAGAACTTTTGGATTTCATTTCTAGAAAAGACAGAAACGCTTACAATTTTCTATATTGCTACTTTACAAAAGTTCTATCAGACAGTGGTTTTTTAAAAAATTTAGAAGAATATAAAATAGAGCATCGTAAAGGTTTAAACAACGCAAGAGAAAACCTATACAATAAATATTTTCGATTTATTTCAGGTAATACGCCAACTCGTTCTAGACTTGATATTCGAAGAATGTTTCATAAGATATTGAATATTTACGCAGTTGAGCATAATCTTCTAGGAAGTAAAGGGAAATTCACAATGACATTTTCTGAAACTATGTACAATAAAAAGAATTGGAGAGATGTAAATAAAGAAAAATCAATTACAAGACAAGAAACATTAAGTGCTCAAGATATTGAAAAACAAGAAATTATTAATGCTTATTATGTTCAAAAAGCCATTGCACTTATTCGCAAAACACATAAGGAAAGTGAAATGAAAGACCAATGGGGTAATGGAGAAGCTACACAAGTTCATCATATTTTTTCCCGTGCTGAATTTCCAGAACTTGCGCATTATGTAGAAAATCTAATTTTACTAACAGCAACACAACATAATACAAAAGCTCATCCAAACAACAGAACTCAACAAATAAACAAAGATTATCAATTAACTTGCTTGTTGGCTAAATCTGACAGTATTGAAAAATCTCTAAAAAAAGGGGAATTCGTTTATAGAAAAGAATCTTTTATTTTCGTAATTAACACAGGTTTATTAGTTGAATTAAGTGACAAACTTGACTTTGTAACTATTAAATCGGAATTGACAAAAATATATAATGTTGCTTAATCAAACTCGAAAAAAGAAGGGCGAAGGCATAACATTTAGAGAACTAGCAGAAAAAAGCCCAAAATTAAAGCCCTGTACGTGGGCTTTTTTTTGTTAGTTCGTGTTGACCCTGTTCCGCTGGATTTGTAATCCTGCGGTTTATTCCCACTTCGCTGCATTTGTAATGCTACGTTTTATTTCAAGATTATTTTGTTCAATAGATTTCTAAAAAATGGTAGTAAAAATAAAAATTTTAGTGCCGAAGGATTGTAAATCCAACGTAGCTTAGTAGCGTTTTTAAGCTAATAATACCATATACAATTATTAAATATCCCATAATTAAAAAGTATCCCCGAAAAAAAAATCGGGATAATAATATACCGAAACAATATGTAAATAGACCAATTTTATTGGACTATCTTGAATATGTATTCGGTACAAGAGCGACTTTTTTTAAACTTGATACTTTGAAAAAAGTAAAATAAATATTAATGAAAGTTGCTTAAAATGGAAATATTTGCTTATTTTTGAGTTGAGTTTAAATAAAAAAGGAGGTTATTAGACGAATTTAGGTTATACATCAGCATTGAAGTACACACTTAATAAAATAAATGTTAAATAATTTGTTTCCTAAATAAGAAACTTTTTTTTGCATAAAATTAACATATTTAAGTGAAAGAATATAAATTTAGAGTTAAGTTTTTGGAAGAAGTAAAACAATTTTTGGACAAATTAGATGAAAAATCCAGAGACAAAATAATTTACAATATTTGGAAAGCTCGTAGCTCAAATGACAAAGACCTTTTTAAAAAACTTCAAGACAAAATATGGGAATTTAGAACAAAGTATAATAAATTTTATTTTCGACTTTTTGCGTTTTGGGACAAGTCAGACAAAAATGATACTGTTGTAATTTCCACTCATGGTTTGATAAAAAAGACAGACAAAATTCCAAAAAGTGAAATTGAACACGCTGAAAAATTGAGAGAAAAATATTTTAAAAATAAAAAGTTATGAAAACATATAGTTTAGAAGATTTAACTGATAAATATATCGGTAAAAAAGGCACAAAAAAAAGAGATGAGTTTGAAAATGAACTTCGACTTGATTTGTTGGGTAAAGCTATAAAACAAGCTAGACAAGAACGAAATTTGACACAAGAAGAACTTGGCGAAATGGTGGGAGTAAAAAAAGCACAAATATCAAAAATTGAAAATAGTACAACTGACGCTAGGTTTACAACTATTCTAAAAGTTTTTGAAGCATTGGGAGCAAGAGTGATATTTAATGTTGAACTAAACAACAGAAAAATAGCCTATTAATTAATGCCGAAATAAAAAGTAGTATTTATACATTTTTTTCCAATTGTTCTGAAAATTGCAGTTAGCGAGAAATGTAGAACAAATTAAAAGAAATACAAAAAAGGAGAAACACAAAATGAGAAAATTAAAACTTCAATTACAAATTACAATTGACGGTTTCATTTCGGGACAAAATGGAGAAATGGATTGGATGAAATTTCCTTGGACAGATGATATTATGAATTATGTACGAGAAATAACAGAAAATGTTGACACTATTGTTTTAGGAAGAAAACTCGCAGAAGGCTTTATTCCTCATTGGGAAAATGTTGCTAAAGATCCAAATAATCCTGAATATGAAGGAGGAATAAAATATTCAACAACTCCAAAAATTGTTTTTACTAAAACAATTGATAAGTCTATATGGAAAAATACAGAAGTTTCTAATGGAGATTTTATAGAAGAAATAAATAAACTTAAAAATCAAAATGGTAAAGACATAATAGTTTATGGAGGAGGAACATTTGTTACTTCATTAATTAATGCAGGATTAATTGACGAATACCATTTATTTATCAATCCAACAGCTATTGGTAGCGGAATGACAATTTTTAAAGGTTTAGATAAGAATTTAAAACTAAAATTAAAAACATCAAAACAATTTGACTGTGGTATAACTTTAACCTGCTATGAACTTGATAAATAGAAATGATTAAACAACTACCTACTACAAAAAAGGTTAAATCCCTGCTCTGCTAGACTTGTAACTCGCTCCGCTGGATTTATTTTAAAAATGTAATTTAAAGAAAAAACATTATTTACTTTTATGAAGTACTTGTTAAATTAAAGTATTGTTCATTAGATATTTCTACAACAGGAGAATTACTCTTGAACAGACATTAAAAGAAACTTGTAAATTTCTCATTCAAAAAATTTTCAAAATTAAATTTGGTTTATTGAATTAAATGTAATAACTTTGTAATTACAAAAAAAACATTTATGGACATTTCAGTAATACCAATAGGAAACTCGAAAGGAATTCGATTATCCAAAACCGTGATTGAAAAATATAATATTCAAGATACAGTTGAACTCATTCTTGAAAAAGGGTTTATGATTCTTAAACCCAAAACCGCACCGAGAAAAGATTGGGAAAAATCATTTAAGAAAATGCACGAAAATGGCGACGATAAATCTTTAATGTCCGACGTTTTTGACGACGAAAATTTTGAGGAATGGTCTTGAAACAATATCAAATCGTATTAGTTAATCTTGACCCAACAATTGGAAGTGAAATGAAAAAAACTCGACCATGTATAATTATTTCACCCGACGAAATTAATCGACATTTACAAAGTGTTGTAATAGCTCCATTGACAAGTACTTCAAAACCTTATCCGACTCGAGTTTTGGTAAAACATAATAAACAGAAAGGATGGGTCGTACTTGATCAAATTAGAACAATCGACAGAAGACGTGTAATCAAAGCATTTGACTCACTCACTGAAAAAGAAATTAATAATGTTAAAGCGATAATAAAGGAAACATACGTTGACTAATTGGGTAAAAAAACGGCACAAAACATTTATCCAAGTTGACCAAAAATCATTAAAAATCGAATAAATTATTGATTCAACATCACTATTTTGTTGTTTTAATTATTTGAGTCTTTCAACTTTTGTCGATTTATAAATCGTTCAAGGAAATTGGTTCAAATTTGCACTTTTTTTTAAATTTTCCTTTTCAGCATCGTTTTCGAGCAAAAATCTAAATGTAATTCGATTATTTTCAATTCATACCTTTTACGATTTATTTTAATCATCTGATATTATTAGAAAAATTTTATTATTATTGTAAAAAATATTCAAAATGAGTAAGGAAGATTTTATGCGAGAAGCCATTCGTTTATCTATTGAAAACGTTGACAAAAATATTGGGGGTCCATTTGGTGCTGTAGTGGTGAAAGATGGAAAAATTATAGCTAGAGGTTCGAATCAAGTTACTTCATCTAATGATCCTACAGCTCATGCAGAAGTTGTTGCCATTAGAGAAGCGTGCAAAGAATTGAACAGTTTTCAATTAGACGATTGTGAAATTTATACCAGTTGTGAACCTTGTCCAATGTGTTTAGGAGCAATCTATTGGGCTCGACCAAAAAAAGTATATTACGCCAATACTAAAAAAGACGCTGCTGAAATTGATTTTGATGACCAATTTATATATGAAGAGATTGAGTTGAATTTGAACAATAGGAAATTACCTTTTGAACAAATGTTGAGAGAGGAAGCACTAATTGCATTTAAAAATTGGAAAAACAAATCCGATAAAATTGAGTATTAATGGGACTAAAAACGTATCAAAAAAATGTTGATGCTTGGATAAATGAACATGGAGTTCGTTATTTTTCTGAGTTAACTAACATGGCTATTTTAACTGAAGAAATAGGTGAGGTTGCGAGAATTATTTCTCGAAGGTATGGGGAACAAAGTGAAAAAGAATCTGATAAAAATTTAGATTTAGGAGCCGAACTTTCAGATGTTTTGTTTGTCATTTTTTGTTTAGCTAATCAAACAGGGATAGACCTTGAAAAAAGTTTTGAATCAAATATGATAAAAAAAACAGAAAGAGATAAAAACAGACATAAAAACAACGAAAAACTTAAATAAGAGAGTTTGAAAATATAAAAATAAAGATTTATACATTGATTTAAAATTTTATCTAAGATAAATATTCATTTTTATAATACCTTTTCAATCGAATATTTTTTGATATTTTTTAGACCATTTTGCTTGAGAAAGCTAGTTGACAAAAGATATCTAAAATTTGATTAGTAATTTAATCAAATATCAAAATTTTGAGTTCTTAATAGTTCCAGAAAAAAAAGGACTTAAAAATAACTTATTTTTTAAAAAAAAAATTATAAATATTTTGAACATTCCATCAATAAATTTTTATCATATTTTGTGTAATTGATCTATAAAATGTACATTTGTAGGAATAAAAAATATGAAGCAACGATTTTACTTTGACACTTCTGTTTTTGGTGGTGTTTTCGACAAAGAATTTGAAGAAGAAACACTTCAACTTTTTGAGCGTGTAAAATTAGGTAAAATTATTTGTCTGTATTCAGATTTAACTGAAACAGAATTATTAAAAGCACCTGATAATGTTAAGGTTTACTTTTTTAAGTTACCTAAAGAAAATACTGAGCGTTTAATTATAAATAAAGAAATAATAGAACTTGCTCATCTTTATATTGAAGAAAAAGTTGTTGGAAAAACAAGCTTTGATGATTGTTTACATATTGCAACTGCAACTTTGAATAAAGCAGATATTTTAGTTAGTTGGAACTTTAAACATATTGTTAATGTTTATAGAATTAGAGGATACAACTCTGTCAATTTAAAAATGAATTATTTTTCTTTAGAAATACGTTCACCAAAAGAAATTTTAGAATATGAAGACTAGACAAAAAACAAACGAAAAAAAAATTGATACAGTCAAAACATTTCGAGAAATTAAAGAAAAAATTTCAAAAGATTTAGTAGAAAAATCTTCTGAACAAATTATTGAATATCTAAAAAAAAATAGTTTAAAACTACAAACTAATAATTAATATAGTTGCTATATTTCACTTAAATTTACCCCCCCCAAAAAAACTCTTAGTATCTTTAGTTACAAATTTTCAAAAAAATCGTTTCCTTTATCGTCAGTTATTATAAAAGCAGGGAAATCTTTTACTGTTATTTTTCTTACTGCTTCCATACCCAATTCTTCGAAGTCTAAAACTTCTACTGAAATGATATTTTCTTTTGCTAAAATAGCTGCTGGACCTCCAATCGAACCAAGGTAAAATCCACCATGTTTTTTACATGCAGTCGTTACTTCCTTTGATCTATTGCCTTTGGCCAACATAATCATACTCCCTCCATGCTGTTGAAATAAATCTACATAAGAATCCATTCTACCTGCTGTTGTCGGACCAAAACTCCCTGAAGGCATCCCTTGTGGTGTTTTAGCCGGACCAGCATAATAAACAGGGTGATTTTTGAAATATTCTGGCATGCTTTTTCCTGAATCCAATAACTCTTTTATTTTGGCATGAGCAATGTCACGTGCAACAATTAAAGTTCCATTTAATTTCAACCTTGTTTTTATGGGGTATTTTGTTAATTCCTCCAAAATCTCCTTCATTGGTTTGTTTAAATCAATGCTTACTGGTGCTTCTAAATGAGGTGCTTTTTCAGGTAAAAATTGGCGTGGATTTTTTTCTAATTCTTCTACAAAAAGTCCTTCTTCAGTTATTTTCGCTTTAATATTTCTATCAGCAGAACAAGAAACACCTAAACCAACAGGACAAGATGCTGCATGTCGAGGAAGTCGAATAACACGAACATCATGTGTAAAATATTTTCCTCCAAACTGAGCACCAATTAAACTTTCTTGACATATTTTTTGAACACGTTTTTCCCATTCTAAGTCCCTGAAAGCTTGACCACCCATATTTCCTTCCGTAGGTAAATGATCTAGATAACCAGCACTGGCTTTTTTAACGATGGATAAATTGATTTCAGCAGAAGATCCACCAATTACCAAAGCTAAATGATATGGAGGACAAGCAGCAGTACCTAAGTCTTTTATTTTTTCTCTTACAAATTCCTCTAATGATTTTTCGTTTAATAAAGATTTTGTTTTTTGATACAAAAATGATTTATTAGCAGAACCTCCTCCTTTTGCTAAAAATAAAAACTCGTATTTTTTTCCTTTTGTAGCGTAAATATCAATCTGTGCTGGTAAGTTGCTGCCAGAATTTTTTTCTTCAAACATGTTTAAAGGAACAATTTGAGAATACCGTAAATTTTTATTTTGATAGGTGTTAAAAATTCCTTTTGAAATAAATTCCTCATCGCACACACCAGTAAAAACCAGTTCCCCTTTTTTTGCCATCACAATTGCCGTTCCAGTATCTTGACATGAAGGCAACTGACCTTCTGCTGCCACCACTGCATTTTGAAGTAAGTTATACGCCACAAAACGATCGTTGTCTGTTGCTTCAGGGTCGTCTAAAATTGCACGCAGTTTAGCTAAATGTGCACTTCTTAAATAAAAAGAAACGTCAGACATAGCTACTTCTGCTAACAATTCTAAACCTTTTGGTTCTACTCGTATTATTTCATGTTCTCCCCACTTTTCTATATGAACATAATGATCACTAATTTTTCGATAAGTAGTATCGTCTTTTAGTATTGGATAGGGTTCTTGATAAAAAAAATCAGCCATTATTTAACTTTTATTGAGGTACATTTTTAGGATTTAACAAGTCGTAAAATTCATTAATTTTTGGCATTAATATAATACGAGTTCTTCTGTTTGTTGCTTTATTTTCAGGACTATCATTGCTGACCAACGCATTGTATTCTCCTCTTCCTGCTGCAATGAGGCGATTAGGATTAACCTTGTTTTTTTCTTGTAAAGAACGTACAACAGTTGTTGCTCTTTTTACGCTTAAATCCCAATTGTCTTTTAAACATGTATTTTTAATTGGAACATTGTCTGTATAACCCTCTATCATAACTTCTAATTCAGGTCTTGACTCTATGATTTTAGCAATATTTGCCAACACTTCGTCAGCTTTTGGCGTTAGTTCCCAACTACCACTTTTAAATAAAACCTTGTCAGAAATATTAATCATAACCACCGTTTTATCCACTTTAATGTCCACATCTCCGTCCTCAAGACCATTTTTTAAAACACCTTTCAAATTTACTGCTAAAGCAAGATTTATCGAATCGGCTTTGGTTTTGGCGGCTTGTAATAGTGTTATATACTTATCTTTTCTTTCCAATTGTGAAAGAGTTTCTTTAATATTGTCGTTGGCAGCTTGAGTCAGAACGGTTAAATCACCTACCTGAGTCAATTGTTTATCTCTCAACTTCTTACAATCTTCAAGTTGATCTCGTAAGTCTTTGATTTGTTCGTTTTTATTCATTAAAGAGCTGTTGACTGTGGTAACTTCATTACTAAACTTAGCAGATTGACTTTCAGCTAAAAAAAGTTTGTTTTGTGTTTCTGCTAATAAAGCATTACATTTTTTACTTTCTTCTTCCAAAGCAATGTACTTTTTTTTACTAACCATACATGAACTTAAAAGAATAACAAAAATTAGAATACTATTTATTTTCATTGTTTATACAATTTATTCAAAAAACAAAACTAAAAAGAAAAGCTCAAATAATTACATTTTAACATTTTTTTTGCTTAATAATCTTAGATTAAAGATTATTTTCCAAAGTAGGAGATCTTTATAATTAACCTTAATTAATTGGCTTTCCAAGGATAAAAAAGAGGAAAACGCGGAATTATTACTTTAAATCTTTTATTTGTATTTAAATTTAAAAACTCGTAATACCCTTCCATATATCCGATGTCACTTTTAATTTCACAAAAACTTGAATATTGATGTTTTTGTTTGATATCTAAAATTGGTTGAAGTCCGATAACACCAAAACCTTCAACCTCATAGGGTTCATTTAATGAATCAAAAATATGCCAGTTTCTTTTTATTAGTTGAACTTTTTGTTCTGTATTATTTTCAATAAAAATAGTATATTTATAAATAAATGAATTTTCTTCTAAAAAAGAGGTTTTAGGACAAAACTTAACATTGACCGAAACTTTTACACCAGATGTTGTTTTTGTTACCATCCAATTTGTATTAATAACGATGCCAAATTAAATTAAAAAAAAATAAATTCGCAAAAATTGTTGATAAATTTTTAATTTTTTTTTAACTTTCTTTTGTTTAGTGAAATCGTTAATAATACTTTGTAACATAATTGTAACGATTTTCGATAAAAAATTCTTTATCTACCGTTCAAACTCTTTTCTAGTTTGTATTCCTATTAAATTTAGTATTTGACTTTAATTACAAATTTTAAATTTTTTTCAACTTCATAATGACCGCAGTAATCGGAATTCCAGATAAGCGATGATTATCAGCATTGGTTTAAAAATCTGAAAAGTTAATCTCATTTTTGCTTGTTTTTTGATATGAAATTTTTTAAGTTGTTGTTAATTAGATATTTGTAATGTTAATGTCTTTCTGTAAAATAAACTATTTTAAACAAAAAATAAACCGCTGGATTACAAATCCAGCGGAGCGGGGGGAAAAAGAACTTTTTGAAGAAACCGCAGGATTACAAATCTCTGTGTATCAAGTTTTTGGTTCAATAAGAAAAGTAACCTCTGAAAATCTTTCTAACTTTTTGTTCGCTTATTCACAATAAAGGTGATGTCTAGTAACTCTTTAAGTTCTTTTTGTATTACAGCTTGTTCTATAATGAATTGATATTTACCTTTCATAGGAAATTTTTTATTAGGAAAAGTAATTTTATGTTCTACAATACTTCCTGTTTTTTTACCAATCCATGTTCCGTCTTCCCTAGCAAATTTTATTTCAAAAGCTTCTTTGGATTTTTTTTTATCTGGAGAGATAGAGTAGATAAAAATCCAGCAATTTGAATATGAATAATCCGTAGTACTTCTAAAACTTATATTAAAATCATAAGAACTTAATGTGTCCTTGATGTCTATTGCAAACTTTGGAAGCACTTTACGTGACCAAACATTTTTGTTAAATGAGTATGTTTTGGTATAAAAAACTTTTTCTTGACAAGAAGATATTAACAATAAAAGGGATAAAATAAAACTAATTTTCATTGTTTGGATTATCATTTAAAGGTTTATTTTGATTCCTGTTTCTATTCTTATTATTCTTTTTGTTTTTATTGTGCTGATTTGGATTAATTGCCTGAACATCATTTTTTTCTTTATTTTCTACTGTCTTATTGAAAGAATGATTTGGATGCTTTTTTTTATTTTTAAACTGCTTATCAAAACGATTTAAACTATCTTGTCCGACTACATTTCCATATTCTGGAATATCAACAATACTTTTTTTCTCAATAAATTCAAGTAAATCTTTTGGTTTTATGCCTTTTTCATTTAATTTTTTAATTTCTTGTACTCTATCTGGTGTTAAAGCAATCAAACCAGATTCTCCATTGTACATATACCACATGATTTGCTTAAACAAGTCTGTTTTAACAGGGAAAGCTGTACCTTTTTCAGTATATAGTTTTGTTTCAATAGATGGGAATGTTTTTAATATTTCTAAATACATATCCAATTCGTAATTGAGACAACATTTTAATTTTCCACATTGTCCAGCTAATTTAAGTGGATTTAATGATAGTTGTTGATATCTTGCTGAGGAAGTCGCCACTGTTCTGAAATCTGTTAACCAAGTACTACAACACAATTCTCTTCCACAAGAGCCAATTCCACCTAATTTTGAAGACTCTTGACGTGAACCAATTTGACGCATTTCAATACGAATTTTAAATTGGTCTGCCATATCTTTGATTAACTGTCTGAAATCTACTCGTTCTTCAGCAGTATAAAAAAAAGTGGCTTTTGATAAATCACCTTGATATTCAACATCGGAGATTTTCATTTTTAAATCTAAATTAACGGCTAAAACTCTAGATTGAAACATCAAATCTTTTTCTAATCCTCTAGCTTTAATCCATTTATCAATATCTTCTTTGTTTGCTTTACGAATAATTTTTTTCTGTTCTTGTTCTTTTCCATCTGGATTTCTTTTTTGAAACTGAATTTTAGCTAATTCACCAGTTACTGAAACAACACCTACATCATAACCAGGTGCAACATCAACCACAACCAAATCTCCAGACTGTAAAGGAATATTTTTATCGTTTTTGTAAAACGACTTTCTGCTGTTTTTAAAACGTACTTCAATAATTTTTGTACTTTCACCCATAGGTGAATTCATATTTTCTAACCAATCATATACCTCAAGTTTGTTACAGCCATTTGAGGTGCATAAGCCATTATTCTTACACCCACCAGGTGTTCCATCTTTAGAATGACATGTTTTACAATTACTCATTTAGGGTGTAAAGTTAGCATTAATTTAACGAAAAACACTGATTTTTTTTATGGTATATCACTTACTCTTTTTTTTATTACTTTTGCAAAGTATTTAAAATAAACAATGGCTCAAATTGAAATAAAATTACCCAAAATGGGGGAAAGTGTTACCGAAGCAACAATAACTAATTGGTTAAAAAATATCGGTGATCAAGTTGAATTAGATGAACCTTTAGTTGAAGTGGCTACAGATAAAGTAGATAATGAATTACCTTCTGAAGCTAAAGGAATACTTATAAAAAGATTTTTTGAAAAAGATCAAGTAGCCCAAGTTGGTGATGTGATTGCACTTATTTCTTCTGATGGATTAGCTGTTGAAGAAATACAAACTCCAGTGGTACAACAAAATAATACTAGTTCAGAAACTGTTGTAGAAAAATCTTCACCTATTACAAATAATTCACAAAACAATTCCATTTCCTCAAATAGATTTTATTCACCTTTAGTTAAAAGCATCGCCGATAAAGAAGGAATCAATTACAATGAGTTAGAGCAAATACCTGGTACAGGACAAGATGGAAGAGTAAGTAAAAAAGACATTCTTCAATACGTCGAAAATAGAAAAAACACAATACAAACTCCTGATGAGGTAAAACAAGAAACTGTCCAAACTTCAACACCAATACTTTCTAATCACAGCAATGTAACAAATGCAACAGTTAAACCAGAACCAGTAATTATTCCTAATTCAGGAGATGAAATTATTGAGATGGATAGAATGAGAAAGCTTATAGCTGAACACATGTTAATGTCTGTTCATACCTCACCTCATGTAACCTCATTCGTCGAAGCAGACGTGACAAATATTGTGATTTGGAGAAATAAAATTAAAAAAGTTTTTGAACAAAGAGAAGGTGAAAGCATTACATTTACACCTATTTTTATTGAAGCAGTAAGCAAAGCAATAAAAGATTTCCCGATGATAAATGTATCCGTTAGCGGAAACCATATTATTAAAAGAAAAGACATTAATATTGGTATGGCGACAGCTTTACCTTCAGGTAATTTAATTGTACCTGTAATTAAAAATGCCGATCGTTTTAATTTAACAGGATTAACGAAAACGGTAAACGAGTTAGCAAAAAATGCTAGAAACAATAAATTAAAACCTGAAGACATTCAAGGAGGTACTTATACTGTAACTAATGTTGGGTCTTTCGGAAATGTAATGGGCACTCCAATAATAAATCAACCTCAAGTGGCGATAATGGCTTTAGGTGCTATTAGAAAAATCCCAGCTGTAATCGAAACCCCTGAAGGTGATTTTATTGGTATTCGACATAAAATGTTTTTATCTCATTCCTATGACCACAGAGTTGTAGATGGAGCATTAGGAGGACAGTTTGTTCGACGTGTTGCAGATTATTTAGAACAATTTGATATAAATCGAGAACTTTAAAAAAATTTGTTATGAAAAAAATCTTACTTATTACCACATTTTTTCTTATACTTTTTAATTTAAGAGCTCAATATGATTCTTTACAATTAGTTAAAGCAATCAATTCCTCTAGTGAAAAAGATTTAGTAGCTGATAACAGTAGGATGATTGAAGAAGGGTATTATTTTCATGCTTATTTGATGGCAAAAAAATTAGTAGAGATTAATCCTGAAAGTTCAAATTATTGTTATAGATTAGCATTTTTAACTTTAGAGTTGTATTCAGATTTTATAACAGCAAAACCATTGTTAGAAAAAGCCATTTTAAATGTGGATGTAAATTTTGATATGTATTCTGTAAATGAAAAAAGTGCATCATTGGACGCATATTATCACATGGGAAGATGTTATCATTTGAATAATGATATACCAAAAGCAAGGGCATTTTATACAAAGTTTTTAGAAGAAACTAAAGGTAAATCTCCAATGATTGCTCAAGCAAATTTAAGATTGTTACAATGTGATGTAGCTGAAAAATTACTTGCTACTCCAAAAAAATATAGAGTGAAAAACTTAGGTAAAGTGGTGAATACTAATGAACCTGAATATTCTCCTGTAATTTCTTTAGATGGTTCAGCCCTCTATTTTACATCTAGAAAAGAATGGCCAGGAAAAGAATCTAATAAATTTAGAGACCCAAGTACCAACTTTTTACCTGAAGATATTTATGTTAGTTATCTAGATTTCGATAGCACTTGGACTACACCAACTAAATTAGATTTTTGTGACCCAGAACAAATGGAAGCCAGTATTTCAGTTAGTTCTGATGAAAGAAGAATTTATGTTTATCAAGATATAATTGGAGCAGGTGACATCTTTTTTTCTGATTTAACAGACAATAAATTTAAAGAGCTCAATCATTTTAAAGCAAGAAACGTAAATACAAAATACTGGGAACCTCATTCTAGTGTTTCTCCCGATGGGTTGATTATGTATTTTACTTCTGACAGACCTGGAGGACTTGGTGGAAGAGACATTTATAAAATTCAAAAATTACCTGATGGGACTTGGTCTCAACCTATTAATATGGGACCAAAAATCAATACTCCTTATGATGAAGATTGTCCGTTCTTAGCAATAGATAATAAAAGTCTTTATTTTTCAAGTAATGGACCTAAAAGTATGGGTGGTTTTGATGTGTTTTTAACAATTTTAGACAATGAAGGAGTTTGGTCTGACCCAATTAACTTAGGTTATCCTTTAAATTCAACTAATGACGATGTTTTTTACACTACTACTGTAAATGGTTTAAAAGGATATTTATCCTCTTTTAGAGAAGGCGGTTACGGAGAGAAAGACATTTACGAAATTCAAAACGACTTCTTAGGGTTAAACCAATTGGCTGTATTTAAAGGTAGAATTAAAACTTTAAATGACAAAGCGATTCCAGAAAGTATGGGAATTTTTGTCAATTGTTTAGATTGTGGTGATGGGGTTAAAAGAAATGTATTTCCAAATCTTAGAAATGGTTTATATTATTCTGCATTGGAGCCATGTCGTCAATATGAATTGATATTTTATTACGTCAAAGAAGGTAAACAAACAGATTTTTATAAGGAAAACGTATCAACTGACTGTTATAAAAAATACGATGAAATTTATCGAGAAGTATTGTTAGATGTGGATAAAATGGAAGTGGTTAAATACGATACAACAAAAGTATTGGTTAATAACGTAGAAGTAAAAGTGGGTGATGATATTGGTAAAGTAATTAATATCAATCCAATTTATTTCGACTTTGACAAATTTAATATTCGTCCTGATGCAGCCATTGAATTAGATAAGATTGTTAAAATCATGAACGAATACCCTGGAATTGAAATTGAATTAGGATCACATACTGACTGTAGAGGAAAGATGGTATATAATGATTGGCTTTCTCAACAACGTGCTACTTCTTCTGCAAATTACATAAAAGAAAGAATTAAAAATCCTCAACGTATTTATGGAAAAGGTTATGGTGAGAGAAATTTAAAAGTTGATTGTCCTTGTGAAGGAAAATCAGAGAAAAAACAAGCTCAAAAATGTGCTGAAGAAGTTCATCAATTGAATAGGAGAACTGAATTTTTAGTGATTAAATTAAAATAATGAAGCTTAATTTAACTCGCCCAATTGCTTTTTTTGATATTGAATCAACTGGTATTAATGTTAGTAAAGACAGGATTGTTGAAATTGCAATTGTTAAAATTAATGTTGATGGGTCTAAAGAAACTTTTCACTCATTGGTAAATCCTCAAATGTCCATTCCAGCTCAAGTAGTTGAAATTCACGGTATAGACGATGATAAAGTTAAAAATGCTCCAATATTTTCAGCAATTGCAGAAGAAATCAAATTATTTTTAAATTCAGCTGATTTAGCGGGCTATAATTCGTATAAATTAGATATTCCATTGTTAGTTGAAGAATTTTTAAGAGCAGGAACAGAAATAGATTTTGACAACAGAAAAGTAGTAGATGTTCAAAATATTTTTCACAAAATGGAACAAAGAACACTTTCTGCAGCTTATAAATTTTATTGCAATAAAGATTTACAAAATGCCCATTCTGCATTGATTGATACAGAAGCAACTTTAGAAGTACTAGAATCTCAATTGGATAAATATTCAAATTTAAATAATTCAGTAGATTTTTTATCAGAATTTTCATCAATAAATGATTTTGAACGAGTGGATTTTGCTGGTAGATTAGCAAAAAATGCTCAAAATAAAGTAATCTATAATTTTGGAAAACACAAAGGGAAAACAGTTGAAGAAGTAATGGAATTAGAACAAGGATACTACGGTTGGTTTGTTTCAGAACAAACTGATTTTCCTAAATATTCTAAATTGATGTTAAAAAAAGAAATGTTACGAATAAAAGAAAGTAAAAAAAATTCAAACAATTTATCTGAAGATAAACTTGATGCATTAAAAAATAAATTCAACTCATCCAAATAGCTAAAAATGAAAATTATATGTATTGGCAGAAACTATGTTGATCATGCCAAAGAGATGAATTCATCTATACCATCTGAACCTATATTTTTTCTAAAACCTGAAACTGCATTATCCATCAATCCTACAGATTTTTATTATCCTGATTTTACTAAAAATTTACATTATGAATGTGAAATGGTGGTTAAAATCAACAAAATGGGAAAATCAATCCCAGTAGAATTCGCAAAAAACTACTACAATGAGTATTCGCTTGGCATTGATTTTACTGCAAGAGATTTGCAAGAAGATTGTAAGTCAAAAGGACTTCCTTGGGAAAAAGCTAAAAGTTTTGATAACAGTGCAATTTTATCAAAACAATTTTTAAACAAAGATACTTTTCCTATTTCGGAAGCAAGATTTTCTTTTTTTAAAAATGAGGTTAAATGTCAAGACGGAAACCCAAACGATATGTTGTTTTCAATAGATTTTTTGATTTCATACGTTTCCAAATTTATCACTCTTAAAACTGGAGATTTAATTTACACTGGAACACCTTCTGGAGTTGGATCAATTCAAATCAACGATGTATTGAAAGGTACTTTAAATGATATTGAGATGTTTCATTTAGAGGTAAAATAAATTTTGTAATTACAGTTATCTTCTTTATTAATTCTATAATCTTTTAGAAATCAATATTAATGTTTATTCAATCTCACTCATTTTTTAAAAAATCGTTTTATCTTTTTTGAAAAGTTAGGTATAAAGAAAATTTAATTGATCTAAATTGAATTTGTTTTCGTTATTATTTTATAAATCATTCTGAAATCTTTAGTAATACAAATCGATTACAATTGTTGTAAAATAAATTTTAATTCATTGACCATCAAACCTGTTGCTCCCCAAATAATACGATTGTTAATTTTAAAACACGGAACACTGATTTCTTGATTTTGATGTGTAATAACGGTTTCATTTGTTCGATTTTCCTGTTTTAAAAATTCATTAATAGGGATATAAAATAAGTCTTCAACTTCATGAAAATCGGGTATAATAGTGTCGGTAATATTAGGTAAATAAAATAAATAAGGTTGAACTAAAAAATTACTAACAGGGATAAAAACTTCGCTCATTGCTCCAATTAATTGAGTATTTTCCAATTGAATATTTGTTTCTTCAACACATTCTCTCAAAGCAGTATCAAACAATGATAAATCACTTTCTTCTTTTTTTCCTCCTGGAAATGCAATTTGACCACTATGATGTCCGTCGTAAGTTGGACGTTTTATAAATAGTAATTCAGTGATGTTCTCCAAATTATTCGTTAAAATCATGCAAATTGCTGCATTTTGAAAAGTTGAAGTGTCTGGTTTATACTTTCTATTTTTCAGAGGATAAAACTCTTCATGTGCTTTAAATCCAGGTAAATCATTATTTAAAATATTTTTTATTTTGTTGATTTTATTCCCGATAAACATTTTAGTTATTTTCTGTTTTAATAATTATTGAAACAAAAATTCCTAAAAGTAATGAGGAAAGAATAAAAATCAAAGAAAACAATGGACTTAAATGCACCCAAGGTTCAATTATCATTTTTATTCCAACAAACAATAAGATTAAAACTAAAGAATATTTAATGTATTGAAATTTATTCATCATTCCGGATAGGAAAAAAAACAAATTCCTAAGTCCGAGTATAGCAAAAATATTTGAAGTAAAAACTATAAATGGATCTTTTGTAATTGAAAAAATAGCTGGTATTGAGTCCACAGCAAAAAGAATATCTGAAAATTCAACCACAACTAAAGCAGCTAATAAACCTGTTGCCATTCTTTTTCCATTCTTTATAATAATATATTTTCGATGATTCATTTCCCAATCTATCGGGTAAATTTTTTCCAATAATTTTATGGCTAAAGAGTCTTTAAAATCCTTTTCTTCCTTTTCTGGAATCAGCATTCTGATTGCTGAATAAATTAAAATTCCACCAAAAACATACATTGACCATTCGAAACTCTCAACAAAAGTAGTTCCTAACAATATCATTATTAAACGAAAAAAAATCGCTCCTATAATTCCCCAAAAAAGAATATTGTGTTGAAATTTAGCGTCTATCTTGAAATAAATAAATATCAATGCAATAACAAAGATATTGTCTAAACTGAGTGATTCTTCTATTAAATATCCAGAAAAGTATTCAATTGTAGCTTTTGATGCAGAAATTTGGTGTGGATTAATATTTAAAAAATTTGTGTCGTACAACCAATAAACAACTCCACCAAAACTTAAAGCAATAAAAACCCATACAGCTGTCCATGCAAGTGATTCTTTAATTGTTACTACTTTTTCTTTTTTATGAAATACACCTAAATCAAGCGCTAATAAACCAAAAATCAATAATATAAATAAAACCCAAATCATAAGGTAAGAATAAAAATGCTTAAAATTTTGCTAAATAATAACCAAATATCTAATAAAAAAAAGTAAAAGAAAACATTGAACTCTTTCTTTTTATTGTCAGACAAAAGTAAGAAAAAGCTAATTAATAATGAACACAATAAAATTAAAATAATGTACTCATTAATTTGGATTCCAATCATCATAAATAAAAATCCTGTAATACAGACACTTAGTAGCCATTTATAGTTTTTTTCCTCTTTGATGAAAGAATACCATATCCAAAAATAAAGAAATTGCACTAGAGGAAAAGTAAAATCTAAAATACTATTTTGTAGAAAATCCAAAATTGATTGTTCAGAAATAAAAAAAGTCAATAAAAATGGTGCTTGTATTAGTTTATAGAAAGAAAAAACTATTAATAATGTGGATTGAATTCTATAAATTTTGTATAAATAAAAATATAAAACGACAGAAACAATAAAAAGAATCGCTTCATTAAGTGGAAAACTAAAAACTAATTTACCTGTTTGAAATAAATTGGAAATTCCTAAGCAAAGTGAAACTAAAAAAGCAATAAAAATTACTCTGTTTGAAGGATTCATTTTTTTGAGAGTGCTTCTTCAATATATTCAAAAGTAGATAAAATTTCTGCTTTACCATTAACCACTGCTACGTTATGTTCAAAATGTGCACTAGGTTTATTGTCAGCAGTGGAAACAGTCCAATTATCTTTTAAAGTTATTACTTTGTCTGTGCCTAAATTAATCATTGGTTCTATGGCTATCACTAAACCATTTTGTATTTTTTTACCATGCCCTCTTAAACCATAATTTGGGACTTCTGGTTTTTCATGTAAAGATCTGCCTAAACCATGTCCGATTAAGTCTTTAACTACTCCGTATCCGTGTTTTTCTGCATGTTGTTGGATAGCAAAACCAATATCTCCCATTCGATTTCCAACACGTGTCTGTTCAATCCCAAGGTATAAACATTCTTTTGTAACTTGTAATAATTTTTTAACTTCTGGTTTTACATCACCTATTTCAAATGTATAGGCATGGTCGCCATAAAATCCTTCAAAATAGGAACCACAGTCAACTGATACAATGTCTCCCTCTTCAAAGGGTTTGTTTGTAGGTAATCCATGAACCACTTGTTCGTTAACAGAAATCAACAAAGTACTTGGACAACCGTATTGACCTTTAAAACCAGGTTTGGCTTTTTGTGAAAGGATATATTCTTCTGCCATTTGGTCTAAATAGAGTGGTGTAATTCCTGCTTTGATTTCTTGTGCAACTTTACCTAAAGTTCTGCTTACAATCAATGCGGCTTCTCTCATTATTTCAATTTCAGAAGGAGTTTTGTATATAATTGAATCTTTGAACATTATTAAAATAAAAAAGCTGAATTCGAATAGAATTCAGCCAATAAAATTATATATTTTTAAGCAAGTACTTGTTTTACTTTGTCTGCTGCTTCTTGCAATAAAACTGCAGAATGGACATTTAATCCGGATTCATCAATTAGTTTTTTTGCTTCAACAGCATTTGTACCTTGTAAACGAACAATAATGGGAACAGGAATGTTTCCGATATTTTTGTAAGCGTCAACAACTCCTTGAGCTACACGGTCACAACGAACTATGCCACCAAAAATATTAATTAAAATCGCTTTCACATTAGGATCTTTTAAAATAATATGAAAAGCTTTTTCAACGCGTTCAGCATCCGCAGTTCCACCAACATCTAAGAAGTTTGCTGGATTTCCACCTGAATATTTAATAATATCCATAGTAGCCATTGCAAGACCAGCACCGTTTACCATACAAGCAACGTTTCCGTCTAGTTTAACAAAATTTAAACCTGCTTCACCAGCTTCCACATCCAATGGATCTTCTTCACTAATGTCTCTCATTGCTGCATAATCAGGATGACGATATAAAGCATTTCCGTCAAGGGTTACTTTAGCATCAACTGCAATTACTTTATTGTCAGAGGTTTTTAAAACTGGATTAATTTCAAACATGGAGGCGTCACAACCTTCATATGCTTGGTATAATTTTGTAACAAAAATGGTCATTTGTTTAAAAGCATCGCCTGATAAACCTAAGTTAAAAGCTATTTTTCTGGCTTGAAATCCTTGAATACCAACACGTGGATCTATTTCTTCTTTAAAGATTAGATGTGGAGTTTTTTCGGCAACTGTTTCGATGTCCATACCACCTTCTGTTGAATACATGATGATATTTCTTCCTTTTTCTCTATCTAATAAAACGGACATGTAGAACTCAGAAGGTTCAGATACGCCAGGGTAATACACATCTTCTGCAATTAAAACTTTATTTACTTTTTTCCCTTTACCATTGGTTTGTGCAGTAACAAGATGACCTCCTAAAATTCCCTTTACTTTTTCTTCTACATGATCAATTCCTTTCGCTAAAACAACGCCGTTTGAATCTGTCTCTTGAACTTTCCCTTTTCCTCTACCTCCTGCATGTATTTGAGCTTTAACCACATACCACGAGGTACCTGTTTCCTCTGTTAATTTTTTTGCAGAGGCAACAGCGTCTTCAATTTTGTCAACAACTACTCCTCTTTGAACAGAAACACCAAATTTTTGTAAAATTGATTTCCCTTGATATTCGTGTAAATTCATGATAATCTATATTTGGACGGTAAATTTAGTGATATTTTTTCAATTTAAATGAATAATTCAATTTCACGCTAAATTATTATCATTATTTATTCAACACCAAATAGATATTCATTTTTTTAATTTTTTATGATTTTTCCAGATATTTTTTCTTTTTTATAAATTACAGTATATATGTAAACTCCAGATTGATAATGAGAAAAATCTATTGTTCCTTTTAATCCATTAATAAACGTTTTATGAATAATTTTCCCATCAATTGAAGATAAAATTAATTCATATTCTCCTATTTCTGAAAATTCAAAATGTGTTTCATCATCGGTAATGTTTGGATATACTTTTATGTTGTTATAAGAAAATTCTTTAATTTCACTAATATATGATACACAACTATTTAAACTGTTTATATTTAGGTTGTTGACCAGAAAAGGTAAAAATAGCATAGATATACCATTTGTTTCAGAAAAAGTTAAATCAGAAATATTACAACTATCTTGATTGATTAGTAAAAAATATAATTCATCATAACATTGAGATGTAAATAAAATTGAATCCGTTTTTATAACACCTATATGTGGATTAAAATCACTTTTAATACCATACAATGGACCATTTCCTATTACAAAAATTCTACCATTATTAAGTTTTACCACATCAGATAAACCTAAAAAATAACTTTTTTGTTTTAAAATATCACCATTTAAATTAATTTTAGCAACATTTGATCCTAAATATTGTGAACCATATTGAAAGGTAATTTCGTTATTTCCTAGATTTGTTAATGAAGATTTTGTGAATTCATAATTATTATACATTTCGTATTTTTTTATCCAAATTAAATTTCCTATTGAGTCCATTTTTAGAATACCTAAATTTTCCCATCCGTTTTTAGATTATAATAAAAACAAATTATTATTAACAATTACCATATCAATAAATGCTTTTTCATCGTATTTTTTTGCCCAAAGTATATTTCCAAAAGCATTAAGTTTTAATAGTACACCGTCATTTTGATTAAAACTTCCTGCAAGGTAAATACAAGAATCTTCATCAGTTTGGATAGTATTTACTAAAAATTGGTTGTTGTTTTCATGAATTTTTTCCCAAATTATGTTTCCATCTGAATTTAATTTCACTAACATTATTTGATTATTATTAGGTAATGACCAAGTAATAAGATAACATGAGTCTTTAGTTTCAACTACTCTTGTTCTATTAATAAATGAAAAATTATTATTTGGATAGTCAAATGAATGTACCCATTGTGTATCACCTAACTGATTATATTTTGCACAAATAATGTATGTTTTTTGATTATTTATTGATTCTAAAATGCCTGAGACAATAAAACAGGAGTCTTTAGTAGTTATAATATCTTCAAATTTTGATTGATTATCGTACTGATACAATGAATTAGCCCATAGAATATTTCCTAAAGAGTCAGAATTAATAATCATTGATTCTGTATTTCTAAATCCACATATAGTAAAACCTAATTTATAATTATCTACTGCTCTTTCTGAAGTTAAATTATTATTGGTTTCATAAAAGACTTTTGCAAATGTTGTATCTTGACTATAACAAAAAATAAAATTTATCAAAAAGATAAAAAGAAAATATTTTTTTTTCATACAGAATAAATTTAAAATAAGCACAACAAATTATACTTTAAATAAAATTACGAAAAAAAAATCTAAAAAAAAGAATTTTAATAAGAAAATTTGAAATGAATTCAATAATTACAATGAATAAAAAACTTAAAATCCCTATTTATGGCATTTAAAATAGTCGAATGGTTCTAAACATTGTTTGCATTTGTAATGTGCTTTGCAGGCTGTGCTACCAAAATTACTGACTAAAAAAGTGTCTTTAGAGTTACATCTTGGACATTCAACCTCTTGATTAAAATCAGAATTAGGTGGTGAAATCCCATATTCTTTTAATATTTTTTTTCCTTTTTCAGTAATGAGATCGCTGGTCCATTTAGGAGATAATACTATTTTTACTTCAACTTCTCCTATTTCAGATAATAACTTTGTAATTTCATTTTTAATTACATTCATCGCAGGACAAGAAGTGTAGGTTGGAATAATTTGTACAACAATTCGTGTCGAATCTAATTGTACAGAAGATACAATTCCTAAATCTACAATTGAAAGAACTGGAATTTCAGGGTCTTTAACTTCTTCTAATTCTTTCCAAATGTCTTCTATTACTACCATTGCATGTTTGGATAGGTTCTCTGCATATACTGAACATCGGTTAAAATATACCCAAAAAATTCACTGTGTTTACCTTTTCGTCCAACATAAAATGTATTTTTTTCTGAAGGGATTTTTAAATTTGCTTTAGTAAGGTGAGCGACAACCTCTTTTTCCCAAATAGTTTGAATTATAGCTAAATCTACTCCAATGTTTTGAGAAATTAAATCTTGATCCACTTCATCCATAAAAAACAATTCATTGCTGTATTTCATGACGTAATTCAGTGCATTTTGCATTTTTTCATTGGATAATGAAGTACCTATACCTAATCTCAAAATCCATTCAGAGGAATGCTTATAATGGTATTTAGTTTCTAACAAAGCTTTTTGAGCAAATGCTTGTAAAAAATCATCAGATGAATTAGACAACATGTCAAAAAAATGTATTCTAAAACAATCAAACAAATATTGTCGAAGCATGGTTTGAGCAAAATCTCCATTGGGCAACTCAACTAAAATAAGATTTTTATATTCAATTTCTTTTCTTAAAAAAGCAATTTCATCAGCGTTAGTAACATTTTTTTTCAATTCTGCACAATAGTCATAGAGTATATTTGCTTGTCCAATAAAATCCAATGCAAAATTGGTTAAAGCGATGTCTTCTTCCAAAATCGGACCATGACCACACCATTCAGAAAGTCTATGACCCAAAATAAAACTATCGTCAGCGATGCGTAAAATATATTGATAAATATTTTCAGTTTGCATTTTGTAAATCAATTAAATAAGGTGAATTTTTTTAAAACTATTTTTTACATGTGTTTTACTCCATCGGGAACTTTATAGAAAGTAGGATGGCGATACACTTTAGAGTCTAAAGGGTCAAAAAAAGCAGCATTTTCAGAAGGATCTGATGCTGTAATTAACGAAGATTCTACAACCCAAATACTCACTCCTTCGCTACGTCTTGTATAGACATCTCTTGCATTCTCAATTGCCATAGTGCTATCCGCTGCTCTTAAACTACCAACATGTTTATGATTTAATCCGTTTTTACTGCGAATAAAAATTTCAAATAAAGGCCACTCTGAACTCATTCTGTTTCTGTTTTTTTTACAAATTTACATTAAATTAGATAATTTCAAATAATTGATCCAAAATTTTAGTTAAGTTCTAAAAATTTTCACAATATTTTCAAAAGCATTTGAAAATATAATGATAAATCTCATTTTAATAAAATATTTTGAAATTCATTTGGATATAAAGTATTAAAACAGTAACTTTGCACCCATTTTTACAATAAAAAAGCCGTAAATCTTGACAATAACGGATATTATTAACCCTTTCAAAAGTAGCAAGATTCTTTTGAAATACAATAAAAAAGCCAAATGGCAGATAGAAAAATAACAGAGCAGGGAACTGCTGATTTTAACTGGGAAGTATTAGATTTAGATGGCTATTCGTCTATTGAAAGATCTGAACTTTCTGACAAGTATGAAGCTACTTTAACTTCAATCAACGAAAAAGAAGTAATTCCAGGAACAGTTGTTCTAGTTACAAAAAGAGAAGTTGTAATAAACGTTGGATACAAATCTGAAGGTGTTGTTGCAGTGAGTGAATTTCGTTACAATCCCGATTTAAAAGTTGGAGATGTGGTTGATGTGTATGTGGAGTGTCAAGAAGACAAAAATGGTCAATTGATTATTTCACATAAAACAGCTAGAATGCACAAAGCGTGGATTAGAGTGAATGATGTTTTACGTTCAGGCGAAATCATTACTGGTTACGTTAAATGTAGAACAAAAGGAGGTTTAATTGTTGATGTATTTGGATTAGAAGCATTTTTACCTGGTTCACAAATTGACGTAAAACCAATTCGTGATTACGATATTTATGTGGGTAAAAACATGGAATTCAAAGTGGTGAAAATCAATCAAGAATTTAGAAATGTTGTAGTTTCCCATAAAGCATTAATCGAAGCTGAAATAGAAGAACAAAAGAAACATATCATTTCTGGCTTAGAAAAAGGTCAAGTTTTAGAAGGTGTGGTTAAAAATATCACTTCTTACGGCGTATTCATCGATTTAGGTGGTGTTGATGGTTTGATTCACATTACAGACTTATCTTGGGGCAGAGTTAATCACCCTGAAGAAATCGTTGAGTTAGACCAAAAATTAAATGTAGTTATTCTTGATTTTGATGACGATAAAAAACGTATCGCATTAGGTTTAAAACAACTTCAACCTCATCCATGGGATGCTTTAAATGCTGAGTTAAAAGTTGGTGATAAAGTTTCAGGAAAAGTTGTTGTTTTAGCTGATTACGGAGCATTTATTGAAATAGCACCTGGCGTAGAAGGACTTATCCACGTTTCAGAAATGAGTTGGTCACAACATTTACGTTCAGCTCAAGATTTCATGAAAATTGGTGATACCGTTGAAGCATTGGTATTAACTTTAGATAGAGAAGAAAGAAAAATGTCTTTAGGTATCAAACAAATGATGCCAGACCCGTGGGATTCTATTGAAGCGAAATTTGCAGCAGGCACAAAACATAAAGCTAAGGTGAGAAACTTTACAAATTTTGGAGTATTTGTTGAACTTGAAGAAGGTGTTGATGGATTAATTCACATTTCAGACCTTTCATGGCAGAAAAAAATAAAACACCCATCAGAATTTTGTAAAGTAGGGGACGAAATGGAAGTTGTTGTGTTGGAAATAGATCGTGAAAATCGTCGTATTTCTTTAGGTCACAAACAATTAGAAGAAAATCCATGGGATGTTTTTGAAACAATTTTTGGTGAAGGTTCTGTTCATCAAGGTACAATTATTGAAACTAAAGATAAATCTGGAATTGTAGCTTTACCTTACGGTGTTGAGGGATTATGTCCTGCTAAACATTTGAAAAAAGAAGATGGAAGTAATGCTAAAGTGGAAGAAACACTTGATTTTAAAGTGATTGAATTTAATAAAGATTCCAAAAAAATCGTTGTTTCTCATACTAGAACTTTTGAAGATGGAGCTGAAAAATCAGCCCCTACAAAAGGTAAAAAAGGTACGACAGCTCAAGCAGTTAAAGCTATAAATCAAAATACAGAGAAATCTACCTTAGGTGATTTAGACGCTTTATCGGCCTTAAAAGACAAAATGAAAGGCGAAGGAAAATAATTTTTTTATAAATTATAGATATAGCTAACTCTCATTGATTGAATTCAATGGGAGTTTTTTTATTTGTACCTTTTATATATTCAAAATGAATCATTTAAAAAATTCTTTTTTTATATGTTCAATATAATAACAGTTTTGGCAGTACTTTTTTTATCTATTTTTTTGTTTATTGATTTTTTTTGAAGTAAGTTTGTAGTAAAACTATGAAAATAAAGGTAAAAAATATAGCTCTGTGTATTATTTTTAATTTTATTTGGATTTTTTCTATTGGACAAAATACCTCATTCTCATTAGGTTCACAGATACCTTTAAAATATGATATAGGATTTGAATATAAGATTATACCGAAAATTTCAAGTAATTTAAATTTTGGTATTTTAAGCAAACCTTTTGATAAAGCAATTTTAGGCATAATACATGCTTTTGGTTTAGAAGAGGGTTATATTCAAATGATTGAAAATTCTTTTAAATTAGGTTTGGTTACAGATTTGGGTGTACGATTTCAGTTCAAAAAAAATTATATCGGAATTTTTGGCCAAAACATTTTTATGTTTGCTCAAGATACTCCTAATGAATTGGTAGAAAGTTTTTTAAATATCGATTTAAATAATTTTAAAAAAACTAAAATAGGATCAAAAATTGATTTAGAAGTTAAATTACAGAGCAATTTGTTTCAATTTGGTTTACTTTATGGTAGAAGATTTGAATTAAAAAACCCAAAACATGAGATTAGAACTGAATTTTTTTTAAGTGCTAATATTTTTTCAAATAGTAAATTTTTTATAGAAGATCGAAAAAATGAAGAATTAACCCAGTTAATTAACAAAGAATTAAAACCAATTTATAAAGATTATACCTACATTCCAACAATAAATGTGTATTATGTTTTTAAATTCTAATTTAAACTTGAAATTATGAAAAAAAGTGTACAAAAATGTAAAGTGATTTTAGTATTATTTATACTATTTATTGCAAAATCTAACTTTTCGCAAACGTATAATTCAACCGATTATGCTGATCAAAACGATACTGTTTATCTCTCAAAAGCAAACTTAAACGGTGCTAATTTTGATACAACAGGTAATGGAATAGTTTGGGATTATTCCACTTTAGTGGGTAATTCACAGACAAGAGAAGTATTTGCAAATCCTACTCAAACTGGGTATTCTTTAGCACAATTTGCCTATATTTATAATACCAATAATACTAATTTAGCTCAAACAAATGGACAAACTATTGCAGTTGGTTCTTTAACAGCAACAGACCCATATTCTTACTTTAAAAAAACAAGTTCTTTGTTACAACAATCTGCTTCAGTGTATAAAATAGTTGTCGGTTCTACTTCTTTGTCCGTAAAAAATACTTTTGATACTCCTGACATTTTATATAAATTCCCTATTAATTATGGAGACGCAGACTCTTCAAATTCAAGTTTTTCCACAAATATTCCTTCTCTTTATTCAAGAAATACACAAATGAAACGTGTAAATCATGTTGTTGGTGTTGGGACAGTTATTACTCCTTATGGCACTTTTAACAATGCTCTAAAAATTGAATCTGTTGTAACTCAAACAGATAGTTTTTCATTAAATGGTGTAGGTTATTCCCCTACAACAATTGTTTATAAAGAGTTAAAATGGTTAGACCCCTCAAAAAAATACCCTGTTTTGATTGTTAGAAAAGATCAAGTAAATTCTGTTTTTGTTACTTCTACTATTAATTATTTAGACAATCAATATTTTTATGAACCATCATCGTTGTTTGCTTATTATCCTGTTTGTCCAATAGGAGGTGATACCATTCAATTTCAAAATTTAAGTACTAATTCTGATAATTATTCATGGGATTTTGGTGACCCATCTAGTGGAACTAATAATACAAGCTCTCTTCAAAATCCAAATCATGTGTTTTTAATACCTGGAAACTACAATGTCCAATTAATAACTTATAACGGAAATCTATCCGACACAGTTGTAATTCCTGTGTTTGTCAATCAAAATTTGGACAGTCCTACCATAACAATTACTTCTAATTTAAATTCTAACTGTAACATCGATACACTAATTTTTTCTTCCACAATAACAAACGGTGGTACTTATCCTACTTACCAATGGAAAAAAAATGGACAAAACATTATTGGTGCAGATTCAAGCTCATTGATTACCAATTCTCTTAATAATGGCGATACAATTACTTGTCAATTAATTAGTAGTTCAGTTTGTTTAAATTCCTTAATTGATACTTCAAATTTTATTGTCGTTAATCTAAACCAAAGTGTAACCAACACTCAAACCGTTTCAAGTTGTACAGATTATTTTTGGTCAGCCAATGGACAAACGTATTCAGTAAGTGGAACTTATACCACCACTTTAACTGGATCAAACGGTTGTGATTCTACATTGATTTTAGATTTAACTATTGGAAATTCAATAACTAACACTCAAACCGTTTCAAGTTGTAGTGATTATTTTTGGTCAGCCAATGGACAAACGTATTCAGTAAGTGGGACTTATACCACCACATTAACTGGATCAAATTTAACTATTGGAAACTCAATAACTAACACTCAAACCGTTTCAAGTTGTACAGATTATTTTTGGTCAGCCAATGGACAAACGTATTCAGTAAGTGGAACTTATACCACCACATTAACTGGATCAAACGGTTGTGATTCTACATTGATTTTAGATTTAACGATTAATTATCCAACGTCAAGTTCTGAAACAGTTTCGTCTTGTAACTCTTATTTTTGGTCAGCAAACGGAATATCATATTCTGAAAGTGGAATTTATACCACAACATTGATTGGTTCAAATGCTTGTGATAGTATTGTTGAATTAGTATTAACAATTGATACTTTAAATTTAATAGTTGAAAACGGGCCAGAAAATGGAGATTTGACAGCTGTTCAAGAAAATGCAAGCTATCAATGGTATAGATGTCAGCCGTTTGAAATTTTAACAGGAGAAACAAATCAAACACTTGAATGGCAAGGTTTTGGAAGTTATTTATGTGCAGTTGAAATCACGCAAGGAACATGTAAAGACACTTCAGAATGTTATATTCAATATGTAGAAAGTCTATATGAACAATCCTCTAACAACTTCAAAATATATCCCAATCCAAGTGAAGATTTTGTTCAGATTATAGCAGAAAATTTAACAATTAAAAAAGTTTCAATAGTTACACAAGAAGGTAGAATACTTTACGACAACAAATTTAATTCAAAAGAAATTTTCATTGATTTGAAATCTTTTCCTCAAGGTGTTTATTTTCTTTTGATTGAAGATGTTGAAAATAAATATTCAAATAAATTAGTGAAACTTTAGTGAAATTTAGAAATCAAACTATAGAGGTTTTCTTAATTTTTCAACAAAAACCTTACGGTTGAACGAGTTTTTTGTTCTAAGATAACACTTTTGTTTTTTGTGTTAGTTTGTATAACTTCAGTATTATAATGTCTAATCGTTAATAATTCTAAGTTTTCGTTGTATTTAATAAGGTGTTTTTTTTCAAATAGTTCGATTATTTCACTTGTATTAATCAAGTTTTGATCTACAGCAAATGAAAAACTTAAAGCAGAATTTTGCATTAAATTGACTTTAATCTTTTTTGATGCAAGTATTTGAAAAATTTCGCTTAATTCGTTTTCATTAATAAAAGAAAAATCTTTTGTACTGATTGAAAATAATATTTGTTCTTTTTTAAAGATAAATGAAGGACAAAAATCATCATTTTCTTCAGAAGTATGTATTACAGAACCTTCTAATTCTGGTTTAAAAAAAGATTTAATAAATAAAGGAATATTTTTATTTTGTAGTGGTTTTACTGTTTTTGGGTGAATTACTGAAGCACCATAATAAGACAATTCAATCGCTTCTTTGTAGGAAATTGAATCTAATTTTTGTGTGTTATCAAAATATTTAGGATCTGCATTCAACATTCCAGGAACATCTTTCCAAATGGTAACAGATTCTGCATTGACACAATAGGCAAATATTGCAGCTGAAAAATCAGAACCTTCCCTGCCTAAAGTGGTGGTAAATCCTTCAGCTGTATGTCCTATAAATCCTTGTGTAATAACAATAGTTTTGCTATTAAAAATTGATTGAATAAAATTATTCACTAAATCCATTGTTTTGTTCCATACTACATCTGCTTGTCTAAAATTATTATCAGTACGTAATACTTTACGTGCATCTAAAAAACAAGAGTTAGAAAGTTCTTTAGATACATAAGTTTCTAAAATAATCGAACTCATTATTTCACCTAAGGAAACGATTTGATCGTATTCAAAAAAATGATTATCAGATATTTCTGAAGAGAATTTGTTTTCAAAAAAAGTTTTTATTTGTTCTAGGTATTGGAAAGGAGATGAATTTGTATCTAATTCTAAATCGTTAATAATTTTTAAATGTTCGTTATAAAATAGGTTAATAGCTAATTCAAATTCGACTTTATCTTTATTAAGTATGGATTGATAAATTTTCTCTAAATTATTGGTTGTTTTCCCAATTGCTGAAACAATGACGATGATTTTTTTTTCAGGATATTTTTTTAAAATGGATAAAACATTTTTAATCGAATCAGCATCTTTTACGGAAGCTCCACCAAATTTAAAAATCAACATAATTTAAATTTTAAAAAAAACAAAATTAGTATTTTAAAAGGAATTATGTTTTAACAAATGAATTTTGGAAACAGCAATCCAAAGCGAAGCGTATCTATTCATCCAACAATCTTAACTAAATAATTTTTAATATTTACACTATAATCTTTCTAAATAAAGAACACTTTTGATTATTTTTGTACAAAATTTTTTTATGAAGGTAAACCCTGATTACAATACTCAAGATAAGTTAGAAGCACTATACCAAAAACCATTATTAGATTTAGTTTATGAAGCTGCATCACTACATAGACAATTTCACAATGCAAGAGAAGTACAATTATCTACTTTAATCAACATAAAATCAGGTGGTTGTTCTGAAGATTGTGGGTATTGTCCTCAATCTGTTAAATACGATACTGGTGTAGGTGTGCATAAATTAATGTCCGTTGATTCTGTTATCGAACAAGCTAAAAAAGCAAAAGCAAATGGATCAAGTCGCTTGTGTATGGGTGCTGCATGGAGAGAAGTTCGTAATAACAAAGATTTTGACAATGTTATTGAAATGGTTAGAGCTGTAAACGATTTAGAAATGGAAGTCTGTTGTACTTTAGGTATGATTACAGAAGAACAGGCTTTTAGATTAAAAGAAGCTGGTTTACATGCTTACAATCATAATTTAGACAGTTCTGAGGATTTTTATAAAGACATCATCAGTACAAGAACTTATCAAGATAGACTAAACACCATAGACAATGCTAGAAAAGCGGGAATTTCAGTCTGTTCAGGTGGAATAATTGGAATGGGAGAAAGGGTAGAGGATAGGATTGGTCTTTTAATGAGTTATAGAAAAATGGAAAATCCACCAGAATCTATTCCTATTAATGCACTTGTTGCGGTTGAAGGAACACCCTTGGAAAACGAAAAACCTGTTTCTTCTTGGGAAATTATTAGAATGATAGCAACAACAAGAATTTGTTTTCCAAGTTCACAAGTTCGACTTTCAGCAGGTCGTTCACAAATGTCAGTGGAAGCTCAAGCCCTTTGTTTTTTAGCTGGTGCCAATTCAATTTTTGCAGGTGAAAAGTTGTTAACAACTCCTAATCCTGATTATAACGAAGATATGGAAATGTTTAAAATACTTGGATTGTCTCCAAAAGAAATCACTCAAACTCTATCAGTAGAAAAAAAATAATGCAAAAAGAAGATTCTTTTTTACCTGATTTATTGTGTTTAAAATTAAAAGAAAAGTTACATATAAGAAAGGAAGAAGGGAATTATAGACAAATTCAACTTCAAAAAACATCTAAAATCGATTTTTTCACGAATGATTATTTAGGTGTAAGTAAAAATGATTTAATAAAGTTACCAAAAAAATCCAATTTTAAAGGAAGTACAGGGTCAAGACTATTATCAGGCAATTCTAAAGAAGCATTATCTTGTGAAAAAAAAGTCGCTCAGTTTTTTTTAGCTGAATCTTCTTTAATTTTTAATAGTGGTTACGATGCCAATATCGGATTAATTTCAACGATAATTGGTAGAGAAGATATCATCATATACGATGAGAAAATTCATGCCTCATTAAGAGATGGAATTGTTTTGAGTAGAGGAAAATCCTATTCCTTTTCGCATAATGACTTAATGGATTTACAAAAGAAATTAGATAAATTTTCTACTATAAAAAATGTTTATGTAATTATAGAATCTTTATATTCAATGGATGGAGAAAGAGCTCCATTAAAAGATATTTCAAATTTATGTGAAAAGTTTAGAACTAAATTAATTGTCGATGAAGCACATAGTGTTGGAATTTTTGGTGAAAATGGAAAAGGATTATGCGTTGAAAATAATATTCATAAAAAAGTTTTTGCGAGAATAATTACCTTTAGTAAAGCTTATGGATTTATAGGTGCAGCTGTTCTTGCAAAAGAAGAAGTGATTCAGTTTTTAATAAATTTTTGTAGAAGTTTTATTTATACAACAGCATTACCACCATTGGCTTACTATAAAATAGAAAAAATTTTAAAAAAGGATTTATCAAGAGAAAGAAATGCTCTAATCAAAAATATACAATATTATACTGATTGTGTAAATTCTGCTCAAATTGGTCCGATTCAATTTATTAAATGTTCAGAATTTATGCATTTTGAGGAGATAGTAAGAAAATTGAAAAAGGTTAAAATATTTCAAAAAATCATCAAATACCCAACAGTGCCAAAAAGCGAAGAAGGTATTCGTCTTACATTTCATAGCTTTAATACGAAAAAAGAAATAGAAATCCTTTTATCTATTCTAAATCCTGTTAAATAAACAACACTTTGTTTAAATAAATCAAGACCTTATTGAATATTCGATAGAAACTCTATTTTGATAATTAACTATATCGGTTTAGCAATTTAACAATATTATGCTTGCATAGTATATATTTATGTTGTAACTTGTATTTAGAAACCCATAAAAACATAAAGCCATGAAAAAAATGCTAATTTCTTTGAGTTTATTGATTACAATTTTCTCAATAAATATGGATACTAGAGCTGCAATCAATACTGCTTTAATTAATGGAAATTGGAACTCACCTTTTACTTGGAGTAGTGGAATTCCTAGTTGTGGAGACACCATTATTATTCCACCAAACACAATAGTTAAAATTACAGCAAATGTAGATTTAGATATTCCAGGTGATCCTTTATGTCTAGCGGTACAAATTAATATATACGGTTCCTTACGTTTTGATAATGGCAGAAAATTAAAACTGGCTAAAGGTGCATGTATTAATGTAGAGATGGGAGGTTCTGTTTCTCCAAGTGCTAAAGGAGGAGGTGGTTCAGAATCTATCTATTTTGGTGATACAAGAGAATGGTTGGCTGCTGATGGTAATTTAGTAGGTCCAACTAGTGTTGGTTGCCAAGTTCTTCTTCCAGTGGAGTTAGTTAATTTTGATATAAAACAACTTAGAAATAAAATATGGGAATTGAATTGGACAGTAGCCAGTGAAGTGAATGTTTTATATTATTCTATTTCTTACTCTGATGATGGATTGGTTTGGAATGAATTAAAAAACATACCTATACAATCAAACGATGCTGTAATGAAAGACTATAATGAACAAATTGAATTAAACCCAAAAGAATCGACTTTTTATATTAGATTATTGAACCACGATTTTGATGGAAATTCTAAAATATTGTCTGTGAAATCATTACAATCTGATAATCAAAATGTAAATTTTAAGGTCTTTCCTAATCCTCAGATTCAAGGTCAAGATATATCGATTTATTTCGAAAATGAAAACAATTCCGAGACTATAGATATTAAAATTTGGAATTCTACTGGTAAATGTATTTATCAAAATACGCTAATAAACTCAGAGTCTGTTATAATTATCCCAACTATAACTTTTGAGAAGGGAACATACTTTATTCAACAAACTGTAGCTAATTCCTCTAAAATGAACAAATGTATCTTACTCTAAACACAAATGAATTATATCGAAAGCAGTCTATTTGACTGCTTTTTTTGTTAATAACCTTAGTTCGATTAAACTTTTATCGTAATTTTAAAACAGAACCTTTTTCCAAAAGCATGTCGTCAAACAAAATATCGTTTTTTTTCATGAGTGACTTTAAACGAATACCTTCTTGTTGAGACAAATCTCTTACCGTAATATCTTTTTTTAGTACGATTTGTTCTTTAGTTAATTTTTTCTTTTTAGATTCAAGATAAACAATATCACCTTCTTCTAAACAATCTTTTTTTGGAGGAAAATCATTGTAAGAATGTAATTGACTTAATGAAATAGAGTATTCTTTACACAAACGATAAAAAGTATCACCTTTTTTTGCATTAACGAATTTTGTTTTTTCTGCAGTAAAGTAGAGTGTATGAATTGAGTTTATTTCAGAGATGGAAGGTGTGTTTTTATTTGTTTTTTCTTTATTCTGACTTTTTTTCATCGAATTATCATCTAAATTATACAATTCATATTTTTCGATTAAGTCAATCAACAATTTAGGATAATTAGGATTTGTTGCATAACCTGCTTTTTTCAAACCATTTGCCCATGATTTATAATCGGTTGTTTCCAATTCAAATAAAAAGCTATAACGAGATTTGTTTTTTAAAAAAGCACTATGGTCGTCAAAAGACTGGGCTGGATTTTTATATTTCCTAAAACAATCAGATTTTGTATTGTCTCTTTTGTTGTACGTTGGACCATCCCAATTACTACATTTGATTCCAAAATGATTATTTGCATTTTTAGCTAATTCGGAATTACCATTGGCACTTTCCAACATGGCTTGAGCTAAAGTAATACTAGCGGGAATACCATTTAAACTCATTTCTTCAATAGCTTTATTCTTCCAATTTTCAATATATTCAACTGGACTTATCCTGTTTTCTTTTGAATATAATCCAAAGGAACAAACAAATAAACTAAGTAATAACAAATTGATTTTCATAACTTAACAATCTTATTAACACATTTAACGAAAGTTTTCAACAAAAGTTACATTTTTGTCATATTTTATGACATAATATTCTTAAAAAGAGTAATGTTTTGATTAAAAAAAATAAAAAATCTTTAGACAGTATTTTTATAATTAATCGTATTTAAAAAAAAACTATCTTTGCACTCTGAAAAATTAAAAAATGTTAGAAAATTTTACTACACAAGATTTTAAAAAACAGTTTAAAGAAAACAAAACTGTACGTTTAACAAGTATAGGCGTTGGTGCTTTAGCTGTAATTGTTTTAGGATATTTTGCCTATATGCAATTTATGTGGAAACCAGCGAATGAAAAATCAAAAGATGCTTTATTTCCAGGACTTAATTTTGCTGCCAAAGATTCAACAGACGCTGCTATCAATGAATTAGCAATGGTTAAGAAAAAATACGATGGAAAAAACGGAGGTGAATTGGCTCAATTTGTTTTAGCCCGTCAGTATATGACTAAAGGTGAATATAAAAAAGCACTAAAAGAATTAGAAGGGGTGAAACTTAAAGACACCTATTTATCTGTTTATACATTAGGTCTTCAAGGAGATTGCTATTCAGAAATGAAAAAATACAAAGAGGCCTTAGAATATTACGAAGAAGCTGCAGCAAAAAATGAAAATGAAAAAACTTCACCTGAATTTCTATTTAAAGCTGGATTAGTAGCTGAAGAATTAGGAAATTTTGAAAAAGCAACTGAATGTTATACAAAAATTAAAGACAATTACATAAATTTCTCTTCACAAAAAACGATAGATAAATATATTGCAAGAGTAAAAAACAAAGTTAAAAAATAATGGCTACAAAACACCAGCCCTACTCTGTTTTTTCAAACCAAGATATTCCTAAAAGTGCCGATGTGAAAGTCGGCATTGTTGTTTCAGAATGGAATGGTGACATTACAGAGAAATTATTTCAAGGTGCATATACTACTTTACTAGAAAATGGTGTATCTAAAAATAATATTTTTATATATAAAGTTCCAGGTGCTTTTGAATTGCCATTAGCATGTAAAATGTTAATTAATAAAAATACTATTGATGGTGTAATAGCAATTGGGGTTGTTATTCAAGGTGAAACTAAACATTTTGATTACGTTTGTCAAGGTACAACTCAGGGCTTAATGCAATGTCAATTAGACACTTTAAAACCCATCTCTTTTTGTTTATTGACCGACCAAAATAAACAACAGTCTATTGATCGTTCTGGTGGCAAATATGGAAATAAAGGGATTGAAAGTGCAATTACTTGTTTAAAAATGATTCATTTTATTAAAAATTTATGACTTTAATTAAATCAATATCTGGAATAAGAGGAACGATTGGTGGCAAACCGAATGAAGGACTTACTCCTTTGGATACTGTAAAATTCGCAACAGCATACGGAATGTGGATTAAAGAAGTTCATCCTGGAAAAAAAATTAAAGTGATTATAGGTCGAGATGCACGTTTATCTGGTCAAATGATTTCAGATTTAGTATCCTCAACACTAATTTCACTGGGAATTGATGTAATAAATCTTGGTCTATCTACTACACCAACAGTAGAAATTGCAGTACCAATGGAAAATGCTCAAGGTGGTATAATTTTAACAGCTAGTCATAATCCTAAACAGTGGAATGCATTAAAATTATTGAACGAAAAAGGAGAATTTATTTCTGCAAAAGAAGGTGAAAAACTCATTCAACTTGCAGAAAATGAATCTTTTGAATATTCAAATATTGATGAATTAGGAATAATTATTAACAACGATACATATTTAGACAAACATATTCAATCAATTTTAGAATTAGAGCTTGTTAATGTTGAAGCGATAAAAAAAGCCAATTTTTCTATTGTAGTTGATGCCGTTAATTCGTCAGGAGGGATTTTTGTACCAAAACTTCTTGAAGCATTGGGAGTAAAAAATATAATAAAAATTCATTGTGATCCTACGGGTCATTTTCCTCATAATCCAGAACCACTTCCAGAACATCTTGGTGATTTATCAGCTAAGATTATTGAAGAACAAGCGGACTTAGGCATCACTGTTGACCCAGACGTTGACCGTTTAGCAATGGTTTGTGAAGATGGTTCAATGTTTGGCGAGGAATATACTTTGGTTGCAGTAAGCGATTATGTTTTAAAAAATACACCTGGAGCAACTGTCTCAAATTTATCTTCAACAAAAGCATTAAGAGATATTACAGAACAAAACGGACAAAAATATTATGCTGCCTCAGTAGGTGAAGTTAATGTGGTTGAAAAAATGAAAGCCGTGCAAGCTGTTATTGGTGGAGAGGGAAATGGAGGGGTAATTTATCCAAAGTCTCATTTTGGTCGCGATGCTTTAGTCGGAATTGCTTTGTTTTTAAGTCATCTAGCACTTTCTGGCCAAAAAATAAGTGAATTAAGAGATTCTTATCCAAAGTATGTTATTTCTAAAAACAAAATTGAACTTAATCCAAAGATTGATGTGGACGCTCTTTTGAATGAAATTGCAGAAAAATTCAAAGACGAAGAAGTAGATGTTACTGATGGCGTGAAAATATACATCGAAAATGAATGGGTTCATTTAAGAAAAAGTAATACAGAGTCAATTATAAGGATTTATTCTGAAAGTAAAACAGAAGAAAAGGCAACACTTTTTGCTCAAAAATTTATAAATTTAATCAATGAGATGATTCTCGTTAAATAATAATTTTTTTTGTTAATATACAAGTATTCTTGTTTTTCTCCTAAAGTCAAACTCCTATAATGCAGACGTCATCGTCCCGAAAAATAAATCTTTTTATGTAATCTTCTAATTCATATTTAATCGGGATCTATTCCGTCATACATTCTAGTTGTCCAATCCAAATTCAGCATTAAAAAATGCAGAATCGATTAAGAATTTGTAATCTGGATTTAAAAATCCAGAACAACTTCTAATACCCAATACAATTATAAATTGTCCAAAATTAAAAAGTATTATACCGATACAATATGAAAATAGACCAATTCAATTGGACTAACTTGAATATGTATTCGGTATAATTCGGGATTAACCAAACTAATGCAAATAGTTCGTCCTTAATGGACTCCTATTGCATAAGTTTTGTTTAAAGTCGGACTCCTATAATGCAGACGTCATCGACCCCGAAGTATATATAACCTTTTTAATCAATAATAATTTTCACCAATCGGGATCTATTCCGTCATGTATTCTAGTTCGTCCTAAACGCGGACTCCTATAACACAGACGTCATCGACCTGTTCTAAATTTTAAACTATCTGGTCCTCCAAACTGATCTTGAAAACCATCTGTGAAAAGATAAATTTCATCACCTTTTTCTAAATTTATTTTATGTGTAGTGAATGGTCTTGAATGAATATATTTTCCGATAGGTTGTTTATCAGGTTTTATTTCAAAAAGTTCTTTTGTAAGAGTGCTTATCGATGAATTGCGAAGTACCCAAAGTGGATTGTTTGCTCCTGCCCATAAAATTGTTTGATGGAAAGTTTGATTATCCTTATTGATATCTGATTTTTTATGAAAAACAACAAGAGAAATATCCATGCCATCTTTCACTTCATTATCTGATTTTTGAAACTCTTGTATTACCAAATCTCTCGTTTTATCTAATATATTACCTGGGTCGGTCAATCCAAATTCACGTACTGAACGATTTAAAGCGTTATGACAAACAACAGACACTAAAGCACCTGGAACGCCATGACCTGTACAATCGGCAACTGCAATAAAAATAGATTCATCATTTTCTATCATCCAGTAAAAATCACCAGCAACAATATCTTTAGGTAAGTAAAAGATGAAAGAATTAGGGAAATTAGTTTTAAAAATTTCCTCTGGTGGCATAATTGCCGATTGTATTCTTTTAGCGTAGGTAATTGAAGAGGTTATTTCTATGTTTTTTTGTTCTACCAATTCTTTTTGTTTTTCAATGATTTGTTTTTGACGAACATTTTGCTTAAATCTTTTGTATAGGAAAAAAATTAAAATACTTAATAAAAACAAACTTACTCCAAAAATTATTGAGATATATTTTTGATAAATCTGTTTTTGTTTGGCAATCAATAGTTTTTTATCATTTTCAATTTGATCTAATTCTCTTTGTTTTGTATATTGATAGGCAAATTGTTTTTTATAAATTTCTTTTTTGTTTTTTTCATTTTTCAGTATTTCATTTATTTGATTGGCTCTTTCATTCATTTTTAATGCCATTTGCCATTTACTTTGCTTTTTGTACAAAGAGTATAAATGTGCTGTTGCCCTCTGTTCTATTACTAAATAAGCATTTTTTTGTGCTATTTCAAATGATTGAAGTCCATATTTTTCTGAAAGAGAGTAATTGTTTTTATAGAATTCCAATAAAGCAAGGTTGTTTAGTATTTCTGAATTTAAATAAGAATCATCAATTTTTTTTCTGATATTATAACTTTCCATCAAATACTTTTCTGCTAAAAAAAGGTCTTTTTTGTATTCTAAATAAATATATCCTAAATTGTTGTACACATTGCCTAAGCCCCTCACATCATTGATTGCTTTTCTAATTTTAATACTTTTGTTGTATTGATAAATGGCATAGTCAAAATTTTTCAACTCACCTTGAATTAAAGCAATATTATGGTAGGAATTGGCTATTTGAAATGAATCATTTATTGTTTTTCTAATAGTTAATGCTTTATAGGCATATTTTAATGCTTGATTATATTCACCTTGCTTTTGATAAACTAAAGAAATGTTATTCAAGCTGTTACCTATACTCGATGAATCTTTTAATTCATCTTTAATTTTAAGACTTTTGAAATAATAATGAAGCGAAGCGATAACATTTCCTTGATCATCGTAAATAGAAGCTAAATTATTATAGATTGAGGCAAGTCCATTTTTATGACCAATTTTTCGAAAATAGGGTGCAGATGCTTTAAAATAAAATGCTGCTTTATTTAAATTACCTTTGAAATAATAATAATATCCTTCATTATTCAAAGAGGAAGCATAATGACTGTAAAAATTTTTCTTAGTTTTAGAATTAACTCCTTTCAGTTTAATCAGCTCTTCGGATTGTTCTTTTATAAATTTATTAATTGGATACCAGACTTGATCTTCAGAAATATGCTCTGTGATTGAATCTAATTTATTTAGAATTAAAGTATCATTTTTTAAAGATTTGACTTTTTTAAAAAATAATAATAATTTTTCCTTTTTGGATTTTTCAAGTACGGAATAATTAATTGTATCTAAAAACGACAATTTTTCTTTTGAAATATATGTTTGTGTATAGGAATTATTACAACAAAAAGTTAGAAGAACAATAAATAATAAAATTTTTTTCATAACATACTTTGATACAAACATAAGATTTATTTTAACCTATTTAACTTGAGTTAGAAAAATTTTACTTAATATATTATATTTTTAATCCTAAAATGGTTATATCGTCAACTTGTTCGTTGTCTTTTTTCCAGGAAATAAAATTTGTATGAATAATATTTCTTTTTTCATCCATATTTTTTAAATAATTATCTAACAATAATTCTCTCATTTGTTTTTGCTTGAATTTTTTATTTTGTACACCACCAAATTGATCTTGATAACCATCTGTAAAAAGATATATTTCATCTCCCTTTTGTAGTTGAATTATATGTGTATTAAAAAAGGTTGAATGAGCAAATTTTCCTATGGGTTGTTTGTTTGGTTTTGTCTCAATAAGTTCAAGTACATTGTCCGAATTTTTACTTAAAATCCAAAGGGGATTGTTGGCTCCTGACCATTTTAACAAATTAGTATTAATATCTAAAATACATAGAGAAATATCCATTCCATCTTTCACGTCTTCATTGGATTTTTCAAATTCTTGAACAACAATCTCTCTCGTTTTATCTAATATTTTACCCGGATCAGTTAAACCAAATTCTCGTACTGAACGATTTAGAGCATTGTAACAAACAACAGACACTAAAGCCCCTGGAACACCGTGACCAGTACAATCAGCAGCTGCAATATAAACAGTATTATTTTCATTAATCATCCAATAAAAATCTCCAGCAACAATGTCTTTTGGAATATAATAAATAAAATATTCACGAAAAACTTCATTAAAAGTATCATCTTGAGGCAAAATGGCAGATTGAATTCTTTTAGCGTAGGTAATCGAAGAGGTGATTTCTATATGTTTATCCTCAATTTCCTTTTTCTGAATAGATATTAATTGGTGAGCTTTTCTTTTTTGAATAAAAAAACGAGTGATTATAACAATAAAAACTATAAAAAAAAGAATAATAAACAATAAAAACCACATAAAAAGTCTTTGTTTTTTAATTTGATTTCTTTTTAATAAAATTTCATTGTCTTTAATTTTTCTTTCTTTGTTTAACAACTCAATTTTTTGTTGTTTGTTTTCTGTTTCATGTTTTATTTGAAGATTATTGATTGATTCTAAAGATTTTTCATTCAATAGTTTTTCTCTATTTTCAATATACAATTTTAAATATTTAGCTTGTTTTGAAAATTGTTTTTCTTTTTCATAAACCAAAGCTAAATTTTCATAAACTATTGTTAAATATTCTGAGGAATGAATTTTTTTAGAAAATTCTTCAGCAATTGAAAAATATTCTTTGGATTTAGCTAATTGATTTATAGTTAAATACGTTTTTCCTAAATTCATTGTACTCAGGGCTATCATTTCAAAATCTTCATATTTTCTTTTAATTTCAAGACATTTTTTGAAATAATATAGAGCTTTGTTGTATTCTTTTAAAATACTATACGTTTCACCCAAATCGTTGTACGAATCGCCTAAATCATTTTCTAAGTTTAATTTTTTACGAATTGTAATGGATTTTAATCTGTAATCCAATGAATTATCATATTCTTTTAGATACAAACAAGCATTCGACAAATTATTTAAAGCAGTAGCTAAATTTTTTTGATCATTTTTTTTGTCATGATGTTTTAAAACAATAGAAAAAAGTCTTTTAGCCTCATTATAATTTTCCAAATTCATATAAATCAATCCTAAAGAATTTGAAATTCTAGCTTCCCAAACAATATCTTTTGTTTGTTTTGCAACTTTAAGTGCTGTAAATCCGCTGTTTAATCCCAAATCATTTTCACCAGTTATATAATAACACATGGTTAAATGTTGATTTGCATCAAACATTCCTTTTAAATAATTGATATTTGTAGATTTCTCTCTAGCTAAAATGGATAATTCTATAGATTTTCTAGTGTCGTTCCAACCAATGTTTCTCGCTTCTTGAATTAGCTTATTTATTTGAATTGTATCTTGGGAAAAATTTGAAAAACAATATTCACTATTGATAAAAACGATTATCAAAAACAAAAAGTAAAATATTCGTTTTGTGTTCAAAATTTTCTTTTTGTAAATTTAGTAATATTGGACTATTTAACAATTACAATTGGTATTATTTGTTCCAGATTTCCCAAGATTTTTTCGCTTGTTCTATCAACATACTTTTACCATTTAGTATTTCTGCTCCATATTTTTCTCCTTCAAGTAAAAAAGCTGATTTTTCTGGATTATAAATCAAATCAATCAATAAATGCTCTTTTCCAATACTTTGATAGGGCAAAGCAGGTTTATTTTTCACATCAGGAAATGTTCCAATCGGGGTGCAGTTGATTATTAATTTACAAGCATTTAACATATTTTCATTTACTTCTGAAATCAAAAACTGTTGTTTGTTTTTTGGCGTTCTGCTGACATAAAGTACCTCAATGCCAATTGATTTCAATACATAAGACACTGCTTTTGATGCCCCACCCGTACCTAAAATCAACGCTTTAGTATGGCTATTTTTTAAAAATGGTTTAATAGATTGATGGAAACCATAATAATCGGTGTTATATCCTTTATACTGATTGTTTTCAAATTTTACCACATTTACAGAACCAATTTCTTTTGCTTCATCACTTAAATCTGAAAGTAGAGGAATAACCTGTTCTTTGTAAGGTATGGTGATGTTTAATCCTTTGAATTTTTTACTTAACAAACAACTTTTGACCTCTTCAATATCTGCACACTCAATATTTTCATAAGTGCATTGAAGGTCGTTTTTTTTGAAAAAATCATTAAAAAATGATGAAGAAAAAGAATAATCTAATTTCTTTCCAATAAGACCAAAATGTAACATCAATTTTTGGACAACTTACTTTTGATAAAACCAATAATCATAGGTAAAATAGAGATAAATATTATCCCCAAACAAACTAAATCTATATTTTCTTTGATCCATTTTACTTCTCCTAAAAGGTAGCCAGCGATGGTTAAGCTGAAAATCCATAAAAATCCACCTAACAAATCAAATATCAAATATTTTGTATAATTCATTTTACCAATTCCCGCCGCAAAGGGAGCAAAAGTTCTAACAAAAGGAACAAATCGAGCCATTATAATTGCTTTTGTACCATTTTTTTCAAAAAATTGTTCTGTTTTGTCTAAATATTCTTTTTTGACAATTTTTTTCCCTCTTATTTTTAATTGAAACACTTTTAATCCCAACGTTCTACCTACCCAATAATTAACATTATCACCTAATACAGCAGCAATAAATAACGAAAATAGAAGTAAAGTTAAATTTAACTGACCAGAGGCAGCAAACAATCCTGCGGTAAATAAAAGTGAATCACCTGGTAAAAAAGGCATAGCGACTAATCCAGTTTCTATAAAAATGACCAGAAACAAAACAATATATATGGCAGTTTCAAATCTTTCGATTAGCCATTCAAAATCAAGGTGTAAGATATGTTCAAAAATTTCTAACATGCTTATTCTATATCAAATTTTGGATTAATTTTTTCTTTCCATTGTAGCAAACCACCTTCTAAGTTCCACACATTATTGTAAGCTTTCTCAGTATTTAAATAATGACAAACCGCTTCTGAACGACGACCACTTCTGCAAAGAATAATTACTTTTTTGTTTTTAGGTATTTCATTTAATCTGTATGGTAATTCTTGCATGCGAATCCATGCACAGTTTGGCAAGTGATCTGTTTCCCATTCATATCGTTCACGAATATCTATCAAAATTAACTCTTCTTTTTGAAGAATTTGTTCATTTAATTCGTTTACAGAAATATTTTTCAAGTAATTATTTTTTCACAAAATTAAACATTACAGTCAATAATCAAAATTCTATTTAAAAGCAATTAAAAGAATTGTAAGAAAATTTAAATTACTTACAAATAAATCTAATATATATACTTGAATTTTATTCTATTTTTCATAAAAAGAAATTATTAGTAAATTGGGATGTAGAGTTTTTCTCTAATTTTTAAAATTATTTCGACAAACAATCCCATTTCCCTGCTGAATTTATAAAATTTTCATACATCTATCGAAAAATATTTGTTTAGTTCAAAATTAATTTATAAATTGCAAACTAATTGTTAATGTTGTTGTTATGATAAATCAAATGTATCTATTAAAAACACAAAGTGTGGACAACAGCACTAAACTGAATAAAATATTCATTTACTAAAACCATGTTTATGAAAAAGTTATTTTTTTTAGTATGTTGTATAACATTTAATATTCTAAATGCACAAAGTGATGCATATCCTGATTTGTTATTAAACGTTGCTGGTGGTGAGGGTAAAGATGCGGGAAACGATAGAGATGGAAATATTTATATTGTTGGTGGAGCTGTAAATATATTTAATACGGCTGGCAACTGGAGTTTATAAAGAATTTGCTAATTCAGTGTCCTTATACGATAAAAGTGTTTATATAGTTGGAGAGTTATTTGCGGGGGGTGGATATAATATAAATTTCAACACCCCCTGGGCAACGGGTAGCAATGAGATCTATTGTACCGGTTCTTTTTTAGCAGAGTTTGTAGAAAGCGAAGCAGGTTTGGAAGAATCCAACTTTTCCCCCTTTGGAACGATGCTCAAGGCAGAAAACTGTATGATTTAGAGAAAAACAGTAGTTCTTTTAATTTAAAGCTACAAAAAGGAGTTTACTTTATTGAATTAATTTCGGAAAATAGTAGGTATATTGAAAAAATTGTGGTGAATTAGCAACTCGCAAAAATCTAAAACGACCTTGAGAAAATGAATGTAGAAAACAAAGAGAACGTAGTTAAAGCGAAACCCTTGTTTGAGCAAAATTGTCTGAAAATTTCTAATTTTCAGCGAACAATTGTAGCGAGTTTGGGATTCGTTAACGAAGTGAGATGTAGTTTTCAAATGAAGTTTCTCACAGTCT
>JACPDW010000014.1 GCA_016183815.1 Flavobacteriia bacterium
ATGACGTCTGTGTTATAGGAGTCCGCGTTTAGGACGAACTAGAATACATGACGGAATAGATCCCGATTTGTGAAAATTATTATTGATTAAAAAGGTTATATATACTTCGGGGTCGATGACGTCTGTGTTATAGGAGTCCGTATTTAAACAAAACTTATGCAATAGGAGTCCATTAAGGACGAACTATTTGCATTAGTTTGGTTAATCCCGAATTATACCGAATACATATTCAAGATAGTCCAATTGAATTGGTCTATTTTCATATTGTATCGGTATAATACTTTTTAATTTTGGACAATTTATAATTGTATTGGGTATTAGAAGTTGTTCTGGATTTTTAAATCCAGATTACAAATATCAAAACGAACTAAGACTCGTTCATGTTTATAAAGAAGATGAGAATAAAGTGATTGAAATTATCTCAAATCAATTAGAATGGAGTGCTAGAACTATTGCAGATTTGTACAAAAAACTTTTTGATATTGAATTAAGACCGTTGCAAAACCCAATTCTCATTGTTAATCCAAAAATTTAAATTCCTCATCCCGAAGCAAACAATCGGGACTGCGGATTCAAATTTTTGAAAAGCCTCGATTATTGACTTTTTCAACGGTCTTGAATTGTTTTTCAAGGCAATTAAACAAAATCTTCAAATTAAAACATTTATTGGTACTAGCGAAAACGCTGTGAAATCCCAACTCTATATTGCTTTAATTTGCTACCTCATTCTTGAGTTAATCCGCAGAATATCAAAAAATAAAAAACAGTCATTTACAAATTTCGTAGAAAAAATTAGAAATTGTTTACCATTTTACCTATCATTAAACTATGTATCAGATAAAATTTCAGAAGGAGCTAAAATAATTAAAACAGTTAAAGAGATAGATTTTTTCAAACCACCAGACTTATTTTTAGTAACGTTTTATTGGTTTTGAGGTAGGTTTTAAATAAATTTTAAAAAACTTTCGGATGAATATGATAAATTTTATTAAAAAAATTGTTTAATATTTAAAAATTGTATTTAATTTTGCACCACGTTCTTTTAAAATTATTCTTATCCAGAAAGACAGAGGGAATTGACCCGATGAAGTCTTGACAACCTCTTCCGAATTTATTTTCGGAAAAAGGTGCCAAATTCAACTCCGATAATCGGAGAAAGATAAGTTAGAATATAGCGTTTAATTTCCAATTTTTGGAATAATTATATTAAAAGCTCTTCTGACTTGTTGGAGGAGCTTTTTTATTTTAAGCTCTTTCACAAGTTTTTTTCTAATGTTTTAGGATAGATTAATTTGAATGAACATAACTAAATGTTTAACAATTAATAAATTAGAAAAATGAAAGAGACAACAAAAATTTTACACTGTATTCCAGTGGATGAATTAACAGGAGCAATTTCAACTCCTATTTACCAAACTTCAACGTTTGTTCAAGAATCAATCGGTGTACACAAAGGATTTGATTATGCACGAAGTAACAATCCTACGAGAAAAGTTTTAGAGGATTTAATCGCTAATCTAGAAAATGGTCAAAATGGATTTGCTTTTGCAAGTGGTTTAGCTGCAATTGATGCAATTTTAAAACTTCTTGAACACGGCGATGAGATAATTGCAGTTGATGATATTTATGGAGGTGCTTTTAGATTGTTTACTCATATTTATCAAAAATTTGGTATTGAAGTGAAATATGTCGATACCTCTGAAGCAAAAAACGTAGAAGAAGCAATTACTTCAAAAACAAAATTAATCTGGTTGGAAAGTCCGACTAACCCAACATTAAAAATTTCTGATATTAAAGAAATAGCAAAAATTGCAAAAGCAAATAAAATCTTATTTTGTGTTGACAATACATTTGCTTCACCTGTTTCTCAAAAACCAATCGATTTGGGTGCTGACCTTGTCATTCATTCAGCAACGAAATATTTATCTGGACACAGTGATTTAATTGCTGGTTTAGTGGTTACCAATAGTGAAGAGTTAGGAGAAAAAATCAAATTTATTCAAAATGCTTCAGGTGGAATTCTTTCACCTTTTGACAGTTGGCTTGTAATCCGTGGAATTGAGACATTAACTTTAAGAATAAAACAACACAGTGAAAATGCAAAAAAAATCGCTGAATTTTTACTTACTTTAGATTTGGTTGATAATGTTTACTATCCTGGATTAGAGCAACATAAAAATCATCTTATAGCAAAAAATCAACAAAAGTATTTTGGTGGGGTAGTCTCATTTGATTTAAAAATTGATGAAAAAGAATTAGCAACTCAGATTGTAAACGGTACTAAATTATTCAAATTAGCTGAAAGTTTAGGTGGAGTTAAAAGTTTGATTTGTTTACCCTGTGAAATGACCCATAAATCAATACCTAGAGAAAAAAGATATCAATCTGGGGTGAAAGACAGTTTAATTCGACTTTCAGTAGGCATTGAAGACGTTGATGATTTAATTAACGACCTAAAAACAATCATCAATAAAGTTGAAAAGTTGAATCAATTTATAAAACAAAATTAATCATGAATAGAAAAGAAATAAACATAGGATTATTCGGATTTGGTTGTGTCGGAAATGGCTTACATAAAGCGATACAATCCACCCCAGGTTTAAATGCAAGTATTAAACGAATTTGTGTTAAAGATAAAAGCAAAAAAAGACAAATTTCTGCATCTCATTTTACCTATAGAAAAAATGATATATTAGAGGATGAGAGTATTAATACAGTTGTTGAGTTAATAGACGATGCAGATGCTGCTTTTGACATTGTAAAAACGGCATTACAAAAAGGTAAAGCGGTAGTTACTGCAAATAAAAAAATGATTGCAGAGCATTTTGATGAATTAATTCATTTACAAAGACAAAATAATGTGCCTTTACTTTATGAAGCGGCTTGTAGTGCCAGTATTCCAATAATTCGTAATCTTGAAGAATATTATGACAACGATTTATTAGAATCAGTTGAAGGAATTGTAAATGGCTCAACGAATTATATTCTTAGCAAAATTGCAAACGAAGAAATTTCTTATGAGAAAGCTTTACATGAAGCACAACAAAATGGGTACGCAGAATCCAATCCAATAATGGATACAGGAGGTTTTGATGCTAAATTTAAATTAACCATTCTAATAGCACATGCCTTCGGATTAGTTGTAGATCCAAGTGAAATATTTAACATAGGTATTGACAAATTGGGTGAATTAGAATTAAACTATGCAAAAGAAAAAGGGTATAAAATAAAATTAGTAGCATTTGCTGAAAAGACTATAGAAGGAAAAATTATAGCATTTGTCTTGCCTAAGTTTGTAAAAAACAACGATAATTTATATGGAGTGGAAGATGTTTTTAATGGAATAAAAACAAAATCTTCTTTAAATGAAATGCAGTTTTTTTTAGGAAAAGGTGCAGGAGCATTTCCTACAGCATCTGCTGTTCTCTCAGATATTTCAGCACTGAGTTACGATTATCGTTATGAGTATAAGAAGTTAAATAATACAGATGTTTTAGAAAATGAATCAGATATTTTGCTCAAAATATTTTTACGACATGAATTATCCTTTTCAACTGATTTTAAAAAATATTTTAATGAAATAAATGAATCCTATCAAAACCATTCAAATGCCTACATTATTGGTGTAATTTCATTAAAAAATTTGAAAGTAATTGAGATGTTTAAAAATACTTTAATTTCAGTTGTGCTTTTTAATATTTCTAATACCAATTTGTTAAAATAATGTTTGATATTTATTTTATGAATTAACGTTTGTTGAGTATTTTTTATTTCTTATATATGCTAATAAACACCATAAAAAGAAACAAAATATGGTATAAATAATCCATGGTGGCATTTGATTTAGTCCTTCACCTTGTGCGTAAGAATGTAAACCAACCAAAAGGAAATTTACACCAAAAAATGTAAATAAAATTGATGAAAAAGCCCAAAATGAAAATAAATTAAAGACAAATTTACTTGCAAGAAATGGAATAAAACGAAGGTGTAAAACTATTGCATATACTAATATAGATACAAGTGCCCAGGTTTCTTTTGGATCCCAACCCCAGTATCTGCCCCATGATTCATTTGCCCAAACGCCTCCTAAAAATGTTCCAATACTTAACATAAATGTTCCAATGGTAATAGTTAATTCTGAGATATAGGTTATTTCTAAAATATGTGCAGTGATTCTATTTCCGTTGATTTTTGTCCTGAAAATGTATAAACACAAATTTAGAAATCCAAGAATGGCTCCTAATGCTAAAAAACCATAACTAGCCGTAATCACAGCTACATGAATCATTAACCAATAACTTTTTAAAACAGGTTGTAATGGAGTGATTTCTGGATCTAATAAATTCATTTCACTAACAAAAATCATTAGATAGGCCAAAAGAGCTGTCGCTGCTGGAACAATTGGATTTTTTTTAGCAAAAAAGAATCCAGAACAGACTGTAACCCATGCAATAAAGACAATCGCTTCATAACCATTGCTCCATGGTGCATGACCAGAAATTTGCCATCTTAATACTAGCCCTGTTCCATGGTAAATAAAAACCCCAAAAAGTATTATTAATAATGGAGTTGACCATATTTTAAATCTTTTTTCAGAAAGTTGGGTGGGTTGAATAAACACTCGAATAAAAAATACAATCAATAAAATAAATGCAATGAAAAAATATAAATACATGCAAAGTCTAAATATTTGTAATTTGTTGTAACTTATCTCTAAATAAATCTGTTTTTTATTTGGGATAAGTTTTCCTGCGATTTTCTTTTGATATTTTTTTATCCATTCTAATAATTTATCGGTTTGATGTCCAGTTTTGGCATTGTCTCCTTTGTGCAGAGTTGAAAAATAAGCAAAAGTTTGTTTGAATTGAACACTGTCTTGTTGAGCAAATTCTTGACTTAAAGGATTGACCCATAAATTTTTAGGATTATTTTTTAAAGGAATAATTTTAAAATATTGCCATTGTAAGATAGAATTAAACACTTCAAATCGTTCTCCTAATTTGATGATTTTTTTCTCCGCTTCATTTCTTTTTGATTCTAGTTTTTGATGGGCTTTTTGATATGAACTTAACCATTTAAATTGTTGTTTTATAGTGTCATATAAATCTATATACGATACAAATGGAGGTAATTTTAAATTTTCTTGAAGGGCTCTAGGTACTTGAATTACTTCTTGTCTGATCCAATATTCAGGATACATCTGCATACTCATCACCGTTTGAACAGCAGAATAATTATTCCATTTATTTTTTCCATGTATTTTGCGTATTAATTGATCACAGAGTGTATGAAAAGGAATAATTCGACCTTGAAAATCTTGAACGGGTAATGTTGCTAATTTTTCGGAATGTGATTCAGTTATAAAACGTACAGTTTGTTGATTTTCAGTTGAATGATTGTGTTGAGAATAAATTACTGCACTACTGGATAATAGAAAAATAAGTGAGACACTTTTTAACAAAGAAGCTCTTCTTTCATGAGATTTTTTTATTAAATGTAATAAGTTTTTAAATCGTCCATTTTTACTAAATAGAGAAAAAAACATTCCTATGGTCATCAAAAGATAGCCGAGGTAAGTGATGTTTGTTCCCCAAAAGTCGTAATTCACACTTAAACGTGTACCTTCCTCGTTTTCTGGTGTTTGTGGGTCATCTAAATCATAACTTGACTGAAAAAAACGATATCCTCCATAATCCATTACATGATTCATGAAAATTCGGTGCTTCTTTTTATACTGCTTTTTTTCGTCAATTACAGTAACTTCACTTGCAAAAGATGAAGCCATATCGGAACCAGGATAATTTTTAAGTTGAAAATCTCTACATAAAACTTGAAAAGGAATCTCCTTTGGAGTAGAACCATATTGTAATTCGTAATGTAAACCATTTAAATCAAATTCATTTTTTGTGGGAATCACACCCATTCCACCTTCTAATTCAATTTTTTTGCTCGACTTCCCATCTTTTATAAACAATCCTAAAATATCTGTTCCTTTGTCTTTTTTACCTGACGACATTTTCACAATTTTAGCATTGGATATAAGTCTTTTATACACAAATTGTTTTCCTTGAATAAGATATAAATGGGTAGGTTCAAATACAAATGTTTGGTGAGGTGAAAATGTTTCATAGAGGGAATCGTTGTTAAGTTGAGTACTGTTTTGTAATAATCGAATTTTATTCATTGAAATCCGTTGAACTGTATTTGATGATTTTGCAAAAAGTGTATCATTTTTAAAAAAGAGATTTATATCATTACCCTTCTCGATATTAAAACCAATATTTAAATTTCCAATACTAATTTCTTTATTTTGAGGTAAATAGATGGATTGCATGCCTTCTTCAACAAGTTCAATCACAGAACTTTTATATTTTGGATTTTGTACTAAAGAATCTATTTGCTTTTTCTTAAAGTATCTTGAACTAATAAGTATTTTGTTTTTTTTATTTGGAAATTGAATATTATATGAAAAACGATTGTTTGCAACTTCAGAACAATATTTTTTTTCATTTAAAGTATATTGAAGTTTGTCGTCATGAATTTTAATCAACAAATGAGGTTCAGACAAATAAATAGTATTCGAAAGAGTTCCTTCTGGAATCAACATTAAACCTTCAAAACTAAAAAAACGTGTTACTCCAGCACCGATAATAATGATGATAAAGGAGACATGAAACAATAAGGAAGTCCATTTTTCCTTTCTAAACAACTTGTATTTAAAAAGCGAATAAATGAGTTGCATACACAAGGTTAATAATAAAATCTCAAACCATAAAGCGTTGTAAACATATATTTTAGCCGTCTGAATATCGAAAATTGATTCTAAAAAAGTTGCAAGTGCAATTGAGGATAAAAATAGGAATAGTCCTAAAGTCATCATTTTCATTGAAAAAAGTGCTGAAACGATTTTTTCCATAATTGGGATTAAAGTACAAAATTACTTACTATATTTCATAAGCTGTAGTTTTCATTAAAAATAGATTTAAGTCATAAGTATTAAGACCGTTGCAAAAGTCAATAATCGAGGCTTTTCAAAAATTTGAATCCGCAGTCCCGATTGTTTGCTTCGGGATGAGGAATTTAAATTTTTGGATTAACGATGAGAATTGGGTTTTGCAACGGTCTTGTATTTTTTTTAATTTAGTAAACAGTAATGTCGCATTTGAAATTTGAAACTAACTCCTCTTTTTTCAAAGCAATTTTCAAACATTTGAAAAAAATATCGTAGGTTTGTAATCCTTATGCGTGGAAAAAAAGTTTTATGGATTGTTTTTTTTATCTGTAGTTCTTGGATAATTTATTATTTGAATTTTTCTATTGCTGATTTTCGTTTGACTGAACCCATACAATTTTTCGATAAAAGTGATCAAATAGTGTGGAGAATCAGGTCTTCTAATAAGAAATTGGATTGGAGTTGGCCTCAAAACACAAAAAATAAGTTGTTTAACAAGTTGACATCTAATTTATTAACACATTCTTTTGAAATTTATTTTTCTGAAATGAATAATAAAGTTTGGATAACAGATAATGATTTTTGGTCTGAGTCGAAACTATTGAAATATTTTTCAAATTTAGGTAAATGGAGTAAAATTAAATCACACTGTTATCGAATTGGTAAATGGAATTTTTATTATTACAAAAACAAACTTTTTATTTCAGACTCTGCTTTAAAAAGAAAAAAACAAAGTAATTTTAAATGGGAGAACATTGATTTAATGGCTGATGCAAATAAAATTGATTATTTAAAGCATGAAGCTGAAGACATTTATATTGGAAAAAAAGGTATCAATAAATATATAATAAATGGAAATAAACACCAACATCTAAATCAACTGAGTGACGAAGAATTATTTGCAAATAATTTACCTGCAACTCTTTTGAATTATCATTTTTTAGAAAAAAAATTCGCTCTAAAATATTTCAAACAAAACAACAACTCCCCACTTTCTCAACTTGTTGAAGAAGGAATGGTATTTTTTGATTGGGAAGGCGATTCTTGTTTGCTCATAGATTACAATAAAGCTATCGATCCTTTGCAATGGTTACAATCTGCTGAAAAAGAAGGATCTGAACAAGATGAATACTATACTGAAACAGAAATAGGACCATTTTTTGTTGAAGGATTTTATGCTGGAAAAGTTAATGATAAGTTGTTGATTACTAAAGATATTAATAAAATTGGACGCTTAGAAATGATGTTTCAAACGGGTAATACCTTAGCTTTGAGTAAGGAAAATAAACTGAATATTTATCAAAATTTACCAAAAAAAGTGAACCAAAGGGTGTTTTCAAACAAAGAAAAATTTGCACTTTCAGTTCTTGAAAATTCTGTTCTCAAAATCGTTGATGATTCTAAAATAAAAATTAAACAAATTGAAGAATCATCGTCTGACTTTACCTACATAGATTTAGGATTTAATGCAGACAAAGTTTTTGCATATAAAAATTCTATTTTCGCAATAGGTTCTCAACATTTAGCTTTAATTCAAAACAAAAAAATATTATGGAAAAAAGAAGTTATTCCTAATCCATCAAACCAAAAAATCAAGCATGTTTTTCTTCATGAATGGGGAAATCCTTTAGTTTTTATTCAACATTCAACTTTTTTGGAAGCTTTTGATTTAAATGGAAATCGAACAATGAAAATTCAAATTCCGTCCAATCAAGTTGGTTCAATTACTTCATATTATTGGTCAAACAACAGCTATATTTTGTATTTTACTTCAGACAATATTTTGCATTCTATTGATTTTAAAGGAAAAACAAAAAATATTACTATCCCATTAAAAATTAATCACCAATTTAAAATCACAAAAGTACTCGTGGAAAATGGTCAAATAATGGCTGTTCTTGTGTTTGATAAAAGTGTAATAAAAGTCAATTTAACTTCAGGTAAAGTAATTAATGAAGAAGAAAAAAGTATAGAAGATGTTTATTTTTTAAAGTTTCAAGGTCAATATCAATCAATTGAATGGAGAAAAGATGGACTTTTTCATCAAAATAAAAACATAATTACATCAAATTACTTGAGAAATCCATTAATCTATCGTTTAGAAAACACCAATATTTTAAGTATTCAAGACAGTAAAAATATATATTTATTTAATGAAAAAAATCAGATTCAGAAGATTGAAATAAGTAGTGAAGAAATTGACAATTATTTTTGTTTGTTTAAAAATAATAAAATTCAATACATCGCCGTATTAGATGGAATACACAATAAAATAGCTGTGTTTGACCAAATAAACAATAAAAAAATAAATGAACTTTACGACGGCAGTACAGCTTTTATTTTGTTTAAAGATTACAATAAAACTTTATTAATTAGTTCTTTAGGGAGTCAGCTTTTATTTTATCCTATTCAATAATTTTATGTTAAGGTATAAATGTTGTATTCAATATGATGGAAGTGCTTATTTTGGGTGGCAAAAGCAAAAAAAACAAATTTCAGTTCAAGAAGAGATAGAAAATACCTTAAGTCAACTCTTTAATAAAAAAGTTGATATAGTAGGTTGTGGTCGTACAGATACTGGAGTTCACGCCAATTTTTATGTTTTACATTTTGATTTAGAAAAAATTTATGATGAAAATGAACTTCTTTATAAGTTAAATAAGATGTTAACCAAAAATATTGCTGTTTTATCTATGGAAAAGGTGGATTCTAACTTTCATGCACGATTTTCAGCGAAAAAAAGAACTTATAGATATTTCATACATACTTTTAAAAATCCTTTTTTGTCTGCTTATAGTTTGTTGTTTACCAGTCAATTGAACTTAGAATTAATGAATGAATGTGCTGAAATATTGTTAGGGACTCACGATTTTACTTCGTTTAGTAAAGCACATACAGATGTAAAAACAAATATCTGTACAGTTTTTTCTGCAAGTTGGAAAAAAGAAAAAGATAAAATTTATTTCGAGATTTCAGCCGATCGATTTTTAAGAAACATGGTTCGTGCAATAGTTGGAACATTAATCGATGTTGGTTTAGAAAAATTAAATAAAGAAGATTTTTTACAAATAATATTGGAAAAAAACAGAAATAAAGCTAAAAAATCAGTAGCTGCACACGGTTTGTTTTTATGGAATGTGGAATATGAATGAAATAACAAAAGAAGAAAAAAACATTTTTATCTCAAATTTAGAGAAAAGATTTTTTAAGAACATAATTCGTCATCCAAATATAAATTGGAATGAAATACAAAGTTGTTTACAAAAAAATGAAAATATTGTAAATTCGATTTATTATATGGAAATATCTGGGGGTGAACCAGATGTTGTAAATATTGGTGATAATGAAAAAAATATTTGTTTCGTTGATTGTTCTAAGGAAAGTCCAAAAGGTAGAAGAAGTTTATGTTATGATAGAGAAGCATTATTGAGTAGAAAGGATTATCCACCAAAAAACTCTGTAATAGATATTTGTAAAGAATATGAGCTTCAATTGTTAAACGAAAATCAATATAAAAATTTACAAAAAATTATTTGTGTTGATACAAGTACATCAAGTTGGATACATACACCAAAATCAATTAGAGATTTAGGTGGGGCAATTTTTGCTGATTATAGATATGGACAAGTGTTTATTTACCACAATACTGCTCCATCGTATTATGCTTCAAGAGGATTTAGAGCATATGTGAAATTATCTTAAGTTAATTTTTTCTTATCATCTCAACATGTGGAATTCCGTCCTCCAAATATGTTTTATTCGTAGAAACAAAAGCAAACTTTTGATAAAATTTTTCTGTGTAACATTGAGCTGAAATGCGTATTGCTTTTTCATTAAAATTCTTCTCAATAAAGTCTAAACAATTTTTCATCATCTGTTCTGCTACACCTTTTCCGCGAACATTTTTTTTAACAACAAAACGTCCAATAGAAACTTCAGGATAAGAAATACCTTCAGGTAATATTCTACAAGTGCAGATTGTTAAATCATTTTCATCTTTTCCAATAAGATGAAATGAAAAGATGTCTTTTCCATCTAATTCTTGATAAACACAATTTTGTTCTATAACAAATACTTCATTTCTTAGCTGAATAAGTTCATGGAATTCTATAAGAGTAAGTTGATCAAACGGTTTTATTTGAAAAGAAATATTCATCTTGTAAAGGCATAAAAAAGGATATTTGCTCCCATTTGTAGAGCTTCTTTTCTTTTTTCTGGTGAGTCGTTGTGCACACTTTGATCTTCCCAACCATCGCCTAAATCTGTCTCATAAGTGTAAACCAACCTTAATTTTCCTTCATAAAATAAGCCAAAAATTTGAGCTCTTTTCCCATCGTGTTCATGAATTTTTGGCATTGATTGAAATTTATATTTAATGGAGAAAATAGGGTGGGAGGAAGGAAGTTCAATTAATTCTGCTTGAGGAAATATTTTTTTTATTTCGACACGAATATATGGATCCATACCATAATTATCGTCTATATGTAAAAATCCACCAGCTAATAAATAATTTCTTAAATTTTCAGCTTCAGCATTTGAAAAAACAACGTTTCCATGCCCTGTCATGTGGATAAATGGATATTGAAAAAGTTCTTTGCTACCTACATCAACATAAGGAACATTTTTAGAAATATTGGTTTTAAGCTCCTTATTACAAAATTGTATGAGGTTTGGTAATGAACTGGGATTGGCATAATAATCTCCTCCACCATTGTATTTTAAAACCGCTAATGAAAAATTTCCTTGACTAAAAATTGTAAAATGTGAAATGATTATAAAATTAAATATAAAGGTTTTCATTTTAACAGATAAAAATTGTATTAAGCATGAAGACAAAAGTAATGATAAATAAATTTTTTTTACATTTCAATTAATGTTTTTGCCATAAAACTGCAATAAAGTGCAGCTGTTTCGCTTCGTAATCGATTTTTTCCTAAAGAGATAGGGTCATATTTCTTTTCAATAGCCAACTCGACTTCTTCTTTTGTAAAATCTCCCTCAGGACCGATTAAAATTGGGTAGTATTGCTTGCGAAAATTGTTTTTTAATTGTATTTTATTACCTGAATAACAATGGGCAATAGCACCTTCTGAATGTTTACTTAAAAACTCTTCAACAGAAATCAATTCATTTAGAATTGGAAGATGTTTTCTTTGTGTTTGTTTGCAAGCAACAATGGCAATTTTTTGGAATCTTTCCAAATTGATTTTTTTTCTCTCACTATTTTTGCTGTATAAAAAACTAATTTGATGAACTCCAATTTCAGTCGCTTTTTCAATAAACCACTCCATTCTTTCTTGGTTTTTGAGGATACAGATTGCAATATGTATTTTAAAAGGTGATTCTTGTTCGTGTTCCGATTCTTTTATTTCAAGCAGACATTTTTTTGGGTTATTCTCCAGAATTTCGCAGGTAAAAAAACTACCTTTTCCATTCATCACAATAATTGAATCTCCTTTTTTTTGTCTTAATACTTTACAACAATGTTTAGATTCATCCTCAGGAAGAGTAGTGAATTGTGCTTTTTCATCTATATCAGGAAAATAATATATATTCATAATGGAATAAGTTTAAAAACCATTTCTTTCATTAAATCAGATTCTGAAAAGGAAACATTTTCAACCCCTTTGGCTTTTAAGTCATATTCTAACAAAACAGCAATATTTTCAGCAATTTTTCTAGGGGAATAATACATTTCTGATTTTCTTAATTCTTTAATTTGGTAGGGTGATCCACCGAAATTTTGAGCATAATACTCATTACTTTGATGAGGATTGGAATGAATTTTCATCAATTTTGAAAAAGAATTGTATAAAGTTGGTATAAGTGCTAAAATGGATGCTGCTTTTGGATTATGAGCAAAATAATCGACAATCTTTAATGCTTTAATTATATTTTTTTCCAAAATAGCATTGTTGAGTTCGAAAATGTTATAATCCTTTGAAATTCCAATATTTTTTTCAATATCACTTTCATTGATTTCAGATTGAGGCGGAATTAATAACTGTAGTTTTTCCAACTCATTGACGATTTTCGATAAATCATTCCCTAAAAAATCTGCTAATAAAACTGCAGCTTTTTCACTAATACGGTATTTTTTATTTTTTAGATATGAATTTATCCAACTGGGTAGCTGATAATCGCGAATTTTTTCAGATAAATAAACGATTCCTTTTTCTTTAAAAAGTTTATAAAGTCGTATTCTTGAATCTAATTTTTTGTATTTAAAGGCAAACACAAAAACGCTACTTTCATTGAAATTGTGAATATATTTTTCAATTAAATCATAATCCTTGTCTTTAACATCTTGAGCTTCCCTAATAATGACTAATTTTTTTTCAGCCATCATTGGATAACCTTTTGCAAAACTTAATACAGAAGCAATATCGGCATCTTTACCGTAAACTACACTTTCGTTAAAATCTCTTTCGTGATCTTCTAAAGTGTGTTTTTGTATTTCTTTTGATAAAATATCAATGAAAAAGGGTTCTTCGCCATGTAATAAATAAATAGGTGCAATTTTTTTTTGTTGAATGTCACTCAGAATCTTTTGGTATTCCATGTTTCAAAAGTAAAAAATATGTTCTAATTGAGGTTAATTTTTTAAATATAAGTATTGAATTTTTATTTTTTAAATTCTTAAAACCACATTTAAATTTAAAAAACTCTTAATTTTGTTTGAAATATGGAAAATAAAAAAATATTAATTACTGGTGGAGCTGGATATATTGGCTCACACACTATCACTGAAATATTTGAAAAAACTAATCATCAATTGGTTTCTGTTGATAATTTTTCAAATTCATCACCAATTACTTACCAAAGAATTGAAAAAATCACTGGAAAGACTATTCCTCATTATAACGTAGATTTGTGTGATTTTAATTCTTTAGAACAAGTATTTGAAAAAGAAAAATTTGATGGAATTATACATTTTGCAGCTTATAAATCAGTTCCTGAATCAGTTGAAAATCCACACAAATATTATCATAATAACCTTAATTCTTTGTTAAATGTCTTAGAATTAGCATTAAAATATCAGACAAAACATTTTCTTTTTTCGTCGTCTTGTTCTGTTTATGGCAACATTAAAGAAATGCCTGTTTCTGAGGAAACGCCTCTAAATAAAGCAGTTTCACCTTATGCCTACACCAAACAAATTGGGGAACAAATGTTAGCCGATTATGCGAATATTTATCCCGATTTACAAATTTTGGCTTTACGTTATTTCAACCCTGTTGGAGCTCATCCTTCTGCACTTATAGGTGAAGATCCAATCAATACGCCAACAGCTTTGGTGCCAATCATTACTAAGGTTGCTTCGGGTAAAATGAAAGAATTGTCTGTTTATGGAACAGATTATAATACTAGAGATGGTTCGTGTATAAGAGATTATATCCATGTTTGTGATTTAGCCAACGCTCATTTGGTCGGTTTGCAATATTTATTTGATAAAAAAAATCAACATAATTTTGACATTATAAACATTGGTTCAGGTAACGGTATCAGTGTATTAGAAGCCATTAAATCTTTTGAAAAAGTCGCAGGAATAACTTTGCCAATAAAATATTCAGATCGAAGGGCAGGCGACGTAGAAAGTATTTATTCTAACACAAAAAAATCCGAAAAAGTACTGAACTGGAAAGCAGAAAAAAACATCGATGAAATGATGAAAAGTGCTTGGGAGTGGGAGAAGGGGAATTTATAATGCAGAATGGAGAATGGGGAATGGAGAATGAAAAATGGAGAATGAAGAATGTATAATTAAGAATTTATAATGGAGAATGGAGAATTTATAATGGAGAATGTATAATTAAGAATTTATAATGAAGAATGGAGAATTGATAATGGAGAATGGAGTCCCGAAAGCTTTCGGGAGAGAATGGAGAATTGATAATTGATAATGTTGAATTAGGAATGGAGAAATCAATAATTTTTTGTATTTTTGTTAAATGGTAACCAAGAAGAAGTTAGAAATCAATTTATTGATGAAAACATTCATCTTTTTTGGTACATAGACAAAACGAAATTACTTGACATTAGTGATGAAGTTTTGGTTGAATTTATCATGAATTATGGTGATTTGGAGCATATAAAAAGGTTAATTGAACTTATTGGAGAAAAAAAAGTAGCAAATATTATAAATGTAAATCTGTTAAAAGTTAAAAACAAGCAACGACAAAACTACAGATTGTCAATATTAAATTTAATTGGAAAATACTTTGAATCAAAAGGTTTACTTAAATATTCTTAATCAAAATATTACATTAACAAGTATCATTCAAAAAGCGTCAGTATTATTTAATTCAGAAAATACACATGTATTCAATAAAAGGATTTTTATAGAACAATTATCTTACTATAATGATGTAAGTTATGAAGAGAAAGTAACTTATTGCTCAGAATTCCAACCTAAAGATGAAGAGAATAAGGAATATTTAATGGTTAAAAGTATTTCCTATTTACATAAACATTTCAAATAAATACAAAAATTACTATATTTGCTAAATGAAGTTTAGAAAAGATTTTAGAATTTGGAAATGAGATTTTTGAAAAAGTAAAATAAAAGTTAAAATTAGAATAATGAGTATAAAGAAAAATTGTGTTTTAATATCAGGTGGGTCGGGATTTATACCAAGTTCAACTGCTGAAGAGTTGTTAAAAAGAGGATATACTGTAATATTGGTAGATAATTTTTTAACTGGAAATAAAAAAAACATTCCAAACCATGAAAATTGTTTTAGATTGGTATGAATTATTGTTGTGGTTCTTGTATTTATTTACAGGTCTTGGTTTCCTATATTTTTACAAAATTTTCAACAATTTTAAAAATAATCATTTAATTTCAGGGTATTTACTTAAATGTTTTGGTGGGTTGTTTTTAGCTTTGATTTATGTTTATTATTATCCAGGAGGTGATACAACTTTATATTATTTTTCAACAAAACAGTTTATAAATATTTTATATGAAAATCCAAAATTATTTTTTGATCTATTATTATGTGACCCAAAAGAAGCAACGGAATTATTAAGTTTGAATAAATATTATATATATTTCAGCAATAGTGATGAAGAATGGTTTATGCTAAAAATTTCATCTTTTTTTTGTTTAATGGGATTCAATTCATATCTTGGTATGACCTATTTTTTTTCAATCCTATCATTGATAGGTTCATTACAAATTTATAAAATTTTTAATCAAATAATTCTTGAAAAATCAAGACAAATTTTTTATATTGTTTTTCTAATACCATCTGTATTAATTTGGGGTAGCGGTGTGTTAAAAGATACATTTACATTATTTGGATTTAATATGATGTGTTTTTATTTATTTGAATTTATAATAAGAAGAAAATTTTCTTTTTTAAAACTAATTTTTTTTATCAGCTTTTCATATTTAGTTTTCAATTTAAAGGCATATATTGTTTTTTGTTTTTTACCATGGATTATGATTACATTATTTTTATATGTAGTTAAAAGAAATAATAATCCAATTGCAAAATTTTTAATTATACCGTATTTATTTATATTATTATTTACAATAAGTTATTTTGGAACTTCAAATTTATTAGAATCAAGTTCAGATTATAAATCTAAACAATTGATGAAAAAAGTTGAAGGGTTTCAAAAATGGCATAATCATTTAGGTGGATCTTTTTATGATTTAGGAGTGAAAGAATTTACACCTATTGGTATAATTTCAAAAGCACATCTTGCTATTAATGTTTCATTATTTCGACCTTATTTATGGGAAAGTAAAACTTTTTTAATAATGTTGAATAGCATTGAAAGTTTAATTTTATTGATTTTTACTATTTTTGTATTAATGAAAACAAAAATGAATGTTTTTGGAATAATATTTAATTCACCATATCTTTTTGGTGGTTTTATTTTTTGTCTAATTTTTGCCTTTACAATTGGAATAACCTCTTACAATTTTGGGGCATTGTCCCGATTTAAAATCCCATTACTTTCTAATTATATATTTATTTTGTACTATGGTTATGTTACATATAAAAATGAAAAATTAAATGGAATACGAAATTAAGACAAAAAATAAATTTTCTTTTGGATTTAGAGAATTAAATGAATACAGAGAATTATTTTATTTTTTCACTTGGAGAGATGTAAAAGTGAAATACAAACAAACAGTATTAGGTTTTTTGTGGGCTATTTTACAACCACTTTTTTTAACATTTATTTTCACCTTTGCTTTTAAAAAATCTTTGAGTACAAAGACTGAAATTGAATATGTACTGTTTTTACTATCAGGGATGTTGATATGGAATTTATTCAGTTCGGGATTAAATAACTCATCTAACAGTATGATTAATAATTCGAATATTATCAAAAAAATTTATTTTCCAAGATTAATATTACCCATTTCATCAATTTTTGTGTCTGTAATTGATTATTTAATTACGCTCGGCGTTTTTTTTATTGTAGTTTTATTTTACGATGAATCAATCAGTTTATGGGCAATTATATTAATTCCTTTAAGCTTGCTTTCAACAATTATAACAACTACAGGAATAGGTCTGTTTATGGCAGCTTTAAATGTTAAATATAGAGATGTTAGATATGTTTTACCTTTTTTTATACAATCTTTAATGTTTTTAAGTCCCATTATTTTCCCCTTAAAAATTTCTGATAATATTTTATTTGAATTTATTTTGAAGTATAATCCACTTTCTGGAAGTCTTGAATTGATGCGGGGTAGTTTTGAAAAATATATTCTAAATTGGGATATTGTTATTGGTAGTTCGGCAGTATCGATATTATTTTTTATTTTTGGCTTCTTTTACTTTAGAAAGACAGAAAATTATTTTGCAGATATAGTTTAAATTTTTTATTATTTGAAGCCAATTTTAGAAATATCAAACCTTAGTAAACGATTTAAAATAAATAGTGAGCAACAACCATATCTTAGTTTGCGTGACAGCTTTTCAAATTTATTTAAGAAGGCAAATTCTAAATTGGATTTTTGGGCCTTAAACGATTTGTCATTTAATGTTGAAGAGGGAGATACAGTAGGTATTATAGGTAAAAATGGTGCGGGAAAGTCAACATTGTTAAAGGTTTTGTCTAAAATTACACCACCAACTTCAGGACAAATAATATCTAGAGGACGCATTGCAAGTTTATTAGAGGTTGGTACAGGTTTTCATCCAGAATTAACTGGAAGAGAAAATGTATATATGAATGGTTCTATTTTAGGTATGCGTAATACTGAAATAAAGAAAAATTTTGATGCAATTGTCGATTTTGCTGGAATTGAAAGGTTTATAGATACTCCTTTAAAACATTACAGCAGTGGAATGCAGTTGCGTTTGGCTTTTGCAGTAGCAGCGTTTTTAGAAAATGAGATTTTAATTATTGATGAGGTTCTAGCTGTAGGTGATGCTGAGTTTCAAAAAAAGTGCATGGGAAAAATGTCTGAAGTTAGCAAAAGCGGTAGGACAATTTTGTTTGTAAGTCACAATATGGGGGCGATTAAGCAACTGTGCAAGAAATCTGTTTTTTTAAAACAGGGAGAGTTGATTAGTTATGGTGAATCAAATTCTGTTTTGCAAATGTATTCCTCTTCTGATGCTGAAGGATTTGATGGCATCATCAATTGTGAATCTAATTTTATTAATAGAATTGAATTGTATTGTGATAATATAATTCAAAACGTTTTTTACTCAGGAAGTAGATTTAAATTGAAATTGTATTTTGAATCTAAAGAATTAATTATTTCTCCCGTTTTAGGAGTAATTATTAGAGATGAATATGATCAGGCAATTGTTGGAATCAATAATAAAAATTATGAAAGTCAATTAAGAAATTTTAATAATTTTTATGGTTGCATAGAAATGGAAATTCCTTTTCTTCCTCTTTATGTGGGTAGATATTATGTTGATGTACATTTTGGAGATGCTTACATAGATTTAGATGTGAAAAGAAATTTATTTTCATTTGTAGTTGAAAAAAATGGAATTAATAATGCTCTTGAAATGCCAAATGAGAATTACAATAAAATATTAATAGAAAAAGTAAATTGGAAAATATCAGATGAACACAATTAATATACTTAAAAGGAAATATTTACAATCGATTGAATTAAGATCCTTAGAGAAATTTAATTTTACAAACGAAGAAGAAAATATCATAAATCAACATGTTGATTTATTTAAAAAAATTGAACAAAAACATAAAATTTACATAAAGACAATATCTTCTCCAGAGATGGCTATGTCATTTGAGTTGGCTAAATTTATATTTTCTTATTGTTTGATAAAAAAACCAAAAAAAGTGGCAGATTTGGGTTCTGGATTTAGTTCATTTTTATTTAGATTTTATAAAAAAGAAGTAAATAATGAACTTGAGATTTATTCTATTGATGACTCTGCTGATTGGTTAATCAAGACTAAAGACTATTTAATAGAAAATGGTTTAAATATCGATAATTTAATCACTTTAACAGATTTCATTGATTTAAAACTAAAAAATGAGTTTGATGTAGTTTTGTTAGATCTAAATTTTGTGGAAGTTAGAAAAAATTATATCGGATTTTCATTTGATTTATTAAAAGAAAATGGATTCTTAATCATAGATGACGTACACAAAGTTGAATTTTTAAGAGATGTAAAAGCATTTTTTAGTTCTAATTCACGAAAATTAATCAATCTTAAAAAACAAACGTATGATAATTTTTTAAGATTTTCTACTGGAATAATCAAATAATATGAAGCCAGATTTAAGTGTTATTATTCCTACGAAAGAGAGAGGAGAAATTTTATTAGTTACTTTAGATTCAATCAAAAAAAAAAAAAAGAATCTTAAAATTGAGATAATTGTTGTTAATGATTCTAAGAATGAAAAATTAGTCATTAATGATGAAAATGTTAAAATTATTGATAATCCTAATCAAGGTGCAGCATCAGCTAGAAATTATGGAGCTTCGATTGCAAAAGCTGATTATTTGCTTTTTCTTGATGATGATATGATAGTTTGTGAAGATGTATTACAAGAAATTTTATTAAAGTCTAAAGAAAATACAAAGTCTATTTATTTGCCAAATTGGAAATATTCAAATCAAAATTTGTTAAAATTATCAAATTACAATTTTGGAAGATTTTTAATTAAAATAAATTACACTTCATTGGAAGGATGGTTAGGGAAAAAAATTGAAAATTATAATGAAGTTAGGCATAACGGGATGGCAAGTTATTTTTTTTTGATTTCAAAAGAAAATTTTAATAATTTAAATGGATATAACCCAAATTTTAAATTTGCAGGCTTTGAAGATCATGACATGACTCGCAGACTTCTATTAATTGGTTTTAATTTTTACATTTTACCAAATTTAGTTTTGACCCATAATGAAACGGATAGAATAAAATTAAAAGATTGGTTGAATAGGAGAAGAAGAAATGCTTTTACTCAAAAAATCGCATTTGAATTAGGTTATGAAAATTTGAAAATTAATTATTCATTTGCTAAAAAAAATCTTTTATTATTTGTCGGTATTTTTGATTTTATTTTTATTAGATTTGTAAATATTTTTAAGAATGTAAGTTTTCTTGATAAAATATGTTTTAAAATTATTGACTTACTAACTGCATTATATATATACAAGGGATACAAATATGATTACGATAAGTTTAAAAACAAGAGTATTTAATTTTTTCAGGAGTATTTTTAAAATTCAATTTTTAGAAAGATTTTTAGTAAATAAAATAAGTAAAAAAGGTTCTTTATATAATTTTTATTCTAAACTAATTCCATGTAATTATCAATACTCCAAAAATTCAATTAGAGTATTTGAAAAAAATGGCATAAAATTTAAGGTTGATATATCTGAATATATTAGTCATTACATATATTTTGGACTGAAAGACCCTGGATTTGATCAATTAATGAGTCTTTCTAAAGATTCTAAAGTTATTTTTGACATAGGAGCTAACATCGGCTTCACGGCACTCAACATGGCAACTTTATCAAAAAACGCAATAGTATATGCATTTGAACCTGACTCTTTTAATTTTAATAAATTAGAATCAAATTTCATGTTGAACAATTTGAATAATTTAATTATTTTAAATTTTGGATTAGGGGATGAAGAAGATAAGTTTAAATTAGCAATTGTTACTCCTGATAATTTAGGAGGTAATAGTATTGATAACTCTGCCACTGAAAATTTTAGTTGGGTAGAAATCAAGAGATTAGATGCTTTTGTGGAATCAAATGATATTAAAAGTTTAGACCTTATTAAAATTGATGTTGAAGGTTTTGAATTAAATGTATTAAAAGGTGCAGAAAAAATTATTAAAGAACATCTACCAACCATGTTTATTGAGGTTGATGATAATAATTTAAAAAATCATGATTCGAGTGCAAAAGAATTAATTATATTTCTCGAAAAGTTTTATACAAATATTTTTGATGCTGAATCAAAGAAAAAAATTACCTCTTATGATGATTTTACAAATTGTCATTTCGATGTAGTAACAATGAAATAAATTTCAATTGATTAAAGTTACTTATATTCTATCTTTCGTAGATAAATCTATTGCTTTTGAATGGATTAATAAATATATTGATAAAAATAAAATAGAACTTTCATTTGTTCTTTTAAATAACAAAAATACATACATTGAAGAATATTTAAAAAGCAATAACATTGTTTTTTCAAGAGTTAATTATTCAGGAAAAAAAGACATTCCAAAAGCTGTAATAAAATGTATAAAGTTTTATAGAGAAAATAAAACTGAAGTTGTTCATGCTCATTTATTTGATGCTTGTATTGTAGGTTTATTTGCTGCAAAATTAGTTGGAATAAAAAAAAGAATTCATACTAGACATAATGCAACAATACACCATGTTTATCATCCAAAAGCAGTTAAATATGATAAACTAATTAATTTTCTTTCAACAAAAATTGTAGCTATAAGTAAAAATGTTAAAGATATATTAATTGAGTTAGAAGGTGTAAATCCTAAAAAAATAATTTTAATACATCATGGATTTAAATTGGATGATTTTGAAAACATCCATGAAATTAGAATTTTAGATTTAGCAAAAAAATATGGTATTGATTTAAATAACAAGCCAATTATCGGTGTTATTTCTAGATATATACATTGGAAAGGTGTTCAATATACAATTCGAGCATTTGATATTTTAAAAAAATCTTTTCCTCAAGCACATTTAATACTTGCAAATGCAGACGGTCCATATAAAAGTCAGATTAAAGTTGAATTAGAAAATTTGCATAATGATTCATATACAGAAATTGTTTTTGAAAATGACTTATTTGCTTTATATAAGCTTTTTGATGTGTTTGTTCACGTACCAATTGATAAAAAGGCAGAGGCTTTTGGACAAACATATGTTGAATCATTGGCATCTGGTATTCCTAGTGTTTTTACAAATTCTGGTATAGCAAGTGATTTTATAATAAATGAAGAAAATGCATTAATTGTGCCTTTTGAAGACACTAACGAGATTTACAAAAGTATTGTAAAAATTTTAACAAATAATGATTTGAGAGATAAAATAATTATTAATGGTAAAAAAGATATTTCTGAAATGTTTTCAATCGAAAAGATGGTTTTACAATTAGAAAAGCTATATTTAGATTAATATGAAATTCTCCATTATTGTTCCTACATACAATAGGGCTCATATTATTGAGAAGACACTTGATAGTATTCTCAATCAATCTTACTCTAATTTTGAAGTGATAATTGTTGATAATTGCTCAACCGATAACCCATATGAAATATTAAAAAGTTACCTTAAAGATTCAAGATTCAGTTATATAGTTCACGACAAAAATTACGAACGATCAAAGTCAAGAAATACTGGAATGATAAATGCAACAGGAGATTATTTAACTTTTTTAGATTCAGATGACATCATGTTAAATGATTGTTTGCAAGATGCTTATAATTTTGTTATTAAAAATAAACATTTTAAAATTTTTCATAATAAATTTAATTTCGCAACTGTTGAAGGCCAAATCATTAATAGATATCAACAATCTGTAAATTATGATTGTGCTTTTAATTCAATTTTAAGTGGTAATTTTTTGGCTTGTATAGGTGTTTTTATTGATAAAGAAATTTACACGAAATTTAGATTTACGGAACAGCGTGAATTAATTGGAGTGGAAGACTGGCAATTTTGGATAAAAATATTAAATAATTATAATGATCTTGGTCATATTGATAAGGTAAATAGTTTAATTATTGAACATAGTGAAAGGACAGTAAATAATACAGAATCTGAAATGTTTGACAAAAAGATAACATTATTTAAACAAAGTATTTTAACTGATTTAAATTTAAAAAAATCAGAAAAAAAATGTTTGGATTTTTCGTGTGATTTCATAGTTGCTGTATCCTATTGTGATGCCAAAAAGAAAAGTAAAGCAAGTCATTTTTTAATTAAAATACTAAAACAAAATCCATTTCATTTTTTTAGTCCAAAAATTTTAAACTTGATAAAAAATATTTTATTCAGATAAATTATTTATTTTTAAAACATGAAAGTAGTATTATTAGCAGGAGGATTTGGTACACGTTTAAGTGAGGAAACTGACATAAGACCAAAACCAATGGCAGAAATTGGAGGTAAACCAATTTTATGGCATATTATGAAAATTTATTCCCATTATGGGTTCAATGATTTTGTAGTGTTATTAGGATATAAAGGTTATTATATCAAAGAATATTTTGCAAACTATTTCCTGCATCGAAGTGATATCACAATAGATTTATCTGATAATAAAATTGAGGTACACTCTAATTTTTCTGAACCTTGGAAAGTTACCTTACTTGATACAGGTTTACATACTATGACAGGAGGGAGAATTAAACAAGCAAAAAAATATATCGGAGATGAACCATTTATGTTAACATACGGTGATGGAGTTGCAAACATTGATCTTAAAGCTTTATTAAATTTTCATAATTCTCATAATAAATTAATTACTATGACTTCAGTTTTACCTGAAGGCAGATTTGGAGCTCTTGAAATAGATTCCCAAAATAAAATACTTCAGTTTAAAGAGAAACCAAAAGGGGATGGAAATTGGATAAATGGAGGTTTTTTTGTTTGTTCTCCCAAAGTGCTTGATTATATTGAAAATAACGAAACCGTTTTCGAACAAGAGCCTCTTGAAAATTTAGCTAAAGATGGGGAATTATTCACATATAGACATGAAGGATTTTGGAAATGTATGGATACCTTAAGAGATAAAACACAACTAAATGAAATGTGGGATAACGATAAAGCAATTTGGAAAATTTGGTAAAAATGTTTGGAGGAATTTATAAAGGAAAAAAAGTACTAGTAACAGGTAATACAGGATTTAAAGGTGCTTGGTTAACAATATGGCTAAATCAAATAGGTGCTGAAGTTTATGGTATCTCGAATGAAATTCCAACTCAACCATCAATTTTTGAAGTTTGCTCATTGGCCCAAAACTTAAAACATGAATTTTTAAATGTATTGGATTTTCAAAGTTTAAAGCAGAAAATTGATGAGATACGTCCAGATTTTATTTTTCATTTGGCTGCACAAGCTATAGTTTCTGACTCATATTCAAATCCACTAAATACTTTTAATACAAATATTATTGGAACGGCAAATGTTTTGGAAGCAGTTAGAGTTCTTGATTTTGAAGTTTCTCTCATCATGATAACTAGTGACAAGTGTTATGAAAATGTAGAATGGACATGGGGTTATAGAGAAAACGATAGACTAGGCGGTAAAGACCCATACAGTGCATCTAAAGGCGGTGCTGAGTTAGTTATTCACAGCTACTATGAGTCTTTTTTTAAAAAAAATGATTCTAAAGTGAAATTGGTTTCTGTAAGAGCAGGTAACGTAATAGGCGGTGGTGATTGGGCTGTAAATAGAATAGTTCCAGATGCAATGCGAAGTTGGAGTAAAAATCTATGTTTAGTTATTAGAAGCCCATACGCAACAAGACCTTGGCAGCATGTGTTAGAACCATTAAGTGGATATTTAACAGCTGGCATGAAATTATTTTTCAATAATAAATTATCAGGTGAATCTTATAATTTTGGTCCAAATTCAGATCAAAGTCATACTGTTTTAGAACTTTTAACTAAACTTTCATCTAAATGGAACAAATCTACTTTAGATGAAATGGTACAAGTTGAAAAGTCATCATTCCACGAAGCTGGTTTGTTAAAATTAAATTGTGATAAAGCATTACACGACCTAGATTGGAAACCAACTTTGAATTTTGAGCAAACAATTGAATTTACTTCAGATTGGTATTTTGAATATTATAAATCAGAAAAGATAGATTTATCCTTTTTAGAAAAACAAATTATATTATTTAGTGAGGTGGCCAAATCAAAGAAAATTTCATGGGCAAGTATGTAAAAAAAATGGAAGGTGTTTATTTAACTCCTTTGAAGATAATTGAAAATCCAAAAGGTGATATATTACATGCGCTAAAAAGTTCATCTCCATTTTATTCGGAATTTGGTGAAGCTTATTTTTCAAGCATAAATTACGATGATATTAAGGGATGGAAATTACATACAAAAATGATATTAAATTTAATTGTTCCAGTTGGAGAAATTGAATTTGTAATTTATGATGATCGCTCTGTCAGTGAAACAAAGGGAGATTTTTTTAAGGTTGTATTATCAAGATCAAATTACTATAGATTAACCATTATGCCAGGTTTATGGCTTTGTTTCAAAGGTATAGGGAAGAGTGAGAATATTTTGTTAAATATTGCTAGCATTGAACATGAACCCGAAGAAAGTAAAAATATGGATTTAAAATACATTAACTTACCATGAAACAATCCATATTAATAACTGGTGGACTTGGTAATTTGGGGTCATGGATCAGCGTATATTTTCATGAGGCAAATTTCGATGTTTTTATAACTACTCGTAAAGCTCCTGATTTTACATATCCATATACTGTTATTGAATGTGATATTACAAATGTTGAAAGTCTTTCAGTTTTAGATAACTACAATTTTGACTATGTAATTCATTTAGCATCTTATAATGAGTTTTTTGAAGAAAATTATTTTAAAAAAGCATTGAACATCAATGTTAATGGAACTTACAACTTGCTTCAAAAATTAAAAAAAAGAGAATTAAAAGGTTTCATATATTTTTCTACTATTCATGTTTATGGAGCTGAAGTAGGTTATATTACTGAAGAATCACCAGTTAGTCCTAAAAATGATTATGCAAGTACACATTTATTTGCAGAATATATTGTAAGGCAATATGCTCCTCAATACAACATCCCATTTACAATTTTTAGATTATCAAATTCATACGGATGTCCTAAATTCGAAAATAATACAAAATGGTACTTAGTATTAAATGATTTTTGTAGGCAAGCTGTTCAGAATAATGAAATTGTGCTAAATTCAAACGGACAACAGTCTCGTGATTTTATTTGGATGGGTGATGTATCGAATGTTTGTTTAGATTTTGTTAGAAATAATTTTTTTTATAATGAAATATATAATTTATCATCCGGAAGTATATTAAACATTGCTGATGTCGCAAAAAAAGTAAAAAATAAATATGAAAGTAAATTTGGAAAAAAAATAAAAATAAATTTTAATTCAAATAATACTATATTTATAAATTCATATATATTATCTAATAGTAAATTAGTTTTGAATTACAACTATATTTTTCAAAATAAAATTGAATTTGAAATTGAAAGAATATTAATAAAATTAGTAGAAAATGGGACTAAAACTGAATAGAGAAAAAGACAAAAACTTCTTGTTAATTGTGATTTATAGATTGTTTAAATTAAAGATTTTGTCTAATAAAGTACGATTAAAACTTTTTTTGAATTTAGAGTGGATTTTTGATCGATTAGCTCATGAGGAAAGCTATAAGATATATAATGTAGAAGAACATCCCGTTAGATTATCTTCTATGGAATTTTTAAAAAAACATATTAAATCTACAGATAAAGTTTTTGATTTAGGATGTAATTCTGGAGATTTATCAAATTTAATTGCAGACATATCATATGAAGTAATTGGAATTGATTATAACGAAAAATTAATTAAATTGGCCAAAATTAAATATTCAAGAAACAATTTATCTTTTCATTTTGATGAAGCTTATAATTTCCTAAAGAAAAACAATAATAAATTTGATGTTTTGATTCTATCTCATATATTAGAACATTTAGACAATCCAAAAGAATTTTTAAATGAATTTAAAATATTTTTTAATTATATTTTCATAGATTTACCAGATTATGAATCATCATTTTCAAATAAGTTTAGATTGAAAGTTGGTTCTAAATTGAATTATACTGATATTGATCATGTTAGTGAATTTGATAGATTAGAATTGATAGAAATTTTAACATTTTGTGGTTTAGAAGTTTTAGATGTTGAATACAAATTTGGCTTTCAAAAATATTGGTGTAAAGTAAAATGATTCATAAAAACGTATTAATTATTACTTCTTGGTCTTTTAACGATGCTTTAATTCAAACGTATACCCTTCCCTACGTTGAAATGATTTCAAAACAATTAAGTAAAGATTCAAAAATATTTCTAGTCACGCTTGATCGTGAAAAAAGTAAAAATTTAGTCTTAAACCCAAAGATTAATTTAATTTCCTTTGATTATTACCCTTTAGGTTTTAAAGGAATTGTAATGTGGTTGAAATTACTTTTTGGATTAAAAAGATTAATTTACAAAGAATTGATAGTTACGAGCCTCATGCTCAGTCAATGATTGAAAATGGGACATGGAATAAAAAAGGATTAGCTGCTCGAATTCTTACATTTTTTGAAGGCAGTTTAGCTAAAAAAGCAGATTTTTTGATTGCAACTACAGAAAGATTTAAATATGAAATGTCAAACAAATTAAATTTAGATGTAAATAAAATATTTGTTAAACCTGCATGTGTAGATTTAGATTTATTTTCATACAAAAATGTAAAAAATGAATATTTGTTAAAAGAATTAAATCTTGAAGGAAAAATAATCTGTGTATATGCAGGTAAATTTGGAGGTATTTATTTAGGGAATGAGGTTTTTGATTTGATTCTTGAAGCTGAAAAATTTTGGGGTGATCGTTTTAGATTTTTATTACTTACATCTCATCCTAAAGAGGAAATTGAACTATTCCGCCAAAATTCAGGAATAGGATTACATACCATTATTAGAAAATTTGTTAAGCATTCTGAAGTGCCTAATTACATGGGCTTAGGGGATTTTGCTTTAACACCTGTTAAATCTGTACCAAGTAAAAGGTTTTGTACCCCTATTAAAGATGGTGAATATTGGGCTTTGGGTCTGCCAATTGTCATTACTAAAGAAATTTCAGATGATTCTGAAATAATTGAAAGAAATGCAATTGGTTATGTTTTGAAAGAATTAACAAATCAAGAATATTTTAATGCTGTTCAGAAAATAGACACTTTTTTAAAGGGTAAATCTAGAATGGAAATTTATAACAAAATTCGACCTTTTGCTGAAAAGTATCGAAATTTACAGATTGCTGATGGAGTTTATCAAGAAATCTATGGAAATTAAATTATTTTCATTATATTCGCCATCTAAAAAAAACAAAATGTACCAACTATACATAGACCCAGGAACAGGAAGTTTATTGTTGCAAATGCTTTTAGGGGCAGTAGCTGCAGTAGTCTTATTTTACAAAAGAATTGTGTATTTCTTTCTAAAAATCTTCAATAAAAAGAAGTTAGAAGAAAAATTAAAAGATGGAAATGAAGACTGAAGATGCATCTTTTAGAGATCGCGATGGATATATTTTTTCACATGAAGGTTTAATTTATCGCTCAATTTCTCCCAGTTATTTTGATAATTACAATCTTTTAAAGGATTCTGGATTACTGAAAGCATTAGTAGATAATAAAAAATTAATTGCACATCAAGAAGTTTCTAATTTCACGGATATTAAAGAGAATTTAATCATTCAGCCTATTCAGCTACCATTTATTTCTTATCCCTATGAATGGTCATTTTATCAATTAAAAAGGGCTGCTTTACTCACTCTAGAAATCCAATTAGAAAGTTTAAATCATGGAATGAGTTTAAAAGATGCTACAGCATTTAATGTTCAGTTTGTTGATGGGAAACCGATTTTTATTGATACACTTTCTTTTGAAAAATTTAATGATGGTACGCCGTGGCAAGCATACAAGCAATTTTGTCAACATTTTTTAGCACCATTAGTTTTACAAGTATATGGGATTGAAGATTTGAATAAATTACAAGTGTTACATATAGATGGTATTCCACTCGAATTGACTTCTAAAATTTTACCATTTCGAAGTAAATTAAATTTGAGTATATACTCTCACATTCATTTGAATGCAAAGTATGAAAAAAAATACAAAAGCGATACTAGTTTCAAATCCAAAAAAATTGATTTACCTAAATCGAAACAAATAAACATTTTAAATCACCTTAAGTCTATGATTTCTGGATTTAAACTTCCAAAATCTAAAACCAATTGGACAGATTATTACAATGACTTTTCATACAATAGTGAGAACATTCAAGAAAAAAAAGATTTTGTTTCCAAAACCATAGCAAATATTTCACCTAAAACCGTGATAGACTCTGGTTCAAACACTGGTCTGTTTTCAGAGATAGCTTCAAAGTTTGCTCAACAAGTTATATCTTTTGATTTTGATGCAAGTGTCATTCACAATCAATGCAAACAACTTGCGAAAAATAAAATTACAAATATCATTCCTCTAATTGTTGATATGAGTAACCCAACTCCAGCAATCGGTTGGGCTAATAAAGAGAGAAAATCATTCATAGATCGATTACCTAATGAAGCAACTAGTTTGTCTTTGGCTTTAATCCATCATTTAGTTTTATCGAATAATTTGTCATTTGAATTGATTGCTAAATTTTATGCTACTTTTTCACTACATTTAATCATTGAGTTTGTACCTAAAGATGACCCTCAATCACAACGATTACTAGTCACTAAAAAAGATGTTTTTGATGATTATACAATTGAAAACTTTGAACAAGTTTTTCAAAATTATTTTAAATTGATAACATCTCAAAAATTTTCAGATTCTAAACGTGTCATTTACAATTTTGAAAAAAGATAATGGAGAAAATTAAAGATATCCTTAAGAAATATTCATTTCACCCCTTTCTTTTGATTCCTTATGTGATTTTTTACACGATCACAAAGAATTATAAAGAAATAAGTCTGTATATGTCATACAGACCCTTGTTTATTGGATTTGCTTTTTCTTTAATATTATTTTTGTTTTCAAAAATAATATTAAAAGAAAATAAAAAAACAGCTCTTTTTTCTTTTTTCTTTTTATTAATACTTTCCACATATGGTGTTAGGTATGATTTTTTAGAAGGTTTGTATTATGAAGGATATTGGCCATTTAGGCACATACATAGAATTTTATTAATTTCAGATATTGTTGTTATTTTTCTTTTGTTAATATATATCAAGAAAACTAAAAAATCATTTGTAGGAATAAATGCTTTTTTAAATACAACTTTCATTTTGCTTTTATCATATAATTTGTTTATATGTTTATATAATTTTGCTGTAACAAAGAAAAAAACAATACAAGCAAAAGTTCACGTTAAATCAGATAAAGAATTACCAAACATTTATTATTTCATATTGGATGGTTATGCCAATAATCAAACTTTAAAGAAGTATTATAATTTTGACAATAAATTATTTTTAAATTACTTGAAAAGTGAAGGTTTTTTTGTTCAAGATACGGTTTACTCAAATTTTTATGCTACAGAAAAATCTTTAACTTCAACTTTGAATATGGACTGTTATACCAAAAATTCAATTTACAGTAATACAGTATTTAAAACCTTAAAAGAAAATGGATATACTATAAATGTGATCAAATCTGGATATACGGTAACAGCTAATTTTGAGCATGCAGATCAGCTATATCAACCTGTTGGATTAAATGAATTAGAAAGAAATTTGTTAGAACATACAATTTTGAGACTTGATGATATTATTGGTTCAACTGTTTTTCATAGACTCAAAAATCAAATTAATGCCATTGATTTATTTATTATTGATAAACAAAATCAATTTAATTTTATTCATATTGTTGCCCCTCATCCACCTTATGTGTTTGATAGAAACGGTAGAAAAATAACAAGTATCAATAAGAGCGTGAATAATTGGGAACCGAAAGAAAGATACATCGATCAGTTAGTTTATATTTCAAAAATAATGAGAAGCAAAATTGAAAAAATAAAAAGAGAAGATAAAAATGCTATTATTTTAATACAATCTGATCATGGTCCATATATTTCTTCAAAAAACAAAAAAGAAATTTTTGAAGCAAGGGCATTAATTTTTAATTGTATTTATGGACCAGAATCCCTAAAGAAAAAATTTAAAAGTACAAATACAAGTGTAAATACTTTTATTCATATTTTCAATCATCTATTTAAAAGTAATTTACCTACTCAGAAAGATGATTTTGTAGGAAAAGCAGAAATTATGAAAAGTATTACTTTTAAAGAAAAAATAACTCATTGATATGAATATACTAATTACAGGAGGGGCTGGGTTTGTCCCTAGTTCAACTGCAGATGAACTATTGAAAAATCCCTCAAATAAATTAATACTTGTGGATAATTTTTTGACGGGATTAAGTCAAAATATTCCAACACATCCAAATTGCAGTTTTCATCAATGTGATGTAAATAATTATACTCAAATTAAACAAGTATTTGATACATATCAATTTGATTATATCTTTCATTATGCCGCTGTTGTGGGTGTTAAACGAACACTGGCAAATCCTTTGTTGGTTTTAGAAGATATTCAAGGTTTTAAAAATATTTTAGAACTTGCTCGATTACAAAATGTTAAACGTGTATTCTTTTCTTCTTCATCTGAAGTATATGGTGAGCCAGTGCATTTACCTCAAAATGAGGAAACTACTCCATTAAATTCGAGATTACCTTATGCGATTGTTAAAAATGTAGGGGAATCGTATTTTAAATCTTATTTTCAAGAATATGGTTTAAAATACACCATTTTTAGGTATTTTAACACTTATGGACCAAAGCAAAGTCCTGATTTTGTGATGTCTAAGTTTATTCAAGCTGCTTTAAAAAACGAAGATATAACCGTATATGGTGACGGAAATCAAACAAGAACCTTTTGTTTTATAGATGATAATGTCGAGGCTTGTTTAAAAACAATGGAAGATGAACGATATGCAAATGATGTTTTTAATATAGGTAATGATAAAATATCGACTATAAAGGAATTAGCTGAAACAATTATAAAGTTAACAGGTTCTTCTTCTAAAATTATTCATTTACCTCCATTATCAGAAGGTGATATGACGCGAAGACAACCTGATATTACAAAAATGAAGCAAATTTTAAACAGAGATTTGCTAAGTTTAGAAGATGGTATAAAAAAAGTATTAAACAGTTGGAAAAAATAGTTTTTTTATTTCCTTATCCAATATCTTTTGCACCATCACAAAGATTTAGGTTTGAACAATATTTTTCAATTCTAAAACTTAATAACGTAAAATTCAAAACTTTTTCTTTTTTATCAGAAAAAGCATGGAATATTTATCACCAAAAGGGAAATGTTTTATTGAAATTTTTGTACATATGTATGTCGTTTTTTAAAAGATTTTCTCATTTATTTTCAATCTTGAACGCAAAATATGTTTTTATACATAGAGAAACGGCTCCAATTGGTCCACCAATATTTGAGTTTATTATTGCCAAAATACTTCGAAAAAAAATCATTTATGATTTTGACGATGCAATTTGGTTAGAAAATTACAATGAGAACAATAAAATGTTTCAGAAATTAAAATATTATTCAAAAGTCAAAAAAATCATAAAATGGAGTTACAAGGTTTCAGTTGGGAATGAATATTTAGCTAAATATGCAAAACAATTTAATTCTAATGTGGTATTAAACCCAACTACAATTGATACTGAAAACTATCATAATCCTGCTTTATTTAATATTGAAAAATTTGATAAATTAACAATTGGTTGGACTGGTACAGCAACTACAAATAAGTACTTAAAATTTCTTATACCAATTCTAGAAAAATTAGCTTTAAAACACGATTTCTATTTTAATGTGATTTCAGATCAAGAACCAAATTTTGCTTTGAAAAACCTAATTTTCACCAAATGGCATAAAAACACAGAAATAATCGATTTACTCAGATTTGATATTGGTGTTATGCCATTAACTGATGATAAATGGGCAAAAGGGAAATGTGGATTTAAAGCACTCCAATATATGTCTCTTGGAATCCCAGCAATTGTATCACCAGTAGGAGTAAATTTAGATATTGTTGATCATGGAATTAATGGTTTTATTGCAGATACTGAGGATGAATGGTTTACTGTATTAGATCAATTTTTATCAAATAGTTCTCAATTTGATGAGATGGGAAAGAAGGCTAGACAAAAAATTATAGAATGTTATTCAATTAAAAGTAATACTCAAAATTTTTTAAGCTTATTCAGTTAAAAACATTCTTTTTTCATAATCATTTCCCCCTTTTTTTCTAAATTTGCAAAAACAAAATAAACAAGAACATGTCATTATCAAATTTGTCTTTTGTGAAATCCTGGGTTTCTATACCTGCTAACTCCGACTTCCCCCTTCAAAACCTTCCTTTTGGTGTTTTTAAAACTGAAAATGAAAAGGAAAGAGTAGGAGTGAGGATTGGAGATTTTGTTGTGGATCTTAAAGCACTTTATATTTTAGGGTATTTGGAAAATTTACCTTTTGAATTGTCAGATTTTGATGCTATCGTGCTCAATCTTATGATGAAAAAAGGTAAAAAATCAGTAAGAGAATTGAGAAATCGTTTGTTAAAATTGTTGGACAATCAGCATCAAAGTTTACAAAAAAACGAACATCATGTGTCTCAAGTATTGATTCCTATTGAACAAGTTACCATGTGTATGCCCATTCAAATAGGTGATTATACGGATTTTTATTCTTCAAGAGAACATGCGACCAATGTTGGAATGATGTTCCGTGATCCTGCTAACGCTTTATTGCCTAACTGGTTATGGATTCCAGTAGGTTATCATGGTAGAGCGAGTTCAATTATTTTATCAGGTCAAAATATTCACAGACCAAAAGGACAAATTAAACCAGACCCTAATTCAAATCCTATCTATGCTCCTTGCCGAAATTTAGATTTTGAATTGGAAACTGCTTTTATCACTTTTGACGGAAAAGCGTTGGGAGAATCTATTTCGACTGAGGAAGCTGAAGAGTACATTTTTGGAATGTGTTTGTTAAACGATTGGTCTGCAAGAGATATCCAAACGTGGGAATATGTTCCGCTTGGTCCATTTTTAGCCAAAAATTTTGCTTCAAGTATTTCTCCATGGATTGTTACTTTAGATGCTTTGGAACCTTTTAGATGTGAAAGTCCCAAACAAGAACCCGAAGTGTTGGACTATTTAAAATTTAAAGGAGAAAAATCTTTTGATATTCAATTAGAAGTGAGTATTTTAACGCCAAATGGATTGGAACAAAATATTGCTAAATCCAATTTTAAATACCTCTATTGGAATATGTCACAGCAATTGGCTCACCATACTGTAAATGGTTGTAATATAAGGTGTGGAGATTTGATGGGTTCAGGTACTATTTCGGGACCAACGCCAGATTCTTATGGTTCAATGTTAGAGTTAGCATGGAAAGGTAGCAAACCAATCCCTTTTTCTGATGGAACAGAAAGAAAATTCCTTTTAGATTATGACACCTTGATTATCAAAGGTTTTGCGGAAAAAGATAAGCTAAGAATAGGTTTTGGAGAAGTTAGAAATAAAATCTTACCAGCATTGTGAAATAAAACCAAATTCTTTTAAAATAGTTTCTTAAAAAAAGAATCACTTTTGATTTAATTTTTTCTGAGAGCATCTACGAAAAGAATCTTCGAACATCTGCGTGAAAAGTGGGTGCTCCCGCTGATTTACGCTGAAAATTCCCACAGATTTACGCAGATTTTTACACTATATGATTAAATGAGAGTTAACTCCGTTTTAAAAAATCTATCAATTTTGTAAATAATTGATTTAGATTTTGTTAAACAAATCAGTATTTCTAATGCTGATTTTGGGTTTAAAAAAGCACTTTTCACTTCCCTATGGTCAGTGAGATCGTCCACGAAAGACTCAGGGACTAAGTTGTTACTTTTTTTGCTTTGGAAAAAAGTAAAAAACAAAATCCAACATTTATACTATTCAAATTACATTAATTTTTTTAATTATTTTATCTTTGCAAAAAAACACCATTGAGTAAATTTATTGTTTCATTTCTTTTACTGTTTATATCTCATACTTCTTTTTCACAGAAAGTTGGATTAGTATTGAGTGGTGGAGGTGCATCAGCTTTCGCTCATATAGGCGTGTTAAAAGCTCTTGAAGAAAATGAAATTCCTGTTGACTATATTACAGGTACATCTGCTGGTGCTTTAATTGCAGCATTATATGCTTCTTCTTACTCACCTATCGAGATTCAGGATTTTGTTTTGAGTGAAAAATTTCAGGCAATGGCTAAAGGAGAATTGCTTACAAAACATAAGTATTACTTTCTTCAAGACAATTCAGATGCAAGTATAATTGAAGTGCCATTCACTATTGATAGTTTGATTTTAAAATCATTACCTACTAACCTTCGTTCATCTATTATGCTTGATTTTGAGTTGATGATGTTATTAGGTCCTGCAGGTGAAAGTGTGAATGGACAATTCGATGATTTGTTTATCCCTTTTAGAGCAATAGCTGGTGATATTGTTAGCAAAGAAGCAATAGTTTTTGATAAAGGTAAGCTGAATGAAGTTATTCGAGCTGCTATTACGTATCCATTTTATTTTACTCCTATTGAAATAGATGGAAAACTACTTTTTGATGGTGGGTTGTACAACAACTTCCCCATAGATGTTTTATATCACCAATTTGATGTGGATTTTATTATTGGCAGTAATGTAACTTTGAATGCAAAAAAACCTACAGATTCAAATATTTTTAGTCAATTAGAAAATATGTTGGTTCGTCATTCTAATTTTAATTTACCATGTGAAGAAGGTGTTATTATCCATCCAAAAGTGGATTTAAATACTTTTGAATTTGACGAAGTAGAAAAAGCCATACAAGAAGGTTATTTCTCAACAATTAAAATGATGGATTCCATTAAAAAATATGTTACTGAGCGAAAATCTTTTCAAGAATTGCATTTATCAAGAATAAAATTTAGAAAAAACATAAAAGAATTGAAAATCAATAAAGTTTTGACTACTAATACCAAAAACAAAGACATAGTCTTTATTGAAAAATCCTTATTAAAACCCAATAGAAATCATTTATTATTAATTAAAAAACTAGAAAAACGGTATTACCGTTTAGCAAATTTTGAACAGATTTCACACATGTACCCTACATTAAATTTTGTTGACACAGCTTATCAATTAGATATTAAAATGAAAAGGTCAAAAAAATTAAAGTTGGAAGTGGGTGGACATTTTTCTTCTCGCCCAATCAACACAGGTTACATCGCTTTAAACTATCTAAACATTAAAAAGAAAGCCATTAAAATCAAAGCGGAATCTTATTTTGGACGATTTTATGGTTCTTTGAGGGCCTACATGAATTATACTTTACCTAATTATTTTCCTATTACTTTTGTTCCATACTTTACAATGAATAGATGGGATTATTATAGAAGTTTTTCCACTTTTTTTGAAGACGTAAAACCATCCTTTTTAGTTCAAAACGAGAGATATTATGGTGTAAAAATTAAACAAGCACTTGGAAACAAAGGATGTAACTTTTTTGAATACAGACATTTTGATTTAAAAGATTCTTATTATCAATCTAGTAAATTTACTAGTAAAGATACAGCAGACATAACTACATTTCGAGGGAATCAAATTTCATGGGGACTTGAATTTTCCTCTCTTAATAAAAAACAATTTGCTAATTCAGGAAATTTATTTGCTGTTAAATTAAGATACATTCAAGGTAAAGAAAGAAGTATTTCAGGTTCAACTTCTTTAGAGAAATATGATAAGATTAAATGGCATGAATGGGTGCAATTAAATGTAGAATTGCAATCTTATTTTTTAGATTTTAGAAATATCCACGTGGGAATTCACGCTAAATCTGTATTGAATAGTCAATCATTGTTTTACAATTATACCGCAAGTATTTTAAATACTACTGAATTTAATGCAATACCAGATTTGAGTAGTTTCTTTTTACCTGAATACCGTTCTCCACAACATCTTGGTTTTGGTTTAAATACAGTTTTTACGGCCAATGAAAATATAGATTTCCGTATTGATTCTTATTTTTATCAACCTATAAAGATGTTAGTTTTAAACCCTGATGGGTCTTTCAATTATTCTAAAAACTTTAAAGGGGAAACTTTTTTGTTTTCTTTGTCTTTAATTTATCACAGTCCAATCGGGCCAATTAGAGCTACTGCAAATTATTTTCCTAAACAGACCTTGAAATCGATTACTTTTCAAAATCAAACTTATCCCTTATCTTTTCAGATAAGTTATGGATATTTGTTGTTTAACGAACGTGCAATTAGATAATTATAAATATATATGAGTAAAATAATTTGTGGAATACAACAATTGGGAATAGGTGTACCAGATGTTGAAAAAATTTGGTCTTGGTATAGAAAAAATTTTGGAATGAATGTGAAAGTATTTTCTGAAGCTGCTGATGCACCATTAATGATTGATTATACTGGAAATAAAGTTCAAAGTCGTACTGCAACTCTTGCTTTAAATATGAATGGTGGTGGTGGCTTTGAAATCTGGCAATACACATCAAGAAATACTGAAAAACCCAGTTTTACTCCTCAATTAGGTGATTTTGGAATATTTATTGGAAAAATCAAAAGTAGAGATGTTGAAAAATCTTATCGTTATTATCAAAAAAATCAATGTAATTTATTGTCAAACATAGAAAAAACGCCTGAAGGAAAAAAACATTTTTTAATTTCAGATCCCAACGGAAATTATTTTGAAATAGTCGAAGGTTTAGATTGGTTTTTTTCAGAACAAAATGCTTCATTTACTGGTGGTGTTTCTGGAGCTGTTATTGGAGTGAGTAATATCGAAAAAGCACTTAAACTTTACCGTGATATACTGAATTATGATATTGTGGTTTACGATGTAACTGACACTTTTTCTGTTTATCAATCATTACCTAGTGGAAGTCAAAAAGTTCGTAGAGTATTACTTCGTCATAGTCAAATAAGAAAAGGACCTTTTGCACAAATGTTAGGAAGTACTGAAATTGAATTAATACAATCTTTAGAGCCAGAAAAACATAGAAATATTTTTGAAAATAGATTTTGGGGGGATTGGGGTTTTATTCATCTTTGTTTTGACGTTAGAAACATGGATGATTTACAAAAAGAACTAAGCGAAAATGGTTTTCCTTTTACTGTGGATTCAGGTTCGACATTTGATATGGGAGAAGCCAGCGGTCGTTTTGCTTATGTTGAAGATTCCGATGGCACTTTAATAGAATTTGTTGAAACACACAAAGTTCCAATAATGAAAAAATGGAATTGGTATTTAAACTTAAAAAATAGAAATCCTGAAAAACATTTGCCAAAATGGATGTTGAAATTTATGGGTATGAATAAAGTGAAATAATCCAAAAGACTACAAAATATCAGAACAAGTTTTAGTCACAAATTTCACGAATTAACATAGATTTTATTAGTTAAATGGAAAATTTATACTTATTCATATTTTTCCCCAAAACATCTGCGAAATGAATCTGCGGGGATGCCTTTAAGAAATCCCATCTAACCATTTTTCCAACATTACCTGATTATTACCCACTGAAAAACGCAGTTTTATAAAATTTCAATTGTTACTATCTGTAAACCAAATAAAAATGAACACCCGAAGCAGAAAAGTATTCAAGAAAAAGTAGATTTTGAATGGAATCGCATTTCATTTTTAATGAAATACAGCGTGGAATGAAAAAATCTACGTTGCGGAGCATTTTCCTGAGAATACTTTTCAAAAAAGCACTTTTTGTTACTTTTTTTGCTTTGGAAAAAAGTAAAAAGAAACTAATCTTTTTCCTTTAGCTCTAAAATTTCGCTACGAATTTCACGAATTAATAAAGATTATTTTTGAGATAATAAGATAAAGTTATTCCCTGCCGATTTAGTTTTTTTCTTTGTAATGTAGTAAATCTTGATTCATTATCATTTTTATATCAAAGATTCTTGTTATTTTTGAACTTTATTTTTTAAAATGACAAAATATACTTTCCTTTCCTTAATATTAGTATTGTTTTTAAATCAATCTTGTAAAGAAGAAATCGATCCGAGTACAGACGGAAAAACTACTGCGGTTGTTTACGGTCTATTAGACCAAAATGATACAATTCATTACATCAAAATAAATCGTGCATTTTATGGTGGTGGTGATGCTTTGTCAATCGCTCAAATTGCTGATTCTTCTTACTTTAATTCAGTAAAAGGAACAGTTAAAGAATACGATGGTTCTACACTTAAAAGAACATGGGAGTTGAGAGATACCCTTGTTACAAATAAAGAATCTGGTGCTTTTTTCGGTCCTGAACAAGTGATGTACTATTTCAAAACAAATAAAAATGAAAGTTTGATTGCCGATGGTTTTACTGAATATCATTTAGAAGTTGTTGTCGATGAAGGATTAAGTTCTGAAAGTACAATTACTGGAAAAACTAAGCTAATAACTGGGTTTTCTATTAAAGATCCAAAAACTCAACAAGACGCTGGTGGATTTAAATTTGCTGAAACTAGTGGATTTAGAAATACTGATGTTAGATTAAATGTTGGTACTTCAAGTGCTGTTGAATGTAAATTATTAATTGAATTCGAGGAATTCCAAGGCTCCTCACTAAAAAATACAAAAAGTTTTGAATGGACTTTAGGTACAGTTAATGAAGATGGTTTGTCCACAGGAATAGCGGAATTAACTGCTTATGGAAATACTTTTTATGATTTAATTAAATCAAATTGTTCAAACGACAATAGTATTACAAAAAGAATTTTAAAATCTATTACTATAATTGCTACAGCTGCAGATGAAGATTTTCAAAAATATATAACGGTGAATAAACCAACTTCTTCATTGACACAAAATAAACCAACTTTTACAAACCTTACTATTACGAATGACAATAGAATTGTTGGAATCTTTGCCTCACGTAATACTCAATCAAATGTCTATTTAAAATGGAAATATAATGGCGGATCAAGTTATGTACGCTGTATTGATTTGAATTCAACAAAAGAGTTGTGTTTAGGGACCATTACTGGAACTTATCTGTTTTGTAGTGATTTGACTGCTTTTGACGCAGGTGAAAGTTTTTATTGCGATTAAATGCTCTAAATGGATCGAAAAACGCTTTTTGTTGACGTTATTGTTCCATTACCGGTCAAAAATTTATTTACCTATCGTGTTCCATTTGAGTTAAACGACTTTGTTAAAGAAGGAGTTCGAGTTATAGTTCCTTTTGGAAAATCAAAACTTTATACAGCGATTGTAGTTAGTGTTCATGAAAATGTTCCTCAAAATTATGCTGTTAAATTTATTGAAAATATTCTTGACGACTCGCCGATTGTACATCCTATACAAATTAAATTTTGGCAATGGATGTCCTTGTATTACATGTCTCCAATTGGAGAAGTAATGAATGTGGCTTTGCCTTCAAATTTTAAATTAGCTTCTGAAACAAAAATCACTCTTCACCCTGATTATGAAGACAATCTGTCTTTACTGAACGAAAGGCAGTATCTTATTTTTGAAGCACTTACCGTTCAAGAAAGCTTAGATTTAAAAGAAATCTCAGAAATTGTTGGGATAAAAACGATTCAACCTTTAATTAAAGAAATGATTGAATGGTATATCGTACAGACTTTAGAAGAAGTGAAAGACAAATTTCAAAATAAAACAGAAAAAGCATATATATTACATCAAAATTATCAAAACGAAGAAAGTTTATCTGAGATTTTAGATGAATTGGCACAAAAACACGAAAAACAATTCCATGCTTTACTTACTTTTCTGAAACTTCAAAACGACTCAAGGTACTTAAATCCAGTATTTAAAAAACACTTATCTAAAGAAGAAGTTTCCGCATCGTCTTTACAAACTTTAGAGAAAAGAGAAATTCTTATTTCTGAAAAAATTACTGTTTCAAGATTAAAAGGTCATGACAAAGAAACATTAGCGAAAAAAAATCTTTCTACAGCTCAAAAAAAATCTTTTGACGAAATAAAAGAGGCGTTTAATGAAAAAAACATCTGTCTTTTACACGGGATTACTGGCTCAGGAAAAACAGAAATTTATGTCGAATTAATTGAAGAACAAATTAAATTAGGCAAACAAATTTTGTTTCTATTGCCAGAAATTGCACTTACTACTCAATTAATTGAGAGATTGTCTTTATATTTTGGAGATTTAGTTGGAGTATATCATTCAAAATTCAACCAAAATGAAAGAATAGAGATTTGGCATAATGTATTAAAAAACAATCCTGATAAATTTAGAATAATTTTAGGTGCTCGTTCATCTTTGTTTCTCCCTTATCAAGATTTAGGATTGATCATCGTTGATGAGGAACATGAGACTTCATTTAAGCAATACGATCCAGCGCCAAGGTATCATGCTCGTGATTGTGCTATTGTGTTGGCACAACTTCATAAAACAAAAGTTTTGTTAGGTTCAGCAACTCCTTCTTTTGAAAGCTATTACAATGCCAAACAAGGTAAATATGCTTTGGTAAAATTAAATGAACGTTACAGTCAAATTGAATTACCAGAAATTTTTTTGGTGGATTTAAAGAAAGAGAAAGAAGCCGACAGAATGCACTCTCATTTTAGCAAAAGTTTATTAGATGAGGTTGAAATTGCTATAAAAGATAATGAACAAGTTATTCTTTTTCAAAATAGAAGAGGTTTCACCACCGTTTGGGCATGTGAAGTTTGTAACAATATTGCCAAATGTAAAAATTGTGATGTGAGTTTGACTTACCACAAACAAAGTAATTCTTTAAAATGTCATTATTGTTCTTATGTTAGTCCACCTATTGGTTCTTGTTCTAATTGTGGTAGCAACCGTTTAAGAATGTTGGGTTTTGGTACGGAAAAAATTGAAGATGAGTTGAGAATTATTTTTCCTGATTATCGTATTGAACGTTTAGATTTAGATTCCACAAGAAATAAGTATGCTTATCAACAAATCATACAAGATTTTGAAGACCAAAAAATTCATATTTTAATTGGTACTCAAATGATTAGTAAGGGATTGGATTTTGACAATGTGAATTTAGTGGGTGTTTTAGATGCAGATGGGATGATGAATAGGCCTGATTTTAGAGCGTATGAAAGATCATTTCAATTAATGACTCAGGTTGCGGGTAGGGCAGGAAGGAGAAACAAAAGAGGAAAAGTGTTGATTCAAACTCAAAACACTGATCATTGGGTGTTAAAAAAAGTTTGTGAACACGATTTTATCTCTTTTTACGATACGGAAATTACTGAAAGAATTAATTTTTTTTGGCCACCCTATTTTAAGTTGATACATTTTTCATTTAAAACGAAGGATTATTATTTATTAGATAAGGCATCTCATTTTTTTGCTGAACAATTAAAAGAAGTTTTTAAAGAAAGGGTTTTGGGGCCTCAAGTTCCCTTAATCTCTCGAATTAATAATTTATTTCTTAAACAAGTCGTGTTGAAATTAGAAAAAGATGTCCCCATTACAAAAGTAAGGCAAAAAATTGATGAAATTATTGAATTATTTTTTTCTGAACCGACATTTAAAAGTGTTCAAATTGCAATTGATGTAGATCCAAATTAACCTAAATAATTTTTTAAAATCCGACTCCTTGTTGTATGTTTTAATCGTCTAATGGCTTTTTCTTTAATTTGTCTTACTCTTTCTCTTGTCAATTCAAATTGTTCACCAATTTCTTCTAATGTAAGTGGGTATTTACCATTTAAACCATAAAATAATCTTACCACTTCACCTTCTCTTATAGTTAAAGTGGCTAAAGAACGTTCAATATCTCTTCTTAAAGATTCTTTTACCAATCCACTTTCAGGGGTAAGCGATTCTTCGTTTGGTAAAACTTCTAACATATTTGAGGAATCGTCATCTGATTCGCTTAATGGAGCATCCATTGATACATGTCTTATACTATTGGATAATGAGTTTTGAACATCATCAACATTCATGTCTAAGAGATCTGCAATTTCATCAGCTGTTGGAGGTCTTTCTAATTTTTGTTCTAAATCAGAATACGTTTTGTTGATTTTATTGATAATTCCAATTTTATTAAGAGGTAAACGAACAATTCTTGCCTGTTCAGCTAAAGCTTGTAAAATAGATTGACGAATCCACCATACGGCGTAGGATATAAATTTAAATCCACGGGTTTCATCAAAACGTTGTGCTGCTTTTATTAATCCTACGTTTCCTTCGTTAATTAAGTCGGATAGTGTAAGACCTTGATTTTGATATTGTTTTGCTACTGATATAACAAAACGCAAATTGGCTTTGGTAAGTTTTTCTAATGCCTTCTGGTCACCATTTTTGATTTTTAAAGCAAGTTCAACTTCTTGTTCAGGAGTTACCATATCCTCTCTTCCAATTTCCTGCAAATATTTATCCAGAGAGGCAGTTTCTCGATTGGTAACTTGTTTTGTAATTTTAAGTTGTCTCATGGCAGTAAGATATTAGTTTCACTTAATAATTATACGTTTAAACTAATAATTAGTTAACAAATATCAAAGCAAATTTATGTTAAATGTATATTTGATTGATTGTATCGAATATTTTGATGTTTTCAATGATAATTTTTCTCCAAATTTGATTTTAATTTGATGTTTTTCAAATTTTTATTTTTTTCATATATTGTAATCATATTTTCTTTTTATCTTTGAAAAGTTATTAAAATTTTATTGATTTAATTTTTTAATTAGAAGAAAACTTGAATTTAGACTAACTTTTATTATTTTTGTTCGTACAAGTTTTGAAATACCCTTTGGTTTGAAATATATTTCTAATTATTATATTGTAATTTTTTTGTTCTTTTTCTTGCATTTGAATTCTTGTCAAAATGAAGTGAAATCAATGAATAGAAAAAAAATAAAAACCAATTTTGAATCAGAACAAAGAAAAATAACTTTAGATTTAATTGAATTTGATTATATCCCCAATAATATTAATGGTTGCAAGTGTTTTTTATCTTTGAATGAAGAACAATTTAAGAAAGGCAAATACATACTTGTAAATGATTTTGTAGTTACCTCTTACGCAAGTATCAATGGTGTGATGACAAAATTTATTATGACTTTTTATGACAATATTGGAGTTGGATATTCGATAGGAACATACAGAAGTGGTAATTTAGAAATGAAAATTGAGGTTTTCCATAAAAAAACTGATACTAAATTTGGAATTAAAACTGGAAGAGTAACCATTGAATCAAAAGATGGAAGAAAAACAGTTAAAGATTTTTATGGAGAATGTAAATGTTAACAAGATAAACAATGATTTTAGGAATTGATTGGAAAGTAAGTTCAGAATTGATAGAAGGTTGGTCCACACCTAATAAATATGGACTTCTATTTGTCAGTGGTATCGTACTAGGATATTATGTGATTAAAAAAATGTTCAAAAAAGAAAATGTTTCCGATCAAATTTTAGATAAATTGTTACTCTATATTGTTATTGCAACCGTTGTTGGTGCTAGGTTAGGTCATGTTTTCTTTTATGGTCCTTATTGGGACAATCCAATAACTGGTGAAAGGGGGTATTTTTCTCATCCTATAGATATTTTAAAAATTTATGAAGGTGGTCTAGCATCACATGGTGCAGCTATAGCAATTTTTATTGCATTAGTACTATTTTCAAGAAAAATTGTTCAACGTCCAATCCTATATATTTTAGATAGGGTGGCAGCTCCAATTTCAATTGCTGGATGTTTTATTCGTTTAGGTAATTTAGTTAATCATGAAATTATTGGAACACCAACAAATCTTCCTTGGGGTTTTAAGTTTTATAATGCTGGTCCTGAATACGATATTAATGGAGAAATGGTTTACCGTCACCCAGCCCAATTGTACGAAGCTTTGGCATATTTAGCATTGTTTTTATTCTTGAGATTTTTGTATTGGAAAAAAGATGCTGGTCAAAAATCAGGTTTTTTATTTGGTATTTTTCTTACAGTTATGTTTATTGCCCGATTTTTTATTGAATTTATTAAGGTAGGACAAACACAACGTGACGATTTTTGGTTTATCAATACTGGTCAGATTTTAAGTATTCCTTTTGTATTAGCAGGAATTTATCTTATCTACAGAGCAATAAAAAAAGATAAAATTTCAATTTGACACTGATAGAATTACTCTGAAATGAGTCTATTTTTTTTGAATTAAATTTATTGAACCATTACTTTTTTTAGTTGTATATAGCACAAAAACCATAATATGAAATTTATAGTTTTAATTTTTCTACTGTTTTTGATTTTTCCAAAATTATGGTCAAATGAAAAAAATAAATACAATTACAAAGAAAGTTACCCTAGTTATACCATCATTTCTGATATCGAAGATAAATCAATTGAATCTGGATTTTATGTTGTTGAAGGGAAAATTATTTTAATAAGTACAGGTAAAACTATTAAAAATGTTAAAATTAAAGCTCATAATCAAAAAGAACATGTTTCCAAAACAGGTTATTTCGAGCTAAAAATACCAGTTTCAACTCCTTATATTGCTTTTAAACATAAATCAATAGAAGAAGCTTATTATGAAAATCACAGTCCAAAAGAAAAAAGACGAATAAAAGTTATTATTAACGCATCAAATTATTCTGATGAAATTAAAATATCTGTTGAAAAACCTGTGATTTATGTTTACAATTCAGATCCTATAAATTTTTCATTACAATTAAAAACTAAAGGAGAATTAACTTTTTCATATCCAAAACTTTCAGACACAAATACTTGGAATATGAAAACTGGAAAAAATGGAATATTAATTTCTGAAAATGGTTCAGAATATCCCTATTTATTTTGGGAAGCCAAACAGGATTTCACTTCAATTGAAACGAATTCTTATAATTCAAATGAAATTGTTTCTGGCAAAAATTTAGTCCCCTATTTTGAAAAAGAACTCACAAAACTTGGATTTAATTCAAAAGAAATAGCAGATTTCATTACCTATTGGTGTCCGAAATTTATTAATGCTCAAAACGTTCAAATTCAATTTTTTATTGACGACAATTGTTCTTTAATTGGTGAATTAAATATTATACCAAAGCCAGACAATTTGAGAAGAGTTTTCGTATTATTTCAAGCTAACCCTAAAATTATTTCAGGATTTACCAAAAAAACTTTAAATGAAAAAGTTCTAGATAGAACTGGTTTTACTGTTTTAGAATGGGGAGGAAGTGAAGTAAAATCTAATTTAGGTCTGTAATTATTAAATTTTTATAATTAGAACTTCTCAATTAAATCCCATAAATTTCCATATAAATCTTCAAAAACCAAAACTTTTCCCCAAGATTCTATTACTGGTTGACGATTAATTTTTACCCCTTTTTGCATTAATGACTCGTGATAAATGTCAAAATCTGTGGTATGTAAAAACAAAAATACACGACCTCCAGTTTGATTACCAATACGACTAATTTGTTCATCTGTAGAAGCTTGAGCCAATAAAATTGATGTGCCGTTCGAACCTTTTGGTTTAACTAAGACCCATCTTTTGCTTTCGCTTAATTTGGTGTCTTCAAGCAATTCAAAACCTAAAATAGTCGTGTAATATTTTATTGCTTTGTCGTAATTATCTACAATTAAAGCAATATGAGCAAGATTTTGAATCATGGTTTTAGAACGATAATTTTTTGTAATGGAATGGCATAGTTTTCTTTAATTAATTCTACATAATACACACCATTCGGTAATTCAATTTTTATATTTCCATTAGTTTTATCCAAGTTTTGTTTAAATACAGTTTTCCCATTTAAATCTATTATATTTATAGAACTATAATTTTGATAATTTTGTAATTGAAATTGATTTTCAATAGGGTTTGGGAATATTAAATCAGTTTTTTCGGAAGAATTTTCAAAAATAGAAGCATCACAAGTTCCAGCTAAATTATTATCAATCCATAAAGCTCTTTGGGTTATGTAGTTTTTAAAATAATTCAAGTCTTCTTCATAACTGTTCCCCACAAAAGCATTCCAATTGACATAAACTCCAATAATTGGCCATTGAATAAAGTTTCTAATCCTTGCTTCTTCTAAATAATTGGCCATCGAGTCGATAAAATGATGCAGACTGTCTGTATGTAAAACTCCATTTCTCAATTCAAGCCATCGACATTTCAATCCATTTCTATATTTACTTGAAGCTAATAATTTTTCCCACCAAAAAGGAATAGAAGAGGTGAAATCACAAATTTCGTCAAAGTTGTATTGCCAACCAGTAGTGAGCATCGCATCACAATAGTCAGCATTTCCATAAGATAAATTAAAATCCCACATCGGACCTGCAACTAATTTACCATCAAACTTACCACCAATTTTATCTTTATGTAAAAATGCACTTGAACGATAACCATCAACGGTTCTACCCAACTCTTGTAGAATAAAAAAATCATAGAAAGATTCCGTTTCAATAAAAGAAGAATAACCATTTATAGGGTCATCGAATTCTAAGCTGTTTAGATTGTCTTCAAAAGAATTGAGGTAATTTTTGATGTAGTTAAATTGTATAGGGTTTAATTCATCAAATTCAGGGTCATGAACTTGAAAAACAACTTCTGCATTATAATTTGAAGTCCAAGATCCTGTATTTTCTCCCGTTAATTTGTCAACTTTCACAATGTATCCACCTGTTAAGGAATCTCCCTCCAAATCATCTTCATCTAAATTTGAAATATCCACCCTATCATTGTCTTTTTTGATACGTTCCATTAGTATATAAACTCCAAGATACTGATTGTTTATCATCAATTCGCAAAATTTCCAATTTGAAGCATAATGACCCATTTTTTGTGATAAATCAAAAGTCAATACATCTCTTAACAAGGTTTTGTCTGGATAAGGACCGTTAAGTATCCAATCGTTTTCACTTGGCAAACCCAATAATTCGACATTGTTGTTTAATCCAAAAGCATCTTGAGTTTCAAATCCGTAACCTTTTTTTGGATATTGTTGTGATGTGGACCCTCTTATTTCTATTGCTATTTTACCATTGTAATTGTTAAAAACATCTGTGATATAATTTCTATTCCCGAATCCATTATCAATGACTCCCATGTCACAAACAATCCTGTATTCATCGACTATATCTTGACCTAAAGGAGTATTAATTAGTACAATCGGTAAGTTAGAATCCGTGAAGTTTAATTGAGCTGTATAAGTATTTATTCCCAATACAATATAAAGAAATAGGATAAATTTATTCATTTTTTACTTTTTGGATTGATACAAATGTAAAAATAAATGTCAATAGTTGACTAAAATTGAATTGTATAAAATAACTTAAACTTATTTTTAAATAGCTGATATTATTTTTTTGATTCATCCATCAATAAAAACGCATTTTGCAAAGCAGCTTCATTGATTTTTTCACCACTCATCAGTTGAGCAATCTCCAATTTTCTTTGCTCAAAATCAAGAATTTGAACCGAAGTAGTTGTAGTATTTTGATTACTTTGTTTAAATACTTTGTAATGTTGTTTTCCAGAAGCCGCCACTTGTGGTAAATGAGTGATTACAAATAATTGTAAATTTTCACCCATTTTTTTCATCATTTTTGCCATTTTAAAAGCAACTTCTCCCGATACTCCAGAATCAATCTCATCTAATATTAAGGTAGGAAGTAACTTTTTCTCTGAAAGTTTATATTGAATAATTAACATGATTCTCGAAATCTCTCCTCCACTGGCAATTTTTTCTATAGGTTTTGCCTCAGCGCCTTTATTAGCAGAAAAATAAAACACAACTTTTCGACTTCCTAATGGTCCAAAAAGTTCTTGTTTTTCTAGTTTAATTTGAAAACTAGAATTTTTTAAATTAAGGTCATCAAGCAACTCTTTGATTTCACCTTCGATGTTGGGAATTTTTTTTAACCTATTTTTTTGTACTTCTTCGTCTAATTCTATCATTTTCTTCTCAAGAATTAGTGAAGTTTCTTTAAGTTTTTTGATTTCCTCTTCACCATTTTCTATCTGGTGATTTGTTGCGGATAAAGTATCAAAAACTGCAATTAACTCATTCTGATTTTTTACTTTATGTTTGATTAAAACATGATTAAAATGAGACAGCTGGTTTTGTAATTCCTCTTTATTAGTCGATTCTTCTTGAATTGAATCTAAAATTCTTGTACTGTCTGAAACGATTTCTTTTAATTCTAAAACAACTGAATTTATTCTTTCAGAAAAATCTTGAAACTGTGATTGAATTCCTTTTTGTTTAACTACTTGATTTTTAAGTTCGTTGAGTTGATCAATCACTTGTTTTTCATCGTTTAAAACATGCTGAATGAGATAAAGGGTTTCTTCAATCTTATCTTTATTTTCAATTTGCTCCCACTGAGTTTCTAAGTCGTGGTAATTTATTTTATTAAGTTGAAGTTTGTTTAATTCCTCAAGCTGAAATTGAAGGTAATCTTTTTCTTTATTCGCTTGAGATAAGTGATTAGTTAGTTCGTCTATTTGTTTTAAAATTTTATTATATGAATCATAAGTTTTTTGATATTCTTCTCTAATAGACAAAGTGTCGCATAAAATATCTACAAAATCAGTGATGAATAGGGTGTTTTTTAATTCCAAAAAAGCGTGTTGAGAATGAATGTAAATCAGCTGTTCGCTTAATTCTTTTAAAACTTGTAAGGAAACCGGTGTGTCGTTTACAAAAGCTCTTGATTTCCCTTTATACAGCTCTCGTCTGATGATTAGAGAAGATTCTTCATCTAATTCATGTTCGTTTAAAAGAGAAGAGATAAATTCTGAATGTATATTAAATTCAGCTTCAACAATCGTTTTTTTTTCATCACTTAAAGTCAATGAGAAATCAGCTTTTTCTCCTGAAATTAATTGTAAAGCACCTAAAAGCATGGATTTTCCTGAGCCAGTTTCACCAGTAAAAACTGTGAAATCGTTTTCAAAAACAAGTTCCAGTTGGACGATTAATGCTAATTGTTGAATTGAAAGTTTGCGTAACATTAATTCAATATTTCGTTGTATTTATTAGTGTTTGCAGCGTCTATTTTTTTCAAAATATTTACAACTTCTGATTTTTCTTTTTGTTCAGCATCTGTAAAAAGGTTTTTTAATTCTGTAGATTTAGCTTGAACAAAATTGATTAAATTGACAGAATTAGGTCTGCTTTCTGCAATTTGATTTAATAAAGTTAAAGATTTAATGATGTTTAATCTCGCTTTAATAGGGTCGTCATAAAGTTTATCCATACCAAATCTATGGTACTCATAATTACAGACCCTCAAGGGTTCAAAAAGTTGTTGCAATATGTTGTCCACCAAATAAAAGCGATTTTTTTTCTTTTTATCGCTAGCTAACCATCCAGGACCGCCTTGAGATTGAGCTAAAGAAACAATATTTTGTGCTTCATTAAAGTATTTACTTCCACCCTTGGAAGAAAAAGAATCGTAATCCATTCCCAATATATAATAGGCGTAAAATGCCATAATTGAAGTCAATTCATCTCGGTATTGATTAGGGGAATAAACTAATAAAGCATTTCTTGAATAGTTAAAGATTATATAATCGTCTTGAAAATTTATTAAATTCGTATTGTAATCACTGTTATAAACTGGTCTGCTGGCTTGAATCTGTAAAAACCCTTCAAAAGTTCCTGGTTTGGGCTGAGACATAATTTGCAATTGTAAATTACAATTAACTCGTTCTTCTAAAGCAAAGTTGTCATTTGTCCATTTTGTCGTATTCATCATGTTATACATTGCCTCTTTCAATTGATCCAATACTTCTCTATCCATAGTAGTGAGTGGTAATTTTGCATCAACAATTACACTGACTTGACAATTCAATTCTTGTGTTTTTCCAGAGAAAGAGTTGATAAAAATTAAAAATATGGGTAGTAATAAAGAATAAAGAATTTTTTTCATGAGGTAAATATAATTCATTAATAAAAAAAAACGTACATTTTTCTTAAATATTTTTATAGATACAAGAAATGATGTCTTCAGCTACTTCTTTTTTAGATTTTAAAGGAAAATTAATTTGTTCACCTTCTTTATTTATAATGCTAATTTGGTTTGTGTCGTGCTGAAAACCTGCTCCTTTATTTTGTAATGAGTTTAATATGATTAAATCCAAGTTTTTTTTATGCAGTTTTTTTTGAGCATTTTCAATTTCATTTTCTGTCTCTAGAGCAAAACCGACTAAAAATTGAGTTTCTTTTTTATGTTCACCAGCCCAAGCTAAAGTGTCGGGGTTTTTAATTAATGTTATTGTCCATTCTTCACTTGATTTTTTGACCTTCTGAGCATAAGTCTCTTTAACTTTGTAATCGGCTACTGCAGCAGAAAAAATACCAATATCCATTTGATGCCAATAAAGTTGAACACTTTTTAATAAGTCTTCAGTACTTTCAAAAGTGATAATTTTAAGATTTTTATGTGATAAATGTTCTTTGTTTGGTCCTGCAAGTAATACTACTTCAGCACCTTGATTGAGCAAAGCTGCTGCGATTTGAAAACCCATTTTGCCAGATGAACGATTACCAATAAAACGAACGGGATCTATCTTTTCATAACTTGGTCCTGCTGTTATCAACACTTTTTTGCCTATAAAACGATTTGAATTTTTAAAAAACGATTGAACTTCTTTGAGAAGTGATTCAGGTTCAGGTAATCGTCCATGTCCGATTAATCCACTAGCCAATTCACCATACTCACTTTCTATGACTTTAACACCGTTATCAATTAATTTATCAATGTTTTTTTTGGTAGTTTTATGTTCATACATGTCTAAATCCATTGCTGGACTGACGATTACAGGAGCTTTACAAGAAAGATAACAAGCGGTTAATAAATTGTCGCAATAACCATTAGCCAATTTCGCAAGGGTATTAGCAGTTAAAGGTGCAATGAGCATTAAATCAGCCCATAAACCAAGTTCTACATGGCTGTTCCATTCACCATTTTCTTTGTTCCAAAAATTGATATAACAAGGATAAGCACTTAATGTGGAAAGTGTTAAAGGACTGACAAAGTCTTTCGCTGAGGGAGTGAGAACGCATTTTACTTCAGCTCCTTCTTTTTTTAATAAACGTACTAAAGTACAGATTTTATAAGCCGCAATACCTCCGGTTACTCCGATAAGTATTCGTTTGCCATTCATGATTTTTATTCTTCTATCTTTCTGATATACAATTTGTCTTCTAACATTTCGGACATTGCAATAGCGACAGGTTTTGGCATTTTTTCGTAATACTTAGAAATTTCTATTTGTTCACGGTTTTCAAACACCTCTTCTAAATTATCAGTTGAAGAAGCAAAATCTAACAATTTATTGGATAATTCTTCTTTTATTTCAGATGAAATTTGATATGATCTTTTAGACATAATAACTATGGATTCATAGATATTTCCTGTTTTATTTTCAAACTCAATAATATCTCGAGTAATGGTTGTTTTTTCGGGAGTATTTTTCTCTAAGTTATTCATTTTTTTGTTGTATTATTTATGTCTAAAAGTTCCTTTTCAATAGCCAATTTTTTATTTTCGTATGCTCGAAGTACACTATTAGTTGGATAAAGGGATGCAAAGTTACGGAAAATTTTTAAAAACTCATCAATTCGCTCCTTTTTTTTCTCATTGATACTATTGATGGTTAAATAATAACTGTTATCTAATAACATTTCATACACCGATTCTTTGTTTTTTGACAATGGGAATTCATTAAGAAATGTTTTAGAAGTAGTAACTACAGAACGATATTGATTGGTTTTATTGTAAAGTTTTATGGATTCAAAATTCTTTTTTTCTAATTTTAATCTCAATTCATCCATGATTACATTACAAGTATCAATTCTATTTGATTTTGGAAAAAGATTGATAAATTCTTGCATGTAATTCAAGGCCAACTCAGTGTCTTTTTGATCCAAATAATAATCAGGAGAATTTTTTACACTACACAATGCTTTATAGAAAAACGCCTCTTCGGTTAAATGACTGTATGGATATTTATCGAAAAAGGTACCAAAATGATAACCAGACATGTAAAAATCACCCATTTCGTAATATAATTTACCGATTTTGAAATAAGAAAGTTGTCCTTTCTCAGATTTAGGAACTCTTTGATAGACATGTTCGTATAAAGCCAAACTTTTATTCCATTTTTTTTTCTTAAAATATTGCTCAGCTAAGTCATATTTTTCATCGAAATTATCCGATTTTAGTACTTTATTGTACTGTGAACAAGAAAGTAAAATTAATGCAAAGAAAAAGTAAATTCCTTTTTTCATGGGTGCAAAGATAATGAAATTAAAGAAATTTAGTATTAAAAATTGTTAAGTTACTTTTTAGTATTCAAATTGACATGATTTCTCACTGATTTACGCTGAAAAACTCGCAGATTTACGAAGAGTATTGAATAAATTTCAATTGGTATTATCTGTAAACCAAATAAAAATGAACAGCCGAAGCAAGAAAAGTAAAAAGAAAACTTTGTAAAATAAAGTATTTAAATTGTTGAGTAACTTTTAATTCTTAACACCTTCAGGATTAACTGTTCCTTTTATAACTAACTTAATAGGTTCTTCAGTAGCATTATTTGTAACAGTAATTTCCTTTGTAAAAGGACCAACTCTTTTGGTGTCGTATTTTACTGAAATTACGCTTTTTTCTTTGGGATTAATTGGTTTTTCAGGTTTAGAAGCCGTAGTACAACCACATGATGTTCCAACGTTAGTTATAATTATCGGGGCTTTACTATTGTTTTTAAATTCAAAAGAAAATGTTTCGTCGGAACCATAAGGTATTCCATTTCTTTCAATTGTATAGGTATTAAAAGTTAGTGCTTCTTTTTTCTTTTTAGCTTTTTTTTCAGTTTTAGTTTTTTCTTTAACTGTTTCTTGAGCTACAAAACTTAATGAAGTTAAAAAAATAAGCATTGTTAGTGTAAATTGTATTGTTTTCATGATAAATGTTTTTGCAAGTTTAATGAATATTTTTTTAGAAATATAAACTTTAGTAAAATATTAACACTTTTAAAAGAAAATCAGCTTTTTTATATTTTTTAGAGTTAGCTAATTGAAATTGGACTAGCAAAATAATTAAATTTGCCCTATGAATAGAATTTTTAAGTGTTTATCTTTTTTTTTATTAGCGTTAGATTCTTTTTCCCAAATTGGAAATGACACTCTTGATAAACTATTTAAAGGAACCAATATAAATCCTTACAATTTAGAATCTGATTCAACAGCTAATTGGAGTTATTCCGCTTATATAGACACCTATTACGCTTTTTACACAGACAGTTCAAATTTAAATTCCTATCAAAAATTTCCGACAATCTCACCAAAATCAGAATCTTTTGGAATCAATATACTTCAATTTGGAACGAAATATGAAAGCCAAAGATTTCATGGAGTAGCAACACTTTTTTTTGGTGATACTCCAAATGCTGCATGGTCTCCATTTTTAAACTATATTCAAGAAGCGAACATTGGATTTAGGTTAGTTAAAAACTTATGGTTAGATATGGGTTTTTTTAGGACTCATATAGGACTAGAATCTATTCAACCACGGGAAAATATGACCTTAAGTGTTTCCTCAACTAGTTATTTTGAACCGTACTTCTTGAGTGGAGCTAAATTGACTTGGATTCCTAATAAAAAATGGACAACTCAAATCAATGTTTTTAACTCTTTTAATCAATTTATTGAAACCAATAAGAACAAAGCGGTTGGGTTTTCAATCTTATACAATGTAAATTCGAATTGGTCTATGACTTTAAATTCCATTTTCTGTGACGAATCGTCTCTAAATTATCCTTTGCCACAATTGAGAGCATATTTTAATTTCTATTCCATGTATGTTAAAAAAAGATGGTCATTAGGTTTTGATTCAAATTTTGCCTTACAACAAAATAGCAAATTGAATAACCTAAAAAAATCTGCTTATATGTGGAGTGGAGTTTTAGTATCAAAGTATAGATTTACACCTCTGTTTGCAGGATATTTTAGAACTGAGGTTTATAGCGATCCAGATGAAATGTTGACAGGACCAATTGAAGATGAAAACCATACTTTAGTTGGATTAGATATTCTTGGCTTTACGCATGGATATGAATATAAGCCAATTCCAAATGCATATTTTAGAATTGAAACAAGATATTTACAAACAAAAAAAGACGAAAGAATTTTCTTTTATAATAATCAATCTAATAATTTTCGTTGGGAATTTCTATTAGGCATGGGACTTTGGTTTTAAAAATTTAATTGTTCAAGCAACTATTTACTTTTTTAATAGTCATTATAGTATAACGTTATAAAAAAAACACTTGTCTATCAGCGAGGAAAAAATACAATTATTCCGTGAAGGAGATAAAAATGCCTTTGACATGATATATCGTGAATATTCTCGTTCTATGTTTGCTCTTTGTATGAGATACACTAGATGTAGAGATGATGCACAAGATGTTTTGCAAGAAAGTTTTATCAAAGTATATCAACAAAGAGAAAAATTTATTCAAAATGATTTTTTATACGCTTGGATTAAAAAGATTACAATACATACAGCGTTGACATACATAAAACAGACTTATAGAATGCAATTAGAAGACAATGAATTAAAATTTGATAAGTTAATTGAAGAGCAATATTTAAACGAAGATGAAATTGAAAAACAACAATTGAAAGATAAATTATTAAAGATTTTACAACTTTTGCCTGATGGTTATAGAACAGTTTTTAATCTATATACCGTGGACAATTTAACACATAAAGAAATTGCTGAATATTTAGAAATTAGTGAAAATACATCAAAAACACAATATTTTAAAGCCAAAAAAATGATTCAACTATTGTTGGAAAAAGAAAAAATGGCCATTTAATTTTAAAAAAAAAACTATGGAAACAAATAACGATATAGACCAATTGTTTAAAGAAGAATTTGAGCATTGGGAATTAGATCCTCCTGCATCTGTAAAAGAAAGGATAGATAAACAATTGTTTTTAACTAAAAACTCTAAAAATGCTTTTTGGCTAGGATTTACTTTTTTAATGTTTACTTTTATTACTTTTTCTTTATTTTGGTTGAATGATAAATCAAATTTTAATAAAAATAGAAAAGTAAGTAAAAATCAAATTTCTATTGCATCAAAAGAACAAATTGCTTTTCAAGAAAAATCTATAAATACAAATCAAAATAATACTTCAATAAAGTATAAGAAATCAAACACAAATAAAACAAATAATAATTCGATTTTAAATTCAAACTCTACCATTGAAAAGCAAAAAATCTCTAAATCTTCAAATAAAACAATAAAAACTGCTAATCAAAATTTATTTGAGGAGAAAAAAACAACAAATGATTCAAAAAGATTGGATATTAAAAATAACAGCGGAAGTGCTTTAATCGATAATCAATATGAAGTTTTATTAGCCAACACATTTGAAAGCAACAAAATAGATGAAAGAATTGTTGAAAACGAAAAAACAAACAATGAAATAATTTCGTCCAATTCAGATCTGACTAATTTAGATTCTTCTCAATTGTCAAACAACAATGAAACAGAAAATAATTTAATAGTAGAAAAAACCGATTCTTCCGTTCTTAATTTATCTAGGAAAAAGAAAGATTTCCCCTTTATTTTATCTTTTGGAATAGGGACTCTTTTATCAAAATCCTTAATAAATTCGAATTCGTATGATATCAAATCTAAAGATAGAAATGCAATAAGCTTATCTTTATTAGCTACTTTCCCTTTAAAAAATAATTTTGGATTTACAACTGGAATAAATTACCATTCTTTTCAGAATCAAAATAAGTTTAAACAAAAAGTTGAAGATTTGGAATACAAAGGTGTTGCTTACGAAACCAACGAATATATTGATTCTGCTTATATTATTCAATATTCCAATCGTTTTGATACAGTGTATTTTACACATACAGATACATTGTCAGTTTACAATGTCTATGAAGAAATTGAGCGAACGGAAGAAATGACCAAAACACTACAGTTTTCAAGTTTTTTAGTTCCTGTTTTATTGTATTATGAACAAAAACTTTCAAAAAATTGGTTTTTAGATTTGCAATTGGGAGCTAATTTACATATAAATCAGGTCAAATGGTTGGATGTTACGGACAATCAAAAATCTTGGTTCACTATTCGTTCCACTCAATATTCAGGAAGCTTAAGAACAACGCTTCGTTACCAATGGAATAAAATTGGTCTTGGTCTTGGTAATAATGTTTATTATATTGGAAATGATCATCGTTTGTTTGATATAAAAAGACAAAAATGGGTGTATGAAATTAATTTAGGAATTCATTATAAATTTTAAAGTTTTAATTTTTTAAGTTATGAAAAGTTTTTTACAATTATTTTTATAAGTTTAATCAAGATTGTTTTTAACCAAAACTGTTCTGAATTAAATTTTCAATTACAATCTGAAACTGAAACAACTTGTTTCAAAAGTACTGTCACAATGTTACACGATCGGCTTGATAGAGATTATTTATATGTTGCAAATAAAGAAGATGGTTTAACTATTTGGAATATACAAAATATTGAGAATCCAATAATGGTTGATCAAATTACTAAAACAGAATTATCCAATTTAGATGTTATGAATTTGACTCAGCAAGGAGATTATTTATATCTTGCAATAGGAAACACTTTTAATAATTCAACAGATTTATCAGGAATGGCGATTGTTAATGTCAGTGACCCTTTAAATTCTTTTGTCGAAGACATATATACGTTACCTAATTCAGAAGGTGGAAGTGGAATTGTAGAAGTTGAAGGTGATTTTGCTTATTTAGGTGCAATGGAAAATGGTCTTATAATTTTAGACATTTCTATAAAATCTGATATTCAATTTGTTTCTCAAATTATTCCACAAATAAATTGGCCTGATACCAATCAAGATTCTTTAAAAGTTAATGCAAGAGGACTTGCTGTTAGAAATGATATCGTTTATTTATGTTATGATGCAGGAGGGTTTAGAATAATTGACGCAAGTCAAAAAACAAACCCTGTAGAGATAGGTAGATATTCAAATCCAGTAATGAATGGTTTACCTAGAGCTTATAATAACATTACAATTGATGGAAATTTAGCATATTTAGCTGTAGATTATTGTGGATTAGAAATCGTAGATTTTTCAAATCCTTCTAACATTCAATTAATTGGATGGTGGAATCCTTATAATTGTCCTACAAATAATTGGTTTACCTGCCCCGTTCATGCAAATGAAATTAGTTTAAATAAAAATTGTAAACAAATTTTTCTATCAACAGGTAAAAGTGATATGATGGTAATTGATGTCTCAAATACTTCTTCGCCAGATTCGTGTAATTATTTTGGTGGAGTCTCAAATAATATTGGAACATGGGGATTAGATGTTTATGAAAATAAAATATTTTTGTCTTATGTCTGTACTTTTGGTATTCCTTTTGCTTCTAATTGGAGTGGATTTAAAAGCATTACATTTAATTCTTGTACCTTATCTAATAAAGAATTAGAGATTCAAAATGAAAATTTTGGACCAAATCCTGTTAGAAATTATTTTTATTTTTCAAATGAAATTGGTTCATACAATCTATGTTCTTATGATGGAAAAATAATTAATAAAAATCAAACAAAAATTGATGTTTTTAACAAAAGGATTGACTTCACTAATTTAAAAAATGGGATATATTTATTAAGCTATCCATCTAATAATCAACTAAAAACTATTAGAATTATTAAAGAATAATAGATCTCAATTTACATCATTATCTTATTTCCAAAAATATAATATGTATTTTTGCACTTTAATTTCAAATCTATCAGTTTTCATGAAAAACTTTTGCATTCTTTTATCATTCTTATTACTTTTTATTTTTCAATTTAACAGTCAAAATATTCTTTTTAGTGAAGACTTTCAACAAGTGGATTTAAACGATTGGACAATTTTAAAATTAGACAATAACACAATGAATTCAACTCATGAGGAATATCAAAATCAACCGTGGTTGTTGAGAATAGATAATGAAGATATTAACGACACTGTAATGAGTGCAAGTTCTTTTTTTACAACTCAAACTCAAGCTAATCGTTGGTTGATTTCTCCATTGATTCAACTGGGTAATTCTGGCAATGTTTTAAGTTGGAATGCAAAATCATTAGATCCTTCTTTTCCTGATAATTATGTGGTATTAGTTTCAAATGGTGGCACATCACCTGAAGATTTTACCGATACTTTGTCTGTTCATATTATTGAAGATTATATATGGACAAATCATGTTTTTTCTTTAAGTGCCTTAGGGTTGAATAATCAATCTATTCGTGTAGCATTTGTGTTAAACAGTATTGATGGTTATGAGTTGTTTATTGACGATATTGAAGTGAGAGAAAATGACCCTTTACAAGTATTTGAAAATAAAATGAATAATAAAAAAGACGTTTATTTTTCAAACCAAATTCTTTATTCAAACGAACTCATTTCTTCAATACTTATAAGAGATTTGAACGGAAAAATTGTGTATGAATCAAAAAATTCATTTTTTTCTCGTCAATTTGATTTCTTACATGAGGGTTGTTATTTCTTTGAAATGGAAATAAATAATCAAACTTTTAGATTAAAAGTATTGATTTAAAATTAAATTTAATCTATTATTTTCCTATTTTTATATTATCAAATATCTTTTTAATCGATAAAATAAGTATATTTGTGGGCTTTTAGTTGAATTTTAAGTTTAAACTAATTCATTATAAACCCTATTCAAAAAAAAAAATACAACTTTTTTACAAATTTTCCGTAGAAAAGTTAATCTTTACTCTATAAATATTAATAGAAAAGTCATATATTCACTTTTAGTGGTTTTTTGTTGCCATTCATTCATTGCTCAAAATGTAATGGATTTGTCAATTCCACTTGATCGTTTAACAAAACTTTTTGAAAATAATTACTCCATTTATTATCAAAAAATACTTCAATACTTTATTTTATTCCTTATATCCCTTTAATGGTCATCTATTTTGGTTATTTTTTAAGAGTGGTAAGATCCATTGCTTACGTACAAGAGTTTTTCTTTAAAAAATCTTATGACGACCCTTGGAATCCACCAAAAACCTCATTACATGCTAAGGAAATGGGATTGTGAATTATTTTACAATCATTTTTTGTTGGTAAATTTCAGCATCATTTTCTAAAAGTAGAAAATATAATCCACTATCTAAAGATAAACTAATTTTTTCAGACTGTTTCAAACTTTCTTTTTTATAAATAATTGAACCTAATGAATTTATTAATTTTAAACCTATTTCATTTCCAAATTCTTGTTGTAGTGTAAATGTTCCATTGTTTGGATTGGGATATAATTGAAACAATGTATTTTCTTCATTTTCAGATAATTTCAAACCAGCACCAACGTATAAATTGAATGTTGTAGTATCAGTACAAATACCTTTGGAAAAAATCAAACTGATGTCGTAAAAACCTGGATTGTTGTATTCATATTCAAAAGATTGGGTGAGTAAAAGAGCACTCAGTTGAGTTCCATCACCAAAATCCCATGTTAAATAATCGTATTCCTCTGAGTTAAATAAATCTATATTAATCACATTGTTTACTAACTGAGTACTATCCAC
>JACPDW010000017.1 GCA_016183815.1 Flavobacteriia bacterium
TTTGTTTCCATGTTTGAGCACCACAGACAACAGATGCAATCCCAATAAGAAGGATGCTGTCTAAACTATGAAGTTTGTTAATATGGCTTCTTTTATCCTCTAAATCGCCAAAAAATGATAATAATAAATTGTTTTTCATGTATTTACTTAATTAATTGATAATCAAGTAAATATAAGAATTATTATTGACGCAACAATAAGTTAATTCATTTATTTTTAAATAGTTATTAAGTATTAATTGTTAATATCAATCTAAAAAAAAGTATGAGTTTGCCCTGCTAAACGAATAAGTTTATTACATGAGTTTCCATTGTATGATGTAAATTCACCTCCAACTATAATCTTACCATCACTTTGTAGTAAAATGAAATTTACAGTATTATTAAAGCCTGTTCCAATATCAAAAGTGTTATCTATTGAACCGTTAGAATTTAATCTAACAATTCTATTACAACTATCACCGTTATATGCAGTAAACAAACCACCAACTAAAATTTTTTGATCTTGTTGAACTTTAATTACTTTAACTTCATCATTAAAACCAAGACCAGTTAAAAATGATGGGTCTGTAGATCCATCTTGCAATAATCTTAAAATTCTATTTCGAGATAAATTATCATAACTTGTAAATTTACCACCGCAAATTATTTTTTGATCATTTTGTATATCAACAGAATTTATTTCATCATTTATGTCGAATCCTAAATCAAAACTAGTATCAAAAGATCCATCACTATTTAATCTAAATGGACTGAGTTGCATATTTGAATATGCATAAGCTGCTCCAGAACAAATAATCTTACTTTCAGAATTAAGTAATATTGTTAAATAGCCACCTGCACCTAAAATATTAAAGTCCGTTTCTAAATTATTATTTACATTGTCAATTCTAATTAAGCCACTTACGTTATTGCCATTTAGCGTAACCAGCAATCCACCAATAATAATCTTACCATCTGGCTGAATTATAATTTTTCTAACTATTGAATTATTTTCATTTGAGCCAATAGATAGGTTAAATGAATTATCCTTCGAACCATCTGAATTTAGTTTGATAATATTATTAGATGGTTCTCCATCGTAAGTTGAAAAACTTCCACCAACCAGCATATCTCCGTTTTCCAATAATTTTACACAACTAACAGAAATATAAGAATTTGGAATATTAGTTTCAAAACCTATTCCACTTGAAAAAGTATTATCTAAAGACCCATCATTGTTAATACGCATAATACCATTACAATATGTACCATTAATTGGAACATTTAAACCTCCTACACAAATAATTTTACCATCAGGTTGAATTTCAAAATCATTAATTATTATATAATTTAGAATTGTTTCATCAATATTAAATGATTCATCAATACTTCCATCACTGTTAAGTCTAAATATTCCATTTATTGGAATTCCGTTGAACGATTGAAAAGCACCACAAACCATGATTTTTCCATCGTCAAGTGGTAAAATTTTTTTTGGTTCGTTAGGAGGAGTTGAAAAGCCAGTACCAATATTAAATGATGGATCAATTGTACCATTTGGAAATAATCTAATAATTCCATTTTTTATTATACCATTATACTCAGTAAATCTACCACAAATTAGTATTTTACCATCGTTTTGAAATTTGATATCACTAATGTAAATTACATCTGAAAACCCTATATTCGAATCAAACGTATAATCAATTGTTCCGTCTTGATTTAATCTAATAATTCCACCTCTTTTTAGATTTCTGAATGAAGTAAAAGTTCCAGCAAGAATTATTTTACCATCATTTTGAATTGCTGAACACGTTACATTGCCCTGTTGATATGGAACACCATAATCATAAATAAAAGTTGAATCAATAGTTCCCGGTTGTGAATATAAATTTGTTACTACTAAAGTGAACAAAATAAAGAACATTTTTGTTTTCATGTAATGAATATTTGAATTTAATAATTTACCGTTTTACTCCTAATTCTCTCCTAAATTCTTGATTAATTGGATTTGTATTATGCTTTAGATTAAAAGGCGGGTTGTATTTATTGATTATGATTTTCTCAATTTCCTCTGCGTTTTCATTTTGACAATAAAAAAAGATTAAATTTTCGAGAATCCATTTTGTTCTATCATTAGAATTTGAAATAAAGACACCCAAACTTACTCTAAAAGTTGATTTTCCAAGACCAACAATATGATTACCAATAATTCTTTTAAATAAGTTGCTTGCAATCCCTGTGTAAAGAACATCAAAACCTTTAAATGTAGTGTAAACTGGATCTTGAAGTTCATTGTGGGAAGGTAACTTAACACCATTTTTAAGGCAAATGATATAATTTCCTGATTCAAGTGGAATTTTTAATTCCTCAATATTGAGAGGATAGCATACTTTTTCGTCAAACATGTTTTAAGGTTATTTTAATGTTAAATAATTCTCCAAAATTATGTTCCAATTAGAACATAAACAATGTGAATCAAAAAAATTATTATGTGATTTAAACATAATTTTATATATTTACAGAAAATTTGCACATGAAATTACATGAACGAATAAAAGCTATTAGAGAAGATAAAAGTATTTCTCAAGAAGCTGTAGCATTTGCACTAGGAATGAGTCAATCACAATATTCTCGCAGAGAAAATGGGGAAGTTAAATTTAATGCTGATGAAATTATTGATTTATCAAAAAAATTAGAAACAAAAATATCTGATTTATATGGCGAGGAAACTACTACTTTATATAACCATAATCAAAAAGGAGGTAATTTTGGAGTTGGATATTATGTGATGATGCCAGAAAAATTGATTGAACAATATGAAAAACGCCTTCAAGAAAAAGATGAAATGATTGCTTTATTGAAAATGAAAATTTAACGATTTCTTATTTAACTCCTACCCTTAAAATTCTCTCAATCTGTGAAATTCGTGGCAAAAACAATTTCATTCTTCAATTAAATTTTTGTATTGTATATCTCCCGATTTAAATTTTTTAATTGCACTGTCTAATCTTTTTTCATTAATCGATGAAGAAAGTTCATGTTGAGTTGAACAAAAAGAGAGAGTTATTATATACAAAATGTAAAGAATGCCTCTTTAGGAGATTCTTAGCAGACTCTATCTATGTTTTGGAGGGTGTGATGGATGAGGTGGTTTATCATGCATTTCATTGATTAACTTAGCTTTAAATTCTTTTTCGATTTTCATCAGTTTAGCAGTTTTTTTGAATCCTATTGATGAAGCGATTTTGTTCAAGTATTCTTTTTTGATATCTCCCTCCTGGATTTCAGCGTTTAAAATCGAGTTAATGTGTTTTTTAAATTCTTCTTCTTTCATGTCCTCTGCTTTTGTATGCATTTCTTCGATAGAATTTTTAATTTCTTTTCTAATATTTTTCATTTTCTCTTCCATTTCATTGTAAATAGGCCAAAATTTTTCACTTTCTGTCGGACTTAATGACAATTCGTCGGTGATATAAGCGATTTTCATCGACTTTACTTTGTCTTTTTTAGCTTGTGCTAATAAAAAGTATGGAGCAACTAACAATAACGTTAATATTCCAAATTGCATCATTTTTGTTTTCATTTTATTTTTATTTTAATTATTATATGAGTTATAATAGTCTTCAATATCCTCTAATTCAATATCTTCATAATAGTTTTGAACTTGTTCATTTTGATTTTTTTCCTCATGATAGTTGATGCAATCATAAATTAAATGAGTGTCGTTTTCATCAATTTCCTCAAGAAGAAAATCTTTAATTTCTGTTTTAGTTAAAGTTGAAAAATCAAATTTTTGTTGAAAAGTGATTTTTTGAGCTAAAAGTAAAAAAGTAAAAACAGCAGCGGTTGACATCGACCATAATACATATTTCAGTACTCTATGTTTTCTATTTTGATTTATATTTTCAAACACTTTTGTTTTAATCAAAGAAAATTCTGACTCACTTAAAGGTGCTATTTGTTTTTTATTTAAGGAGTCTAATATGTTTTGTTCGTTTTTCATTAATTTTTTTTCTAAATTTCTTTTGTGTTTAATTCTTTGACAATGTTTATTCAAAATAGTTTAATTGATTTTTGAGATAATCTTCAATTTTTTTTACCGCATGAAAATAATGTGCTTTTAAAGTACCTTCATTTAATTTAAGTAAAACAGCAATTTCACTGTATTTTTTCTCTTCAAAATACTTTAATTGAAACACAAGTCCCTGTTTTTCCGGCAATAAATCCATTGCTTTAAACAAGTGATTTTGAATTTCATCTTGTGTATAGCTAGAAATACTAGTTTGTTGACTTCCTTTGATAAAGGAAATATCAACTTTATTTTTTCTATTTCTTGCTGAATTTAAAAAATTTAAACTTTCATTTTTTGCAATTCGATATGCCCAGGTATAAAATGAAGAATCTTTTAAAAAAGACTTACGTTTTTCCCAAATTTTAATCCAAACATTTTGAAGAATATCCATACTTTCTTCTCTTTCCTGAACAATACGATGAATGATTTGGAATAGTAAATTACTATGCCTTTTCATCAATTCTTCAAATGCTTTTTGATTTGCATTCAACTGAATAGCTTGAATTAATATTTCCTCTTGTTCTTTAGAATAATCTTGCATTGAAACTATTTGACAATAAAAAAGTTGAAAGGTTTAAACTCCATTATTAAGAATTTAATTAAAATTAGTAATTTTTGAAAATAATTAAATTTAAATATTTTTTTTTAGCGTGTTGATGAGATAACTTTTTTAAGTTTCGTATTAAAAAAAACACGAAGCCGATTGTTTGCAAAAGACGGATTCAAAAACAAGAATAACGAAATATTTTGGTGTATTCATGAAGACTACATATCTTTCACAAAAACCATGACTATATCTTTGATATACACGTACTTTTTAAAATTTCTTAACTTTGCAGTATCTTGTTTTTGAACAGCTTGATCTACTTTGTCAACAAAAGTGAAATGATATTCATATTTATCTTTAAGTAAAAGTATATTTTTCATTGACTCTTCATCGTTTTCTGACCAATAATCGGTTATTTTAAATTCATTTTTTCCTGAATCAAAATCTTCATGGGATTTTACTTTTTGAACAAATTCTTTTTCACCATGTTTTAAAAAGCCAATACAAGTGTCAAATTTTTCGTGGTAATAATCTTTAATTTCTAATAGTTTTAAAGTTAATGCATCAGATTTTTGCGCATAAGCTATGAATTTATCATTTAATTCCTTATAAAGAGCATTTCTATCTTTATTTTTTTTGACCCATCCATCTAAAATTTGTTGGTAAGTTTTCTCTATACTGTCTAAATTATGATTGAATTTTAGGGCTTTTGCAAGTACAATTTTTTCAAGTGCAATTCGATATTCCAACTTTTGAGCTTTCTCCTTAATTTCGATTAAATATTTTTCAAAAAGTATAGAATCCTCTATAAATTTTATTTTTTGTTCAAATAAAGAAATTAAATTGTTCTTATCAAATTCAGCACAAGGTTTTATCAATTCTAAACCTTCATAATATGCTTTATTTTCATATTTTAGTTTAGCTTCAACAAATTTTTCTTCGCAAGTAAATCTTCTTTTCAACTCTTCGATTCTTTTATTTAAATGGGTTTCAATGTTTTTATCATTCACTGAATCAATATTATACACCATTGCTTTGGAATAATTTTCCAATGCTTCTCGATAGGATTTTACTTGATACAAACTATCAGCAAAAGCAACTAATTTTGGCAATTTTTCATTAAACACAGGAGTGCTAATTTCAGGAGAATCTGTTTTTTTTATAGATTTTATTTCTTGGAGTAAATACACTGGGGAATATTGTGGGTCAATTTGACTTCCTTCTTCGTAAAATATCGATGCATTGGTGGTTTCAATTTGATTTTTTTGTAACCAAAAAGCCAATGCTTGTAATCGAAAAGGAGTAGTTTTATCTGCATATTTAATGTTTTGTTTTTCTATTTCATAAGTTTTACCATTGACTTCAGCCGTTTTTAATAAAGTATCCATTTTTTCTAAAAATTGATGTACTAAAGCTGTTTGATCGTATAAAACATCTTCTTTGTCTTCCCCAATATACTGTGTTAATTTACATAAAATTCCTTTTTCATATACAGCTATTTCTCTTATTTTTATCTTGTTAGAAAAATAATCACTTACAATTTTGCCATCAACTAAACCTTGTTTATTACAATATCCTGATACGGTATTTTCATTAATTTGATAAAAAAATGTTTCATTAAATTTTCCTTTTTCAAATATAGCATGGGCGTTTTCGCTAACTTGTAACTCTCCTGATAAATCCAAACCATTATGGTGCATTATGGATAAGAAGTAATTATTGGTATCTTTTTTTGGAGAAAAAAGGATTTCTTTTTTATCGCTTCTCCATTTTCCTGTTAATTTTCCAAAATCGTAAAACCCTTCAGAATTTGAAGTGATTTGATGATAAATCCCATTTTCTGTTTTTTTAACATTTTTTAATTCTTGAATAAATTTGCCATTTTTTAATCCATTCCTGAAATTACCTATAATTTTTACGTTGCTATCTAATGATATGTATTCAAAAAATCCATTTTTTTCATTTTTACCTGTCGAATCAACTTGATATTTGGCTGTTCCAAAGAATTCACCAATGGCCATTTTTTCGACTTTTGTATTATTCTCTTGACTATATAAAAATGAAAATATAGTGATTAAAAAAAAGTGAAATATAAAGAGGCATTTTTGTATCATAAGTAATAATTTAAACAGCAACTTCGGCTTTTATAGCTGGATGATGTTGATAATTAATTAATTCAATATCTTCAATTTTAAATGAAAAAATATCTTTTATTTGTTCATTCACTTTTAACGTGGGCAGTTCCAAAAAATCTCTATTTAATTGTGTTTTTGCCTGTTCCAAATGATTAAGGTATAAATGAACATCGCCAAAAGTATGAATAAAATCACCCACTTTAAGATTACAAACCTGTGCTATAAGATGAGTCAACAAAGCATAAGAAGCGATATTAAAAGGTACACCTAAAAAAGTATCTGCACTTCTTTGATACAATTGGCAACTTAATTTACCTTCAGCCACATAAAATTGAAACAAAGTATGACAAGGAGGTAAAGCCATGTTTTCCACCTCAGCAACATTCCAAGCTGAGACTATTAACCTTCTTGAATCTGGATTCTTTTTTATTTGTTCAATCAATAAAGATATTTGATCAATAGTAGTACCATCACCTCTCGGCCATGATCTCCATTGATGTCCATAAACAGGTCCTAAATCGCCTTTTTCATCAGCCCACTCGTCCCATATAGAAACACCATTTTCTTTTAAAAATTGAATATTTGTGTCGCCTTTTAAAAACCACAGTAATTCAACTAAAATAGATTTAAAATGAATTTTTTTAGTAGTAATTAAAGGAAATCCTTTGGATAAATCGAAGCGCATTTGATACCCGAAACAAGATATTGTGCCTGTTCCAGTTCTATCTTCTTTTTTTATTCCATTTTTTAAAATGTGTTTTAATAAATCGTGGTATTCTAGCATAAAACTAAATCAATTTTTATTGAAATTTAAAAACAAAATTAACTGTTTAAAAGCTTAATAAAATAAATAAAGAAAAAACTTTTAAACATAATTATAAAAAAAAATCCGCCTACAAAAGACGGATTTCACTTTACAAAATTCTTTTTTTATTCTTTTATCAGTTTTCCAGAATAGACAATATCTTTTTCTTTTTGTACTGTTAACAGATAAACTCCACTTTCAAATGAAGATAAATCAATTGTGTTTTGATAAAATCGTTTGTTGGTTTCATATACTGTTTTCCCACTTAAATCAGTTAGTAAAATATTTAAATCACTGCTATTATCAGATGCTAACATAAGTGTATTTTTTACTGGATTTGGATAAAAATCAAAATATATATTTTCTAATTCAGTTGTACTTGCAACTCCAGGTGAACCTATCTTAGCAATAAAAACATCATCAAGTCCATTTGAAGTAACAGTAGAAGTACCAAAACTTAAACTAGGTGATGAATGATTTCCTAAAACATATACTTTTCCTTGACTATCACAAATTACGTCATTTATAACCTTTGAACTAAAATCTGAAAAACCTTGACCTGCTACTAAATTCCAATTTTCAGATCCATTTGTAGGATTAAGAGAAAATACTATTAAATCAAATAATGGTGCTGCAACTCCAAAGATTAAAGTATCTCTTAAAGTTCCTCCTACATAAATTGTTCCACTTGGAGACATTGCTAAGCCATAAGCCATACTTTGGGTTCCTGAAAGTAATTTGTGCCATCTAAAATCACCATTACTATTTAAAGAAGTGATCATTCTAATATGTTCGTTATTAGTATTTGGATTGGTTAAAGTATTTCCTCCCATTGTCAAAGTTGAACCATTAAAATGTCCAGTAATATAAGAATTTCCAGAATTATCCACTTCTATATCATTAAAATATCCTGAGTTATTCGTATTGTAAGATTTTGTCCAAACAGTAGATAAATTAGTATTTATTTTTCTAACAAAAGGATCAAATGAATTATCACTAAGATCTTCTATATTACCAATCATATATAAATATCCATCTTTTCCGAAATTGATGTGTCTTGGACCTTGCTCGTCAAGTGCTGAATTAGAATTGTCACCATAAGCATGAGTTACATTGTCAAAAACTCCATTAGCTCCTAATTTAACTAAAAAAGAACTGTTATTTGTTCCACTTTGTAAAGTATCGGAATCAGGACCACTAAATCCAACATGGTTTATCGTGGTAAAAGTACCCACACAATAGATGTTATTATTGTCGTCGCAGGTTATTCCTGTTGGATTAATACCACTTGCATTGGTCATAAAAGTATTATATGTCCATTGAGCCGTTCCATCTTCATTGTATTTAACAATAAACAAGTTGGATATTGAAGGTGCATCGTTAGTCCAAACTACTCCATTTCCAAAATCTATACTTGCCCCATCAGTTGTCCCAACAACGATTACATTATCGTTCATATCAACGGTGGATGCAAATACAAAAACACCAGCTCCGCCATTACAAACAGGTTTTTTACTCCAAAGTACTGTTCCAGTTGAATCAATTTTTGTAATATAGGCATCGTAACCTAAAGAAGTTAAACTATGAGTTGTACTACCAAAAGTAATATCGTCACTCATAAACCAACCAGCTAAAATACTGTTTCCTTTTGAATCGTTTTTAGATTTAGCAATTTGTTCTGAATAATTTCCTCCATAACTTCTTGCCCATTGCCATGACTGTGAATAGCTTAACGAAATACTGAATATACTCAGTGATAATAAGTAAAATTTCATCTTTTTCATATAAATAATTTTTAAATTTAAGACGAAATTATTAAATACAATATTAATTACCAAATATTTACAACAAAATTTTCTTATTTATATTCAATTTAAATTAAATCAAACTCTTTCATTTTGAGTAGTTTTTCAATTTTTTAAACTGAAGCAAATTAAATTTTATAATTTTGTAAATAAAATGTTACAGAGAATACAAACAATTTATTACAGTGTATCTATAATTTGTCTTACAATTGTGAGTTTGGGTGCTACTATATTTAAATTTTCCTCAAAAGATTATTATTATCACTTTTCAGTTTATGGAATAGCTAAATTCAACCCATCCAATCAATTAATAGAAATGCACTCTTTCCCGTATTATGTTGCAAGTATTGTTTTACTTCTTTTGTTATGTGCTACTTTTTTTTTATTTAAAAAGCAAAAAAAACAATTGGCATTAGGAAGACTTACTTTTATACTCTATTTTGTTTTATTAGTGAGTTTACTTTTCACTTCGTTTTTAGGTGATGAGTTGACTGGCGTTAAAGAAATTACAAAATCTTCCCAAATTGGATTTTATTTGTTTGTCATCGGATTTCCAATGGTTTATTTAGGTAACTTAGGTGTAAAACGAGATATTAAATTGTTAGATTCATTAAACAGATTGAGATAAAATTATTATTTTAGGGTATCAAGAAAGGTGCAAAAAATAATTTATAGAATTGTATATAAAAAATTAACCACTGAGAAAGTAAGTTCACAAAGAAAAATACACAGATTTTGCAGATATATTATTATATTAGTTATAATTTGTGGATAAAGTTTAAACTACTTGATTACAAAATGCAAAAAAAACTATTTTAACCTCCTTTTCTAACCGTTTTATATCCCTCTTTTTCTAATAATAGAATAATTTTATCTCTAAAATTTCCTTGTATTAAAATAGTTCCGTCTTTACTAGTACCTCCTACTCCACATTTGGATTTTATCCATTTGCCCAATTTTTCTAAATCGTTAAAATTGCCTATAAATCCTTCGATTAGTGTAACTTCTTTTCCTGCTCTTTGTTTTCTGTCAATAGAAATATATAGTTTTTGTTTGTCGTTTGAAAGAGTCTCCATCTCTTCTTCGCTTTCTTCTTGATAATTAAAATTGGGGTTTGTGGAGTAAACGACATCAATTCGATTTTTTTTTGAACTTTTCATTATAATTAATATTTCTCAATGATACAACTTTTTAAATCATCGCTGATAATATAATCAGGATACTTTTCCAACGCCTCTTTAATACTTTTTGGTGATCTTACTTCAAAAATAGCAATTTTTTTTCCTTTTTGACGACAATAATCAATGTCGTTTTTTGATACTTGTTTGTTTTTAAATACACAACTTTCTATTTCTGGAAAATCAAATAGTGACTTATCAAATTGATTTTCAATAGAATAAAAAATATTTACATCAAGCGATTTTAATTCTTTAAGCCAATCTGTATAGTTTGTAATCACATTTATTTCAGTATTAGGATGATAAAGTATAAAATTTTTAATTTGATTAATCATTAAAGCTGTTTCAATATAATTTTCCTCACAATAATTGTAGTGTCTTAAATCCAAAAACACACATTTGTTTATTAAACTAGATTTAGAAATATGTAGTAGTTGAAATAATTTTTCCTTGTTTAAACTTTTGTAATAGGTTTTATTTAAAATTTCATCTGACGATGTCGAAATACAGCCATTTTGTTTAGTTTGGCTTTCTAAGTGAGTGTCATGATACAACCAAGTTGTTCCATTTTTAGACAGTTGAACATCGACTTCAACTCCATCACAACCCTCATAAGAAAGAGCTAATTCAATCGATTCTTTAGAATTATCGTGATAAAAAGAGGCAGAATTTTCTAAGCCGTTACCTGCATGACCAATAATTTTAATAGAAGAATATTCGTTTTTTTTTTGACAAGAAAGAAGCAATAAAAGACAAAAAAAATTAAGATATATCTTCATAATCGACGTCTTGAGCATTGATATTAGATTGAGAAATATTTATTTTACCTTCGTATTTTTGTTTTAATTCTTTTTCTTTTTGAAATAGTTTTTTTTCTCTATTTAATATTTCATTTTCTTTCAAATTTCTTTTAGCTATAAGTAACTGTCCTATAAATCTTAAGAAAACAAATACACCTATAAGAATAAATAAAGTTTTTAAAAGACCTGTAATACTTAAAACAATCATTATTTAGATAAATGCATATTACGTTCAGAATAAATTTTATAGAAATATGGATCTTTCAAATCCTTGATAAATCTTATTCCTTCCCCTGTGGATTTCATTTCTGGACCAAGTTCCTTTTTCACATCTGGAAATTTTTCATACGAAAAGACAGGAATTTTAATAGCATACCCTTTTCTTTTTGGAGAGAATGAAAAATCTTTAACTTTCTTTTCACCTAACATGATTTTTGTCGCATAGTTGACATAAGGTTCATCGTAAGCTTTAGCTATAAAAGGAACAGTTCTCGACGCTCTAGGATTAGCTTCAATCACATACACTTTATCATCCTTAATAGCAAATTGTATATTTATCAATCCAACTGTTTTTAATTCAATAGCAACCTTTTTTGTTATTTCTTCTATCTGAGTCATAACAAAATCTCCTAAATTGTAAGGAGGTAGAACTGCATAAGAATCACCTGAATGAATTCCGGCTGGTTCGATATGTTGCATTACACCTATAATATAAACTTCTTCACCATCACAAATAGCGTCTGCTTCAGCTTCAATAGCACCACTCAAAAAATGATCTAATAAAATTTGATTACTTCCCATTTCACCAATTATGTCCACCACATGATGTTCTAATTCAACTTTATTGATAACTATTTTCATTTTTTGCCCACCTAACACATACGATGGTCGAACAAGTAAAGGAAAACCTAATTCATCAGCTAATTCCAAGGCCTGTTCAGCGTCTTGTACAACTCCGTATTTTGGAAAAGGTATTTGATTTTTTTCAAGTAATTTGGAGAATCGACCTCTGTCTTCAGCTAAATCCAATGCATCAAAAGAAGTACCCATAATTTTTATACCGTAGCGATTTAATTTTTCAGCAAGTTTTAATGCCGTTTGACCACCGAGTTGAACAATAACTCCTTCTGGTTTTTCATGTTGAATAATGTCATAAATATGCTCCCAAAAAACTGGTTCAAAATACAATTTATCTGCAGTGTCAAAATCTGTTGAAACCGTTTCAGGATTACAATTAATCATTATCGTTTCATATCCACATTCTTTTGCCGCTAACACACCATGAACACAGGAGTAATCAAATTCTATTCCCTGTCCAATTCTATTTGGTCCAGATCCTAAAACAACTACCTTCTTTTTGTTACTTAAAATGCTCTCGTTTTCACTTTCAAAAGTCGAATAATAATAAGGTGTTTTTGCTTCAAACTCTGCCGCACAAGTATCTACGAGTTTATACACTCTTTTAATTCCCAAATCAACTCTTTTTTTATATACCTCTGATTCTAAGCATCTTAATAAATGAGCAATTTGACGATCGGCATATCCTTTTTGTTTAGCATCAAATAACAATTCTTTAGGAATATTTTCTAAATGGTATTTTTCAATTTTTCTTTCCAGTTTAATTAACTCTTCTATTTGTTTCAAAAACCAAATATCAATTTTAGTTTTTTCTACAATTGTTTTAAAAGGGATACCCAATTTTATTGCGTCATAAATATGAAATAGTCTGTTCCAGCTAGCAAATTCCAAACTGTGTAGAATTTCATTTTGATTATTCATTTCTTTACCGTCAGCACCTAATCCGTTTCTATTTATTTCTAAAGATTGACATGCTTTTTGAAGAGCTTCTTGAAATGAGCGACCAATCCCCATTACCTCTCCTACGGATTTCATTTGTAATCCTAATTTTCTATCTGTACCGGGAAATTTATTAAAATTCCAACGTGGTATTTTTACAATTACATAATCTAAAGTTGGTTCAAAAAAAGCAGAGGTAGTTTTGGTGATTTGATTTGACAATTCGGTTAAATGATAACCTATTGCTAATTTACTTGCAATTTTAGCTATAGGGTATCCAGTAGCTTTTGAAGCCAAAGCTGATGAACGAGAAACTCTTGGATTAATTTCAATGGCAATTATCTCTTCTTTTTCATCAGGTGAAACAGCAAACTGAACATTACAACCTCCTGCAAAATTACCTATGGCCCGCATCATTTTGATGGCCATATCCCGCATTTTTTGATAGGTTTTGTCAGATAAAGTCATCGCTGGCGCGACAGTAATCGAATCACCAGTATGAATTCCCATTGGATCCATATTTTCAATTGAACAGATAATTACCACGTTGTCGTTTGAATCTCTAAGTAGTTCTAATTCAAACTCTTTCCATCCTAATAGTGCTTTGTCAATCATTACTTCATGGATAGGAGACAATTGTAGTCCTCTGTCCAATAAGTCATCAAATTCTTTTGCTTCGTAAACCACTGAAGCACCCGCTCCACCTAAAGTAAAAGATGCTCTGATACAAAGTGGAAATCCAAATTTTTGAGCAATTTCTTTTCCTTCTAAAAAAGATTTAGCAGTTTGTTGAGGAGCCATTGGAACTCCAATTTCATTCATTAAATTTCTAAATTGTTCTCTATTTTCAGTGATTTCTATTGCATTAATGTCAACTCCAATCATTTGAACACCAAAATCTTCCCAAATTCCCATTTCAGAACATTGGATAGCTAAATTTAAAGCCGTTTGTCCACCCATAGTTGGAAGAACAGCGTCAATTTTATGATTTTGTAAAATTTTGATTATACTATCGGTATCAAGTGGCTCTAAATAGACATGATCAGCGACTAGTTTATCGGTCATTATAGTTGCTGGATTAGAATTGATTAAAACTACTTCAATTCCTTCTTCACGAAGTGAACGAGCTGCCTGAGAACCTGAATAATCAAATTCACAAGCTTGTCCAATTATGATAGGACCACTCCCAATAATTAATACAGATTTAATGGAATTGTTTTTGGGCATCTCAAGAAATTTCAAAAATATTGAAGCACAAAATTAAGGTTTTTTTTGGTTTTTAATGGTTGACTTAAATTGAATACTAAAAGAAAATGTAATTTTGTCGAAAAAAAAATGAAAGACCTCTCCATATTTTTTAAAGCAAGAGAAATAGAAGAAAATTTTGAAGATTTTCAAGTTGGAAATAAAATTGTATTTCATACTCAAAATAATTTCCCAGAACTAAAAGAATGGGGAATTGCTATTATTGAATGTCCTGAATATCGTAACCATACTGAATCGTCAATTAATGAAAATCCAATAGATTTACTTTTGCCTTTTTACAATTTATTTTGTGGAGACGACTGGAATTTTGATATTTATGATTTGGGTTATATCTTACCTGGAAATACAATTTCTGACACCTATTATGCTCTCAAAACAGTTTGTAGCGAATGTTTGAAAAAAAACATCTTACCTATTGTTATCGGAGGGTCTCAAGATTTGAGTTTTTCTATTTACGATGCTTTTCGATCTAATGAACAAATGGTAAATATGTGTTTTATCGATAGAGAATTGGACTTAGGTTTAGGAGAAGTAGAAATTAAATCCAATGCTTTTATTCGTCATATTATTGAAGATAGCCCTTGCTTTTTATTCAATTGTTCAACAATTGGAGTACAATCTCCTTATGTAAAAAAAAATGAACTCGATTTGTTTTCTCAACTGTATTTCGATGTTCTTCGTTTAGGAGAATTGAACGATGACTTTCGTAGTTGTGAACCATTAATACGTAATTCAGACATGCTGAGTATTGATACGAATGTTTTACGTTTAAATGAATTTGAAAGTGAAAAAAATTCTCCAAATGGTTTATACGCTGAACAATTATGTCAAATAGCAAAATATGCTGGTATGAGTGATAAACTCTCTTGTTTTTCTATTTTTCAATCTTTGGATTTACATCATTTAAAAAATCATCAATTATTAGGTGAAATATTATGGTATTTTTTAGATGGAATAGCTCAAAGAAAAAATGATTTTCCAAAATGCAATAAAAAAGACTATTTAAAATTCATTGTACATCTTGAAACATTAAACGAAGACATAATTTTCTATAAAAGCCCAAAATCTGAAAGATGGTGGATGGAAGTCCCTTATCCAATGCACAAAGAATCTAAATTTGAACGACATTATCTTGTGCCGTGTACAGAAGAAGATTATCATCAGACAATGAAAAATGACATACCCGATTTGTGGTGGAAGACATTTCAAAAATTGTCGATTTGATTACTTAAACTTTGTCTTTACAGGGCAAACTCATACTTTTTTTTAGATTGATATTAACAATTAATACTTAATAACTATTTAAAAATAAATGAATTAACTTATTGTTGCGTCAATAATAATTCTTATATTTACTTGATTATCAATTAATTAAGTAAACACATGAAAAACAATTTATTATTATCATTTTTTGGCGATTTAGAGGATAAAAGAAGCCATATTAACAAACTTCATAGTTTAGACAGCATCCTTCTTATTGGGATTGCATCTGTTGTCTGTGGTGCTCAAACATGGAAACAAA
>JACPDW010000018.1 GCA_016183815.1 Flavobacteriia bacterium
TTATCATGAAAATAGCATTGAATCTATTAAAAAATGAAACTTCTACAAAACAAGGAATACAAGGAAAAAGGCTTAAAGCAGCTTGGAATGAAGACTACCTTTGGAAAGTTTTAGATATAAAAGTGTGAGTTTGCCCTGTTTGTCTTTATAAGAAATTATTCTATTTCTTTAAAAATTTATACCTTTGCACATGCAATCTTTTGAAATAGTTCAATTGAACATCGCCGGTTTTTCTTTTCAAGAACCAATGGCTTTGCTGACAAATTGGTTTATTGCTGCCTTTTGCTTTATTGTCTATTTTTTCACTCCTTGGGCATATTCAACTTCATCAGAATCGTTTAAAAAATTTTATTTGTTTCTTGGATTATCAACTTTTTTAGGAGGATTTGGACATTTTTTCTATCAATATACTGGAATGTTAGGTAAAAATCCGAGCTGGATATTTGCAGTTTTTGCTGGATTTTATATTGGTAAAGGTATTTTAGTATATTGGAGAGATAATATTTATTATGCTTTTTGGCATAGATTTTTATTCTTTAAATCCTTGTTTTTACTTCTATTAACGTTAAGTTTACAAAAATTTGTATTTGTTGCCATTGATGCAATACTTACCTACGTTTTGTATTCTGGTTTTATTGCATGGAGAATAAGTATTAGAGAAAAAAAAGAAATGAAATATTTTGTTTATGGAATGTTTATTCTTTTCCCATCTGCATTTATTTTTTTAATGGATATAAATTTACATAGATACTTAAATAGAGACGACTTAAGCCATGTTTTAATGTTTTTCTGTATTATTTTCTTTTATTTTGGTGTAAGAATAAGTAATAAAAAGTATTTATTGAATTCCACCTCACCAATTTCACAATAAATTTATGCAACACACAATTTGGATTATAGATTTTGGCTCCCAATATACTCAATTAATTGCAAGGAGAGTAAGAGAGTTTAACGTGTATTGTGAAATTCATCCTTGGAACAAAATTCCAACTATATCTAATGAAATAAAAGGTATTATTTTGTCAGGAAGTCCTTTTTCTACTTTAGATGAAAAATCTCCACAAATAAATTTACACACTTTAGTGGGGAGAATACCAATTTTAGGAGTTTGTTACGGTGCTCAATACATTTCACTTACATTTGGTGGAAAAGTTTTACCCTCAAAAATAAGAGAATACGGTAGGGCAAACTTGAAAAAGATAAGCAATGAAAGTTTGTTATTGAAAAATATACCTATTGACTCACAAGTATGGATGTCACATGGTGATACAATTGAAGAAATTCCTGAAAATTTCCTATGTACTGCTTCTACCAACGAAGTTATAAATGCAGCTTATGAATCAATTGAACAAAACATTTTTGCAGTTCAATTTCATCCAGAAGTGTATCATTCAACAGATGGAAGTACTTTACTCCAAAACTTTGTGTTAAACATTTGTTCCTGTGACGCAACATGGACTCCCAATTCATTTGTCGAAGATTGTGTTGAAAAAATGAAAAATTTAGTTGGTGAAGAACACGTTATCATGGGTTTAAGTGGAGGGGTCGATTCTAGTGTCGCAGCAGTTTTATTACATCATGCTATTGGTTCTAGATTGCATTGTATATTTGTTGATAACGGTCTATTAAGAAAAGAGGAATACAAAAACGTGTTGGAATCTTACAAGCATATTGGATTAAATATCAAAGGAGTAGATGCCTCGGAAAGATTCTATACAGCTTTAAAAGGAATAACAGATCCTGAATTAAAAAGAAAAGCTATTGGAAAAACTTTTATTGAAGTTTTTGAACATGAATCTCATTCGATTCCTGAAGCAAAATGGCTTGGTCAAGGCACCATTTATCCTGATGTGATTGAGTCGGTTTCAGTAAATGGTGGACCTTCGCAAACCATCAAATCTCATCATAATGTAGGAGCATTGCCTGATTTTATGAAATTAAAAATTATTGAACCTTTGAGATTATTATTCAAAGATGAAGTAAGAAGAGTAGGGAAAAGTTTAAAAATTGATGAACAAATTTTAGACCGACATCCCTTTCCAGGTCCTGGTTTAGGGATTAGAATTTTAGGTGAAGTTACTAAAGAAAAAGTAAAACTTTTGCAAGAAGTTGATTCAATCTTTATCTCTGGATTAAAAGAATCTGGTTTGTATAATGAAGTTTGGCAAGCAGGTTCAATTTTTTTACCAATCCAATCTGTTGGTGTAATGGGAGATGAAAGGACGTATGAAAATGCGATTGCTTTAAGAGCTGTAAGTTCTACCGATGGTATGACAGCCGATTGGTGTAGATTACCTTATGATTTTTTAGCTGAAATTTCTAACAAAATAATTAATCAAGTGAAAGGTGTTAATCGTGTAACGTATGACATCAGTTCTAAACCTCCTGCCACTATTGAATGGGAATAAATTTGTATAGTTTTTGATAATAAATGTTTTTTATGTCACTTTTATAATTTAGTTTTAAAAAAAAAATCAACAAAATCAAATATGAATTATAAATTTTTAATATGTTTTTTCTTTTTTTTCTATTCAGTTTCTTATACTCAAACCGATAGTTTACAGACTGAAGAGGTGAATGGAAAAAAATATTTTGTACATTTTGTTCAACAAGGAAATACCCTCTATGGTATCAGTAAAAAATTTAATCGAAAAGCTGAAGATATTCTATTAATTAATCCTGACATTGAAAACGGACTTCAAATAGGTCAAAAAATTTTAGTCCCCTTTGATGAAAATAAAATTGAAGAAAACAAGTTAACTTATTCATTTTCATCAACTCATACTGTTCAGAAATCTGAAACTTTATATAGTATTTCAAAAAGATACGAAATTACTATGGAAGATCTAATCAAACTCAATCCTGGCGTTGAAAACGGATTGTCTATCGGTCAGATTTTAACTTTACCATCAAACGCCAAAAGTATTGAAAATCCAAATCTGGAAACTTCAACAGAAGTTTTTTATAAAGACAGTATTATTTTTCACACCGTTCTCCCTTCCGAAACAATGTACAGTATATCAAAACGATTTATGGTGGACATTAACGAGTTGAAAAAAATCAACGGTATTAACAATGATAAAATTAAGAAAGGTGATGTGTTAAAAATTCCATTAAAAAAAGAAAGCATTAAAAAAATTGAATACCGTAAAATTGAAGAATATAAGGAGCCGACCGACACAACTGCCATTATGATTAAAAAGAGTAAATACAATATTGTGTATCTTTTACCATTCCATCTTGAATCAAATGCAGATATTTTAACAGAAATTGCCACTGAATTTTGGATGGGTTCTAAAATAGCACTTGATTCTTTAGAAAAAATGGGGTTAATTGCTAATATTAATGTGATTGATGTACCATCTGATATTGAAAAATTTAAAGAAGTGTTAAAAAGCAAAGAACTTATCGATGCTAATTTAATTATTGGTCCGTTTACTGGAAAAAGTTTGGAATTAACCGCTCAATTTGCAAAAGAGAATAAAATTCACATGATCTCCCCATTGTCTTCAACATCCTCATTATTAAATGAAAACATTTATTGTTACAATGCTATAAATAGTGATGTTCAATTAATGGAAGGACTTGCCACTTTTCTTTCAAAAAACAGCTCAATCAATCAAATTATTATTGTAAAACCTGAGAATAAAGAATTGGATTTATTACATGCCTTTCGCTTAAAATATCAAGAAAAAAATACTAAAACTCGTGTGATTGAATGTACTTTAAATGATTTACCAACATTTATACAAAAAAGTGGAATGAATCATGTGGTAATACCTTCTTCCGACAAAGTATTTGCACAAAAATTTATCAATCAATTAGTAAAATCAAACATAAAAGATAAAGCAATCACTATTTATGCCACAAAAGAATGGATAAACAATGACGATATTAGAGGTTTTTATAAAAACAAATATTTAATTCATATTGCCTCGCCATATGATTTTAATTATACCTACGAAGAAACAAAAGTATTATTAAAAAAATTCCGTTCATATTACAATACTGATTTAAGCAAATATGGAACCCAAGGATTTGACGTGAGTTATTATTTTTTAGCTTATTTCTTTTTAAACACACCTAATATTAAAGGCGTGATGAATAATTTCAACATGAAACCCATTAGAAAAGGTTCTGGTTTTGAAAATCAATTCACTTATATCTTAAAACAAGACAACTACGAGTTATTTCAAATCGATAAGATAACAAATTAATAAAGTTTTAAAAAAATAATAAATAAAAAAAGCAACCTAACAATTTGTTTTACGTTTATAGAACAGATAAAAAAAAGTATTTTCATATTAAAATTATTTATACTTTTATATCTTGAAATTAAATGTGTATGCGAATTAAAAATTACTTATTATTTATTTATTTATCAGTTAGTTATAGTTTTATATCCCAAATTTATCACGAAAATTTTGATCAAATTATCGATTGGGCCGTTGTAGATAGTGATGGTGATGGTGTTAATTGGTCTCAAATTGGACCAGCTGAACTCGTAGGTTCACCATTAGAATCATTTGGAAATGCAATGTTTTCTCCTTCAGTAAATACATTAAACGGCACCCAACTAACTCCTGATAATTTCATGTTTAACACCAGCCCTATTGTTAAAGGAAATAACCCTGGATTAACCTATTTGATGTTTGATGCTGGAATTTTGTCTTTAACAGGTGGTGAGCAAGAAAACTATTCTATTTATTATTCTTCTGATGTACCAACAAATTTGCCTAATGAAATGATTAGTAACTTAGGTACTGTTTATCCACTTCTAGCAACGGGTACTGTATCAACGCCAAATATGATTTCTACCATTTATTATAATGTAGACGCCATTCCTTATGATGAATTTTACTTAATTTTTAGACATAATAATGCTACAACCTTATCCACTCTTTTTATTGATAATGTAATGCTAGTGAATTCTCATTTTACTTCAAGCAACAACGTGGGTTGTGCAGCTTCAAACCTATCTTTTAATAATACAGCAGTAGGTAAATCACCTGAATTAAACATGTTTTTTACCTTTCAAGACGGTAATCCTTCAACCTCAGATCAAAACACAGTAGTTGTGAATTTTGGCAACGGAACTGGAATGAAAACAATTACTCAATATGTTAAGAATGTTCCCCTTTATTCTTATCAAGTTGAAATTGTTGATACTCCTACACCAAACTTTGATACCGATGTTTCAACAGGATGTAGTCCATTAAGAGTTACTTTTTATGTAAATGACGGTAATGGTTATGAATTTACTTTTTCAGACAGCACTAAAATGACTATTCAAACGGGAGATTCATTGACAAAAACTTTTTCAGATGCTGGTATTTATAACGTAATGTTAACCCAAACTATTGATGCTCAATGTGTCGGCTCAACAATTGTAAACAATTTAATTCATGTTTTACCAACACCTGACGCTAAATTTACTCCAACTGAAAGCAAATTAGATATGTTATACCCAACGGTTAGTTTTTTTAACGAATCGATTGGAGCAGTATCTTACGAATGGGATTTTGGAGATACAGCGGTAAATGAATATACTTTAAGTCCTACTCATGTTTATCCTGAAGGTGTTGAAGCCAATTATGATGTTAAATTAATTGCAACTTCCGCAGATGGATGCGTTGATTCAATAACTTCAAGAATTATTGTTGAAGAAAAAATTATGTATTTTATACCTAATACTTTTACACCTAATGGGGATGAATTTAATAATACTTTTAAACCAATGATGATAACTGGAGTAGATTCTAGAAATTACAATTTAAAAATATTTAATCGTTGGGGCACTTTAATATTTGAATCTAACGACCCAAACTATGGGTGGGACGGAGATTATGGTGCTGGAACAGGAATTACAGATGCTCAAGTATATACATATAAATTACAGTTTTTGTCCTCTAAAAATGACGAGGTCAGAACAGTAGTTGGAAGTGTTACTTTGTTAAAGTAAAAAATTAATACTAGTTGTTATGAAAAAAATTGTCTATTCTTTGATTTATCTCTTTATTTTGAGTTATTCTTTTACACAAACAGAGATAGTTTTTAATACAAGTGAAACATATTTTACATGCAGTGCTTTTTTAATTGCCTCAGGGGGACAAGGAAATTCTCAATATAGCAACAATGAAGATAATACAATTACAATTTGTCCTGATAATCCTGATGATGTAATTTCAATCACTTTTAATACTTTCGCTTTAGATGAGACTGATGATAATCCTGCCGTTCCTAACACAAATCCTAACAATGTGAATTTAGATGAAATGTTAGTTTATGATGGTGCTAATACTTCTGCCAACTTTTTAGGAAACTACACAGGTGACGGATTACAATCAACAGTAATTAAAGCAACTGCTCAAAACCCAACTGGTTGTATTACTCTTAGATTTATTTCTAATTCAATTGGTATTGGTATGTTTACTGCAAGTGTTTCTTGTACTACTCCTTGTGATGACCCAGTTGCTGGTGGGGTATTATTAAACGGAATAACTCAAGATAGTATTCATGTCTGCGTAGGTGAGTTTGTTCAGTTTCAAGAAGTTGGATCTTTTGCACAAAATGGTTTTAATATAGCAAGTTATCAATGGGATTTTGCTGATGGATTTACATCTAATAGTCAATCTACAACTCATGCCTATAATGAAGCTGGGTATTATAGGGTACAATTGTATGTTACTGACGACAATGGATGTACAAACAATAATTTGATTGATTTAGATGTAAAAGTAGCCACTTTTCCTGATTTTGAACTTTTCATGAGAGATTCTACTATATGTGTTGGTGAATCTCTTCGGCTAGTAGCTGAACCTTTATTGTATGAAAATACCTGGACAAGCGCTGTCGGAAGCATTGAAATAGAAAATGGATGTATGTATGATACGATGTTGGGGGTTTCTCAAGATTTAGAGTTAGTTCAAACCTTTTTTATTTCAGGTTCCACTATTACCAATATCAATCAAATTGAATCGATTTGTATGGATATGGAACATTCATTTATTGGTGATTTAGTGATTACTTTATACTGCCCTAACGGACAATCCGTTGTTTTACATCAACAAGGAGGTGGTGGAACTTTTTTGGGAGAAGCGATAGATGAAACTAATATTGATTGTAACGACCCCTCAACAATTGGAGTCCCCTATAATTATTGTTTTACTGTAGGTGCAGCTGAAACATGGGTTGAATACGTCGAAAATAATAATTGGCCTGGAATATTACCTGCAGGTGATTACGCTAGTGTTGAACCTTTAGATCAGCTCGTTGGTTGCCCTACAAATGGTGTTTGGACATTGTCTGTTGTGGACAATTGGGGAGTTGACGACGGTAAAGTATTTAGTTTTTCACTTAATTTAAGTGAGGATTTATATGGAGAGATTGTAGAATTCACCCCTCAACATAGTACAGCTACAGATTCTTCTTATTGGCATTTTCCTGCCTCTTATGCATCTGATTTATCAGCTGATGCAGATTCTATGACCGTAACTCCACTTGTTCCAGGTGTATTTAATTATCATTATACTGTTTATAATGATTTTGGTTGTGCAAACGATACTAGTGTTACAGTGACAGTATTTCAAGTGGCACCACCTTTTGTTATGAGTGATGTCACAGAATGTGCTGAAACACCATTTAATGTGAGTGGAGATTTTCAACCTTGTACCTATACCATTCGATTGGAAGATAGTTACGGCGATAGTTGGAACGGTAACACCGTTGATATAACGAATAACGGTAATACTTCTAATTATACTGTAGATTTTGATGATAACGGAGGAGATTTCCTTGAAATACCCATTGTTTTGAATCAAAATGATCAAATTACTTTTCAATTTAATGCAACTGGAGATTATGTTTCAGAATGTATAATTTATTTATTAGATTGTAATGGTGAAATTGTTTACCAAAACGGTGGAGATTGGGAGGGTCCAGTAACAACTCCTGAAACACATACCGTAAATATGCAAAGTACACCACCAGGTTATGCTTTTGTTTGGACACCCTCAGAAATTTTTGATGACCCAAACTCATCTTCACCAATAGCAACAATTACTTCTCCTACTTTGATTACAATGGCTTATTATCCTATAGAACATCCGCTATGTGTAGTTTACAGTACTATGATGGCTAATATAAACCCTGATGCTTACGCTGGTTATGATTCTATTATAGATACTTGTTATAATTTACCCACTTTTGATTTAACACCTTTATTAGGTCAAGGAATTTCAATGAATGGTGTTTGGACAGATCCAAATGGAAACACCGTTACAATGCCAATTGACGTTACACAAAATATTCATGGAGATTATATTTATGCTGTTGGTGATGGTACCTGTTTTGATCAAGCAACAGTCAATAATCAAATCAGATATGAAGATTCTATTGTAATAAATTATCTAACAGATCCTCATATTTGTATTGGAGACACCTCAATTTTTGTAAATCAAGCTAATTTGCAAAATATACAAAATATTTTTGTGACAATCGGAGATACTACTCCAGTATTTGATATAGGTCAAAATTTTGATACGATTGTTCATTTATATCCTTTTGTTGGCACTTATAACACCTCATTTCATACAATATCAACTAATGGTTGTCAATATTTTCAAGATTTCCTTAATGTAGTAAATGTTCATTCCTATCCAGTGGCTGATTTTACATATTATCCTGAACAAATTACTATGCTTAATCCTGAACTTACTGTAACAAATAATTCAGTTGGAGCTTTAGATCATATCAATTGGTATTTTTCTAATGCATTAACTGATACTTCTTCAATGGAAACACAAATGGTAACTTACCCATTTGAATCTGGTTTATTTCCAATTACTTTGATTGTTACAGATACAGTTGGATGTATTGATTCAATTACAAAATTGATTAATATAGATGAAGTTGCTTTATTTTATTTTGCCAATTCTTTTACTCCGAATGGGGATGAATTTAATCAAGATTGGAAAATTTTTGTATCAGGAGTTGACATAAAAGAGTTTAATTTAAAAATTTACGACCGTTGGGGTAACATAGTATTTGAAAGCAACGACCCTAATGTAGGTTGGGATGGCTCATTCTCAAACAGCGGATATGCACCAACAGGTACATACATTTGGAAATTGGAAGCCACTGAGAAAGAAACACATCTCCGATTTAAGAAAGAAGGATATGTAAACCTTTTGAAGTAACTCTTTTATAGTTTTTATTATAGAAAAATCAACTTAACTTTATTGAACGTTCTCAATTAATTTCATTTTCCCTAAAAGCAGAAGGAATTAAATCTGGAATAATTTTTAAGATGATAGGAAGTAATATTGCACCTCCAGGAAGCATAAATATAGCTAATGCGGGCATAGTTTTTACAAGGTCTAAAAATTGAGTTTTTACACGTTCTTTTTCTTCTTTTGAGAGTTCAGATTGTGTCGATTTTTTAATAAGAAAAACCAAATCTTTGCTTTGCTTTAATTCTTGAGCCAGTTTATCTTTATTTCTTCCAAGAATTTTAATCCATCTTTTAGAAACATTATCTAATAATTTTTCAACGGAATTGTGTTCTTGTAAAAAACTTATTTCATGATTGTGTTTTAATACAAAATTTTCAACTAATACAAGTGTTTCATTTAAACAATGTTCGTCAATACCAATAAAGTAGGAAAAATTATTTAAATATTCTTTTTCTGAAATTCCTGCAGTATGATTTGAATATATTGTCAAAACAGAAAGCGTTAGGATATATCTTTTAAAAAGTTCATCTTGATATAGTTTGATATTTAATAAATTAAAATCATTTGCTTGTTTTAGTTTATCTTCAATCTCCTCTTTTTGTTTGTCACTAATTTTAGCAGATGCTAAAAAAAGATTAAACATTTTAAGTTCCTTTTCTTCAACTATCCCATCTGCTTGAGCAGCTAATATCAACACTTTTAATGCCTCTAAAGCATAATTTTCATAATTAGAAAATTCCAATGTTCTTTTAGTTCTTAAAAATTCATCAAATAAAATGACATCTAAATAAACGAATGTATTACTTAAATAACTCACCCAAAGATTACTATCAATTAGATTCGTATGTATATCTGTTCTTTTTTCAAGTATTTTTTCTAATTTCTCAAAATTCTTTTCTTTTAAAAAGAAAGTAAAAAGTTTGCTAATAGATTTAGTTGAATAATGTTCATAAAAATCCAATAAATCATTAATGAAGTCATCTTTTGTCCAATTAGGACGATTAAAAACATACACACAAAATTGACTTTCAAATAACAAAAACGTTAACTTTTCATTTTGTGTCCATTTAGAAGTAAATTCAGTTGGAATAAAAATAAATTTTGATACGAAGCCAAAAGGAATCCCTGACTTAATGAACAATAAATTTTTTACTTGTTGAGTATCAACTTGAATTTGAGGTAATTCAATTTTTATTTCTTCTTTTTGAACTAAATCAAAAAATTTTAAAATCCACTTTTTTGAGGCAACACTAATCATATTGAAATATTTACAAACTCCAATATTCTAATTGTTTAATTTTATTTCGATAAATTCCTTTTACGTCAACAAAAACTCCGTGATTATTTTTTAAAATAGATTGAAAATAGGATTCGCTCAAATAAGAATATTCTTTATGATTAACTGCTAAAATTATAGCGTCATAATCATTACTAATTTCTTCAATAAGACCAATGTTATATTCATGTATCATTTCGTCTGATGATGCATGTGGATCTGTTAAATCAACTGAAACTTGAAAAGATTTTAACTCGTTAATAATATCTATTACTTTAGAGTTTCTAATATCACTAACATCTTCCTTAAAGGTTGCACCCATAATTAAAACTTTTGATTCTTGAACAATTTTATTCTGAGCAATCATTTTTTTTACACATTGTTTTGCAATATATGGACCCATTGAATCATTCACGTATCGACCGCTATTAATGACTTTGGAATGGTAACCCATTTGTTGAGCTTTATGAGTAAGATAATATGGATCAACACCAATGCAATGTCCTCCCACTAAGCCGGGTTGAAATTTTAAAAAATTCCATTTGGTTCCAGCAGCTTCTAATACATCAAAAGTGTTGATATTTAACTTGTTAAAAATAATTGATAATTCATTAATCAAAGCAATATTAACGTCCCTTTGAGTGTTTTCGATAATTTTTGCAGCCTCAGCCACTTTAATTGATGGGGCTTTGTGAACACCAGCTTTTACAACTAATTCATATGTCTGAGCAATTTCATTTAAAGATTCTTCACAACATCCAGAAACAACTTTTACTACATTTTCTAAGGTGTGTTCTTTGTCTCCCGGATTAATTCTTTCTGGAGAATAACCTACTTTAAAGTCTTTAATAAATTTTAATCCAGATTCTTGTTCTAAAACAGGAATACAATCTTCTTCTGTACAACCTGGATAAACAGTTGATTCAAAAACGACATAATCACCTTTTTTTAAAACTTTTCCAACGGTTTTAGAAGCTGAAAGTAAGGGTTTTAAATCTGGCAGATTGGCTTCGTCTATAGGTGTTGGAACAGCGACAACAAAAAAACGACAATCTCTTAAATCATCTAAATTTGCTGAAAATTCAATGTCTGAATTATCAAAAACTGAAGACTCTAATTCATCACTTGGGTCAATTTTTTGTTTCATTAAATCAATTCTACTTTGATTAATATCAAAACCGACAACTTTTACTTTTTTTGCGAAAGCTAGTGCAATTGGAAGACCCACATAACCTAAGCCTATTAACGCAAGCTTACTTTCTTTTTTTAATAATTTATTGTAAATTGAATTGTTCATCTCTTATTTTATAAATTCTTTCAATAATTTCCACAACTTTTAGACCTTCTAAAGCATTTGTTGTGGCAGTAGTTTTTCCTTTTAAAGTATCTATCACATTTTGAATAACAAAATGATGATTGGCTGCAGAACCTTTGTAAGCACCATAATCATTTCCTGGATTTGTTGGATCTAAAATGGGCATTTCATATCCCGGAATATTACAAACTTCAACTTCGTTCATATATTGTCCACCAATTTTAACACTCCCTTTACTTCCAATAATTGTGATTGAGCTTTCTAAATTTTTATCTACAACAGAAGTAGAATAATTGATACTTCCCAATCCTCCGTTTACAAACTCAAAGTGAACTATTCCAGTATCTTCAAAATCGGTAGAATCTTTGTGTGAAAAGTCTGCAAATTTTCCTTGTATGTTTTTAATATCACCAAAAAGCCAATACATTATATCAATAAAATGTGAAAATTGAGTAAATAATGTTCCCCCATCTAAATCCTTTTTTCCTTTCCAACCATCTTTTTTGTAATATCTATCGTCTCTGATCCAATAACAATTTAATTGAACGACAAAAATCTCACCTAATATTCCACTTTCAATTATATCTTTAATCCAAACAGAAGGTGGAGAATATCTATTTTGCATGACACAAAAAACATGTTTTGACATTTGTAAGGATTTAAAAATAATTTTTTCACAAGAATCCTTCGTTAATCCCATTGGTTTTTCACAAACAACATGTTTTTTCTTTTCTAGAGCAAATAATGCTTGTTCGGCATGCAAACCATTTGGAGTACAAATATTTAATACATCAAAATCAATATCTGAGGAAAACAATTCTTCCAAAGAACTGAAAAAAGGCACATTATATTCTAGTGCGTTACATTCTTCCTTTGAACGAACATCCACAAAAGCAACAAATTCAGCTTCTTCTTCTCTTCTAATCATTTCAGCATGACGTTTTCCGATATGACCAGCACCAATTACCGCAAATTTTATTTTTTCATTTTGAATTTTCATTACACTTTTGTTATTTTTTTAACAATTCCATTTATTAATTGATAATTATCGCCAGACTCTTTACAAAACGCAAAACCAAAGCTATCAAATTCCAATCTTTGTCCATACTCACTCATCCAACCAATTTGACGTGCTGGATTTCCCACAACTAAAGCATAAGCAGGAACTGTTTTTGTTACTACTGCTCCAGCACCAATAAAAGCATATTCTCCAATATCATGACCACAAACAATGGTTGCGTTTGCTCCTATGCTTGCCCCTTTTTTCACAACAGTTTGAGCATATTCATTTTTTCTATTTACAGCACTGCGAGGATTAATTACATTTGTAAAAACCATTGACGGTCCTAAAAAAACATCGTCTTCACAAATCACTCCTGTATAAATAGATACATTGTTTTGAATTTTAACATTATTACCTAAAATAACTTGAGGAGAAACAACAACATTTTGACCAATATTACATTTTTCACCAATTGTACAGTTGGACATAATATGAGAAAAATGCCAAATTTTTGTATCTTTACCAATGTTGCAATTTTCGTCTATTATTGATGTTTCATGAGCAAAATAATCCATTATCTTAAAGTATATTTTTCAAAATCAAAATGTTCTTTTTTATTGAGTTCCTCTTTAGAAAGAGAACAAAAGTATTCATACGTTTTTTTTAGTCCTTCAGCTCTATCCACTTTTGGTTCCCAATTCAAAATTTCTTTAGCTTTAGTAATATCAGGTTGACGCTGTTTAGGGTCGTCTTGAGGCAAATTTTTATATATAACTTTCTGCTTAGTTCCAGTTAATTTGATGATTTCTTCTGCAAACTCTTTGATGGTGATTTCAGAAGGATTTCCTATATTAACAGGATAAACATAAGAACTTAAAAGCAAACGATAAATACCTTCAACCAAATCATCGACATAACAAAACGAACGTGTTTGAGAACCATCTCCAAAAACGGTTAAATCTTCTCCTCTTAATGCTTGTCCTATGAATGCAGGTAAAACTCTACCATCATTTAGTCTCATTCTTGGTCCATAAGTATTAAAGATACGAACGATTCGTGTTTCTAATCCATGAAAAGTATGATAAGCCATTGTCATTGCTTCTTGAAATCTTTTAGCTTCATCATAGACCCCTCTAGGTCCGATTGGATTTACATTTCCCCAATAATCTTCAGTTTGAGGATGAACTGTTGGATCTCCATAAACCTCAGAAGTAGAAGCTATTAAAACCCTAGCATTTTTTGCTTTGGCTAGACCTAAACAATTGTGAATACCTAAAGATCCCACTTTTAATGTCTGAATTGGAATCTTAAGATAATCAATTGGGCTAGCTGGTGAAGCAAAATGTAAAATATAATCTAAATTCCCAGGAACATGAATAAATTTGGAAACATCATGATGATAAAATTCAAAATTCTTCAAGGGGAATAGGTGTTCAATGTTCGATAATCTTCCCGTAATTAAATTATCCATGGCAATCACGTGAAACCCTTCTTTTATAAAACGATCACAAAGATGTGAACCTAAAAACCCTGCTGCTCCTGTTATTAATACTTTTTTCATCTTTCAAAAAAAATTTTAAATTGTTTACAAATATATTCTGCTTGTTCTTCTTCCATTTCTGTATGAATTGGCAATGAAATAACTCTGTTTGTTAACCAATCAGTTATAGTTAAATTGTTAGAGGAGGAATTAAAAGAGTCAAACATTTTTTGTCTATGAGCTGGAATTGGATAGTATATCATTGAAGGAATCCCGTTTGTAGCTAAAAAATTAACTAAATCATTTCTATTTACTCCTTCAATTTGTAGTGTATATTGATGAAACACATGAGAAGAATTAGTATTTCTATATGGAATTGTTACACCCTTTATTTTTCCTAAATTTTTATCATAAAAATCTGCGACTTTTCTTCTTGCATCACAATATTCATCTAATTTTTTAAGTTTAATAGATAAAATTGCAGCTTGAATGGAATCAAGACGTGAATTACAACCTACCATTTCATGGTGATAACGAATGGTTTGTCCGTGGTTTGCAATTTGTTTTAATTTAATAGCAAGATCGTCATCGTTGGTGCAAATTGCTCCTCCATCTCCATAACATCCTAAATTTTTAGAAGGGAAAAATGAAGTACAACCAATAGTTCCAATAGTTCCAGTTTTTGAAATACTACCATCTTGATGTGTATAATCACAACCAATCGCTTGTGCATTATCTTCTATTACATATAATGAATATTTAGTTGCAATTTCCATGATTTTATCCATATCAGCTGACTGACCATACAAATGTACTGGAACAATTGCTTTTGTTTTAGGTGTGATTGATTTTTCTATTTGCTCAACATCAATACAAAATGTTTTTGGATTTACATCTACAAATACTGGTGTTAATCCTAACAAAGCAATCACTTCTGTAGTAGCAATATAAGTAAAAGAAGGAGTGATTACTTCATCTCCTGGTTTAAGACCTAATGCCATCATTGCAATTTGCAGTGCATCTGTCCCATTAGCACATGGAATCACATGTTTTACACCTAAATAATTTTCTAAATCTTCTTGAAAACGAGTTACTTGTGGTCCATTTATAAAAGTGGCTTGATCAATTACCTCTTGTATTGCTTTGTCTATTTCATTTTTAATTTTTTTGTATTGCGACTTTAAGTCAACCATTTGAATTTCTCTCATTTCATCCTATCTTAATAAAAGAGCAAAAATAATAATAAATTAATGAATATGAAATTTCCTTTTTTTGAAGATAATAAGTGAAGAAACAAATTTTAATTATGTTTAAAAGTCAAGCGATGAAAAGCTGTTAATCCATATTTTTTGATGGCTTCTTTATGCATTTTGCTTGGGTATCCTTTGTTTTTATCCCAGGAATATTGAGGATGTAATTCATGAAGTTCAAGCATAAGCTCGTCACGGTGAGTTTTAGCTAAAATAGAAGCAGCTGCTATACTTTGAAAGAGAGTGTCACCTTTTATAATACAGGTATGAGGAATTTCAAAAGGATGAAATCTATTACCATCTACTATTACTAATTCTGGTTTTACTTTTAATAAAAGAGTGGCTTGTTGCATAGCTAATATGCTGGCATTCAAAATGTTTATTTCATCAATTTTTTCTGCTTCAACACGAACAACTTTCCAATCCAACGCTTCGTTTTCAATCACTTTTCTCAGTTCATTTCTTTTTTTTTCGCTGAGTTGTTTAGAATCATTCAGAAAAGGGTGGTAAAAGTTTTTTTTCAATACCACACTAGCCGCAACGACAGGGCCAGCTAGACAACCTCTGCCTGCTTCATCTGTTCCTGCTTCTCTTAAATTTTCGTTAAAAAATGCTTTTAATGTTGGCAATATAAAAATTTAATGTAAATTCGTAAAACTTTTTTAATTCTTTAAAACAAAATTATAAATTTCTCTCAATGAAAAAAATAACTTTTTTATTTTTGGTTTTTTTTACAGTTAGCAGTTTTGCTCAAAAAAAATTCCATCAAATTACTTGTGACACAAAAACAAGTATTGAAAAACAAAAAGAAAATGGTAGCTTTACCTTTATCTTTCCTGATCAAATTGACAAAGAACAAATCGATCGAACAGCAAAATTTTACACTAATTATTTTGTGGTTTCATTCAATAATAAAACAAAGTCAGTTCAAATTCGAATGACTGTTAACGACCAAAACAATAGAAGAGTTATTAAACGATTTTTAATTTCAAATAAAATAGAAGAAATTATACTCGATGATCAAATTTATACTGTAGATAATTTTTACAATCAATTTTTAAAATAGTAAATAATCAAAATCAAATAATATGAAAAAAGTGTTTTTGTTGCTTTTCACTGTATCCCTTTTAGCTGCATGCGGTGAAAAAAAATCAGAAGAAGTAAAAGCTGAAATGTCGCATTTTGGTCCTGCAAAAGTTCAAATGGACAAAGCCATAACTGTAGAAGAGATGTTGAAACAAATGGAAAGTTCAAAAGATGAAAAATATTTTACTTTTGAAGGCACAATTGATGAAGTGTGTTCAAAAGCAGGTTGTTGGGTAAATGTTAAAAAACCAGATGGATCAACTTTTATGATTCGATTTAAAGACCATTTTACTATTCCAACCAAAACACCTGTTGGCACTAAAGCATATTTTTCAGGAAATGCTTATTGGGATACTATTCCTGTGGATATGTTAAAACATTTTGCTGAAGATGCTGGAAAAACTCAAGAAGAAATTGATCAAATCACTGAATCAAAATTTGAATTGGCTTTTGAAGCTGATGGAATAATGTTTGAAAAAACAAAAAAGAAATAAATCGGTAATTTTGTCATTTAATTCTTAAAGGGAATACTTTTTGTTTATTCCCTTTTTGTTTTGTATCTATGAAATTTAATTTTTTAACAAAGGTTACTCCACATAAAAAATTCCACTTTACTCCTCGTTTCTATGATGAGCAGAAAGAACATGTTGAAAAATTAATAGAAAAAAACAAACTACAAACAAATGAAGAGGAATTAACCAACGATGAAAGAAAAATAAAATTTCAACAAGAAATTAGTAAAAAGTGGAATAAAAAAACTCAACGAAAAAAAGTTAAACTTCAGAACAATCTTCGAATAATTATAGTTATATTATTGCTACTTATCCTAATATTTTATATCTTTAAGTATCCACAGAGAGTTAAACAAAATAAAAGTGTTCAAAAGATTGAAATAAATAAGTGAATAATGTAATTCAAATATTACCTGATCATATTGCTAACCAAATTGCTGCTGGGGAAGTTATTCAGCGTCCCGCTTCTGTAATTAAAGAATTGGTAGAAAATTCGTTAGATGCACAATCGGATTCAGTGGAAGTTTATATCAAAGACTCTGGAAAAACATTAATCCAAATTAGTGATAATGGAATTGGAATGTCCGAAATCGATGCACGAATGTCGTTCGAACGTCATGCAACCAGTAAAATAAAAAATGCAGACGATTTATTCCGACTTTACACCAAAGGATTTAGAGGAGAAGCACTGGCTAGTATTGCTGCAATTGCTCATGTTGAACTAAAAACTCGCATGGAAGAGGACGAATTAGGTACACTAATACATATTGAAGGAAGTCAAATTAATATTAACGAATCGTGTACATGTAAAAAAGGAACGATTATTTCCATTAAAAATCTTTTTTATAATGTTCCTGCGAGAAGAAATTTTCTCAAATCAGATAGCGTTGAATTTAAACATATTGAAGAGGAATTTATTCGTGTTGCTTTGGCTCATCCTAATGTTAAATTTTCTCTTTCACACAACGATCAGCTTTGTTATTTACTTGAAAAAGGAAATTTAAGGAAAAGAATTTCTGATATTTTTGGGAAAGCGTATGATAATCGAATTATACCGATAAATGTTCAAATGGATTTAATTACCCTATCAGGTTTTGTTTCTAAACCAGAGTTTTCGAAAAAAACTAGAGGTGAACAATACTTTTTTGTGAATAATCGTTTTTTCAAAGATTCCTTTTTTCATCATGCAGTTCAAAAATCTTATGAAGGACTCATCTCACCTGGCACTTTCCCTTCATATTTTATCTTTTTTGAAATAGATCCTTCGAAAATTGATGTCAATGTGCACCCAACAAAAACGGAGATAAAATTTGAATATGATAAAGAAATATATAAAATTTTAAAAACAACAGTTAAAGAAGGATTGGGTAAATTTCATTCGATGCCGAGTCTTGATTTTGAACAAGAAACAAGTTTTAATTTACCTTGGGAATTTACAAAAAAAACTCCAGTTGAACCTCATATTAAAGTTGACCCGAATTACAATCCATTTCAAAACAATTCTGCCAAAACCAAAGAAGCCTATTCTCATGCCATATTGAATTCTGGTTTTGAAAAAACGACTAAAAATGAAAACAATTGGATGGAATTTTATCAAGTTGTGACTCCAAATGAAAAACAAGAAACAATTATTGAAGAAATATCTTTAGATGTTCAACAATTCATGTTTTTTAATCCATATTTAATCCTATTAATAGAAAAAGAGTTGTTCATTCTTCATGTTAGAAGAGCTAAAGAACGAATCATTTATAATGAGATGATGCAATCTTTTATCATTCATCCTATCTATTCTCAACAAATGCTTTTTCCTTTGTCAATTCCTTTCTCTCTGTCTTCATGTGATTTGTGGAATGAAAATAAAAAACTTTTAAATCAGTTGGGTTTTGAGTTTGAAATAGAAAACAATCAAATTGTTTTTAGTGGCGTTCCTGTTCAAATTGACGAAGTGTCAGTAGAAGAATGCATTAAAGATATAAACGATAAATTGATGGAAAAAGAAATTGACAAAGGAGAATTGGCACATGAATTTATTTCAACTATTGCCCATAAAGCTTCTATTGTTAAAGAACAATGGAATATAGAAAAATGTCGGTTCTTTTTTAATCAATGGAAAAACTGTACTGAAAACACTTTCACGCCAAAAGGTAAAAAAATACATAAAAGACTATATATTAACGATATAAATCAAATATTTGAACATGTTTCCCTTTTTTAATAATATCCCTCCAGTTACCAAAAATATTTTAATTCTAAATATTTTGTTTTATTTAGCTACTGTTGTTCTTTTACAAAGAGGAATTAACTTAATAGAAATTCTTGGAGCTCATTATTTAAACTCTCCACTTTTTGCTCCGTTTCAAGTAATCACTCATTTTTTTATGCATTCTCCAGATATTTTTCATATTTTATTCAATATGTTGATGTTGGTTATGTTTGGTTCACATTTGGAGAGAATTTGGGGAGGAAAACGTTTTTTTATTTTTTACCTCTCCTCTGCAATAGGTGCCTTTGCTTTATACAACGGAATTGGTGTTTTTCAAATTATGAAAATAAAACAAGAATTGATTTCATTGGGTTATGACATCACACAATTAAATGAAGACTTGATTAAAGGAAACTTTGAAAAAGTAATGTATTATACGCCTGAAGGATTAGAATTAATTAAAGAATATGCAATTAAAATTGTTACTCCAATGGTCGGTGCTTCAGGAGCTATTTTTGGTATAATGGCTGCCTTTGCTTTTCTTTTTCCAAATACTCAACTTATGTTACTTTTTCCTCCCATTCCAATTAAAGCAAAATATTTAATAGGGGCCTATTTTGTTTTTGAACTTTTTGCAAGTTTTCAAAACCGAGCAGGTGATAATGTAGCTCATTTAGCACATGTTGGCGGTGCAATTGTAGGTTTTGCTTTGGTGTTTTATTGGAACAAAAAAAATAGAGATCATTTTTATTAGACTATAGTTAAAATTCAACACCTTTTATTTTATCACTTTATACTCCGTTCTTCTATTTTTTTGATGTGCTTTTTCTTTCTCTTTTTCGCTTGAGAGTTTTGAAATTTCAACATCTTTAATAACTGGCTGAGATTCTCCATATCCTTTTGAAGTGATTCGATTGGATGGTATTCCTTGACTAACAAGATAATCTAATACTGATTTAGCTCTGTTTTCGGACAAAAGTAAATTTTCTTTTTCTTCCCCTCTGGTATCTGTATGTCCACTTACCTCAATTTTTACAGTTGAATTTTGTAACAAAAACTCTTTTAATTTGTTCAACTCAATGAACGATTCTGGTCTTAATGACGCTTTATTTAAATCGAAAAATACGTTATTTAACACAACTGGTGTAGAAGAAACAATAGGGAAAAGTGGCACATCCATGTGTATTGATTCCAAGCCCTCTGTGGAAATCATATTAAAGTTTTGAGAGAAAAAATGGTAGCCAGGATAACTCACATTTAAAGCATATTCTCTATCAACAGGGAGGGAAACAATAAATTCACCATTCACTTTGTCTGCCTCAGAACGAACAATTTCCTTACCTGTTTTTAAGTCTATTAACTGAAATTTTCCTGCAAGTGGCGATTTGTTTTGAGCATCAAATACAATTCCATCAAAGTACAAAGTTTTTATTGGTCTTAAATGTTCTGGCATCTCAAAATAGTAAATATCTAAATCACCATATCCTCCTTCTCTATTTGAAGCAAAAAAAGCAATTTCACCATCAGGGTTGACCAACAAAGAATTTTCATCATGATGAGTGTTAATTGGATACCCTAAATTGATTGGTTTTGTCCAATTGCCCAACTCATCCATTCTCGATAAAAACAAATCCGACCCACCTAAACCCACATGTCCTTTGGAAGCAAAATACAAAGTACGACCATCAGGGTGAATCAAAACAGAGGTCTCTTCATAAGGAGTGTTAATGAGTTCAGGTAAACGAGTGGCTTTACTCCAATTGCCATCATCTTGTAAAGTAGCAGAATAAATATCTGAATCGTGATTCCCTGCTTTATTTTTTGAACCACGAATAAAGTAAATGGTTTTACCATCAGATGATAAAGACGGCTGGGTTTCCCATGCAAAGGTGTTGATGCCTCCATTTAAATTGCTTGGATCAAGCCATCTTTTGCCAATCTTTTGTGTGATAAATAAATCGCAACTGCCTTTTCCCTTTCTATTTGAACCATAATCTACACCTGTATGATCAGGACAGGCGACAAAAATTAATGTTCGACCATCAGCAGCAATCGTTGGAGCACCTTCATTATTAATAGTATTAATGTTTTGAGGCATTGGCTCTGCTTTTGTCCATATATTTTTGTCACTTAAATAGGAAACATAAAAATCTTCTTGTTCTTTAATTGGACCAGGAACCCTATTATCATCAATTCTTCTTGTAAATAATAAAGTTTTACCATCAACTGTTATGGTTGGAAAATATTCAGGATCTGCAGAGTTTATTCCCGGACCAACATTAACTGGATTAAATTGAACTGGATTTTCCATTGCTTTTTGAGCAAATTCAGCTGAACTTAACATTTCTTTCGCTTTAAGCAGAAAGTCTTGATTGGCAGACTTATACTGCATAAATGTTCTTAAATTTTGAATACAATCAGAATAAGCACCTTTATAATATTTTAGATAAGCCAAATAAAAATAAGTGCTTCCACTCAAACTGTGTTGAGGATTAATCTCAATTGCTTTTTCATAATGGGAGATGGCCTCATCAATTTTCCCACTTTCTTCATACAATTCAGCAACAGCTACTTGAGCTTCCCAAAAAGTTGGATCTTTTTCAATGGCTTTTTTTATTAAAACTATTCCAGACTCATAGTCAGGTCTTCCAGTTCTGGGATCGATATTTTTTCTTGGACTTTCCAATCCTTCCTCAAACAAAGCTATCGCTTTTTTATTTGATGTTGAATATTTTTGTTGAGCCATTGAACAAGAAAACAACAGAAAAACAAATAATAAGGAAGTTAAATATTTATTCATTAAAGAGAAATAATTATACTGAAATTTAAAAATTAACTTTTTCATGGAATATTCATGAATTTGTGGGTTTGTAAAGAAATTTTCCATTTTGGATTTTTTTTAACGTATTCAATAAGATCAGGCAAAATCTGTTCCATTTTTGACCATTCCGGTTGTAAATATAAAATACAATGGTTATTAACTAATTTCTCTTGTTCTTCAGCCCATTGAAAATCACTTTTATGATAAACTACAATTTTTAATTCATTGGCTTTAACAAAAGATTCTACCAAAGGATTTTTAAATTTTTTGGGAGATAAACAAACCCAATCTAAATCATCAGAAAAAGAGTAACAACCAGAAGTTTCTATTGCAACTTGTATTTTTTGTTGTTGAAAAAGACTTATTAGTGGGGATAAATCATGTAAAGCAGGTTCTCCTCCAGTTAAAACAACAAATTGAGCTTTAGTTTGTTTTACAATTTCGAATAATTCATAAGCGGTTTTTTTAGGAAATCCTTTTTCCTCCCAACTTTCTTTGACATCACACCATACACAGCCCACATCACAACCAGCTAAACGGATAAAATAAGCTGCTCTTCCAGAGTGAAAGCCCTCCCCTTGTAGAGTATAAAAATGTTCCATTACAGGGTAAGAAACTATATCATCGTTTTTATCTATTGACATTAGTACAAAAATACATTCTAAATTTAAAAAATTTACTCTTTTTTGTAATAGAATTAAATAAATAGATTATTTCCTTAAAATTTAAACACTAATGTAGCTTAGCTTGTATTAAATGAATAAATTCTTTTCTTGTAGAATCATTACTTAAAAACAAACCTGTAAATGCACTAGTACTTGTAACTGAATTTTGTTTTTGTACTCCCCTCATTTGCATACACATGTGTGCACATTCAATCACTATTGCAACTCCTTTTGGTTTTAAAGTTTCTTGGATACAATCTCTAATTTCTATTGTCAATCTTTCTTGCACTTGTAAACGTCGTGAAAACGCATCAACTAATCTAGGAATTTTACTTAATCCAACAATTTTACCATTCGGAATATAAGCAATATGTGCTTTCCCGAAAAAAGGCAAGATATGATGTTCACACAAAGAATATATTTCAATATCTTTCACCAGGACCATTTCTGAATACTTCTCTTCAAATAATGCGGATTCTAAAATTTCTTTAGGATTTTGCTGATATCCATTGGTTAAAAATTGTAAAGAATGAGCAACTCTCTCGGGTGTTTTTATTAAACCTTCCCTAGAAGTGTCTTCTCCTAATTGAGTTAATATTTTTTCATACAAATCGGAGATGATTCTTGTGCTTTCACTTGTTTTTTTATGTTCTTTCATTCTTATTCTTGTTTCTTTGATTGTTCACTACTATTTTGCAAATATACTATTGATTTATAATTGAAAGTATATGTTTGTTCAATTCATTAGAACGTGTCAATATCATCATGTGAGAGCCATTTTGGATAGTAATATCGATTTTTTTGATTTTTCTCATCGGCAAAGTATGGTCTTTGGTGCCGTGAATATGAATAACATTGGGTGGTACAATTTTATTTCTCCAAAAAATAATCATAGGTATGGAATATTTATAGAATGATGCTTTTTTATCACTCAACATTTGATTAAATAGTAATTTTTTCGTTTTTCTATCTTTTTCAACTATTTTCTGTGCCAAATTTGAAGATTTTTTTATCAAAATTGGAGGAATAATTTTATATATTGGCACTATTTTTTGAAAAGTGTATCTTAGTGGTAAATCGTATTTTGTTTTTGCACTGGAGACAATAATTGTATGTTTACAAGGAATAATTTTTGACATTTCTACGGCCAACATTCCACCTAATGAAACGCCAATCAAAGTGATTTCATTATTCTTATCGATGTTTTTGGTTAATTTTTGGGCTAAGCCTTTCATAGAGTAAAAACGTGAAATGGTGTCGTATCGCAGGGGTATTACACTAAATTCATCAGGAAATACCAGTTCACTAAAAATTCTTTCGTCAGATCCTTGTCCGTGAAGTAGATAAATTATTTTGTATTGTGAAAAAGCAATTGAATGATAAAATGCAAAAAATAGTATATAAATACAATATTTAGCCATTAGAATTTAAAAAATGTATAAAATCTTCAGCAATTTTATTTCTATCAAAATAAGTACTTACATAAGAACGAGCATTTTTACCCATAATTTTTAATTCGGATTGTTTGTTATAAAATAATTCAACAGCTTGCACAAATGAGTCCACATTTTCTGGTTCATAAAATATTCCAGCAGTTGCATTGTCGATAAAATGCTGTTTTGCTTCACCTTCAACCCCTAAAAGTAAGGGTTTTTCCATCGCACATGATTCAAATATTTTAGAGGGAATAGCTCCTTGAAAAATATCTAACTTCTTAAGTGGAACAACTGCAACATCAATTGCTTTTAATACAAAAGGCATTTCAGATTTTGATTTTGGTTCCAAAAAGAAAACGTTGTTTAGAGTTAATTTATTTTTTAAGGCAAGCAATCTTTCTTTTTCAGGACCAGATCCTTGTAAGATAAGCTTCACGTTTGGTATCGAAATTTTTTGTGCAGCATTGAGTACTATTTCAAGTCCTTGTGCATGACCAATAATCCCTCCGTAAAAAAACAAAAGGTCGTTTTCTTCAAAATGATTTTCTTGTCTAAATGAACTATCTAAGATTTTTTCGGGATTATAAAACGATAAATCAACTCCATTTGGCAACCAATAAACTTTTTTTTCGGGAAATCTTTTTCTAATATTTTCGACTATTCCATTTGTTTGACCAGTTATAAAATGCGAGCGTAAATATGCTTTTTTTTCTAGACGATAAGCGATATTTAATAAAAATTTATTTTTTACAATCCCAAGTTTTTCAGCACTTTCTGGCCATAAATCTGAAACATTAAATATTAACTTTGTTTTTAGTTTTCGTGATAAAGCCATAGCAGAATAAGCTAAAAATAGGGGAGGGGATTCTACTAATAAATAATCAAAAGACTTTTTAAGATTTTTACCTCTCCAATAAGAAGAAATTACAAAACTAAAATAGTTTAACAAACGAGGTAAAATTGATTTTGATTTAGATACATAAATTGAAGAACGGTGCACGATTATTCCATCGATTATTTCTTCTTTTATCTTAGAATTTTTGTAAGCTGCATAAATTTCCATTTTTGGATAATTAGGCATTGCTGTTAACACTTCTACGTTTATACCAGCTTTTTGTAGTCGAATAGCTAACTCGTGTAACCTGTTTTGAGGTGCACCAATTTCAGGTGGATAATATTGAGTGAGAAAAAGTATTTTCATTTTGTATATAATCTTTAGGATTAGAATAATAAGAAAGTAAACAAATCCAAAAAGTATAAAAAACTATACCACTTTGTCTTTGTAACATCGATTCAAAAAGGCAATTAAAAAATAAATTTGAAACTAAAATCAATAAAAGCCAATTTTTTGTTTTGTAAGCAAAATAAAGTACATAAAATAGGATAAATAATAAAACCAATAAACCAAAAATACCGATTTCTAAACCTGTTTGTAAAAATTGATTGTGAGGATTATAAAGTATTTGGTTTTTATTGTCCATTTTAGACATTTCTAATTGACCTAAAGACTTTAATCTTTTGCTCAAATAATAATCAACATTACCCGTCCCGACCCCAAAAGGATGCTCATACATTTCTTGAATTGTCGCTGTCCACATGATTAATCTGACATCATCGCCATTATGATTTTTTGATGATTTAATGAATTTTTTTGGATTATCAATGTATTTTAAAAAAGAATTTTTAGTATTTGAAAATTCATTTTTAAATATTGAAATTGATAAAAAGCTAGTAGTTAAAATCGAGACACAAATGAATGAAATTATAATACTTTTAATATATCCATATTTTTTTGAAAGAGTCTTTAAAATATAAATAAGTATTAATAATAATAAAAATAAAATTCCAGATATTGAGAGCAAAAGGACAATAAATGTTATAAAAAAAAATGACATTAAAATATTAATTTTTTTATTTAAAAAAGCATATTTATAATGATATGAAATCCAAATAGAAGCCAATGACATAGTAAGAAAAATCGTGAAATAGGTTGGATGTTCTGAAATCAAATAGGATGAAAAAAAGCATTCGAAATAATAGTGAATTTTATTATAACATATAATTCCATTTATAAGACTTATTAAAGCAACAATTAAAACACCAGAAATAATTCCTAAAATTGGAAAAATCAACTTTATATGTGGTTTAGGTTGTATAATAAATAATAATGGAATTAACAAAAAAGCCATTTTGTATTCTAAATACTTTAATGCAATTTCAGGAAAATATGTAAAAAATGAACCAGCTAAATAAGCGAAGTAAAAACAAATAAATAATAATGCAATTTTTGATGGTTTTTTAATTATAAAAAGTTTTTTTTTAAAACCAATAATTTCAATAATAAAAAGTATTAAAAAAGAAAATATTAATAGCTTTTGATAGCTTACCATTAAAAATGTACACAAAGCGAGTAAGTAATTATAAACCGAAAAGTAATTTAATTTAGTCATTTAAATTTAACATTTCTTGATAAATGGAAACTAATTTATTTGTAGTGCTTATACTGTCAATTTTATCTTCAATAATTTTTAATTTACCATTCGACTTAAATAATTTATTTTCATATATGTACTTTATTTTTTCTGTAATTTCTCTAACATCTTGTTTAACAATAAAACAATTTTTTACATTTGTTAATCTTAACTTTACATCTCCCACATCAACAGAAACAATTGGTATGTTACAAGCCATTGCTTCTTTGATAATCATTGGACTTCCTTCACTATCTGAACACAATAAAACTAACAAACAGGAATTTAAATAAAAAGGTACTTCAGAAGGATTTATAATACCTGATAAAGATAATAATTTAAAATTATAATTTTCTAAATTTTTAACAACTTTTTCAGCAATATCTAGTCTTTTTACTTTAGGGTTATTTGAATTAAAAAAAATATAATTTGTTAATTCAAATAACCCTAATTTTTTTTTGCATTCAGACATATTCAATTCTTTAAATATTGAAATGTCCACCCCAACAGGAATAACTATTGCTTTATTTCTATGAGTTTTTAAATGAGTCAAAAGAGATTCACTAACACAAATAATTTTTTTTGCTTTTTTAGCTGATATTTTACTTAAATACTTACCAATTTTTTCTCTTATCCATGTGATGTCTTTAGTATAATTTAAATCACTACCTTGAAATGTAATAATTAAAGGAATATTTTTGATCTTAGAACAAATAAATGATGTTATTGTTCCATAATGTGAATGAATTAAATTTGGATTAAAAATTTTAACCATTTTTTTTAATCTTAGATATTCTCTTATAAGGTTAAAAAAAGAGATTTTGGTGTCAAGATAAAAAATTTCTACGTTATATCCAAAATGTTTAATATCCTCGGCCTGTCTTTTTGAAAAAATGAAAGAAGAAGGCAAATCGCTTTTTGGAATAACAAAAAGTATTTTTATGTCAGGTTTTATTGACATTAAAGATTTTATTTTTAATTTTAATAAAAGATATTGAAATAAATAAAATTATACATGGAACAAAAATTGACTCTAACAGTAGAGATTTGATAGATTCTGGTCCTGAACGAACCATCATTGCACTAAAACTAGTTATTGAACACAATATTACAATATAATATAAATAATTTAATAAAGAATTCGCCATTAATAAAAAATAATATGGAATTAAAACAATTAAAGCTAAAAAAAATGATCCAGCTAAGATTCCAAAATAGGAAAAATTTATAATCCAGCTTGATATGTTGTTTATGGTGAATCCTTGGTCTAATGCTAATCCTAATTCACTTGAATAGTATTGATATGAATCTTTAACTTTTGGGTTTCTATATTTTTTAAATTTAAAAGATTCAAAGAGGGAATTAAAACTTATACCTATAGAAGGTTTTATTTTATTTTTAATAATACCGTATAAAGAAAAATGTCCGGCAAACAACTCATTGCTAAAAACCATAGTACCTATAGCTCGTATTATTTTTTCTGGAAAGCTATAACTATCATAAGCGGTTGATATGTGGTTATTTGGGATTAGAATTTTTGTATTATTAATAATTATATAATCTGGATGTTTTGATATTTGGTAATATAAATCTCTTTTTGAAATATTAAAAGATAAATTTTTATAGTATAATATTGTATCATTTAAAAGTTGTGATTTAATATTTCTTTCTGTTTTTTGATGTGAATGATGATATGAAAATGTTCTGTCTATTCTGTATAAATTTGCTTCATACTTTCTTTTTTTATTTGAAATTAAATTTGTTAACCCAATTTTTTTTGATATCCTTGGCATAAAACTTCTAATTGGATCATTTAATGCTAATATAATTCCGAATAAAAAAATAAAAATTAAATAAAATTTCCAATTTTTTAAAAAACTTTTTTTAGGAAAAGTTATAAAAATTATTGTAAAAATACCTGAAAAAAAAGTTTCATGTCTTGAACCAATTGAAATTAAATATATAATACAAATTATAAAAAAAATCCAAAATATAAAGCTTGGTTTTTTTACTGAAATATTTAGATTTTCTTTTTTGTAATATATTGCTATATATAAAAACAAAGAAAAAATCATAATCCAATTAAAATACTGATGAATAGTATAATATTTAATTTGAGATCCACGAATATTAATATATAAAGATTCTTCTAATATTAATGAATAAAAAACTACGTCTTTGATAATAAAAAAAGATCCTAAAAGGCAAATACAAGAAATAAACATAAATGGAAAACTATCAAATTTTTGAATAAAAAGATTATTTATTTCATTTGATTTTTTTTTATTAAAAATTATTTTTATTCCTATCCAAATAAAACACTGAAAAATTATTATAAATAAACCATAAAATACAATTGTTAATAGATAAGTTGAATCTAATTTTACTGAAAACATTTTTTCTAATAAGTAATGATAATTTAAACCAATTTTTTTTCCATAATTAGTCATATTATCAAAAATAAATAACCATGACCCAGCTAATGACCAATAATAATAAATAATTGTTACGATTGGAAAAATAATATTTTGATTTAACTTCCAAATTCTAAATTGAATAAAGCAAATTATTAATGTAATCAAAAAAAGTGAAAGTAAAATAATCATTTTAATTTTTTTATAGCTATATTAGTTTGATATAAAGTGATTAATCCTAATAATGAAAGTGAAATTACATAACTATAAAGATAATAATCTATAGTAAATTTAAAATTTTTACCAATAAATACTAATGTTAAATAAATCATTAATATTATTAATAAGTTAATCGAATTATTTGCTTTGAAGTAAATCGCATCTAAAAAACTTCTAAGTATAATATACAATACATATCCAAAACTTGCAGATAATATAATTTGAGAAAACTTAATTATTGAAATATTGTAATTATCACCAAGCAAAAAAGTTAAAATAAAATCTGTAAAAAAGAAAAAAATGAGATATAAAATCAGTGTTATTAATAAACTAACAATAAAAAAAGTTCTAAATCTTTTTTTAATTATATTAAAATCTTTATTTATTAAAAATTTAGATATTTCAGGAAGTAATACAATACTTAAAGGTGAAAAAAAAGCACCAAATAGATTTAAAAGTGTAATACCATAAGCTATATCTCCAGCAAAAATTAAATTTTTATTTAAATTTAAAATTATATAAGTGGGTAATGACAATAATGCCAATAATGCGAAATCACCAATAACTCTTGGTAATCCAAATTTTAATAAAATTTTTGAATCATTAATAAAATCATTTTTAACAAATTTAATCTTAAATTTAAATAAAATTATTATTGAAACAATTATACAAGAACTAAACATTAAAATAAAATTTAAAAAAATAATTTCTACGACCTTTTCTGTAATAAAAAAAACAAAAAAAGGTATAAATCCAATATTTATCACTTGAATAATATTTGAAAAATATAATTTATGTTTACCTCTTAAAAAACCATAAATAATAGAATGAAATCCAAAAGTCATTACTAAAAACCCAATTAGAATAATATGTACTTTATAATCAATGTCCCCATAAAAAAAAAATGAAAAAAAATCAATTCCTATCAAAATTGTTAAAAGAATTATAATTGAGGATATACTAATCCAAATGATACCTGTTAAAAAAAAAGTATTTCTTTTTGAATCCATACTAACAAATCGAGGAACAGCAACTCCTAAACCTATCATTAGTAAAGGTAAAATCAATGAGTTAGTGCGTCTAAAAATATTATATTCACTAAATCCAATATCTGATAATTTTTGATTCGCTATTCTGTAAATTAAGAAAGTTAAAACCATAATTGTAAATTCTGTGCCAAATGTTATAATGTAACTTTTATAATTTTTAAACATAATAATATTTTAACTCAGATACTCCTTTATTCCATCTTCAAATAAATACAATGGATTATAATTTAAGGTTTTTTTTATTTTTGAAATATTTGCTAAAGAATGTTTAATGTCTCCACTTCTTTCTGGACCATATACAAGAGTACATTTTTTGTTATATTTTTGTTTTGATTCAAGAATAGTTCGTATGGTTTCAATGATATAATTGATGCTGTAGGATTCCCCACAAGCAACGTTGAATGTCTGACCAAAAGCATCTTTGTTTTCGGAAGATAATGCTAGTAAATTGGCTAACACAGCGTTTTTTACATAAGTAAAATCTCGACTTTGATTTCCGTCACCATGAACCATGATTTCCTCACCATGTATCATTTTGTCAATAAACTTAGGAATTGCAGCGGCATAAGCCCCATTAGGGTTTTGTTTTGGACCAAACACATTAAAATACCTAAGACCAATTGTCTCTAAATTGTGCAATCGGAAATATACTTTTGCATATTGCTCATTTAATTCCTTGGTAACTGCATAGGGTGAAAGTAAATTGCCTTCGTCGCCCTCAACCTTTGGAGAAGTTAAACAATCTCCATACACAGAGGATGAACTTGCAAATACAAATCGTTTAATTTTTTTTTCTTTACATGCGTGGAGAATATTTAAAAATCCAGTTGCATTTGCATCGTGTGTATTAAAAGGAAATTCAATCGATCTGGGTACAGAACCTAAAGCAGCTTGATGAGAAACTAATTCAATTCCATCTAAAGCAATATAACAATCTTCTACCTTTTTTATATCTCCTTCAATAAACTTAAAGTTTTTTTGATTTAAAAATTCAGTTAAATTATTTTTATTACCTGTCTCTAAATTATCTAAGACTGTAACCTTTGCTCCAATTTTTAATAATTCACCAACTAAATTTGAACCAATAAAACCAGCTCCACCAGTTATTAAAACAGATTTTCCTTTCAAAGAATTAACCGATGATGGATGAGCCATAAATTTTATTTTGCGTAATTAATTGACCTTTTTTCTCTAATAACAGTAACTTTTACTTGACCAGGATAAGTCATTTCGGTTTGTATCCTTTGTGATATGGTAAAAGATAATTCATCTGCTTTTAAGTCGGTAACTTTTTCACTTTCAACAATTACTCTCAATTCACGACCAGCTTGAATGGCGTACGCGTTAGAAACACCATCGTAAGATAATGCAAGATTTTCTAATTCTTTAATTCTTTTGATGTATGATTCTACAATTTCTCTTCTTGCTCCTGGTCTTGCACCTGAAATAGCGTCACATACTTGTACAATGGGTGAAATTAAAGTGGACATTTCAATCTCATCATGATGTGCACCGATTGCATTACATACATCTGCTTTTTCACCATATTTTTCAGCTAATTTCATTCCTAAAATTGCATGAGGTAATTCAGGTTCTTCATCAGGAACTTTACCAATATCATGTAAAAGCCCTGCTCTTTTAGCTATTTTAACGTTTAAACCCAATTCTGTAGCCATAATCGCACACATATTAGCTACTTCTCTTGAATGTTGTAATAAATTTTGTCCATAAGATGAACGGTATTTCATTCTTCCAACCATACGCATCAACTCTGGATGTAAACCGTGTATGCCTAAATCTATACAAGTTCGTCTTCCTGTTTCCGCTATTTCTTCGTCGAGTGATTTCCTAGTTTTTGTTACTACTTCTTCAATACGAGCAGGATGAATTCTACCATCAGTTACCAGTTGATGTAAGCTTAAACGGGCTATTTCTCTTCTAACTGGGTCAAAACAAGAGAGTACAATAGCTTCTGGAGTATCATCTACAATAATTTCTACTCCCGTAGCAGCTTCTATAGCTCTAATGTTTCTTCCTTCACGACCTATGATTCTTCCTTTTACTTCATCTGATTCAATGTTAAAGACAGTAACTGCATTTTCAATAGCTTGCTCAGTTGCAACTCTTTGAATAGTTTGAATAACTATTTTTCTGGCCTCTTTATTGGCATTCAATTTGGCTTCTTCTGTAATTTCTTTGATGTGAACCATCGCTTCTGTACGTGCTTCGTCTTTTAACGCTTCCATCATGATTTGTTTAGCTTCATCAGAAGACATTCCAGAAATTTTTGATAATTCAGCAACTCTTTTTTGTTGAATTTTTTCTAATTCCTGATTTTTAACATCAATTAAACTGAGTTTTTGTTCTAATTCATGTTGGTATTTTTCAAAATCTTTTTCTTTTCTAGTAACTTCTTCTATTTTTTGAGTTAAACTTTTTTCTCTAGCTCTAAATTTATCTTCATTAGATTGTAATCTCCTTTCTCTTTCTTTAACTACTTCTTCGTGTTCTTCTTTTAATTTAAGAAACTTTTCTTTTGCTTGTAAAAGTTTTTCTTTTTTTATATTTTCAGCTTCCAATTCAGCTTCTTTAATAATTTGTTGTCTTTTACTTTTTTGAAGAGTATTTAAAACAAAGTAGATACTTACAGCACCACTTGCTAAACCTATTATAATTCCTATTGTTAATAACATAATTTTATATTTTAAAAAAAAATAAACCCACTTAACACAACTGTCAAAGTGGGGAAAATAGACCTAAAGAAAAAATAAATTTTTTTAATCTAACTCGTTAAGAATTTGTTGCAGATTTGATTCAATTTCACTATAATCTGTAACATCTTGTTTACTCGATTTACTAGCCAACTGTAAGGCAGTCATTGCTAATAAATCTTGTATATCTTTTACTGCATAATTGTCCTGAAGTAATTGAATTGATTTATTAATATCATCAGCTGCTTTTTGAATTTTTTCCACTTCATTTTCTTGAACATAAAGTGGATAAGTTCTTCCTGCTACTATTACTTTAAATGATATTTTATCACTCATTTTACTTTTTTAATTTTTCAATACAGTATTCAATTTCCCTCACTAATTGGTAAATATCTTCCTCTTTTTTTTCCTTATTATCGGAAGTATTTGCCTGTTGAATTTTTTCTTGAAGATTTTGCACCTCATTTTGTAATTCATCTCGAAAACTATTACATTCAATTAATTTGTTTTGCAAAGTTTCGACCTCTGTTTTTAAACTATTGATTTCCTCAATATTTTTTAATCGCTGTGATTCCAATTCTTCATTTTTCAATTTAATTTGTTTAATTTTTAAATGAATTGATGAAATTTGTTCAGCAATTTTTGAATTCATGTGTAATTAGTTTTTAATCAAAGTTAAATTGTCTGAATATTGTTCGTAATCAATTTTTTCTTCTTGATTAGTAAGACCTCGATTCCTTTTTAAAATACACTCTTTTCTAGTGAGTTTTACCACAGCCCAATCTCCAGAAATAACATTCATACTATCAATATCGGGTAAAGAAATATAAACTATTGCAGGTTTTTTGTTACTCCCTACATACCATTCACCAGAAACACCACTTTCGCTAGTTGTAACCACATCACCTCCTTTACCAAAAGATAAAGACACTTCTTTATAGCTATGTGAGATGTCATAGCCATTTTCAACAAAGGTTGTAATTTGCCATTTTCCTTTGGTAAGAATACGATTTACTTTTTTTGGTGTGCTGTGTTTAGCACAAGAAACCAAAAATAACAACATTAGTAAATATACAATTCGTTTCATTTTTATTCTTTTTATTGCACAATATTACAAATAAAATTTAAATTAAAAAGGATATGATGAAAATTATGCTTGTGTTGTTGGAGTGCCAAAATTCATCTGTGGATTACCATGTGGATCAATTTCTGTTATTTTTCCAATATTTTCTTCAAATTTTTGAACGTTTTCCTTTAAAGCATTCATTAATCTTTTTGCATTTTGTGGAGTCATAATTATACGAGATTTAACTTTTGCTTTAGGTAAACCAGGTAATATCTGAACAAAATCAAAAACAAATTCTGCTTGAGAATGTGTAATGATTGCGAGATTTGAGTAATGACCTGATGCAATTTCTTCGCTCAGTTCAATATTGATTGAATTATCATTTTTTTTCTCCATTTTATTAAATTTTAAAAAAGGGTTACTTGAACATAACCCTTTTTTCATCTATTAATTAGCTTGTAATTCTTCCAATGCTTGTTGTGATGCCACTACATGTTTTTGGAATCTACGGATACCTGTACCAGCAGGAATCAAATGACCCACAATAACATTTTCTTTTAACCCTAATAAATGGTCTTCTTTTCCAGAAATTGCTGCTTCATTTAATACTTTTGTCGTTTCTTGGAATGATGCAGCGGAGATAAATGATTGTGTTTGCAAAGATGCTCTCGTAATTCCTTGTAACAATGGGGTAGAGGTAGCTGGAATTGCATCTCTGGCCTCTACAAGTTTTTTATCAGCTCGTTTCAATTGTGAATTCTCATCTCTAAGTTTTCTTGCTGATATTGGTTGACCTGGTTTAAGATTTGTAGAATCACCTGAATCTTCAACGATTTTCATTCCGTAAATCAAATCATTTTCTTCCATAAAATCAGCTTTATGAATAAACTGACCTTCTAAGAAACGCGTGTCTCCAGCATCAATAATCTCAACTTTAAGCATCATTTGACGTACTATAACTTCAAAATGTTTATCATTGATTTTTACACCTTGTAATCGATAAACTTCCTGGATTTCGTTAACAATATATTCTTGTACTTTAGTCGGACCTTGGATATTTAAAATATCAATAGGAGTTATTGCTCCGTCTGAAAGCGGTTGACCTGCTCTTACAAAGTCGTTTTCTTGTACTAATATATGTTTAGAAAGTGGAACTAAGTATTTTCTTACTTCTCCTGTTTTTGAAGTAATTTGAATTTCTCTATTCCCACGTTTTATCTTACCAAACTCTGCAATTCCATCAATTTCAGAAACAACAGCTGGGTTTGATGGGTTTCTTGCTTCGAACAACTCAGTTACTCTAGGTAAACCACCTGTAATATCACCTGTTTTTCCTGAAACACGAGGAATTTTTACTATTATTTCACCAGCTTCCACTACATCTCCTTCATTTACAGAAATGTGTGCATCTACTGGTAAACTATATTCTCTCAAAACTTCTTTTGTTTTTGAATCGATTACATGTATGGCTGGATTTTTCTTTTTATCTCTTGATTCAGTAATTACTTTTTCGGTGAATCCTGTTTGTTCATCTACTTCTTCTCTAAAAGTAATCCCTTCGATAATGTTATCAAATACAACTTTTCCTTTCACTTCAGAAACGATAACTGCATTATATGGATCCCATTTACAAATTACATCACCTTTGTTTATATGAGTGTTGTTTTTTACAAATATTTCAGAACCATAAGGAATATTTGCAGTCATTAAAGTAATACCTGTGTTTTCGTCACTAATTTTTAATTCAGCAGAACGACCAACAACAATTTCTTTAACTCCATCGTTGGTTTTATAGAAAATTGTTCTTAACTCTTCGATTTCTAATAATCCATTTGCTTTAGATTTAATGTCTGATTCATCGGCTGTGTTAGAAGCAGTACCACCCACGTGGAATGTTCTTAATGTCAACTGTGTACCTGGCTCTCCAATTGATTGTGCAGCAATAACTCCCACAGCATCACCTTCTTGTGCTAATCTATGAGTTGACAAGTTTCTACCATAACATTTAGCACAAACTCCTCTTCTCATTTCACAAGTTAAAACTGAACGAATTTCTACTTCTTCAATATCTGCTTTAGTAATTTCTTCTGCAACATTTTCATCAATTATATCTCCAGCTTTTACAATTAATTTATTATCATTGTCAGGGTGATAAATATCATGTACAGAAGTTCTACCTAAAATTCGGTCATACAAAGGTTCAACAATTTCATCATTTTTCTTTAAAGCTGTTGCAACTAAACCTCTTAATGTACCACAATCAGGTTGATTTATAATCACATCTTGAGATACGTCAACCAAACGTCGTGTCAAATAACCAGCATCAGCTGTTTTAAGTGCTGTATCCGCTAAACCTTTTCTCGCACCATGGGTAGAAATAAAGTATTCCAAAATTGAAAGCCCTTCTTTAAAGTTTGATAAAATAGGATTTTCAATAATCTCTTGAGCAGAAGCACCTGATTTTTGTGGTTTAGCCATCAAGCCTCTCATTCCAGACAACTGACGGATTTGTTCTTTTGAACCACGAGCACCAGAATCAAACATCATATAAATTGAGTTAAATCCTTGTTTGTCGTTTTTCAATTGTTCCATTAAAGTGTGAGTCAATCTTGAGTTTGTATGTGTCCAGATATCAATGATTTGGTTATAACGCTCATTATTAGTAATAAGTCCCATGTTATAATTCATCATCACCTCTTTTACTTCGTTTTCTGCTTTTAAAACAAGGGTTTCTTTCTCTTTTGGTATAATAATATCATCCAAATTAAAAGATAAACCTCCTTTAAAAGCCATCATATAACCCAATTCTTTGATGTCATCTAGGAATTGAGCGGTTCTTGAAGTACCAGCAATTTTTAATACATTACCAATAATATCTCGAAGTGCTTTTTTTGTCAAAACATCATTAATATATCCAACTTCTCTAGGCACTTTCTCATTAAACATTACCCTTCCACAAGTTGTTTCAATCATTTTAAGGACAACTTCATTATTTTCATCTAAATCGTAAGTTTTTACCTTAATTTGAGCATGTAAATCTAATTTACCTTCATTATAAGCAATAATTACTTCTTCAGGAGAATAAAAAATAAAATTTTCACCCCTAACTTTAACGGATTCAGTTGACATTTTACCTTTTGTGATATAGTACAAACCTAAAACCATGTCTTGTGAAGGAACGGCAATTGGTGCACCATTTGCAGGATTCAAAATATTATGTGAAGCCAACATTAACAATTGAGCTTCCAATATAGCTGCATTTCCCAAAGGTAAATGTACTGCCATTTGGTCACCATCAAAATCCGCGTTGAATGCTGTAGTAACCAATGGGTGAAGTCTAATAGCTTTACCCTCAATTAATTTTGGTTGAAATGCTTGAATACCTAGTCGGTGCAGGGTAGGAGCACGGTTTAATAAAACAGGATGACCTTTTAATACACTTTCTAAAATATCCCAAACAACAGGTTCTTTTCTGTCCACTATTTTTTTGGCAGACTTAACTGTTTTCACAATACCCCTTTCAATCATCTTTCTTATAATGAAAGGTTTGTAAAGTTCAGCAGCCATATCTTTAGGTAAACCACATTCATGAAGTTTTAAATCTGGTCCTACAACAATTACCGAACGTGCAGAATAGTCAACCCTTTTACCAAGTAAATTTTGTCTAAATCGACCTTGTTTTCCTTTTAATGAATCGGATAAAGATTTTAATGGACGATTAGCATCGGTTTTAACGGCACTTGATTTTCTTGAATTATCAAACAATGAATCTACAGATTCTTGTAACATACGTTTTTCATTTCGTAAGATAACTTCTGGTGCTTTAATTTCAATTAATCTTTTAAGACGATTATTACGAATAATAACCCTTCTGTATAAATCGTTTAAGTCAGATGTTGCAAATCGACCTCCATCAAGTGGAACTAATGGACGTAATTCTGGTGGAATAACAGGTATAACACGCATTATCATCCACTCAGGTTTGTTTATAATTCTTTTTTGAGAACCTCTAAATGCTTCCACAACTTGTAAGCGTTTTAAGGCCTCATTTTTTCTTTGAACAGAAGTTTCAGTATTTGCTTTGTGTCTTAAATCGTAAGATAATTCGTCTAATTTAATCCTTGAAAGTAAATCATACAATGCTTCAGCACCCATTTTTGCAATAAACTTATTTGGATCGGTATCTTCTAAATACTGATTCTCTTTTGGAAGAGCGTCAATAATTTGAATAAATTCTTCTTCCAATAAAAAGTCCATTGGTTTTAATTCATTTCCATCTACGTTATTTGCAATACCTGGTTGAATTACCACATATCGTTCATAATAAATCACTTGATCTAACTTTTTGGTAGGTAAACCAAGTAAATAACCAATTTTATTAGGTAATGAGCGAAAATACCAAATATGAGCAACAGGTACTACCAAAGCAATATGGCCCATTCTTTCTCGTCTAACTTTTTTTTCAGTTACTTCTACACCACAACGGTCACAAACTATACCTTTATATCTGATTCTTTTGTATTTACCACAATGACATTCAAAGTCTTTAACAGGACCAAAAATTCTTTCACAAAATAAACCATCTCTTTCAGGTTTATAAGTTCTGTAATTAATGGTTTCTGGTTTCAAAACCTCACCACTTGAATTATCTAAAATAACCTCTGGTGAAGCTAATGATATTGTAATTTTATCAAAACTACTTTGTTTTTTAGGTGTTTCTTTTCTATAAGACATTTTTCTTATTTTTTAATTCAACCATTTATTAATCTAAAGAAATATTTAATCCTAACCCTCTTAATTCATGTAATAATACGTTAAAAGACTCTGGAATTCCTGGTTCAAGGATATTGTCTCCTTTAACGATGGCTTCATATGCTTTAGCTCTTCCTATCACATCATCAGATTTTATTGTTAACAATTCTTGTAAAATATTTGATGCTCCATAGGCCTCGATTGCCCAAACTTCCATCTCACCAAATCTTTGACCACCAAATTGTGCTTTACCACCTAATGGTTGTTGTGTGATAAGTGAGTATGGTCCGATGGAACGGGCATGCATTTTATCATCAACCATGTGAGATAATTTTAACATGTAAATCACACCAACGGTAGCTGTTTGATGAAATCTTTCTCCAGTTCCACCGTCGTATAAATAGGTTTTTCCTGATCTTGGAACGCCTGCTTTGTCTGTCCAGAAATTAATATCATCTAAGGTTGCTCCATCAAAAATAGGGGTTGCAAACTTAACACCTAGTTTTTCACCAGCCCAACCTAAAACTGTTTCATAAATCTGACCTAAGTTCATACGAGAAGGCACACCTAATGGGTTAAGAACAATATCAACTGGAGATCCATCTTCTAAGAATGGCATATCTTCAGCACGAACGATATTTGCAACTATTCCTTTGTTACCATGACGACCAGCCATTTTATCTCCTACTTTAAGTTTTCTCTTTTTAGCAATATAAACTTTCGCTAATTTGATTATCCCAGTAGGAAGTTCATCACCAACAGATATGTGGAATTTTTTTCTTTTGTATGTTCCTAAAATATCGTTAGACTTAATATTATAATTATGTATTACTCTAATTATCTGTGAATTGATTGAAGGTTCGCCAGTCCAATTTAAAGGATTTACGATAGAATAATCAATAGACAATAAACTTTTAGTACTAAATTTACTACCTTTTTTAATAATCTCTTCTTTAAAATTATTAAATACGCCAGCAGATTTATTTTCTCCTAAAATCAACATTAATTTATCAACCAATTTTTCTTTTAATTCAATGATGTCTTTTTCAAACTGTGCGTCTAAATTTTCTAAAATTGGTTTATCTTGATTTTTAGATTTTCTATCTTTTACTGATCTTGAGAAAAGTTTTTTATTGATTACTACCCCTCTTAATGAAGGTCCCGCTTTTAAAGAAGCATCTTTAACATCACCAGCTTTGTCACCAAAAATGGCACGTAATAATTTTTCTTCTGGAGAAGGGTCGGTTTCACCTTTTGGAGTAATTTTTCCTATCAAAATATCACCTTCTTTAATTTCAGCTCCAATTCTGATTAAACCATTTTCATCTAAATCTTTGGTTGCTTCTTCACTTACGTTAGGAATGTCTGAAGTCAATTCTTCCATTCCTCTTTTTGTGTCTCGAACTTCTAAAGAATATTCGTCGATATGAATTGAAGTAAAGATATCATCCCTTACAACTTTTTCAGAAATCACAATTGCATCTTCAAAATTATACCCTTTCCAAGGCATAAAAGCAACTTTTAAGTTTTGACCAAGTGCCAATTCTCCTTGCTGAGTTGCATATCCTTCACACAAAACTTGACCTTTTACTACTCTGTCTCCTTTCTTTACGATTGGTTTCAAATTGATTGTCGTATTTTGATTGGTTTTTTTAAATTTTGTTAGAGGATATCGAGTTACTTCGTTATCAAAACTAACTAATTTGTCTTCGTCATTCCAATCGTATTTTATTACAATTTCATTAGCGTCAACGTATTCAACAACTCCGTTATATTCTGCATTGATTAAAACCCTTGAGTCCCTTGCTACTAACCTTTCAATTCCTGTTCCAACAACAGGTGAACTAGGTTTTAACAAAGGAACTGCTTGACGTTGCATATTTGAACCCATCAATGCACGGTTGGCATCATCATGCTCAAGAAAAGGAATAGAAGATGCTGCAATAGAAGCAATTTGATTTGTTCCAACATCCATCAAATGTAATTGATTTGGATTAACTACTGGGAAATCTCCCTCAAATCTTGCTTTAACAATTTCTCCAGCTATTTGACCTTTGCCATCCACCTCTATATTGGCTTGAGCAATCATTTTTTCGTCTTCTTCTTCGGCAGTTAAATAAATTGGTTCAGTTGTTAAATCTACTTTACCTTTATTAACTGAACGGTAAGGAGTTTCAATAAATCCTAATTTATTTACTTTAGCAAACACACATAAAGAGGATATTAATCCGATGTTTGGACCCTCAGGTGTTTCGATGGTACATAAACGACCATAATGTGTATAATGAACATCTCTTACCTCAAAACCAGCTCTTTCTCTTGACAAACCGCCTGGTCCTAAAGCAGATAATCTACGTTTATGTGTAACTTCTGATAAAGGGTTGGTTTGATCCATGAATTGTGACAATTGGTTTGTCCCAAAAAATGAATTGATAACAGAAGACAATGTTTTAGCGTTAATCAAATCGATAGGAGTGAAGACCTCATTGTCTCGAACATTCATTCTTTCTCTTATTGTTCTAGCCATACGAGCTAATCCAACTCCAAACTGAGAATAAAGCTGTTCACCTACTGTTCTTACTCTTCTATTAGATAAGTGGTCAATATCATCTACATCTTCTTTTGAATTAATTAACTCAATCAGATATTTAATGATACAAATAATATCGTTTTTAGTTAAAACTCTTGAATTTAAATCATCATAGATATTTAATTTTTTATTTAATCTAAAACGACCAACTTCACCAAGGTCATATCTTGTATCAGAGAAGAATAGTTTTTCAAAAACACTTTTTGCAGTTTCAAAATCTGGTGGTTCAGCACTTCTTAACTGTCTGTAAATTTGTTCGATAGCTTCTTTTTCTGAATTTGAAGTATCTTTTTGTAAAGTATTATAAATAATGGTATAATCAGCAGTATTTACATCTTCACGATGAACAATGATAGTGTCAACCCCTGAATCAATAATTAAATCAATGTGATATTCTTCAATAATTGTTTCTCGATCTAAAATTACTTCATTACGTTCCATGGTTACCACTTCACCAGTATCTTCATCACCAAAATCTTCCACCCATGTTTTTAACACACGAGCAGCCAATTTTCTACCAATTACTTTTTTCAAACTTGACTTATTGACTTTAATCTCATCAGCTAAGCCAAAAATTCCTAATATATCTTTGTCCGTTTCATACCCAATTGCTCTAAATAGAGTAGTAACAGGAAGTTTTTTCTTTCTGTCAATATAGGCATACATCACGTTATTGATGTCTGTTGCAAATTCAATCCATGAGCCTTTAAAAGGAATTACTCTGGCTGAATATAATTTTGTTCCGTTAGCATGACGACTTTGTCCAAAAAACACACCAGGAGAACGATGTAATTGAGAAACAATAACTCTTTCAGCACCATTGATTACAAATGATCCTTTGGGTGTCATGTAAGGAATAGTTCCTAAATATACATCTTGAACAATAGTTTCGAAATCTTCATGTTCAGGATCTGTACAATATAATTTTAATTTTGCTTTTAAAGGAACGGAATAAGTTAAACCACGTTCTATACACTCATCAATAGTATATCGAGGTGGATCAATAAAGTAATCTAAAAATTCTAATACGAATTGATTACGTGTATCTGTTATTGGAAAGTTTTCTGAAAATACTTTAAACAATCCTTCACTTTCCCTGTTTTCTGGAGTAGTTTCCTATCAAGAAAATCTGGATATTCAAAAGTGTTTTTGCTCGATGCAAAACTTACTCTGGGTGATTTGACTGTTGTTGCCAAGATTTTAAATTTTTTTAATTAATGCTATGAACGAAAAGGCAATACTCTTTTATATAAACAAGAATAGGCATCCCGAAAATCGGGACACCTTTCTTAAAATAATAAATGAAATTATTTAATTTCAACTTCAGCTCCTGCTTCTTCAAGAGCTTTTTTCAGTCCTTCAGCTTCGTCTTTAGAAACTGCTTCTTTAATATTAGAAGGAGCTGCGTCAACTAGGTCTTTAGACTCTTTTAAACCGTTACCAGTTAATTCTTTCACTAATTTTACTACTGCTAGTTTGTTTGGACCACCTGCTTTAAGAACAACTGTAAATTCAGTTTTTTCTTCTACTGCATCAGCACCTGCTGAGGCACCTCCACCTGCTACCATTACTGGAGCAGCAGCTGCTGGTTCAATACCATACTCATCTTTTAAGATGGTAGCAAGTTCATTTACTTCTTTTACGGTTAGATTTACTAATGTTTCCGCAATTTGCTTTAAATCAGCCATTTTTATTCGATTTTAAAAAATGTTACACAATAAATTAATTAATTCGCTTTTTCTTCAAGCGTTTTTAAAATGCCTGCAATTTTTGCACCCTGTCCTTTAAGACCAGAGATAACATTTTTAGCAGGACTTTGTAACAATCCAATGATGTCGCCCAATAACTCATTTTTGCTTTTTAAGGCTACTAATGCAGCTAATTGATTGTCACCAACAAAGATTGCTTCGTCTATGAACGCACCTTTTAATATAGGTTTATCATTTTTTCTACGAAATTCTTCAATAATTTTTGCAGGTAAGTTACCTACTTCTGAAAACATTATAGATGTTGGTCCAGATAAATTCTTACTTAATTCAGAATAGTCTTTTCCATCTACTTTTTCCATTGCTTTTTGAAGAAGGGTATTTTTAACTACTTTCAATTGAATGTTTGATAAAAAACATTTTCTTCTAAGTTGGTTAACGGTCTCTACTGTTAGTCCAGAAATATCCGTTAAGTAAAAAATACCAGCTTCTGAAAGCTCTGCTGCTAAATTATCAATGTATTCCGCTTTTACTTCTTTTGTCATAATTCAATTGTTTTAAGATGCTACTGATTTTGCATCAATTTGAATACTAGGACTCATCGTTGAGCTGATAAATATACTTTTGATATAAGTACCTTTTGCTGCTGAAGGTTTAAGCTTATTTAAAGTTCCGATAAGTTCTAAAGCGTTGTCTTTCAGCTTTGTACCTTCAAAACTAACTTTTCCAATCGCTGAATGGATATTACCAAATTTATCCACTTTAAAATCTATTTTTCCTGCTTTTACTTCTTCAACTGCTTTTGCCACATCCATGGTAACAGTTCCAGTTTTAGGATTTGGCATAAGTCCTCTCGGACCTAAAATTCTTCCTAAAGCACCAACTTTACCCATTACTGATGGCATGGTAATTATAACATCTATATCAGTCCAACCACCTTTGATTTTTTCAATATAATCATCTAATCCAACATGGTCAGCTCCTGCTGCTTTCGCATCAGCTTCTTTATCTGGTGTACACAAAACAAGTACTTTCACATCTTTTCCAGTTCCATGTGGAAGTGCCACTGTTCCACGAACCATTTGATTCGCTTTACGTGGATCAACTCCTAAACGGACACTGATGTCAACTGAAGCATCAAATTTTGTTGTGGTGATGTTTTTTACTAAATCACAAGCATCGGTAATGGAATACGGTTTTGACAAATCATATTTAGCCAAAACTTCTTTTCTTTTTTTTGCTACTCTTCCCATAATGCTTATTTTTTTGTAATAGGAGCATCACCTCCTTTTACGGTTACACCCATACTTCTCGCTGTTCCTGCTACCATTGTCATTGCTGCATCAATTGTGAAACAGTTCATATCTGCCATTTTATCTTCAGCAATCGTTTTAACTTGATCCCAAGAAATGTTTGCTACTTTAGATTTGTTTGGTGTCGATGAACCTTTCTTAATTTTTGTGCTTTCCATGATTTGGATAGCTGCTGGAGGCGTTTTGATTATGAAATCAAAAGATTTATCACTATAAACAGTGATGACACAAGGTAAAACTTTTCCGGGTTTATCTTGAGTTCTAGCATTATATTGCTTACAAAACTCCATGATATTTACCCCTTTAGCACCCAGTGCAGGTCCAACTGGTGGTGCGGGATTCGCTGCTCCACCTTTGATCTGTAATTTGATCAATGCTGCTACTTCTTTAGCCATTTATTTATATATTATGTAGTCAACGTGAGAAATCGGGAAGCTTTATTCGTTTCTCACTCCTACGGTTAATACTTAATTATATTTCTTTTTCAACTTGTAAATAGTTCAATTCAAGTAGATTTTTTCTACCAAAAATTTTAACCATAACTTTTAATTTTTTCTTTTCTTCGTTAATCTCTTCAATAACTCCACTAAAATTATTGAAAGGACCATCCACAACTTTAACAGGTTCACCAATCACATAAGGAATTTTCATTTCCTCTTCAGAAACCAATAACTCGTCAACTTTTCCTAAAATTCTATTTACTTCAGCTGCACGCATTGGAACAGGATTACCACCTTTTTCAGATCCTAAAAAACCTAACACATTAGGAACATTTTTGATAACGTGTTGAACTTCACCAACAAGTAATGCCTCTATTAATATATATCCAGGTAGGTATGACTTTTCTTTACTAATTTTTTTACCGTTTCGAATTTGAAAAACTTTTTCGGTTGGTATTAAAACTTGAGCGACATAATCATTTAGTTTGTTTCTAGTAATTTCTAACTCCAAATGTTCTTTAACTTTTCGCTCTTTTCCACTAATTGCACGAACAACGTACCATTTTTTATCTAATTCACTCATTTTTTACTTAAACATTTGGTATATAAAACCTAGAATACCTTTCCAAAAACCTTTTTCATCACCAGTAATCCCAAATACATAATCCATAATAAAAATTAAAGAAGTTAGAATAACTGTTGCAATTACTACAATTATGGTATTACTTTGTAATTCTTTCCACGTAGGCCATGAAACTTGATGTACCATTTCTGATACTGTTTCATCGATGTATTTTTTTATTTTTGACACTTTATTTAGTTTTTATTCATCTGTTGCACGGGCGGTAGGGTTCGAACCCACGACCAATGGTTTTGGAGACCACTACTCTACCAGCTGAGCTACGCCCGTTTGTGTGAAAAGGGGAGTTTGTTTGCTCCCCTTATCATTTAATATATGCTTGTAATTAAGCAATAATTTCAGTAACCTGACCAGCACCAACTGTTCTACCTCCTTCACGGATTGCAAAACGTAATCCTTTATCCATTGCTACAGGTACAATCAATTTCACTGTAATGGATACGTTATCTCCTGGCATTACCATTTCACGACCATCAGTTAAAAAGATTTCTCCTGTTACATCTGTAGTACGGAAATAGAATTGTGGACGGTATTTATTGTGGAATGGTGTGTGACGACCACCTTCTTCTTTTTTCAAAACATAAATTTCAGCTTTAAAATCTGTATGAGGTTTTGTAGAGCCTGGTTTGCAAATAACCATTCCTCTTTTAATTTGAGCTTTTTCAATACCTCTTAATAAAAGACCTACGTTATCTCCAGCTTCACCTCTATCTAAGATTTTACGAAACATTTCAACACCTGTTACAGTAGAGGATAATTTTAAATCACCCATCCCTAAAATGTCAACAGCTTCACCTGAATTAATTACTCCTGTTTCAATACGACCTGTTGCAACTGTACCACGTCCGGTAATTGTAAATACATCTTCAACTGGCATTAAGAATGGCTTGTCAACTTCACGTGGAGGTAATTCGATATAAGTATCAACTGCTTCCATTAATTCGTCAATTTTGGCAACCCATTTGTCTTCACCATTTAATGCTCCTAAAGCAGAACCTTGGATTACTGGAACATTATCTCCATCATATTCGTAAAAAGATAACAATTCACGAATTTCCATTTCAACTAGTTCTAATAACTCTTCGTCATCAACCATATCTACTTTATTCATGAAAACAACCATTCTAGGAACACCAACTTGGCGACCTAATAAGATATGTTCACGAGTTTGTGGCATTGGTCCATCTGTAGCAGCTACTACTAAAATAGCTCCATCCATTTGAGCAGCTCCTGTTACCATGTTTTTAACGTAGTCAGCGTGACCTGGACAATCTACGTGAGCATAGTGACGATTTGCTGTTTCATACTCAATATGAGAAGTGTTTATAGTAATACCTCTTTCTTTTTCTTCAGGTGCGTTATCAATTGAAGAGAAATCACGAGCTTGCGCTAAACCTTTAGAAGCTAATACACTTGATATAGCGGCAGTAAGCGTTGTTTTTCCATGGTCAACGTGACCGATAGTTCCGATGTTTACATGCGGTTTGGAACGATTAAAATTTTCCTTAGCCATTTCTATTTTTTATTTTAAGTTAATAATAAATTGCCTTTCCTTTAAAAATACAAAAAATCAACCGGCAATGGATGATATTGCATGAGCCAATGACGAGATTTGAACTCGTGACCTCTTCCTTACCAAGGAAGCGCTCTACCCCTGAGCTACACCGGCACGTTCTTCAATTTTTTTTTTTGAGCGGGAGACGAGATTCGAACTCGCGACCCTCAGCTTGGAAGGCTGACGCTCTACCAACTGAGCTACTCCCGCTTATATTTATTTTAATTCCTTTTTAAAATTTTGTGGGAGTGGCTGGACTCGAACCAGCGATACCTCACGGTGACAGATTTACAGTCTGCTGCAATAGCCACTATGCGACACTCCCTTTGGAGCCGGTGGAGGGATTCGAACCCCCGACCAGCTGATTACAAATCAGCTGCTCTGGCCAACTGAGCTACACCGGCATTTTTTAGAATTTTTAAACTATATAAAGAACGTATTTTTGTTAAACCCCCTTGTTTTGGGACTGCAAATTTATAAATAAAATTTTAAACTACAAGTTTTTTCTTTATTTTTTATTTTTTTTTAGGAAAATGTTTAACACAAATCATTTACATTGTCTATAATGTGCAAAAAAAAAGCCACTTTAAAAAGTGGCTACTAGAATATTTTTTTAAAAATGATTAATAAACAAGTACTTTTTTATTTTTTTCAACTTGCTTTCTTATGGCTTCAACTGCTAATGCAACACCTTCCTCAAATGTTTTACACTGTTTTTTCGCAAACAACTCTTTCCCAGGTATATGAATTTTTACTTCACTAATTTTGTTTTCCTTGTCACTGGTTTTATTTACTCGAAGATAAACTTCACTTGATGTAATATTGTCATAAAACAAATCCAATTTACTAACTTTTTCATTGATGTACTCAACCAATTTTTTATCGGCTGAAAAATGTACGGTTTGCACTTTGATATCCATATTTATTTGTTTTTATGCCCTCTAGGATGGGCTGATGAATAAATTTTACTTAAACCTGCGAACGAAGAGTGGGTATATACTTGAGTTGCTGTTAAATCGGCATGTCCTAGTAATTCTTTTAAAGTTTCTAGACCAGCACCATTATTTAGCATGTGCGTTGCAAATGTATGCCTCAACACATGTGGACTCTTTCTTTCCACGTTCGTCACAACGCTAAGGTAATAATTAATTTTTCTATATACAAACTTTGGATACAATTTATTTCCGTTAAATAAAGTTAAAAGATGAAAATTGTCTTTTATTATATTGAAATTCAGTTTAATAAAATTTTGTATTTCTTTATAAAAATTTTCTGAAATTGGGATGATTCTTTCCTTATTTCTTTTTCCAAGCACTTTTATTTGATATTTTTCAATGTCATTTATTTTTAGTTCGATTAATTCAGACAATCTAATTCCACATTGATAAAACAATTCAAACATAATTTTGTCCCTTTGTCCATTGAAGTCTTGATTAAAAAGTGTGTGTATTTTTTCTAGGGTTAAATCTTCTTCCTTAACAAAAACAGGAATTCTTTTTTTTGATTTAAGTGCATTAACTCTTGAAAATGGATTTTGTTTTAAATTAAACTCTGACTCTAAAAAATTAAAAAAACGCCGCAAAGAAATAATTTTCCTATTTATTGTTTTTGCTTCAAAGGATTGATTGTGAAGATGAAGCAACCAAGATCTTACTTGATCCTTTTGAACATTACATAAATCATTGGAAGTTGTGATGTTTAAAAAATCGATAAAATAATTAACATCAGATTGATAAGCAGTAATAGTATGCCCTGAATACCTTTTTTCAGATTGAATATAATGTATGTATTTTTCCAAATAACCTAGAGCATTCATGTCTAGTTATACGATGGAAAATAAAAAAAGTTAAAAAGTGATTATAAAGTTTGTGTGCTTATTTTTTCACGATATACGGCACGAATTTTTTCTTGACGAGCGTGAACAGAAGGTTTAGTAAACTCTTTACGACGTCTTAATTCTTTCATTACGTTTGTTTTGTCGTATTTTTTTTTGTATTTTTTGATGGCTTTTTCTATGTTTTCGCCTTCTTTTACAGGTACTATTAGCATACTTTTTTTATCGATTTTTAAATTTAAGGGTGCAAAGATAATAAATAAACCAAATAAATCCATAAAATATTTTATTTTTTTTTATTTTTTATCTAACAAAAGTAATAAATCACTATATTTGCCGTTCTTTTGTAAAAAAAAAGTAAAATGAAAAGTGTAATCATATTCATGTTAATTATTTTAGGCACATCTTTTGTAGGTTATTCTCAGAAATACGCTTACATAGATTCGGAATATATTCTCGAAAACATGAATGAATATCAAGAGGCAAAAGATAAGTTGAATAAATTAGCTGATCGATGGACAAAAGACATTGAAGAAAGATATGAAGCTATAAAGGTTAAAAAAGACAATTTTTCTCGTGAGGAAGTACTTTTACCTAATGAAGAAAAGAAAAAAAGACAAGAAGACATTCTAAAATTAGAAACTGAAGCAATGGAAATGCAGAAGTTAAGATTTGGTGTAGAGGGTGATTATTTCAAAAAAAGACAAGAATTAATACAACCCATTCAAGACAAAGTTTTTGATGCTCTACAAAAGGTGGCTTCCAAAAAAAATTATACTTTTATATTTGACAAAGCCAATCAAAGTAATTTAGTTTTTGCAGATTCTAAATACGATATTAGCGGAGATGTCATAAAAGAACTTGGATTAACAGCAAAAAAATCAAATAAAGAGTCTAATAAAGAAGAAGATAAAAATAAATAAACATATAAAATATAAATTAAATCAAATGAAAAAAATCATTATTTTACTTTTAGCAATCAGTAGCTTTGGAATGTATAACGCACAAAGCAAAATTGCACATGTCAATTCTCAAAAATTACTTGACACATTACCTTCTAGAAAAGCAGCGTTAAAACAACTTCAAGATTTTGAAGGTGCTGGAATGAAAGAACTACAAGAAATGGAAGCTGATTTGCAAAAATCTTATCAAAAATACATGGCAGATCAAGCGACATTATCTCCAGTAATGAAACAATACGAAGAGGAAAGATTACAAAAAAAACAATATGCCATGCAAACTCGTGAACAAGAGTTACAACAACAAATGCAAACTTTAAGTACTGATTTAAATACTCCAATTTTAAAAAGAGTACAAAAAGCTGTTGATGTTGTTGCGGAAAGAAAGAAATTGAATTACGTAATTGATGAAAGTGTAACTCTTTATTTTAAAGGTGGAGTAGATTTAACCAGTGAGGTTTTGATAGAACTTTTAAAGATTGATGCAGAGGAATTTAAATAAAATTAATTTTTTAAATCGAATTTTTATTATAATAAGACCCTTTTTATAAGGGTTTTTTTATTTCTTAAAGATAAAATAAACAGCTAAAATTAGAAATATCATTCCAATTAAATGATTTATTCTAAATGTTTCATTTTTAAAAAAGAGTAAAGAAAAAACTATAAAAACAACTAAAGTTATTACTTCTTGAAGAACTTTTAACTGCAATAATGTAAATGGACCTCCAAATTGTTTAAATCCTAATCTATTTGCGGGTACTTGTAAACAATACTCAAAAAAAGCCAATCCCCAACTGATTAGTATAATCGCAATCATTCCTGATCCAATTATTTTTTTATTTTCTCCATAACGAAGATGTCCATACCAAGCCAGAGTCATAAAGATGTTGGAAAACAACAATAATATAATAGTGTAAAATCCCTTCATTAAAAACTCAAATAATTTATTTTAAATAGTTTATGATGTTGTTATAGATTCTGTCTTGTAATAATTTTTCATCTTCTTTAATAAATTTTGAACCAGTGATTTTTTCGTACAATTCAATATATCTTTCTGATGTATCATGAACAAATTCATCGGGAATATCTGGCATTTTTTGCCCCTCCAAACCTTGAAAATCGTTTTGAATTAACCATTGTCTTACAAATTCCTTAGAAAGTTGTTTTTGATTCTCGTTTTTTGCTTGCCTTTCTTCGTATCCTTCTAAATAAAAATATCTAGATGAATCAGGGGTGTGAACTTCGTCCATTAATAACACTTCATTATGGAAAGTGCCAAATTCGTATTTGGTGTCAACTAAAATCAAACCTCTTTTTTTTGCCATTTCTGTACCCTGTTGAAATAAAAGTTTGGTGTAATGTTCTAATTGCTCATATATTTTTTCAGAAACTACTTTCGTTTTTAGTATATCTTCTTTAGAAATATCTTCATCATGACCTTCTTCCGCTTTTAAAGTGGGAGTAATAATGGGTTCAGGAAGAGGGTCGTTTTCTTTCAGACCATTTGGTAAAGTTATACCACAAATTTTTCTCTGACCAGTTTTATAAATTCTCGCAGCATGACCTGCTAGATAGCCCCGAATAACCATTTCAATTCTTATTGGTTCGCACTTTTTTCCAATAGAAACAGAAGGGTCTGGACTGTCAATATACCAATTAGGTACGATATTTTGTGTATGTTTCAAAAAATATGCTGCAATTTGGTTCAGAACTTGACCTTTGTAAGGAATTTCTTTAGGTAAAATAAAATCAAAGGCAGAAATACGATTGCTTGCAATTAATAGTATTCTTTCATCTTCGAGCGTATAGACGTCTCTTACTTTACCTTTGTAATAGGAAATTTGTCCTGGAAATTGATACATATTTATTTTAATTTGATGGTTTAAAATTTATTTTAGAATAAAGATTGTGTTTGAAAATCAATTCATAGTTTTAATTAAAAGACAAAGATTTATAAACTACAATTAATTATTAAAAAAATTTAATTTGCCTTGTTTCATTTGATGGTAAGATTTTCCTAGATGTACTAATATTTTTCTAAAAATCTCCAAAGATTCAGCTGTTTCTTTACTTATTTCTTTTTTTTGAATCACCATCAACCATTTCATAAACAATGCATGAATCATTAATTCAATATGGTTTTTATTTTTCAAATTAGATTTTTGCTTAAAAAACTCAACATGTTCAATTGCATTGTTGTACATTTTTTTGTACTGTTCATCGTTACTTAAATTCAACAAAGTGTTATGCAAATAGGACAATTCAATTAAAATTTCATTCAACATGGAAAGATGACCTTGTTGTTCAATCTTTTCGTTTTTGATTTGTTTAATTAAATTTAAAAACCATTCGATTTGTTCTTTTTGTTGGTCCTCTGATAAATTTTTATCTACCAAATATTCTGTAACTTGGTGGATGTCTAATTTAAAATGTCGAAGAAAATTTTCCATTTGATACATGTAAAGAATGTATTCAATGATGTTGTTTTCTTTAAGTTTATTGACAATTGACATTGTTTTTAAAAAGATTGAATTTTTATTTTTTTAACCCTGCGTCTTTTTCAATCTTTGCCTGATATTCATTTAAGAAGTTTACAAATTCTTTTGTAACATTCATCTTTGGGTCGATATAGTTGATTTGACCACCTGAGCCATGAACTAATAACACGTCAATTTGATTTTTTTTGCAAAATTCTTTACCTGCATTTTCAATTTTTTTTGTTATAACTTCTAATTGTTCCATGGTTTCTTTTTCAATTTTTGTACCTTCATTTTGTTGATATTGATACAAAGCTTGTTCTTTTCTTTGAGCTTCTTGTTGAATGTTTTGTAATTCAAAACCAGACAGTTGACCTGATTTAGCTCTTTCATCGTTTGTTAATAGGAACTCTTGTAAAGATTTTTGTCTTTTTTCCAATTCAGCTTGGAACTGCAATTGTTTTTTTGTAACACTAGAATCGGATTTTTTATAAAATTCAAATCCAGTTTTTAAACTGTCTTGATAATAATAGGCCAACTTTAAACCATTTTTAATAACAGGCACATGTGGAGTGTCAGTTTTTTTCTTTTCAACTTGTTGATTACAAGCAAATAACAAAGTTGTTAAAACTAAAAGGGTTGTTTTTTTCATTTTTTATTTATTTTGTATAATATTATTCCAATCTGTTCTCATTTGAATAAATCTGTTTAGACAATGATCTAAAAAAAGACCATTAACCATTGAAGACAATTCATCAATTTGAGTTATTTCTGTTTCATCAATTTTAAATATTTGTTCAAAAGTTCCCAATTCAATTTTTAAAATATATTTATTATTGTAATGAAACCATTGAATTTTGTATTTACTATGAGGAATTTCTAAAAGTAATCTCATTTGCCCTGCAAAATTAGAAAAATACTACAATAAATTTGATTATTTAAAAAAGTATTTATACTCCGTAATTATTTTATACCCAAATAAAAATTTTTACTATCGAACTCAGGTTAATAAATTACGTTCCGATTTCTTTCAAACACTTTAAACTGATTAAAGGGAAAAAATAGTTTTTTTTTGAAAAATTATTAAAATCAAAAAAAATTAAGCAACTGCAATATCGTGGTCATATTCTTTAAAGTCAAAAGGGACTTTTACCATAAATGCGTAATCTTGACCAACTTCATACATTTCCTCATCTGCTTTACGATAATACCATTCCACTTTTGCTTCTAAACCTTGCTCTACAATTTCGTTTAATTTGTATAAAAGGAACAAAATTCTTTTAGAAGAAGAGATATTAAAATATTCTAAATCGATTCTAAAAATTGTATGAGGACATGGATTTTCAGAATACTTATCAAACCAAACGAGGGCATCACTCCAAAAAGGTTCAGGATTGTCTGGAATTGCTCTACCTTTTATTTCCATTTCACCGTTTGTCTTAAAAGAAATTAACGGAGTTTGTAGGGTTGCTTCTCTAAAAAAATCTACCATTTTATATACTTTCTTAGGTGCAATTTCACAAAAATAATTGAATTAGATTGTAATTTTAACTAAATATTTTTCAACAATTAGATGAATGGATAAAAAAAAGGAATAAACCAAAAGAAAAAACAATTAAAAAAAATCAGTAGAATAAAAAAAAAGCACCTTTTAATAAAAAAAGTGCTTTGAATTTTTTAAGTTTGAATTTTATTCTCTATTTCCAAGAAGACGAAGAATAGATAGAAATAAGTTGATAAATAAAATATACAACATTAATCCACCAATTAGAGAAAGTTTCTTTTTGTCCACGCCTGAAAGACTGGGATCTTCACTAATGTATTTTAATTGTTGCATTTGATAAGCAGTAAGTCCTGTAAAAACAAAAACTCCTAAAACAGCTATCATAAAACTCATGGAATCACTTTTCAGGAAAATATTTACTATTCCAGCAATAAAAATTCCAATAAAAACCATATATAACAAACTGCCGAATTTAGTTAAATCCGTTTTTGTTGTATAACCAAGAATTGCCATTCCTGCAAATGCACCTGCGGAGACAATAAATGTTGTAAAAATAGAAGAAATACTATAAACTAAAAAAATGGTAGATAAACTTACACCCATCAATGCTGCATAAACTCCAAATAAAAGAAATAAAGTGGTTAATGACAATTTAGTGTAAGCCATTTGTATTAGAAGACCAAGTCCTACTGGAGCAAAAGCAACCACATAAAATAAGGGAGATAAACCGCCTGTTGCACTAATAAAATAGGTTTTGAAAAATTCAGGTGTACCACAGATATAAGCTAATCCAGAGGAAATTCCCAAAGCAATAAACATATAGGTGTAAACCTGAGCAAAAAATTCGCTTGACATCGCTTTTGTTTGCGTTCCAGCATTTTTACTTTGAAAAAAAGAATTTAACATTGACATAGTTTTGTATTTAAATTTCTACAAAATTAAAACATTTTTTAAACGATATTTAAATAAAAACAATAAAATTTGTTAATGAAATTGAATTTTTAATGAAAATGCATTGAATCTTAGATTTTTTTTGCCCTAATGTAATTCAATCCATCAATTAAACAATAATCGTTCTGAGTTTTTTGTTAAATAAAATGCTTAAATCTGTGGGAAAACTTGCCCTGTTTTCACTTTATTATTCAAGCGTGGTTCAAATTCTTTTATTAATTTTGTTCCTATAGTTATTGGAATTATTAATTACACGAACTTAGCTTTTTATGACACAACGTCCAATTACCGATTGGTTACCACTTAGTAAAGATGAAATTGAAAAAAGGGGATGGGATTCATTAGATGTAATCTTGGTTTCTGGTGATTCCTATATCGACCATCCCTCCTTTGGAACAGCTGTAATAGGTAGAATTATTGAAAGTCTTGGACTTAAAATAGCCATTATTTCTCAACCCAATTGGCAAGACGATTTAAGGGACTTTAAAAAATTTGGAGAACCAAAATTATTTTTTGGAGTAACTGCAGGATGTATGGATTCAATGGTAAATCATTACACTGCAGGGAAAAGAAAACGATCAAATGATGCATATACAGCAGGTGGAATGTCTTCTTTTAGACCTGATTATGCTTCAGTTGTATATTGTAACATTTTGAAATCTTTATATCCACAAGTGCCGATTGTTTTAGGTGGAATAGAGGCCTCATTAAGAAGAGTAACGCATTATGACTATTGGTCAGATTCTGTTAAACCATCTATTCTAATTGATTCTAAAGCTGATTTATTGGTTTATGGCATGGGAGAACAGCCCTTAAAAGAAATCATAAGATTATTAAAAAAAGGTGTTCCTTTTTCTCAATTGAAGAACATTCAACAAACAGCTTTTGTAGTGGATAAAAATGAAAATGTACCAGGAAAAAAAGATTGGAAAAATGTTGAATTACACAGTCATGAAAATTGTTTGAAAGACAAAAAAAAATATGCTTCTAATTTTAAAATTGTTGAGGTTGAATCAAATAAAATAAATGCCAATAGAATAATACAAGAAGTAAATGATAAGTTGTTGTTTATTAATCCACCTTTTTCAACTATGACGGAAAAAGAGATTGATGCTTCATTTGATTTGCCTTATACTAGATTGCCACACCCTCGATATAAAAAAAGAGGAACTATTCCAGCTTATGAAATGATTAAATTCTCTGTAAATACACATAGAGGATGTTTTGGAGGATGTAGTTTTTGCACTATTTCAGCACATCAAGGGAAATTTATAGCATCGAGAAGTGAACGATCTATTTTAAAAGAAGTTGAAGAATTGACACAACACCCTGAATTTAAAGGTTATCTTTCAGATATAGGTGGACCTTCAGCAAATATGTATAAAATGAAGGGCAAAATTCAGGAGATTTGTGATAAATGTTCCAGTCCCAGTTGTATTCATCCTGTAATTTGTACTAATTTAGATACTTCACATGATGCGATGACTTTGTTATACCAAAAGATTGCACGTTTTCCGAAAATAAAAAAAGCTTTTATTGGTTCTGGAATTCGTTATGATTTGTTAGTTGAGGAATTTAATAAAAACAATCAAGATGGTAACCAAGATCGTTATTTGGAGCAAGTTATTGTTCATCACACCTCTGGAAGGTTAAAAGTCGCACCGGAACATACTGCAGATAACACTTTAAAAGTGATGAGAAAACCATCTTTTAAATATTTTCATTTATTTAAAGAAAAATATCAAAAAATAAACGCTAAAAATAAATTAAATCAACCTTTGATTCCATATTTTATTTCATCTCATCCTGGATGTAACGAAGAGGATATGGCTAATTTGGCTGCTGAAACAAAAGATTTAGGATTTCAGTTGGAACAAGTACAAGATTTTACTCCCACTCCAATGACTGTTGCTGAAGTAATCTATTATTCAGGTTATCATCCTTATACTTTGCAAAAAATAGAAACAACCAAAACATTAGATGAAAAAAATGCACAAAAAAAGTACTTTTTCTGGTATAAAAAAGAAAATAAAGAGTGGATTAAAAATAGATTAACAAAATTAAATAAAAATGAGTTGATTAAAAAACTACTAAGTATTTGTAACGTAATAATATGTACGTTTATTTAAAATAATTTTGTGTCTTTGCTCAAAATTGATATTATGGAGCAAGATAAATTACTTAAAGAAAAACTTAACAAACTATTGCCAATTTTAGACGAACGTCAAAAGAGAATATATTTAGCATCTGAGTCTAAATACATTGGAAGAGGTGGTCTTACTAAAATTTCAAAACTTACTGGGGTTTCAAGAGTTACAATTAATTCAGGAATTTCAGATTTGGATACCAATTTAATAGAAAATGATAAAAAAAAACCAACCAAAAGAATACGAAAAGAAGGTGGGGGTAGAAAAAAGAAAACAGATTTAGATGATAATATCAAAAAATCAATTCTTGAAATCGTGAGTCCACACACCATGGGAAACCCTATGAATCCTCTAGTTTGGACAAGTAAAAGTTTAAGAAAAATCGCAACACTTGTAAAAGAAAGAGGGTATAATGTTAGTCATAAATTGGTGGGTGTAATTTTAAATGAAGAGGGATTTAGTTTGCAAAGCAATAGAAAGACAGATGAAGGAGGTACTCATGTTGATAGAGATGCACAGTTTGAGTTTATAAATGCTAAGGTTACTTCCTTTTTAAACGAGGGTAATCCTGTAATTTCAGTAGATTGCAAGAAAAAAGAAAATGTAGGAAATTTTAAAAACCAAGGTAAAGAATGGAGCAAAAAGCACAATCCGAAAGAAGTGAAAGTGTATGATTTTATTGATAAAGAGTTGGGCAAGGCTATACCATATGGAATTTATGATATTCAAAATAATGAGGGTTTTGTTAATGTTGGAATAAGTCATGATACTGCAAGTTTCGCTGTTGCATCAATAAGAAAATGGTGGCAAGAAATGGGTTGTTATAAATATAAAGATTCAAAAAAATTATTAATTACAGCAGATGGAGGAGGTAGTAATAGTAGTAGGAGTAAACTATGGAAAAAAGAATTAGAATTATTCTCAAAAGAATTAAATATTGAAATAAGTGTATGTCATTTTCCGCCAGGAACAAGCAAATGGAATAAAATTGAACACCGTTTATTTTCTTATATTTCAATGAATTGGAGAGCTAAACCTTTAACAAGTTTGCAAATAATAATAGACCTAATTTCTTCTACAAAAACAGAAAAAGGATTAATAGTAAAAGCGAAATTAGACGAACAAAATTACCTAAAAGGTATAGGTGGGTTCTAAAAATTCTTTTTTTTCAACTTTTTCAAGCATAAATTTGAACCCATTTAAATTTACACCATTAAAAGTGAGACAATATTACAATTTTTTTTCATTATTCCCAAACATATTTCAATAAAATTCAATTTTTAAACGATTCAACAACTAACTAACTAACTAACTAACAGCTGATTAAAATTCAAGTTTTAATCTAACAATTTGTTCATATCGGAATAAATTGTAGGTTAAGTTAATGAGGCCAATAATTCCAGTTGCTCTTTTTATTCCAACTGATTTTAATGTCAGTCCATTCATACTTTGCTCCATAAATCCAAATATATGCTCAACTCTTGCTCGTGTTTTAGATTTTTCTTTGTTACTTGCTTTTTGCTCATCTGTGAGTGGTTTTCCTCTGTATCCCTTTTCGTGTACTTTGTTGATTAGTCCATGTTTGTCTATTGTTTCTTCTTGATTTTGCCCAGTATATGCACTATCTGCGTATAAATTCTGCCCTTTATCTTTTTCATCCAAAAGTGGTTCTAATGCTTGAGAGTCATGTACAGAAGCATCTGTAACTATGTATTTATTGATGATTTTACTTTTGGTATCTGCTTTCGCGTGGTTTTTATACCCAAAAAAAGTTTCATCATTTTTCTTTGTCCAGCGAGCATCTATATCTTTGTGTTTCTTCTTGTTTGGTTTTTCATTCCACAATTCATCTCCCTCACCTTTTTTTATTTTATCATTTTCTTCTTTCGTATTTCTCTGTCTTGGAGCAATTGTAAAACTAGCATCAATCATTTTCCCTTCATTTAAAATCAAATTTTTATCTTCAAGAAATTCAACGAATTGGTCAAATATTACTTCTACAAGGCCACTATTGGTCAGATTTTCTCTAAAGAGCCAAACCGTTTTCTCATCTGGAACTTTATCGCCTGTCTCTAAACCTAAAAATTTCTTAAAGCTCAGCCTATCGGTTATTTGAAATTCAACTTGAGAATCTCCAAGTCCAAAATAACGTTGTAATATCAATATTTTGAGCATCATTACTAAATCGTAAGGTTTTGCTCCAGCATTATTTTTCTTTTCGGTATTCAATAACTTCGATTCTAAAGGCAAACGAAAAAACTCAAAATCTATAACAGAACTAATTTTTTCTAGTGGATTTCCAATCTTAGAAAGCTTTTCGATTGCATCTTGCTCATCAAATAATCCTTTTTTACCCATAATCCTTTTTTACCCTATGGTTTGTACTTTTTGTTGAAATTACTCATTTTCATCTTTATAAAGTACAAATATAAGTATAATAATTTGAATATCAAATTATTAAATTATAGAAGTCCCCTATAGTAATAAGTGAAAAAGAAATGAATGAAATAAATATTTCAAAAAATGAATTTCATGGAGAATGGAACTATGTAATTAACTCAAAAATGTAAATATTATTTCGTTACAACGCCTAAATGATAGATAATTACATTCCTAAAATCAATAATTCAATGTCTTTATATTTTAAATCAAAAACTTTTCCAATAACTTCTGAGGTTAAAGTTCCTCTATAGATATACACACCAGACCTAAATCCTTGATCATATTTAATCAGTTCTTTACTTCCTCCAAAATCTCCCATTTGTAGTAAAATTGGAGAAAAAATATTGGAAAGGGCAAATGAAGCTGTTCTTGAAACACGAGAAGCGATATTAGGAACACAATAATGAATGATGCCGTGTTTGACAAAAGTAGGTTTTTTATGATTGGTAATTTCAGAGGTTTCAAAACAACCACCTTGATCAATGCTAACATCTACTATAACTGATCCTTCTTTCATGTTTTCAACCATTTCTTCTGTTACAACACAAGGAGTTCGCCCTAATGGAGCTCTTAAAGCACCAATCACTAAATCTGCTCTCATAACTGCTTTTGCCAATACTTTTGGTTGAATAACGGAGGTGTAAATTCTACGCCCTATATCATTTTGTAATCTTCTTAATCGAGAGAGAGAACTGTCAAAAACTTTTACAGAGGCACCAAGTCCCATTGCTGCTCTTGTGGCGTATTCACCTACTGTACCTGCCCCGATAATTACAACTTCAGTTGGTTGAACACCTGCTATTCCTCCTAACATCACCCCTTTACCTTCTTGAAATGAGGACAATAACTCACCAGCGATTAAGATGGATGTTGTACCTGCAATCTCACCCATAGCTCTCACAATAGGATAAACACCAGCTTCATCTTGAATATAATCCCATGCGATGGCCGTTATTTTTTTTTGCATCATTTTTTGCAAAATTACTTTTGGTTGGGCAGATAACTGTAAGGCAGAGATAATTGTTTGATTCCCTGTCATCATTTCCACTTCGTCTTCTGAAGGAGGAGCAACTTTAAAAATTATATCGCATTTAAAAATTTCTTTTGCATCATAACTAATTTCAGCACCTGTTTCACTGTATTCATTGTCTGAAAAATTAGCATTCTCTCCACTTTTAGATTCAATTAATACACGGTGACCATTTGAAACCAGTAAAGAAACGGCTTCAGGGACTAAAGCTACTCTTCTTTCTTGAAAGGAGGTTTCTTTAGGTATTCCAATAAACAGACTGCCTTTTTTACGTTTTACTTCAAGCATTTCTTCTTTGGGAATAAAACTGCCTTCCTTAATGAGTTGTTTTAAAATGTTTGGGTCTGTTTTCATAAATAATTATTTGCTTTTTAGCATTTTAATAAAAGAATTTATAACAAAAAAGTAAAACAAATTTGTAGTACTACCGTAATTCAAATCTAATAATTTTCAACATATAATGTTTTTATTCAAAAAATAAAAATTGTACTTTTTTTGAGTTAAAATTAAAACTTTTATTGTGAATTACAAAGTATAAAATAAAAATTTTATCAGAATAAAACATTTATGCTACTATTCAATAAAAATTAAGTCAAAATTGAATTAAAAATCATTAGTTTTGAAAAAAAATTAAATTATGCGACGAATTATATTTTTCCTCTTTATTTCATTGTCTTTTTCCTGTTTTTCTCAAAAGGAAAAATTTTCTTGTTCAAATGTAAAACAAAAACATTTTCATACGAAAAGCAATACTCTTTCATTACATCAGATTAAATTGACAGAAAAATACGATGTAAATTATTATAATTTGAATTTAAGTATGAGTAACTTATCTACTTATATTAATGGATTTGTAACAATTCATGCGAAATCATTGACAAGTTTGGATACTGTTCTTTTTGAGTTGCATCAACAACTTAATGTAAGCACCATTGAATTAAACAATGAGAATGTTGCTTTTACAAGAAATTCATCGGCTATAATAATTAATACCAACATTCAAGCTAATACTTCATTTAGTATTAAAATTTTTTATGAAGGTACCCCACCAGATGCTGTGTCTAATCCTTTAGGTGGTTCTGGAATGACAAACGATTTTTCTCCCTCTTGGGGAAATCAAGTTACATGGACTTTAAGTGAACCATTTTCTGCATTTGAATGGTTTCCAGTAAAACAATCATTGATAGACAAAGCGGATAGTGTAGAGGTAAATATTACTGTTCCTTCAAATTGTAAAGCTGGTTCAAATGGAATACTTATGAGTGTAACAAATGATGGAAATGGAAACAGCACATATCATTGGAAACACAATCATCCTATTGATTATTATTTAATTTCTGTTGCAGTAGCTGAATATGTGGATTATTCTATTTATGCAAACCCAGTAGGAAGTGATCCTGTTTTAATTCAAAACTATGTTTATAACAATCCTCAAACATTACCAAATTTCCAACAAGATATTGATGAAACAGCCACTTTTATTGAATTGTATTCAGAACTTTTTGGTTTATATCCATTTGCTGATGAAAAGTACGGACATTGTATGGCCCCTTTAGGAGGTGGAATGGAACACCAGACTATGACTACCCAAGGTTATTTTGAAAAATCATTGACTTCCCATGAATTGGCACATCAATGGTGGGGTGATCAAGTAACCTGTCAATCGTGGGCTGATATTTGGGTAAATGAAGGTTTTGCTTCCTATTCAGAGTATTTAATGTTTGAACATTTGTATCCTGATGAAAAAGAGCAAGATATGTTAAACAGACACGACTACATTATGTCTGAACCTAATGGAAGTATTTACGTTCTGGACAGTTTAAATGGAGGTAGAATTTTCAGTGGACGACTCACTTACGACAAAGGAGCAGCTTTTATTCATACTTTAAGATACATTATTAATAACGATGAATTGTTTTTTGAAGGGTTACGAAATTATCAACAAAGCTTTAAAAACAAAACGGCATTAGGAATTGATGTACAAGCATCATTGGAAAGTGCGTCAGGAGTTGACTTGAGTGCTGCTTTTGAAGAGTGGTATTTTGGTGAGGGATTTCCAACGTATAATGTGACTTGGAACTATGAAAACTACCGTTTACATTTGAAAGTGGAACAAAACGTTTCGGCTGGAAATATTACACCTTTGTTTACGACTCCTTTAGAGATAAAATGCAGAAAATCAAATTTTTCTGATACAATTATACGTATGGAATTACCTTCACAAACAACAATTTTTTCTCTTCCAACAGGATTTCCAATTACTACTGTACTCAATGTAGATCCGAACAATTGGATAGTAAATGGAACTGGAACCATACAAAAAGACGAGACATTTTTTGCAGAAACTTCAATTTTTGAGAATAACGAAGAAGGAATTATTATCTATCCAAATCCGACATCCGATTTAATATCAATTAAAGGATTGGAAAATAAAAAATGTAAATTTTCCTTAATTCAACCTGATGGAAAAACGATGAATATAGGAGCTTCAAATAGCATTGATTTGACATCTTATTCAGCAGGAATATATGTTCTTTTTATCGAAGAATTAGAGAGTAAAAAACAATACAGAAAAATTATTAAAAAGAAATAGACAAGCTGTTTTTGTTTTTACTGTATATGTCAGGGCAAACGCATACTTTTTTAAAATTACCAAAACAAATTACCAAAAATCGATTTTCGGATAATAAAGTATCTACTAATTCTGTGTCAATTTAAAAGTTTAAACCCTTTGCTTTAGCTCAAAAAAACTGCATACTAAGTGTTTATTCTCTTACTTTTTTATTCGCTTATTTTTTGTTTTTAAAGGTGCTCATGAGAAAAGTTCATTGCCAAAAAAGTAAGCAAAAAGTCTAGTCCTATTTGTTCCTCAAAACTTTCATTCATTGCAAATCGATAATTTTCTACCGATAGCTATCGGCAGAGCTTGCAGCTAATAGCATATACAATTATTAATAAGTCCAAAATTTTAAAATATGCTGATACAATATGAAAATAGACAATTTTTAATTGGTCTATCTTGAATATGTAATCGGTATCATTTTCAGTTTTTCATAACAAAAAGGGACAAAATTACGATCCAAAACTAATTTTAGTGATAAAATTAACTTAATTTCATCTCCAAAAATTTAAAAGTGTGAGTTTGCCCTGCTGTATATGTTTTTCTATTACTTTGAGGATTTTTTTCTATTTTTATAAACCTTTTTGAAAATGAAATTTAAAGAATTTATTTAGAAAAGTAAAAATCAAATACATTTTAATTTTCACAAATATCAATTTTTTATTGAAATATGTTGACTAATTACAAAACACAAACCGTAAATAATATATTTATATTGCGGATTTAAACGTAAAATATATAAATAAAATAGTTATAAAATGTATAAATATTTATTTTAAATTACAGTAAAACATAAAAAACATATTATAATTTTGTATTTTTGTAAAAAATAATTAAATTATTTTAATTATTGTTTGACTAATATTTAAAATTAAGTCATGTTATGCAAAGTGAAAAATTCAAAAGAAGGGTAATTTCTGAGAATTTAGATGTAAAAAAAGAAAAAATGATTAAAAGAAATCTCAGCGAAATCATTTCTAAAAAACTAAATGACAATAAAATTATTGTAATTCTTGGAGCAAGACAGGTTGGTAAAACCACATTGTTAGAAAGTTTAACAAAAAAATACAAAAAGGTTTTACATTTTAATGGAGATGATTCTGATACAAGAAGCATACTTTCTGAAGCTAATAGCACGAAATTAAAATATTTGATTGGAAATGCTGATTGTGTTTTCATAGATGAAGCTCAAAGAATTGAAAACGTTGGATTGACTTTGAAAATCATTCATGATAATCGATTTAAATGTAAAGTTTTTGCTTCAGGATCTTCTGCTTTTGAAATAGCCAATAAATTTAATGAACCGTTAACAGGTAGAAAATGGGAATATCAGCTTTATCCCTTTTCTTTTGAAGAGATGGTAAAACACACAAACTTTAATGAGGAATCAAGAAATTTATCTCATCGTTTAGTATTTGGATATTACCCAGACGTTGTAAACAATCCAAGTAATGAAAGGGAGATTTTAGAACAAATAGCAAATAGTTATCTTTACAAAGATATTTTAAATTGGGAGCGAATTAAAAAACCAAATCAATTAGATAAATTGATTAAAGCCCTTGCTTTTCAAGTAGGTAATTTAGTATCGTATAATGAATTAGGGCAAATTTCTGGTTTAAACAACGAAACTGTTGAACATTATATTAATTTGTTAGAAAAAGCATTTGTTGTGTTTCGCTTGGGTACTTACAATAGAAACTTAAGAAATGAATTAAAAAAAACAAGAAAAATTTATTTTTATGATAATGGTATAAGAAATGCTATCATAAAACAATACATGCCTATCGAACTTCGTAATGATATCGGACAACTTTGGGAAAACTTCATTATATCAGAAAGAATAAAACACAACCAATCTAATCAACATTTTTGTAATACTTATTTTTGGCGAAATTTAGCAAAACAAGAAATCGATTATATTGAAGAATGGGGAGGGAAAATAGATGCTTTTGAGTTTAAATGGCAAAGTAAAAATGAAAATATTAAATTCCCAAATATGTTTTTAGAAAACTATAAACCTAATAAAACAAAATTAATCACTAAAGATAATTTTCATGAATTTATTTGTCCGTAATATTTATTAAAATAATGAATATAAACGAATTATGAAAATCACATTTATTTTTGCTATTTTTTTAAAACTCAGCTTTGATTATTTTTTTTGTTAAAACATCGTGATTTGTTTCAATATTTAAAATGTACAATCCATCAGGATAATCGTTTAAATTAATTGTTGCATCCGCATGGTTTTTATCGGCATTCATTTCTTTAGTTAAAATTACTTTCCCATCTAAATTCATCAATTTAAGCGTAGCTTTATAATTAATCTCGCCTCCGAAATCAACATAAAATTCTCCATTTGACGGATTTGGATAAACATTAAAATTATCTAAAGAATTATTTTCTTTGGTGGATAAACTCTCTAAACCAACTGAAAAATTATAGCGATAATATCTACCAAAATCCCCAGGGAAATTTTCATAGACCAAAGTGGATCCAACTTTACGTACCCTAAAACTACCAGCACTTTCCCCTTCATACTGATTTGATGCCCAAAAGGAAATACCATCGTGATCACTGTCTTCTAAAATAATACTATAACAACCTGGCTCAAGATTAAAAGTATCTTTATATTGAGTGGAATTTTGAAGACTTGTACGTTCAAACACTATATCTCCATTGTCTTTTATCAATTTATAGGAATTTTCATTGGCTTTATTATTCGTTGTGAACCAAATAAAAAATGGATCATTTATCATTTCAGGTGAATCAAATTGGGTAGTTTTTTTATTGTTTGGTACATATTCATCTGTTGTATTATTAACTGAAATAATTTCAGCTGTAAACGTATGTGAACCACTTAATGAATACCACCAATTTAAATCGTTTATTGGAATTTCAACAATTTCTTTTTGTAAAAAGGATAAATTTCCAGTCCATGAAAAATCAATTGTTCTCGATTGCTCAACAAATATTCTTATAACACAGCTAGTTAAAGTATTTAAACCAGTATTTTGAATCATCACTTTTGGATAGGAACAACTAGGATTAAATTTTTTATAGTATTCGTAATTGTTTGGATTTAAAATATCTAAAACACTTGCGTCATTTTGAAAATTTGCATTAGAATAAGAGATTAAATCCATTGCCACAACATAGTTTCCATTGGCTTGATCAGGATCATTTGCTGGAACATTCTCAATGTCATAATCAATAGTAACTGTTTGTCCCGGTGCAACATAAGGTGTTAATTCATGTTCAATATCCTTTACCATATCACCAGGACACCAGCCTTCTCTAGCATAAGGCCACGTACCTCCTTGACCAATATTTGGATTGTCACCACATTCAGTTTCTTGCCATATTTCCCATTCGAAACGAGGTGTTCCATTGATAGAAATAGAATGTGTTTTTGAATCCCATTCACAACAGTTTACGCTCCCATTATGACCATGTCCTGTGAATCTTGTTTTGATTTTAAACATATCTGAGGTATCGGCTAATTGAATACTTTTTGCACTTAAAACGGTATTATTATCCATTTCACCATATTGATAAGATCGATGTTCTTCCCATATTGCCTGTCTTCGATGTACATCTCTTGGTGGAATACCTTCTATAAAAGCAAATTTAACATCGATTAATTCTTGTGTATTATGTGCTTCAAAATCTACATTATTTTTTAAATAGTGCTGATAATCAGAAACATCATAGATGTAGGTAAATCCATTTGCACCTAAATCAAATCCAATCCCATAAGGTGTGATATATCTACCAATTTCGACATTGTTTACAATTTCAAAAGGTTTATTGTAATAAAAAATATCGTTGTTTGTTAGTGATGAAGTTGTATTGAATGAAGTTTGACTAAGCAATAGGTTATTCATATCATACACATCTTCAGTGCCTGCTAAAACACCAACAAAAGCATTACTAATTTTAAAATGTCTATGTTCAGTTTGATATTCAAAAACAACATTTGGTTCTTTTTTTAAATATGAAAAATGAGGACTTTCAACCAATTCTCCTAAAACATCTCCCATTCCTAAAGAAATTTTTGGATGAATTTGAGAATCTGTTTGAATAACCAAAGGATATTCATCAAAAGTTATCATTTTGTATTCAGAAGGCATTAAAAGATAATGATTGTCTGTTAAATCTGCTGCAAATTGAGTATTGTCAAAATCGTAATACATTAATAAATTTGACCAAAAAGGATTTAAATTATCTATTTTTTTTGTGTAATTCGCCAAAATATCCTCTTGTGATAAAGCGATATTATACAACTGAAATTCATCTAATTTTCCTTTCCATCTATATTCATGATTGATATTTGAACCTAATACAATTCTGTGAATTTCACCTATTGGAATATTTTTACCTGTACCACTGTGCCACAAAACACCATTTTTATAAATATTCATATTTCCAGAAGTAGCATTTTTGACAAAAGCCCAATGATTCCAATTGTCATCAATTTCAGTTGTAGTCATGCTTTTGTCAATTCTATCGTACGAAGTACTTTGACCTGCATCAAAATACATTCTGTTATCACTCCAAGGAAAATGAATATTGATTAGACGATTGTTTAAGGTATCATACGCCTCAAGAATCGAAGTGTTAGTTCCAGCAGAGCCAGTACCTTTTGACCAAAAACAAAAAGTAAATTGATTTCCTAAGTCAAAATCCGACAACTCATTTAAAGCATAAGAATTGCCGTTAAAATTCATTACTCCATTTTTATTTTGATAAAATATAGAGCTATTATTTGTGCTTGCTTCGTTTTGAAAAAGAATATTGTTGTTGTGTTCATTTCCATCTTGATAAGAGAATTCAATGATAAGATTGTCAGAGCCATTCCAATAATAAGGTTGGTAAAACAAAAATTTATTTTCTCCGTAAATCAATTCATTTTGACTTGAACCCATTGCATGAGATGCATTATACACTTCAGTAAATCCCTCTTTTTCATAAGAAAGTAATTCAGTGAGCAAAGTATTTTTAATTTTGATTTTAGGATGCCATAAAGTTCCGTCTCCAACTATTTGTTCGACATACAAATAAAGTGCTTGAAGATCTCCTGGAAGAATTCCTGCATTTGTCAGTTCTGTCGCAGTAATAAGCATTTGATAAGTTGACCCTAAACTGTTTAAATGAAATGGAGCTGTAGAAATTAAATTTGTTTCATTTAAAGAAAAAGTAGTTAATGCATCTAAACTTCTATTTTTTTCAAAAACAGTGTAAGTGTCTTTTTGTGAATAAGGAGCAGGGTTGTAATCAATTTCATCAGGCGACAAATAATTCGATATAAACAATTTACCATTTTGAATTATGGAATCATATACATTAGTATGCTCAAAAATTTTGGAATAAGCCAAATAATCCCATTCACCACAATTGTATTGATCCCATGGAGTAAGTGGGCTACATTTTAGATTGTAATACATCAACACTTTTTCAAAACGTTTTGTGTTTAATGATGCAGGAAAATCAAATTTTGCTCTACGTGTTTGTATTGAATCATAAGTAAATGTTTGCACCCAAGTTGTGTCTTGAGCATTGAAAAACAAGCAATTAAACAATGAAATTAAAATAAATAGTCTAAACATAAAAATCGGTTTAGTTACAAAATTAAATCAATTTTTATGTATTAATTTTAATTATTGGTTAAAATGTGTGATATTATTGAATTCTTAAGGGAATTGTTTTTTGCAAAAAAGATGTTGAGATGAACCTAAAAAACTTGTTAAAACTATGAAAAAATTTGACCACATAAATCTCAACATCTCTATATCCAAGTGGTCTATGGAAATAGTTTGCAAATGTAATAAATAAAACTAAATCGTTGTAGTATTCATTACTTTTTTATTTAACGAAGTTTTATAACATTTATTTTGTAAACTATTGTTTTTTATTTTTTAATTCAAAATCGTCTATATTTTTTTAAAAATAATTTGGGATTTAAAAAATTCTTACAAAAAGTGTGTGATTTTTATAAAAATCACTATCTTTGCAAAGAATTTTATGGTTAATACGTAAAAGGGGATGTGTCCCCTTTTTTAATTTAATGATTACAAAAGAATTAATAAATGAATTGGCAATGCAAAGGATAAACGAAAGGTATCCTGATGTGTATATTGTTGATATTCAGATAAGTTCTAAAAATGAAATTCAGGTTGAATTGGATAAAAAAGAAGGTTATATATCTATAGAAGAATGTGTTGGGGTTTCGAGAAATATTGAACATAATATTGATCGAGAAAAGCACGATTTTGAACTTCAAGTGAGTTCAGCTGGGTTAGATAGTGGGTTTAAGCACCCGTTTCAATTTATCAAACATATTGGGAAAGTTGTCAATGTGATAAAAAAAGATTCGCAAATTTTGGAAGGAAAATTGTGTAAAGTTGATGATTTAACAATTCAATTAGAAATTGAAAAAACGCTTAAACAAAATAAGAAAAAAGTTAAAGAGGTAGAACAAATAGTATTACCTTTTGATGAAATAAAAACGTGTAAATTAGTGATATCATTTAAATCTAATAAAAATGAATAGTACAGAATTGGTTGAATCCTTTTTGGAGTTTAAAGAGTTAAAAAACATTGATAAACAAACAATGCAACATGTGTTAGAAGATGTTTTTCGTTCGATGTTAAAGAAAAAATTTAATACAGACAAACATATTGATGTCATTGTAAATATTGAAAAAGGTGATGTTCAAATTCTTTTAAATAAAGAAATTGTTGACGATGGAGAAGTGGAAGATTCAAGTACTGAGATTGCATATTCAGACGCAGTTAAAATTGAACCTGATTTTGAAATTGGTGAAGATTTATCTGAAGAATTTAAGTTTGCTGATTTTGGAAGAAGAAACATTCTTTCTTTACGTCAGAACCTTATATCCAAAGTATTAGAGTTAGAAAAAGACAATATTTATAAAAAATACAAAGAAAGAATTGGAGAAATTGTTACTGGAGAAGTATATCAAGTTTGGAAAAAAGAAATTTTGGTTAGAGACGATGAGGGTAACGAATTGATTTTACCAAAATCTGAACAAATACCCTCTGATTATTTTAAGAAAGGCGAAAGTATTCGTGCAGTTGTAGCTAAAGTTGACATGAGAAATTCTACTCCTGTGATAATATTATCGAGAACTGCTCCAGAATTTTTAGAGAGATTATTTGAATTAGAGGTTCCTGAAGTTTTTGATGGATTAATTACAATAAAAAGAATTGTAAGAGAACCAGGTGAAAGAGCTAAAGTTGCTGTGGAGTCTTATGATGATCGTATTGACCCAGTAGGTGCTTGTGTAGGTATGAAAGGATCTCGAATTCATGGAATTGTAAGAGAGTTGAGAAACGAAAATATTGATGTTATCAATTTTACTAACAATCCAAGTTTATTGATACAGAGAGCATTATCTCCAGCTAAAATCACAAATATTGATATTTTAGAAGAGGAAAAAAGAGCTAAAGTTCACCTAAAGCCAGATCAAGTATCTCTTGCAATTGGTAAAGGAGGTAACAATATCAAACTAGCATCAAAATTAACAGGATATGAAATCGATGTTTATAGAGATGGTGAAGTAGATATTGAAGACGTTGACTTAGATGATTTTGCTGATGAAATCGATGGTTGGATTATTGATGAATTGAAAGCAATTGGTTGTGATACTGCAAAATCTGTTTTAGATTTAACTGTTGAAGATTTAGTGAGTAGAACTGATTTAGAAGAAGAAACTATTCAAGAAGTTTGTAAGATATTACGAGCAGAATTTGAATAAAATGTATTAATTATATTGTTATTTAAGTGGATTGAATAACTTAATAAAACTATAATTCGATGAAAATTGTTAACTTCGTGCAATCTTTCATTTAATTGATAGTTGAGAGAAAAAATTATGACCGGAAAAACGCATAGATTAGGAAAAGTAGCTAGTGAATTGAATGTTGGAATTCATACTTTGGTTGAATTTTTGGAAGTTAATGGTATTAAATTAGATTGGACTCCCAATACCAAATTAGAAGAAGATCATTATGAATTACTTCGAAATAAGTTTTCCGACGATTTAAAAGTTAAAGAACAATCTAAACTGTCCTCTTTTTCAAAAGAAAAAAGAGAAACGGTTTCTTTAAAAGACATTAAACAAGATCAAAAATCTGAAAAAGAAATTGAAGAAGAGGAGGAAGATCTTGATATAAATATTGATCAATTAAAAAGTAATACTCCTATCAATACCAATTTTTCTTCTCCAGAAAAACAAGAAGTTGTTGAAGAAAAAGAAACCATAACAGAACAAATCACTAAAGAAATTGAAGAAAATGAAGAAATTTCCTCTAAAATTTCTAACGATGGTGAAGGTCAGCTTCAAGTATTAGGTAAAATTGATTTAGATAAAATAAACACGAAAACAAGACCTGATAAAAAAAGTAAAGAAGAAAATAAAAAAGAGCGAGAAGAAGCATCGAAAGAATTAAGTAAAAAAATTGCTCAACAGAAGATAGACGACCAAAAACAAAAAGATTTAGAACAACAACAGAAAAAAGACAAAGAACAAGAAAAAGAAGTACCACGTGAAATTGAAACTATTCGAGTGGCTCGTCAAACTTTATCTGGACCAACAGTATTAGGAAAAATAGAACTTCCTGTAGAAAAAACTCCAGAAAAATTATCTCATGCTGAGCAACGTAAAAAACGTAAAAGAATTAAAAAAATAGACCCTAACAAAACGGTCACTCCTGCACCAGCACAAGCAAACACGAATACAAACACGAATACAAACACTCAAAATAAACCAGGTAAAAATTTTGCAAAAAATGCACCTCGAACATTTGACAAACCTGAGATTTCAGAAAAGGACATTGAAAAAGAACTAAAAGAAACTTTAGCTAGGATTTCAAATACTGGAAACAAATCTAAAGGTTCGAAAAATAGAAGAGCAAAAAGAGACTTGTTTGCTCAAAGACGAGAACAAGAAATGATAGAACAGGAATTGCAAGAGAAAGTTCTTAAAATTACTGAATTTGTTACCGTTTCTGAACTTGCAAATATGATGAATGTCTCTCCAACACAAGTCATTTCTGCATGTATGACTTTAGGGATATTTGCATCAATTAATCAACGTTTGGATGCTGAAACAATACAAATTGTTGCTGATGAATTTGGTTTTGAAACAGAATTTGTTAGTGCAGACGTTCAAGATGCTATCCCAGTTGTTGAAGATAAAGAAGAAGATTTAATTTCTAGACCACCTATTATTACGGTGATGGGGCATGTTGACCATGGAAAAACATCTTTATTAGATAAAATACGTAATGCCGATGTAACGAGTGGTGAAGCAGGAGGGATTACTCAACATATTGGAGCATATTCAGTTACTCTTAAAGATGGCAGAAAAATGACTTTCCTTGATACTCCAGGTCACGAAGCTTTTACAGCGATGCGCGCCAGAGGTGCTCAAGTAACTGACGTTGCCATTATTTTAGTTGCTGCAGACGACGATGTGATGCCACAAACAAAAGAAGCCATTTCTCATGCTCAAGCAGCTGATGTGCCAATGGTATTTGCAATAAATAAAATTGATAAAGACGGAGCTAATCCAGATAAAATTCGTGAACAACTTTCTGCAATGAACATATTGGTCGAAGAATGGGGTGGTAAATATCAATGTCAAGAAATATCAGCTAAAAAAGGTCTTCATATTGATGAGTTATTGGAAAAAGTTTTACTTGAAGCTGAACTTTTAAATCTCAAAGCAAATCCGAATAAAAATGCTTATGGTACTGTAATTGAATCTACTTTAGACAAAGGAAAAGGTTATGTAACCAATATTTTAGTCGAAGCGGGCACTTTAAAAATTGGAGATATTGTTATAGTTGGAAGATATTATGGAAAAGTAAGAGCGATGCATAACGAACATAGTGCAATTGTAAAAACAGCAGGACCTTCTTTCCCAGTATCAATATTAGGTATAAGTGGAGCTCCAAGTGCAGGTGATAAGTTTCATGTACTTGATGATGAAAGAGAGGCCAGAGCAATCGCTACTAAAAGAGAACAATTGTTTAGAGAACAAGGGCTTAGAACAACTAAACATATTACACTTGATGAAATTGGAAGAAGATTGGCTATTGGCGACTTTAAAGAGCTTAATTTGATCATAAAAGGTGATGTTGATGGATCCATTGAAGCCCTTTCTGACTCATTGCTGAATTTATCGACAGAGCAAATTGCCGTTCGTATCGTACATAAAGGAGTTGGTGCAATCTCCGAAGCAGATGTTAATTTAGCTTCTGCCTCTGATGCGATAATCGTCGGATTCCAAGTTAGACCAACAACTGGTGCTAAAAAAATAGCTGAACAAGAGCAAATTGATATTAGATTATATTCAATTATTTACAAAGCCATTGAAGAAATTAAATCTGCAATGGAAGGTATGCTTTCACCTGATATTAAAGAAGAAATCATTGGTTCAACAGAAGTGCGTGAAACATTTGATATCACTAAAGTTGGAACAATTGCAGGATGTTTTGTTTTAGATGGGATTATTAAAAGAAATTCCAAAATACGTGTTATTCGTGACGGAATAGTTGTCCATACAGGTACTTTAGGGTCATTAAAACGTTTCAAAGATGACCAAAAAGAAGTTAAAAAAGGTTATGAATGCGGGTTGAATATTAACAAATATAACGATATTCAAATTGGTGACATTATTGAGGCATTTGAAGAAGTGGAAGTAGCTAGAAAACTTTAAATTATAGATATTTATGAGTGATTCTAAAGAAATGTCTTTTTTAGACCATTTAGAAGAATTACGTTGGAGATTAGTTCGCTCGGCTATTGCAATTTTAGTCTTTTCATTAGGAATTTGGTTTTATCAAGAATGGATTATGGATAATATATTTTTGTCCATGAAAAAACCTGAATTTATTTCATTTCGTGTTTTATGTAGATTTTTTAATATATGTATTGAAGAAATACCTTTAAAAATGCAAAGTACCACGATGGCTGGTCAGTTTTCTTATGCTTTATGGATGAGCATTATAGGTGGTTTCATTTTAGCATTTCCTTTTATTTTTTACCAAATTTGGTCTTTTGTCAAACCTGGATTAAAATTTAAAGAGAAGAAAGTAGTTAAAGGGATTGTATTTTACGTTTCTATACTTTTTTTTATTGGAATATTATTTGGATATTTCATTGTTGCTCCTCTTTGTGTACAATTTTTTGGTACTTATCAAATTTCAAAATCAGTTGAAAATATTTTCACAGTTAGTTCGTATATGAGCACTATTATCTCCACTGTTTTTTATTCAGGAATTTTATTTTTATTACCAATTGTTGCGTATATATTCTCAAAATTAGGAATAATTACACCAAATTTTTTAAGGAAATATAGAAAACACGCTATTGTTGCTATACTTATTATCTCTGCAATCATCACTCCTCCCGACTTAATAAGTCAAATTATTGTGTCTATTCCTATTATATTATTGTATGAATTAAGTATTTTTGTTACTGTGTTTGTTGAAAAAAAAAGAGTAACAACGAAGTAACTATTTAATGATAAAACTGCTTTTTAAATCTTTTATTTTTTTACTGTTTTGTGGTATTTCTTTCTCACAACAGACTAAAATATATGGAAAAATTACAGATGCAGTTACGGGGGAAGTACTTCCATTTGTAAAAATAAGATTTTTCGATTCTAAAATTGGAACGTTATCAGATTCATTAGGAAGGTATTCATTAGAAACTTATTATGCAACAGATAGTATTTCTTTTACTTTTAATGGTTATTTACCCATAACAAAAAAAATAATTAAAGATAAAGTTCAGGAAATTAATATACAATTAAATACTTTGACTTCTGAAATAGAAGAAGTAATTGTAAGACCACCAGATGAATTCCCCTCAACAATTTTACACAAAAAAGTTGTTCGGAATAAAAAAATCAATAACAAAGAAAAATTATTGGCTTTTGAATATGAATTGTATAATAAAGTACAACTTGATTTAAATAATATTGGTGAAAAATTTACTCAACGTTCATTGGTTAAACGTTTAGATGTAATAATGGATTTTTTAGATTCTGCGGATAATGGAAAAAATTATCTACCTCTTTTACTTTCAGAATCATTATCAAATTTCTATTTTAAAAAAGATCCAACGAAAAAGAAAGAGGTTATTGAAGCATCTAAAATTAGTGGTTTAGAAAATATACAACTCAATCAATTAATTGGAGATATGTATCTTGATGTGAATATATATGAAAATTACATTGATTTATTTCAAAGAGCTTTTGTGAGTCCAGCTGCAAATTTTGCTAGAAATTATTATAAGTTTTATTTAGAAGATTCCATGTTTATTGATAAGTATTGGTGTTATAAACTTAGATTTGTTCCCAAAAGAAGTGGAGACATGACTTTTGAAGGTCAAATGTGGATTCATGATACTACTTATGCAATTAAATCTATCAAAGCAAACATTTCGCCTTGGGCAAATATTAATTTAGTAAACGACCTATATTTTGAACAAGAGTACATTCAAGTTGAATCTGAAGTCTGGATGATGACTAAAGAAAAAATGATTGTAGATATGAATGTAAGTAGAAATTCAAAACTTTATGGAGTTTTTGCACGAAAAACATCTTCACGAAAGAATTATATTATCAATCAGTTAAGAGATGAGGAGTTTTATAAGTCAGATAATACAGTAGATTATGCCGATAGTTCAATGTTGAGAAGTAAAATGTATTGGCAAGAACACCGTCACGAACCTTTAAGTATTCAAGAGGAAGGAATTAATAAAATGATAGACTCATTAGAAAAAACACCATTATTTAATACCATTAAAAAATCTATTTATCTTGCTGGAACAGGTTATGTTCAAATAAAAAAACTCGAATTGGGAAATTTTTTTAATATGTTTAGTTACAATCCTGTCGAGCATTTTAGATTGAGTTTAGCTTTACGTACTTCAAATAAATTTTCAAGAAGAATTGAATTGGGTGGAAGAATTGCTTATGGTTTTGGAGATGAAATTTTTAAATATTCTACTTCAATAAGATATAACGTTACTCCAAAAAAAAGAGGAATGTTGATTGGATATTACAATTATGATATTGAACAAATTGGACAATCACCTACAGCTGCATCAATAGGTTCTACTTTTAATACTTTATTTAGAACAGGTCCACTTGATAAATTAACTTTTGTAAAAAAAACAGGAATTAGTTTTGAAAAAGATGTTAAAAAAGACTTGATTTTATACAGTGGTTTAGAATGGAAAGAATACGTCCCTTTAGGAATTGCAACCTACCAAAAATTAGATAATGATGGGAATTTATTAGATATTTCTAAAGTTCAAACTGCGGAAATAATTGCTCGTATTCGATGGACTAAAGATGAAGAATTTTTATCAGGAGCTTTTGATCGTAGTTCATTACGTTCTAAATATCCTATTTTTTCACTACAAGGAATTTTTGGTATTAAAGGGGTTTTTGGTAGTGATTATTCTTATCAAAAATTAGAGTTTCAAATTGAACAAAACCGAAATATTGGGGTATTTGGACGATTAAGATATCAATTAACTGGTGGATATATTTTTGGAAGTATTGCCTATCCTTTTTTAAAAGTACATGAAGGAAGTCAATCGTATTGGTTGTTTACCAACTCCTTTAACAAATTGAATTTTTTTGAATTTATTTCGGATAGATATGTTGGAGTTCACATAGAACAACATTGGGAAGGATTATTTTTTGATCGTATTCCTTTAATTAAAAAATTACAATGGAGACTGATTACAACTGGAAGAATGACTTTAGGTGAAATCAGTTCTAGACACGAAAAAGAAATGATATTACCTTCATTTACAAAACGTTTTAAAGGAATACCATACGCAGAAGCATCCGTTGGGATTGAAAATATCTTTAAGGTTGGTCGTATAGATTTGTTTTGGCGTTTAACTCATTTAGATCCTGGAATGAACCCAATTGGTGTTCGAGCAAGATTTAGTTTTAACTTTTAACACTGATGAAATTACATACTCATGAAATAAAAAAAACTTACAAAGGAAGACCTGTAGTAAAAGGTGTTACTGTAGAAGTTAATCAAGGCGAAATAATTGGATTGTTAGGTCCAAATGGTGCCGGTAAAACTACTTCTTTTTATATGATAGTCGGTTTAGTTCAGCCAGATGAAGGAACGGTTTTTTTAGATAATACTGATATTACCTCATTTCCTATGTATAAAAGGGCTCAAATGGGAATTGGTTATCTACCTCAAGAAATTTCTGTATTTAGAAAACTTAGTGTTGAAGACAATATCATGGCAATTTTAGAGTTACAAAATCTTACAAAGATTGAAAGGGAAGAAAAGTTAGAAAAACTTATTGACGAATTTAGTTTAAATCATGTAAGAAAAAATTTAGGAAATCGATTATCTGGAGGTGAAAAAAGGCGAACTGAAATTGCAAGAGCATTAGCAACAGATCCAAAATTTGTTTTACTTGACGAACCTTTTGCTGGCGTTGACCCAATTGCGGTTGAAGATATTCAAAGTATTGTAGCTGACCTTAAAAAAAGAAATATTGGAATATTAATCACCGATCATAATGTACAAGAAACATTAAGTATAACAGATAGAGCATATTTACTATTTGAAGGTGCTATATTAAAATCAGGAACTGCTGAAGAATTAGCCAACGATGAAATGGTTAGAAAAGTTTATTTAGGGAAGAATTTTGAGTTAAGAAAAAAATAATTGGCTTAGCATTTCAAGTATTTTAAATATTTTAATAAAGTATTCTGATTTTAAATTGCTACGATTTGTAGCAAAATATAAAAAGCCTCGAACTAATTCGAGACTTTTTATGAACCCTGTACTACTATGAAAAATATTCAAACTTGCTTTGTAGCCGTTTTGAATTTACCTAACAATACAAAGATAAGAAGACAATTTAATTATATTACGTAAAGTTGATATTCGTTCAGATTTATTAAATAATCGGTGGGATAAAAACTATATTTAATTAAAAAAGTTGTCATAATTTATCAAAATACAATAAATTACATCCCCGTAATTCACTACTATCCATTCTTCCAAGAACTTGAAATTTGTCATTAATTTTTTTTCCTAAATCTTCTGTTTCGATAAATGAACACGAATATAAATTAGCTAAGTCGATAACATTTATTGCACCTGTTTTGCGTTCCTCTAAAAAATGAAAAGGATCATTTACATCTCTTATTAATACTCTTTTCCATGGTGGTGAAATAAAAAATTCATCTTCAAAACTATACGATTGTGACAATATCTCCGTCATGCCATATTCGGAAGCAATACATTTTGTTTGAAAATGTTTTTTTAAAAATGAATGTAAAGCTGATTTTGACATTTCTTTTCGTCTGCCTTTCATTCCTCCTGTTTCTATGATAAAAACTTTAGAAAAATCGGGTTTTTTAATAGCTAAATCAAGTAAAGCATAGCTAACACCAAACAAAATAATTTTTTTTTCTGTTGAAGAAATCTCTTTAATTCTATCAATTAATAATGAGGAATCATTCATATAAAATCCTGAATATCTTTGATTACTTAATGAAATCAAATGATTAACCATATAAACCAAACTTGACTGTCCTTGTTCAACATAGTTTGGAAGCAAAGCAAAAATAAAATGTTCTTCAGGGTTACCAATACATTTACGGTAATGGGTTTCAAAAGATTTAATATACAAAGACTTTTTGTAAACTTGATGTTTACTTCTAATCGAATTTTTTGTACCACTACTAATAAATTCCACTTCAAAAGAATTTTTTGTATTTACAAGATGTGACTTAAAAAAAGAAATTGGTAAAAATGGAATTTCATCTAATGAAGTGGGTGTTTTTTTGTTTATTAAATCGACATACTTTCTGTATATTTCGCAATTATTGTATTGAAAATCAAATATTTCTAAGGCTAAGGGTTCGAAATTCGACTCTTTAACTGAAAATATTTTTTTCTCTAATGAATTCATAAAGGAAAACTAATTATAAACGTGGTTCCTTTTCCAAACTGACTTTTAACTTGTATTTGTCCGCCGTGTTGTTCAATAATTAATTTTACATAAAACAAACCCAAACCAAAACCTTTGACATTATGAAGATTTCCAGTAGGAACTCTATAAAATTTATCAAAAATCAAGGATAGATTTTCTTTTTTAATTCCTATTCCATTATCGATAACTTCAATAGTGATAAAATTTTTAGTATTTTTTGTATGGATTACAATATGTGGTGTGTGTTCACAATATTTACAAGCATTATCAATTAAATTGAAAAACAAATTAGATAAGTGGACTTCATCCGCATTAATTGTAAATTTATCAGCTGCTAAATTTAATATCAAACTACCTTTTTTCTCAAATTGGTTAAAATCAAAACTTTCTTTAACGTCAAATAAAAGTTGATGAATATCCACTGATGATTTTTTTAATTGAAGGGATTCTTTATCTAATTTAGCAACATTTAACACTCGTTCAACTTGATTTTCAAGTCTTTTATTTTCCTTAAAGATAATTCCAGCATATTTTTTTAATTTTTCAGGGTCATTACTATAATCACCTTTCATTAACATATCACTCGACAAAGCAATAGTTGAAATGGGTGTTTTTAATTCATGTGTCATATTGTTAATAAAATCTGTTTTAACTTCTGAAAGTCTTTTTTGTTTTAAAATCACATTTATTGTAAAAATAAAATATACAAAAACAAAGAAAATAATGACAAACATAAAAATCCATGGAGAAACATTTTGTTGAATTTCATCAATTGAAGAATTTTTTATATTCGGAAAAAAAACAGTGAAATAATGTCCATCTTTTTTCCAAGTTAATTTTGGTGAAGTTATTCCGCTTTTTTCTTTATTTATCGGGTTATAAAGCGAGTCTTTTGTGAAACGAATTAAATTACCAAACACAATACTATCAGTAAAACAATCGTAAATTCCATATTGAAAATCTTGTAAAATATTTTGTTTGTAAAACTCCCTTTTTAAAAGGGTTTCCAAATAATACGGATGCAGTTCTTCGTTTATATCAACAGAAAAATAGTTGCTTCTAATTTGTTTAACGGCTCCATACAAATCCGAACTATCCGATTTATTTATAGCAATTTCTTCTAATACATTTCGTAAAGAAATATGTACCAATTCATTAAAATGTTTTAAATCTAATGAATCTTCTTTTTCTTGAATCTCAACTTTAATTCGTTGTGTTTGAATGGAGTTTTGTATCCAAAGATACTGAACAATCATAATACTTACAAAAGACAAAATACCTAAAATGATTACTGCAGTTATCGTTTTTCGATGCATTTTATAAGAGTTTTAAGAAACAAAGTTAAATAAAGTCAAAGCATTTTTAACATTTTGTATCTTTACCAAAATTTCTAATTAGATATAATGATACTTTTAACAGGAGCAGCAGGATTTATAGGAAGTGTGATGTTGCAAAATTTAAATACTGAAAATCAGGAAGATATAGTAATTTTAGACAACTTTTCTTCTTCGATTAAAAACAAAAATTTTGCAAATAAAAAATTTCAAATTCAAGTAGAAAGAACTGAATTGGATACTTTTTTGGATAAAAACAAAACAAAAATTTCATTTGTACTACATATTGGAGCAAGAACAGATACAACAGAATTTGATTCAAAAGTTTTTGATAAATTAAATGTTCAACCTAGTAAACTTTTATGGAATTTTTGTGTTGAACAACAAATACCAATGATTTATGCCAGCTCAGCAGCCACTTATGGAATGGGGGAATGGGGTTATGCTGACAGTCATGAGTTAATCCCTAAACTTAAAGCTCTTAATCCTTATGGTGAATCAAAACACGAATTTGATTGTTGGGTTTTAAAACAAAGTAAAACTCCACCTTTTTGGGCAGGATTAAAGTTTTTTAATGTTTATGGCCCGAATGAATACCATAAAGGAAGAATGGCTTCGGTGATTTTTCATGCCTTTCATCAAATTAAAAACAATGGGAAAGTTAAGTTGTTTCGTTCACACAATCCTGATTTTATGGACGGTTGTCAAAAAAGAGACTTTGTATATGTGAAAGACGTTGTAAATGTTATTTCTTTTTTGATGAAAGGAAAAGCTCCTTCTGGAATTTATAATTTAGGTTCAGGAAAAGCAAGAACTTTTAATGACCTTGTCAACTCAATATTTTCTACTTTAAAGCTTGAATCATCTATAGAATACATTGATACTCCGTTAGATATTCGTGATAAGTATCAATATTTTACAGAAGCGAAAATGGAAAAATTAATTCAAGCTGGATATACAAATTCATTTTACAGTTTAGAAGAAGGTGTAAATGATTATGTATCCAATTATTTGTTAAAAAATGAGTTTTACTAATAGAATTCTATTTTTACTTTGTTTTTTTGTTTTTATAGGCATTGTTTTAAGCTCTTCTTATAAGGTTGTTAAAAAATTCCATTCTAAACAATTAAATAATGAGATCGACACCAGTTTTTATGTCAGAGAATTAAACAATGAGTTGGCTGGTGGGAATTACAGAAAAGGAGGAATTATTTTTCAACCAATTATTAATCAAGATACTTTAGGTTTTGTTGTTTATTTTTCCGAATCGAAAAGTGGAAAATGTGCATTGGAATTCAGAAAAATAAATTATAAATGCTCTCACAGAGTAGCTATGTTTTGGTTATCTAAAATTATTCCTGAAATTAAAAAAAGTTATACTCTCGATTCCTTAAAATCTATTTATTTAGGACGTTTAATTTCCAATGGTGATTTAGCTATTCAAGTTACTAAACAATACCGAAAAAGATTTGGTAAATCAAATGTGATTGCTAAATACTCCACTGTTTTTGATTTTTTTTTGACTTCACAAATTGCAATTGATTTTAATCGTTTATTAAATCCTTATGAGCTAAAAGTAAAAAAAATCACGGCAGAAAAAATCTTTTTTGGCAGTCAATCAGAATGTAAACGATATTCCATAATTGAAAGTGATTCAACACAAATGCCTTTAAAAATATTAGATGGCATGGTATATATCAATGTGTCAAAATAAAAAAGTGAATAGCGAAAAAAATCATCACCTACAAAAAATATTAAGTAAATTTGTGCTTTGTTTCATTAAATTTAAATTTTATGTCAACATACTTAGATTTCGAAACTCCTATTAAAGAATTGGAAGATAAAATTCAGCAAGCTAAAAATATTGGAGAAGAAACCAAGGTGGAAATGAAGGATAAAATTGCTGAGTTAGAAAAAAAATTAAACGAAAAAACAAAGGAAATTTTTAAAGGTCTAACTCCATGGCAAAGAGTTCAAATGTCAAGACATCCTGACAGACCCTATACTTTGGCTTATATCAATGCTATAACCAACAATACTTTTCAGGAATACCATGGAGATAGAAATGTAAAAGACGACAAAGCCATGGTGGGTGGTTTTGGTTTAGTAAAGGATAAGACTGTGATGTTTATTGGTCAGCAAAAGGGTATAAATACCAAAATGCGTCAATATCGAAATTTTGGAATGCCAAATCCAGAAGGATATAGAAAGGCCTTGCGATTAATGAAATTAGCTGAAAAATTTAATAAACCAATCGTTACTTTTATCGATACTCCAGGTGCTTTTTGTGGACTTGAAGCTGAAGAAAGAGGTCAAGGAGAAGCGATTGCACGAAATATCTACGAAATGATGCGTTTAAAAGTGCCTGTCATTTGTATTATTATTGGAGAAGGAGCATCTGGTGGTGCTTTGGGTATTGGAGTGGGTGATAAAGTGGTTATGCTTGAAAACACTTGGTATTCTGTAATTTCTCCTGAATCTTGTTCTTCTATTCTTTGGCGTTCTTGGGATTTCAAAGAAAAAGCAGCAGATGCTTTAAAACTTACTTCTGAAGATATGAAAAAAAATCAATTGGTCGATGATGTTTTAAAAGAACCAATTAATGGAGCCCATAGAAACCACGAAGAAATGTTCGAAACAGTTAAAGAATATATATCAAAATCAATCGAAAGTTTAGAAAAAATCCAACAAGATAAACGAATTAGTCAGAGAATTGACAAGTTTTGTTCAATGGGTGTTTGGAATGAGTAAAATTTCATTTAAACATTGTTTAGATTTTACTTTATCAAATTGTAAATCAAACTTAGTTTTGTGAAATTGGTTTCTTGATTCTTTATTAAGGCGTTTAAACGTATAATTTCAGTATTTTGTTCTTTTATTTCAATTTCCACTTGAATAGAATTATCGATATTAGGATTTAAAACAGCTAAAAATTTACAACTTGGCATTGATTTTAATTGTACCTCACAATTTATTGCTTTTTCAACTAATTCTTTTAAAATTTCCATTTGAACAACTCCAGGTGTAACAGGTTTATTGGGAAAATGTCCTGAGAAAATTTTATGCTTGGAATCTATAGTTAGTATAAAATGATGTGTATTCTCTTTAAAATCATGAGAAGTAATAGTATAAAAACTATTCAAAAAAAGTGACATATTAAAACTGTTTAAAAATATTTTTAGGCAAACTTACATTAACTTTAGGATTAAAAAAAACATAAATAACTTTATTATTTTCATTTTCAACAAAAACTAATTTTTCACACAAGTAATTTTCTTTATTAAAATAACACTCTAAACGCTGTAAATTATTCTTCATTTGCTTATTTTTAGGTGTACACAATAATTTAAACTGATTTTTATTGCTTTCATACACTATATTAAATAATTTTTCATCTAAAAAATTTCCAGAAAGTAAAGAGAGCATCATTTCATGAATTTTTTTTCCAATTTGCTTTTGATTAGGACTTTTTATTTCTTTTCCATTCTCCATCATTTTTAATTCGTGATTACAAAAAAGAAATACATTTTTACCAGGATTATTCATTTCCCACCTAATCATATCTTTTTGTTGGTAATATAATTTCCCTTTTCCTTTTTCAACTTCATTTAAAATGGAAAGGTGTTTACTTTCTTCCACCTCAACTTCCAAAGTTTTCATTTCTGAAGTGAATTTTTTCATTTCTTGTTTGAAAGTTTTTGTATCTTTCAATGGAACAAAACTTTGAGATAAACTTGTAAAACTCAAAAAAACAAATAAAAAAACAAATAAAAAAACTAATGGTTTCATCTTTAAGAATTGATTTCTGATAAATTAGCAAATTTATTGCCAACTTTTTTTTGTTTTTGAATAAATTGTTCGATTAAAGGTAAATTTTCTTCAATAGTGTCGTGAAAAAGAATAATTTCTCCTCCATTTAATTGTTTATTTAATCTTTTAGCTAAAAAATCAGGCTCTTTTTTTGTATCAAAAGTTCTAAATGACCATCCTATACTTTTTAATTTTAAATCATTTAAAACTTTTCCAAATCTTGGATTACTAATGCCTACTGGAACTCTAAATAATTCATTTTTTTTCCCTAAAATTGTTTCAAGTAACTTTTTAGTTTTTAAAATGTCTTCTTTTAATTTAGATGTAGAAAAAGTCGCGATAAAATTTGAATGACTATAAGTGTGATTTCCAATACTATGACCATTAAAATCAATTTCTTTAACTAGTTCTGGATATTTCTCCACCTTTTCACCGATTACAAAAAAACTTGCCTTTACTCCTTCTTGTTTTAAAATTTGTAAAAGTTTTGGTGTAACAATAGGGTGAGGACCATCGTCAAAAGTTAAGTAAAGGTAATTTTTAGATAGAGAACTGATTGACTTAAAAAAATAATTAAATTTCAAATTAAATACTCCGACTGTCAATATCGTTAAGTAAATAATTAATACAAATAATAGAAGATAAATAAATTCAAAATTTGAAGTTAAAAAATAAAACAATGTCAATATTAACATTGATAAAAACGCAATTAATGTGTTGATTTTATGTTTCATTGTTTTAATAAAGTCAAAGCAAATGAATTATTTAATAAGTGATTGTAAATCAAAACCGATTTTATATTTGAATTTAATTCTATTTTGTTGATTGCTAAATGTAAAGCGAAAAGAGCGTTTGAATAATGGAAGCCAGAAAAGTTAGAATAACACAAACTGTGATTAAAAGACTCAATAATTTTCTCATCTTCAAGATGTTTTGATGAATGAAGGAGGAGATCGATTTCCTCTATTTTTAAGTCGTTTTTAGTTAAAAAATCGTTCAAACAAGAACTGACATTATTTTTATCATGATGGGTTTTTACATCAATGAGTTTTGCTTTATATCTACTGTCTTCTTTTGGACCTAAACATATGAAACCAGCAGAATAAGTGAAAGGTAAATTCGAATGAGATATAACAGTATCTAATTCATCTAAAAAAGGAATGGTTTCATCTGCGGAACCGACTAACACATTTTTTTTATTTTCATTAACGCACAACATAGCATCTATCAAGGCATTTTCAAGGGATAAACTGTTTTGAGTATGCGTCATATTGTACGAATGATTTTTCAAAAAAAGCGAGATTTGTCCACCAATGGTATTGTGAGTAGATTGAATAAAAGCTGTAGGTGAAACAGATACATTACTTTTCAATGAACTATGAATATTCTGTAAAAACTTTTCGGTATCTTGTAAACAACCTAAACTGGTTCCAACTATAATTGAATCAAAATCTTCCTCAGTTTCATTTTTACAAGAAATTGCAGCACAAAGAGCATTTTTTAAAATAGGACTCAATCTTCTTAAAGAAGCAGGAGGTAAAAATTGGCTGTATTCAATAGTCGGATAATTATTAATATCTTCAACTGGAATAATTTCCTCAGACCAATTTTTATTTTGAAAACTATTTTGTACAGATATAAGTGAGCTAGCTTTGATATAATACATGAGAGTACAAAATTAAAAAATCATTTGAATAACAAAGAGTAGAATAGATATTGTTTATCAATTGAAGTCAAAAAGGCCTGTTAACTTTTCAATTTCTTCCAAAGTTTCAAGTACCTCAGGTAAAGAGTGCGAAGTGAGTAATTTAATCTTATGTTCTTTAAAGTGAGCTAAACCTTTAAAATAATTTCCGTAATGGCGTTTCATTTCATCTATTCCTACACGTTCACCTTTCCATTCAATACTCTTCAATAAATGTTCTTTTACAACTTCAATTCTCTCTTGTAATGAGGGTTTTGATAAAACTTCATTCGTTGAGAAATAATGTTTACAATCTTTAAAAAACCAAGGATTTCCTATACTCGCCCTACCAATCATTATTCCATCTACTCCATAAATATTTTTGTATTGTAAAGCTTTTTGTGGTGAGTCAATATCTCCATTTCCAAATACAGGAATATGCATTCTTGGGTTGTTTTTTACCTCTCCAATCAAAGTCCAATCGGCTTCTCCTTTGTACATTTGTTTTCTAGTTCGACCGTGTATAGAAATGGCAGAAATTCCTATATCTTGTAGTCTTTCAGCGGTATCGACAATTGTTTTATTTTGTTCATCCCAACCTAATCTTGTTTTTACTGTAACAGGTAATGAAGTGCTTTTGACAATTTCTTCGGTCATTTTTACCATTTTTGGAATATCTAACAAAATACCAGCTCCAGCTCCTTTACATGCGACCTTTTTTACGGGACAACCATAATTTATATCGATGATATCAGGATGAGCTGTTTCAGCAATTTTCACTGCTTGAATCATGCTATCTATTTCAGATCCAAATATTTGAATACCAATAGGGCGTTCATTATCAAATAAATCTAATTTTTTTTTGCTTTTACTTGCTTCTCTAATTAAACCTTCAGACGAAATAAATTCAGTAAACAATAAATCTGCTCCCATTTTTTTGCATAAAGCTCTAAAAGGCGGATCACTCACATCCTCCATAGGTGCTAATAACAATGGAAAATCATTTAATTCAATTTTACCGATTTTTACCATTATTTTAAATTATTTTATTTGATTTATTTTCCATAATTTACTTAATTTCTTATATTTTAGGTATGTAGCATAAGCAGAGATTCTACAAATAGTAAAACCAGTTGCACCATCTAAAAATCCCAGTTTGATGAAATAATCTTTTATAAATTTAATAATTGGACTAAAAACAGTAATAATTAAAGTAGCTTTTTTACCTCTTTTAAATTGAGCATTGGACAGAATTGTTGTGAAATATTCAACTTGTTTGTAATGGTCTTGTCTAGTATAATAACTGTAATGTAAAATATCTCCTTTTAGATGAATGGTTTTATCAGAAGAATCATATAATTCAAATTTGTCATGAGGATTATCACCTCCCCATTTTCCTTTTCTCGAATCCCATAATCTAAGTTTTGTATCAGGATACCAACCACAATGTTTTACCCATTTTCCACAGTAATTGGTTAAACGATTCATTGAATAAGCGTTTGCATTCCAATTTTTTTTCACTTTTAAGATTTCATTTTTGAGTGTTTCATCTAAAGCTTCATCTGCATCGAGTGATAAGACGTGAGGAAATGTTGCTTGTGTGATAGCCCAATTTTTTTGTTCAATATGACCTTCAAAACTATGTTCGATAAATTTAACTTTATATTTTTCACAAATTTCTTTTGTTTTATCTTTTGAAAAAGAATCAACTACAACAATTTCATCGACAATTCCCTGTACTGACAATAAACATCGTTCTATGTTACGTTCTTCATTAAAAGTAATGATAACAGCAGAAACAGGAGTCATTTTATAAAGAAATACTTTTTAAAACAGCTTGAACTTTTCTTAATGGGTAAGTCCAAGAAACGGTTGGTGGAGCATCAACATATCCACTCACACATACCATTTTATTGTTTTTATTCAAAAAATGAAATGACCAGAAAGCACCTCCTGTTTTAAAATCACCCTTTCCCAAAAATTGAAACATTCCCCTCATTTCTTTGCCTAAAAGAGAAGACTGCATATTCCACATCGTATTTATTTCAGGGTAAACAAGAGGATGATATTGGGTTCCCATATACACACCTTTTACATCATGGGGAACATTGTATTTAAGCATAGTATCTCTTGCTTGCAACAAGTTTTTAAGTTCAAATTGAGTGGAATCGGAGAAAGGATACTGATAAATTAAAAGACCAGATTGAGTAAAACTTGCCGATTGACCAAAACCACGATCAAATTCTATTGGTTTACTATCCAAAGGAAACTCAATCCTAAAAAAATTGTCTCTTTTACTCACAATTTTAGATCCATTAGGTAAAACTAAAGCAAAACCAAAGTTTTTTTTAATCGAACTTAATATTTGATTGTTTGTCTCTTCTTTGTAACGCAAAGCCAATCTTTTCCATTCCATATCATCGAATAATTGATGTACTTTATTTAAGTTGTGTTTACAAATGTCTAACAATTCATTGTAATTTTTAGCAACAATTTTAATAAGTAATTGTGATTCAGCATAAGTGTCGACTTCTTTGATTATTTCTGATTCGTCACACTTTGGGTCAATGGATAAGATTAACAAATTCCTCCATTGTTTGTGTCCTTTTTTAAATTCTTGAGTGGTTCTTTGCTTGATTTCAAAAGTAGCTACATCAGGGAAATAAGGTAAAATAAATTGAGTAAGTTGACTGTCTAATTCTTTTTTTATTTCAGATTCCCAAATAGCTTGATCACAAACTACCATTATTTCACCCACTTTTCCTGTGGCAGAAAGTCCGAACTGTTTTTTGGATAATTTTTCAGTACAGGAGTAAAAAAATAAGAGTATAAACAAATGGAAAAAAAATACTGTTTTAGGCATTTTAAACTATTTGTTGTAAAAATACTAATTATTTTATCAATCGTAATCCACTCAACACAGATTCATTTGTTGGTTGAATAATCAAAGCCCTAATAAAATATGCTTTTGATGTTTCAAAGTTACCTAAAAAATAATGAGTCCAACCCAACATGTGTAATGCATCAAAATCACTTGGATAAACAGCAATAACATGAGTAAAGTATTTTTTTGCTAAACTATATTTTTTGTGATAATAATTGTATAATCCTACTCTATAATTAGCAGTTGAATTTTTTGAATCAATTTTTAAAATATTCATATAACATTGATTTAAAGCACTGTAATTTTCAACGGCTAATAAAGGTTGAACCATAGCCCAATAGGCCTCTGTTGATTTTGGCTTGAGCAAGGTAGCTTTTTTATAATATTGAATCGAACTGCTGTATTTTTTCATACGATAATGTAACCAAGCTAATCGATAATTAATTTCGTAATTTTTGTCAGAATAATAACTTAAAATTGTTTCGCTAGCTTTTTCAAGTAATCCTAATTGTTCTTCGTGATAACTTTTAATAAATGCTTCTTTTACATCATTATTAATTTGTGAATGTATTTCAAATAAAAAGAGTAGAAAAAGTAGAGTTGAAAGATATTTTAAAAATGCCATTTTAAAGTTAAATTTAGTATATTATTTGAATAAGAAGTAGTTTTAAAAGTAGTTTTATTATTGTTTATTACATTAACATCAAATGCTCTTATTTGATAGCGATAACTTGGAATTATACTTAACTTTTTTAATCTAAAAAGTAAATCAAACCCAACATTAGTTTTTATTGGATCTGCTGTATTAAATGTTAAAATTCCATTGTCTAAATTTACATTTTGCATTTCTCCAGACATAAACACTGATTCAAGCCAAATATTTTTATATAATTGAATACCAAGTATTTGATGCATTATTGGTTCAACAGTTCCTCTTCCTTTAGAAAGAATATACAGCATGGTTTTTCCATAAAACCTCATTCCTCCAAAAGGATAATAGGACAAACCTAGACTTAATTGAATATGAGGAACTGAAAATAACTGTGCGTAAGATAACGCAAAAATAGGTTGAATAGTTTTACCTACTTTTTCTGTTCTAAGTGAAAATAAATAAGCATTATATTTAAAAAGTGTATCGGTAAAATAAGGTGCTTTAATTACTTGTCCAGAACTATTTGTTATGGGTTTATGATTTACAAGATCAGATACAGAATTATAAAAATAGGCAAGACCAGTACTCATTTTCCAGTTTCTTTTCCCTAAATGGGAATAGACTAAATTAAACTGTAGATTATTATTTTTTTCATCAAAAACATAGCGTGCTGCATCAACTTGACCTATCAATTTTGACGACGATAAAAAATATGAACTTTGAAAATCTAACAACCCTTTTTTTCCTAAATGAGATCTCAACGATAAATCAACAATTTCCAATTTGGCTTGCAAAGAACTTTCTGATGCACTTTTAGGTTTTGTTATGTAGTTTTTATCTTCATTTTCACTGATGTTTTTGTTGTTTAAGTGACCATAATTCATTGAAACATAATCTAATTTTTTATCTGAAATAGACAGTTTTTGTTTTAATAGAGATGAAAATTCTTTACTTAATTTGTAAGCATTAATTGTTTGTCCAGTTTCCAAATAACAATAATATAGATATTCCATGGCAATTTCATCGCTGGGATTCATTTCCAAAAGTGCTTTAAAATGTGGAATACATTGAATATATTTTTTTAATTCAAAATTTGAATAGGCCATTCTATATCGCAAGTAATAAAAATCTATGTCATTTTTAAGTGCTTTTTTTCCCGTTTTAATGACTTTTTTATGTTGATTTGATATAAATTGATAATAAGTTAAACTATCGTAATATGTTTTGTTTTGAGTAAATACCCAAAAAGACATAAAAAAACACAGTAAAAAAGTTAAAACTCGCATAAAAATTTTGTTTGATTGTCAATTTCAAATGTTGTTAATTGTTTATTAACAAAGGTTAAAGCATATTGTTTGTCAGTCTTATTTCTTCCAAAAAATTGCATGTTTACTTTGGATTGTATTTGAAAATCTGTTGGTTCATGTTCGTTATTTATTTCTACAAAAATAGATTTATAGCTAATTTTAGTGAACAAATAAAATGGAGCAATAATATCTTGAATAAATTTAACTACCTTATTTGAAAAATAATGCAATGGAATTTGATCTTCTACCTCTAAATTGGAATAAACACCTAAAATAACTCTATTACAAGCCAAATAAAAATCAAACAATAAAGATTTTTTATCTCCCTCAAAATCAATGAAATAAAACAACGTTCCATCGTTCACGAAATAGGCAAATGATTTGCTTTTTGGACAATAAATGTAACTTGTATTCCAAGCATTAGTAAGTATTTCCCATTCGTATTGATTTCCATCTAAAGAGGTTAATTTTATTTTTTTCCCTGGATGAAATTGAAAAGTTTGGCTTAATACCTCATCAGGTTTTACGGCTTGTATCACTGAATTTTCTTTAGGAACTTCAAAATATTTTAAAGATAATTTAGTTTTTATATTCTCAACTTTTTCTTTTTCAATGAAATAGGCAAGAGGGTAATGTAATGTTGTCCAACCAATCATTGGATTAAGTTGAATTTGAAAGTGTATATGTGGCTCAGGTGATCTTCCTGAGTTTCCACAGGTAGCTAAAAGAGTACCTTTTGTTACAAAATCTCCGATTTGTACTTTAAACGAATCCTTTTTAATGTGACTAATTTGAGAATATAAACCATTTAAATGATTTATAACGATAGTATTACCCCAATTATTCTCAACATCTACTTCTCCAATTGGGTTGTCTTCGATGGTGTTTTCTAAAAAATACACATAACCATCTGCGGGTGCTAAAACTGGTTTGTTATAACAATAAAAATCTTTTAATGAAGCTCCATTATTTTGATAGGTTTTTTCTTCAAAATCAACAATAGAAAAATCAAGGGCATGTTTATATTCGTTTAAATGGGTGATTTTTCCATCGTAACCTTGGGTAACTTTCCATTCTCCCCAAAAAGGCAAAGAAAATTTAAAAAAATGAGCATTTTTAAATCGATTTAAAGAAGAAACATATTTATAAATGGTCTTTTCTGCTGAATAATATTGAATACTAACTATATGTAAATATTTGTGTATTGCTCTATGGTTAAGCAAAAACATTGTTAATACTACACAAACAGTAAAAGAAAAGGTAAAGGCATTGAGCTGAAATACTAATAAAATTTTATTGAAAAACAAGTACAACAATAGTAACACTGGAACCATAATTATTACCAGTAAATATGTCCATTTGTTAGGAATGAGGTAAAAACCACCCAAAGCAATTGCCATAAAAATATAGTTTGCACCAGTGAGATTTACATTTAAATCATTCACATTTGCTCCAATTAAATTATAAAAAATAAAGGCAACAAATAATCCAATTAAGGTTAAAGTAAACGTAATACGAGAAAAATAGATTAATCCAATGGAAATTAAAACTCCAGCAAAGATAGTTGGTTGAAAAAATACACTTCCTAAAGTTTTTAAATATACTTCGATAGCTTTAGGTAATTGAAGAAAATCCATCGAATGGGCTACTTGATAAAAAAAATCAGATTGGTTTGTTTCTTGAAAAGTTTCTAATAGTGTCATTTCATTGATTTCCAAATCAGGCAATGTTCTGATTCCCAATGAAACAATCCAAAAAGTGAATAAGAAAGGTAAAGAAACCATTGGAGCATTGTATTTTGCTAACATAGTTGATATCCAAACTGTATTGATTAACAATAAAACCATGGAGGAAACACAAACTAAAACAAATACAGAATTGATTTCATATAATCTTACCAATGAAATTGATAACAGAACAGCATTAAAGCCATATACTCCATCTTTAATCCATTCTTTATTTAAACCTATTAATAAGGATAAAGCATTGATTGCAATAACAAATAGAATACTTATAATAGCACTAATTGGATAAAAAAAACAAACTACAAGTAAAAAGATAGCCAATACTTTATTTGTCGAGAAAAAAATCTGAGCATAACTGTTTAAAGTACTATCAATCCAAAATTTGAGTTGCATTCTTTATTATAAATTTATAGATTTTAAATGTTTTGGCATTTTCTCCATTTGATTTATTGTGTCTAATGTTTCATTTTCTCTAATAATATGAGTTTTACCGTCCATATCGATCAAAACAACTTTTGGTCGCATAGTTATAAATTGCATCCACTGTGTCATATTGTAAGCTCCTACACGATGAACAACCACATTATCACCTCTGTTTAACAATGGTAAAGTGACCGATTCTCTTACGCAATCAATATTCATACAAAGTGGACCGTAAACCACCATATCTTCAACATGATGTGAAAACTCTTGAGCTGGACTAATTTTATGATTATACCAAAAAGCAGTAAATAAAATATTAACACCAAAATCCATTACAATTGATCTTCTTCCGTCGCTTAATCGTTTGATTGCAATTACACTTCCCAATAAATGTGCAGCATCGTCAATCATAGCCCTTCCTGTTTCCAAGATTAAAGTGGGTAAATTTTCTTGTTTAAATCCAAAATTCAATAAAGTTGAGGTAATCGCTTCTGCATAATCATCTACAGATGGAATTATATCTGAACCTTGTAAATAGGATCCTTTTAATGTATTAGCTGAAGCAAATCCACCACCTAAATCTAAATAGCTGATTGTTTTTTCATATCTTAATTGAATATTCATGGCTAAATCAGAAAGTTTCCAAGCTGCAACAGAGTATGCGTTTGCGGATAACATATATGTGCCGATGTGACAATGTAAACCAACCAATTCCATCAATTCAGGATGAGACATAATTTTATTAATCGCATTCCAAGCTTGTCCATTTTCGTAATTAAAACCAAATCTATCCCACATTGGATAAATTCCAGTGTCCATGTTTACTCGAATGGCAACCCTAGCTTTCTTTTTTTTGTTTTCTAATAATTCAACCAAAAGATATAATTCATCTAAGTGATCAATATGAATTAGAGATTCATTGTCCACTGCAATAGAAAGGTCTTCAATAGATTTATCTGGACCGTTAAAAATAATTTTTTTCCCTGGTACACCATTTTGTATTGCTTTTTGATATTCATACATGGAAACCACTTCAGCCCAGCTGCCTTCTTGATGAAAAATATTACATACAGCGTTGAGGTAATTGGTTTTATAACTCCAAGCAAATTGTACTTTTGGATATCTTGTTTTAAAAGCTCTTACTGCTTCGTGATAGGTTTTTCTAATTTGTCTTTCTGAAATAACAAAAACAGGAGAACCATAATCGGCAATTAATTTTTTAACAGGAACTCCTTCAATTGCAGTAACTGGAGCGTATTCTGTTTTAGTACCAAATTTATTCATTGTACCTGTATTCAATTTTTGAATATAAGGTCTTTCATAAGATTTTTTTGACATAATTTTTAAATTAAACGGTTCATATTTTAAAAGTTACAATTCACCAAAAGTGGATATTTTTTCAAATTCTGATAAGGAAACGATTTGGTCGTAAGCATATCTAATAAACAGTTTACCTGATTCATAGGATTCAAATGCTTTAACATCTATTCCTAAAGCCATTTTTAATAAGGCCTCTGGGTGATTTTGACCACAGCCGACAGAAAGATAAACCCATGCGGGGAAACGAGGATTCATTTCTAACAAATAGTATTCTCCTTTATTAGATTTGATGAATTCCAATTCACAACCACCTCTCCATTTAGAATTGGCAATAACTCTGTTTGCAATTTCAATTAATTGATTGTCTTCTAATGATACTCCAGCCCATGCTTTTCCCTTATCGGTAATATACAATTTTCTCATTGGAATCGCCCCAATACATTTTCCTTTTCCGTCACCAATAGCTGTTACATTTACCTCGTTACCAGAAACAAACTCTTGAATGATAATAGGATAACCCCATTTTGCACTAATTTTGTTGACGTAACTTACCGCTTGTTCTGGAGTTGAAGCAATTGAAGCATCATAATATTTACCTTTGACAACAAGTGGGTAAGTGAATTTGTCTTCCAACTGGTAAATTTCGGAAGGAGAAAAAATCATTTTTGCAAACGGCACTTTCACATCATTTTTTTCTCCAAATTCAAATAAAACTGATTTATGACGACTTTCAAACTGCTCTAATTCAGGTAAAAAAGTAGCTATTTGATAATCTTTTTTAAGTGTCGGTGAAAGTTTAATAAAATTGTGTAATTCTGCATCAAAATTGGGAATAATACAGTCTAGTTTTTCTATTGAATGAATGTATTGTATTCTCTCTAATAAACTAGAAGTACCAGCAGAAGGCATTGGAATTTGATAGGTTTTATCAACCAAATCATGCATATATATTCCAGGTTCAAGTGTTTCATAACTTAAGCCAATAATCCGAACATCAAAATATTCACTATCTTTTAGTGCTCTAATAACTGGAATACCAGGTCCGGGACTGTCAATATTATTTAAGCCAGTTACACCAACTACTACCTTTTTTTTACTCATTTTCGTCTAACATTAATTGATAACTTTTTAACATCGCAAAGAAATCCGATAAATCCTTATCTGCATTCACTTTATCCACATTAAAATGTAGGACAATTTGACTTATGATTTCCTCTTTGGATTTTTTTTGTTTTAATAAATCAATAATAAACTTCCCAACTTCATTTGTTGAAAATGAATCACCAGTTGATGGATTAAATATAAACCCTGTATCACTGATTGCTAAATTTTTATTTACGTACATAAGTAAACTTTTTAACAAACATACGTAAAAAAAAAGAAAAGGTTAAACTATGTATAGGTAAATAGATAAAAAGTATCGGTAATTGTTTAAATCATCGGTTTAATTTTGCAATTTATGTCTAAAATTTGTGGAGTAATTTAGAAAAATGCTTAATCGATAAATAAGATTACAATTTTTAAAATTAAACAACTTTTTGATGCTTATTGATACTTGAAATCGAGAGTCAATTATTAAATTCCAATCAATTTCTTTCTTAAAGTTTTTGCAATATTTTTTGGGTATCTTTTTTCACCACTAAAAATGTCTGTCATTGCTTCACAAAATTTTTCACCGTATTTTTTAATTAAAATGTTTCTAATTTTAACTTGATTATAAAATAAGTTGGCTAAATATTCAGCGGATTTAAATTCTTGTACAATATTGTCGTTTAACTTTTGAGTATAAATTTTATGAATATTTTCCTTATCCAATTGCCCTTCGATGATTGATTCTGCTGCAATTTGACCACTTAAAAGTGCATTAGAAATACCTTCAGCTGTTATTGGGTCTGGTAAACCAGCAGCATCTCCTGTTAGTAGTACCCTGTTTTTCATAAAACCATCCGTTCTTGAAGAGATTGGAATCTGAAAACCATGTAACTGTTCACTTTTTATTTGTTTGATTTCCAAATAATTAACATAAGATTTTAAGTGTAATTTCAAATCTAATTTATCTCTTTTTGAAGAAAATAATCCTAATGAAAGGTGGTTTTTTTTAGGAAAAGACCAAGCATATCCTTGAGAAATAAAATCTATATCAAATCTAACAGTTTTTGAAAGTCTTTGCCATTCTTCCTCACCAACTTCAATTTCATACTCTAAGGCAGGGATAAGTTTTCGAGTGTCTTTTGTCCACCCTGATATTTTAGCAACAGTACTGTAAACACCATCAGCTGCAATAACATATTTGGAATTAAAAATTGATTTATCTGTTTGTATTTCAGCATAATCGTTTTTACAATCAACTGAAATTACTTTTTGTTCTGTAAAAATTTCAGCACCAGAATTCTTTGCTTCGTTTACTAAAAAATGGTCAAAATCATCTCTCATTACCATTGAAATTACTGGAAAATCTCTTTTAGATTTAAGATGAATATCCTGCCCATAAAAAAACAAATCTACTTCGTTAAACTCTTTTTTTACAACGGATTCAATATCAAAGGGCAACATTTTTCGTCCCCTCCAAACCAAACCACCACCACAAGTTTTGTATCTTGGTAAGTTTTCTTTTTCTAAAACGGCTACTTTTAAACCATTTTTAGCTAAATAATATGCTGCCATTGAACCAGATGGTCCAGAACCAACAACAATTACGTCATATAAAATCATTTATAACTAAATTTTGTGAGTATAATTTTCAATAAAATTAAGCTATTGATGCAATCACATCATGTCTTGTAATGATATGAAATGTTTTATCATCTCTCTCTACTATTACAGCAGGTGTTTCTTTATTAATCAATTTTGAAATTTCTTCAATACGAGTATTTTCATTCACAATTGGAAAGGGTTTTTGCATTATACTTGAAATAGGAGCGTTTAATTTTGTTTGATCATCCACCAAGAGTTGAAAAGTATGAGTGTCGTCTAACGAACCAACAAATTTACCATCACGTAAAACAGGTATTTGTGAGATTGAGTATTTTCTCATTTTAGCAATAGCATGAGAAACTAATTCTTCTGCAAAAACGGATACTAAAGGTTCATCTTGATGTTTAAGCACCAAATCTTTTGCTGTTGTATGTTCTTCTACTAAAAATCCCCTTTCACGCATCCAATCGTCGTTAAAGATTTTTCCGACATATCTAGATCCATGGTCATGAAATAAAACGACAACAACATCGTCAGGTTTTAATTCATCTTTAAGTTGAATTATTCCTTTAATAGCAGCACCAGCGGAGTTTCCAACAAAAATCCCTTCTTCTCTTGCTAATTTTCTGGTATAAACAGCTGCGTCTTTATCTGTTACCTTTTCAAAACGATCAATTAAATCAAAATCTACATTTTTAGGTAAAATATCTTCTCCAATACCTTCAGTGATGTAGGGATATATTTCATTTTCATCAAAAATTCCAGTTTCTTTATATTTTTTAAAAACAGAACCGTAAGTGTCTATTCCCCATATTTTTATATTCGGATTTCTTTCTTTCAGATATTTTGCTACTCCAGAAATTGTTCCTCCTGTTCCGACTCCAACAACAAAATGGGTAATTTTACCATCAGTTTGTTCCCAAATTTCTGGTCCAGTTGATTCATAATGGGCTTGTCTATTTGAAAGATTGTCGTATTGATTTACGTACCAAGAATTTGGTGTTTCTTTTGCTAATCTTCTTGATACTGAATAATAGGAACGTGGGTCGTTAGGTTCAACAGCTGTAGGACAAACGACTACTTCAGCACCAACTGCTCTTAAGATATCCATTTTTTCTTTCGATTGCTTGTCATTTAAAACACAAATTAATTTGTATCCTTTAATAATACACGCCAGAGCAAGTCCCATACCTGTATTTCCAGATGTGCCTTCAATTACTGTTCCTCCAGGTTTAAGTAAGCCGGATTTTTCAGCATCGTCAATCATTTTAACGGCCATTCTATCTTTAACAGAATTGCCAGGATTTGTTGTTTCAATTTTTGCTAAAATGGTGGCCTTAATGCCGTTGGTCAATTTGTTTAACCTAACAATTGGGGTGTTTCCAATGGTTTCTAATATATTGTTATAGATTTTCATATATTTTTTTATTGTATGCAAAGATAAATCAATTTATAAAATAATAGGATTACAATTGGTATTTATGTCAAATTCTAATTCCTAATCCCATTTCTATCCAATTATGAACAATTCTTATCCTTGATTCGCTTATTGGGATACTGTTAAATTCAAGAGAATATATAAAATTAACAAAAAAATGATCTGCATTATAACCCAATTGACTTTTAAAATTAAAATAAGTAGGAAAATTAAATTTTGTTCTTTCACCTATTGTTCTTTGATAAAATCGTTGGTATTGTAGTCCTGCTCCAGCGTGAATCAAAGGTGTGAAATGTAATTTATTTTTTACAAATTGATAAGCGAATCCCATCGAAAATATTGTACTAATAAAATTTCCATAAGAAAATTGATTGGTTGATGGATAGTGTTCAATGAGTGGAAACGGAACCATATTTGTGTCTCCTTCAATTCTTTGATAACGTTCACTAACAAAAAGAAGAAAAGAACCTGCACTTTTTTTTTGTCTTTCTGACTGAGCAAAAGCAGCATTTAAAGAAAATTTTTTATTAAAATTTAAGCCAAAATTTATACCAGCTTCAAAAATTCTTAAATTATCTAATTTTGGGTATTCTGAACTGTCTTTATGCCATTTAGGATAATGTTTCTGTGGTTCAAAAAGATAAAAACCTAAATAATCTCTATAAAATAAAGTCCATAATAATGTTCTTCCCTGAATGTTTAAATTGATGTTTCTCGATTTAGTATTTCCATACTTGTTTTTATAATTATCAGAAGTTGGAATCTTTACAGCAAAAGAAATAAAAACTTTTTTAATTTTCATTGATAAACCCACCACTCTTGGCATAGCAGGTTTCCATGTGAAAGAGTTGGCATCATTAACTAAACGTCCACTTACATTAAACCAAACACTTGGCAGAACAAACCTCGGTCTGATCATAAAATTTTGCTTAAATACATGAATATTTTCAGGAACTTGTTCTTCTTTTGATTTTTTTTTATCTTTATTATCTTGAGAAAAAAAATGTGAGAATAAAAATAAGGTTATACCAATAAAAATAAAAATTCTCATTTTGTTAATTCTTTAAACACTTCTTCCAGATTTTTCTCTTCTTTTCGGATAGTTAGAATTAACAGATTATTTTCTTGTGCAAACTGTGCGATGACTTTTCTCATATCTAAATCGGATTCAGATTGTAAAAGCCAAGCTTTTTCGTTAATGGATTCAATTTTACTTAATGAAGTAAGTTTTTTGAGTATTGATTTTGACACATTTTGTTCAAATTCAACATATACTACTTGTGTTTGTTGTTCTTTTTGTAGATTTTCAGGTGAATCGTCAGCTACAATATTTCCATTTTTAATGATGATAACTCTATCACAAATCGCTTTGACTTCTTGTAAAATGTGAGTAGATAATAATACGGTTTTTTCTTTACCAATTTGACGGATCAATTCTCTAATTTCAACCAACTGATTTGGATCTAAACCCGATGTCGGCTCATCTAAAATTAATACTTCTGGATCGTGGATAATGGCTTGAGCTAAACCCACTCTTTGTCTGTATCCTTTAGACAGTTGCCCGATTGTTTTATTTTGTTCTTTGCTTAAGCCCACTTGCTCAATCATAAAACTTACTCTTTCTTTTAAGTTTTTAATTTTGTAAATACGACCTACAAATTCTAAGTATTCTCTGACATACATGTCCAAATAAAGTGGATTGTTTTCAGGTAAATAACCAATAAGTTTTCGAGTTTCTAAGTTGTCCACATCAACAATTAAATTACAAACTTTTATTTCGCCTGAAGTAGCTGGAATAAAACCAGTTATCATTTTCATTGTGCTTGATTTACCAGCGCCATTTGGACCTAAAAAAGCAACAATTTCTCCTTTTTTAATCGAAAAAGATACATCATGCACCGCTGCTTGACTTCCATAATATTTGGTTAAATGTGAAACCTCTATTGACATAATTTTAACTCAAAAGAAATACAAAGATAGGGTTTTCTTGTGAATATTCCACGAGTGTTTTCAATTAACCCAAATAATGCCCCGATATTTCGGGACGTAATCGATAAAGTGCTTGTAATCAATCCACTAAAAAAGGATAGAAACAATTACTAAATAGGGATTTCTTAGATTTACCGTTCAATTCAGTTTAAATAAACCTCTATCACCATTGTTAATGAGGAATTTAGATTTTTGAATTAACGAGGAGAATTGGGTTTTGCAACTGTCTTTTTTTTTGAAAAAAATCAATATTTCTCAAAATTAAACATACCCAAAGTATCTTTTAAAGGAGTTGGTTTGTAAGCTATTTCTTTTTTTATTTTATCTAAGATAAATCCTGTTTTTGGCGGACGAAGGGCTGGTTGATTTAAACTTTTTGAATCACATTCTTTTAATAAATTTAGGTCTAAATGATAAAATTGTGCAATTTTTACAGCAAGCTCATACATCGACAAAAATTCTTCTCCTGAAACGTGAAATATTCCTTTAGAAGATTTTTTTGCTAATTCTAAACACGCCCAAGCCAAGTCTTCAGCCCATGTTGGCATTCTATATTGGTCATTAACCACGTTAATTGTTTTTTGATTTTTTAATGAATTATAAACCCATAAAACGATATTTGAACGTGAATAATTAAAGGCTTGTCCATATACAATAATTGTTCGAGTAATCGCCCAGTTGGTATAGGAGGATTGTAATACTAAATTTTCAGCACTTACTTTTGATTGGGCGTAAACACTTAATGGATTTACTTCATCTTCTTCTTTGTAAGGACCATTTTTGCCATCAAAAACAAAATCTGTCGATAATAAGTTGAAATGGGTATGAAATCGTTTACATGTTTCGAAAAGATAATGACTTGCAGTAACATTACTTTCTATACATTCTTGTGGGTTTATTTCACAATAATCAACATTAGTGATAGCAGCAGTGTGAATAAGATGAGTAGGGTAGAAGGAGTCAAAAATTTTATTGATTTCAAGTGGATTGGTAATGTCCATCGAAACATATTTTTGTAAAGGGCAATTGGGATTTCTATTTTCTCCTTTTGATGTGGCTAAATAAGTAAGTTGATTTTTCTCGCAAAGTTTAACTAATTTTTGTCCTAGTAATCCATTGGAACCTGTAATTAATATCCTCATACTTTTTGTTTATGTAAAAACATTTCGTTAAACGCTTTTATTTGTTGTTGATTTCCTAATACAAATAATTTGGAGTTTTTAACAACAATTGTTTCCCAATCAGGATTTATTATATATGAACCATCTGGACTTTTATACCCAATTATTGTAACACCTGTCAGTTTTTTCGATTCTAACTCTTTAATACTTTTGTTTTGAAACTCACTGGGTAGTTCATTAAATGAAATAGATTCAATATTAACGCCTTCAATGCCTTGAGCTTTAATGTTGTCCATAAATTCCATTACATCAGGACTAGTGATAATACTTGCCATGTGAGCACCACCAATTACATCTGGCATGATGACATGATTGGCACCTCCTAATTTAAGTTTGCTTACCGCATGTTGATTTGATGCTCTTGCAATAATTGGAATATCTTTTCTTAGTTCTCTAGCAGCTAAAACAACGTATAAATTGTCTGAATCTTTTGGTAAACAGGTTATAATTGCTCTAGCTTTGTTTATAAAAGAAGATTCAATGGTTTCGTCTTGAGTAGCATCACCTGTTAAAAATAAAAAAGTTTTTGAAATTATTGATTTTTCAATGATTTCTTGTTTATTTTCTATGACCAAAATTGGAATTTTTTGAAGATTTAAATCTTCAGCAACTTGTTTTCCAACCCTTCCATAGCCACAAATTATAACATGATTTTCCATAATATTCAAACGTTTATTAAATCTATATTCAATGAGTGTTTTTTTGTATTCTCCACCTACAATAAAACGAGTAATGGAAGTCAAAGCAAACGCAAAGGTACCAAAACTAAAAAAAATGAGAAACATTGTAAATACTCTTCCATACTCGCTTAATTGATTTACCTCTGTAAAACCTACTGTAGTAGTTGTTATTACAGACATATAAAGAGAATCAAGGAAATTCCAACCTTCGATTTTCATATATCCAACTGTGCCTATTCCTAATCCAATTAATATTAAGCTAATAAAATAAAATACACGACCAAACAATTGAAAATCTTTCCACATTATAACTCCCAAATGGTATTTCGAGGTTTTCTTTTTTGCAGTTTGAAGTAATGTTTATGTTCTAAAATCCAAGCCATTCCTAAATAAACAAAAAGTGGAGTGCCGAAAGTTAAAAAAGAAGCGTAAATGAAACCCAATTTAACCTTTGATGGATTTATTCCTAATTTTCGAGCCCACCAAGTGCATACTCCATAAGACCTCATCTCAAAGAAAAAAACTATTTTTTGTATTGTCCTCATAGAATTTGTATAAAATTAATGCTTTTCATCAATATAAAACCATAGCGTTCATAAATTGTTCAATTTTATTCATCATTGCTTCATTTGAACAAGAATAATTATTGAAAATTATTGAAAAAGCTAATTTTTTTCCACTTATTGTCTCGACATATCCTGCATAAGATTTAACCTTGTTTAATGTCCCACTTTTTGCATGAATTTTTCCCTCTGCTATTTGACCTTTACATACACTATTTAAAGTGCCTGATACACCAGTTATTGGTAAACTTTCATAAAAAATAGTGGAATTTATAGACTTATGCATGTATTCTAATAATGAACAAAAAATAGAAGTGTTGATTGCATTAGTTCTTGATAAACCACTGCCGTCTTTGATGTAAAATCCACTTGTATTGAAATGATTAGACCAAAATCGTTTAATATATTTGATTCCACTATCTGTATCTCCAAACCCCGTTTTTTCTTTTGCAATCCAGAGGACGAGTTGTTCCGCAAATAAATTAACACTTCTCATATTTGTCCAATGAACAATTTGTTTTACTCCTCTACCTTTATGTTGATAAAGAGGGAAAAGAACCGCATATCTTTTTGAAGCTTGGACTAAATTCATATTTCTTGCTCCTTTACTTTCTCCATAAACAAAGATGCCTTTTTCAATTAATGCTTTCTTAAAAGCATCTGCAAACTGTTGTTCGGGATCGGGAAGACTACCTCTGACCATAAATGAACTGGAATTTTTAGGTAAATAACCACTTGAAAAACGGTCATACGAAAATGGTGCACCATAGATATATGAGTCGTCACCTTTAATGTTTGCTGAATAAATGTACGAATTAAAATTAAGTTGAGGGATTTCAGGGAATGTCTTAATCAATACTGCTTTTTCGCCAATTTTGGCAGGAACATTAAAAAAACAACGCAACACATTATCAAAAATCGGTAAACCACAAGGCGCTGTACCATAATAATTTCCTAAATCTCCCCAATTCCATCCATCTGGAGCTCCAAAATAGGAAAAATCACTACCGTCACCAATAATTGAACCGTTTATTTTCCTTAAACCCATTGCATATAATGTGTCAACCCAATTTTGTAAAAATTGATATTCCTCTCCGTTTTTATTGAAATATTTACTTCCTAATGAAGCATCTCCAGACCCTCTAATCCAAATATTTCCATTTAATACACCACTTTCATCAATCTTATTTTCAGAATATAAGGTTGTATTGGGAATGTAATTTTCACCTAAAATTTCTAAAGCAGAAGCAGTAGCAAAAAGTTTGGTTGTTGATGCAGCAGACATAGATATTTGTTCTTGATGAGTACAAACATTATTTCCTGTAGATAAATCTCTTACACAAATAGAAAAAGTTGCATTTTTTAGTGAAGAATCGTTAATTAACTTGTTTTTTGCTTCTTCTAATTCTTCTGTTTGCGTATAGACGTTTGAAATTATAAACAAAGAAAAGAATATATTGTATATTTGTGCATTCATAAATTTAAATAAGTAATTTACTGTGTGTGGAATAATTGGTCTAAAACTACATAGCAAAACTACATCAAAATTCCATTTTGAACAAATGGAAATTGCATTAAGTAAACAAAATCACCGTGGACCAGACAATAAAAGTATCTATCAGACTGAAAAAATTGTGTTTGGACACAATCGTTTGGCAATAATAGATACTCAAAATAGATCTAATCAGCCGTTTACAGATAAAGATAAAAGATATGTATTGGTTTTTAACGGTGAAATTTATAATTTTAAAGAATTAAAGTTAGATTTAGAAAAAAAGGGAATAATTTTTGAAACTTCTTCCGATACAGAGGTTTTATTTCATTTACTTATTCAACAACAATCTTCCTGTTTAGAACTTCTTAGGGGTTGTTTTGCATTTGCTTTTTATGATACGAAAACAGATTATTTACTTTTAGCAAGAGACAGAATGGGTATTAATCCATTACTTTATTCATTCAACGATGACGGAATTTTGTTTTCATCTGAAAACACAACTTTTTCATGTTTTTCTTATCCTTTAAGTATTTCTCTTCAAAGTTTAAATTATTATTTTAAATATACCTATATTCCTGCTCCTTATACAATTTATAATGAAGTAAAAAAACTTTTACCAGGTCATTATTTGGAAATGAAAGGACAGGAAGTTAAACTTCAAAATTATTGGAGTCCAAAAGCAGATCAACCCTTTTCTGGAACTTACCAAACCGCTATAAGGGAATTGCAGAACAAAGTGAGGTTTGCTGTACATTCTCAACTGGAATCAGATGTGCCCATTGGAACTTTTTTAAGTGGTGGAGTGGATAGTTCAATTGTTTCTGCTTTAGTTAAAGAAGTTAAAAGTGATTTACATACATTTTCTGTTACTTTTGGACAGAATAAAGCTTACGACGAAAGTGTTTTTTCTCAAAAAGTTGCAAAACATATCTCCTCACAACATCATATTGTTGCTTTAAACCAAAATGATTTTAAAAATGCATTTTTTTCTATTTTAGACTCTTTTGATGAACCTTTTGCGGATTCTTCAGCAATTGCTATGTGGTTTTTATCACGCGAGACTGCTAAAGAAGTCAAAGTTAGTTTATCTGGAGATGGGGCTGATGAAATGTTTGGTGGGTATAATAAACATCAAGCGTACCTTAAACAACAAAAATGGAGTAATTGGAAAGTGAATCTTTTTGCTCATGGAAACAAAGTTTTTCAAAAAGTGGCAGGAAAATCACTACAAAAACATGCGTATCAATTGCAACGATTTGCACATTTAAATCGTTTGTCTTGGCCTCAAAATTATTGGTATCTCGCGGCAAATATTGGAGATAATATTAAAGAAAAACTGCTTCTTCATTTAGACCATACAGAAGAATATTTTTTGAATTTTGAAAACAATTTGAACAACTTCTTATTAAAAGATCAGTTGTTTGTTTTACCCAACGATATGCTCAAAAAAGTTGATTTAATGAGTATGCGTCATAGTTTAGAAGTAAGAACTCCTTTTATGGATAAAGATTTAGTGAAATTCGCCAATTCATTGCCTGAAAATTGGAAAATACAAAATAAAAGTGGTAAATATATTTTAAAAGAAAGTTTTAAAGATTTGTTGCCAAATGAAATTTTTGCGAGAAAAAAACAAGGTTTTGAAGTGCCTTTTGCTACTTGGATTAAATCTTTTTGGAATGAATTGATTCCAGAAAAATGGTTTCAACAAGACTTTATACAAGCTCAAGGATTGTTTCATTTTACTTATGTGCAGGAGTTGAAAAATCATTTTTTTCAAAAGCAAGTGAATACAGAAAGGGTAATGTGGGCTTATATTGTTTTTCAATATTGGTATGAAAAAAATGAACTTAATCTTTCCAAATTTAAAAATTAAAAATGTATAGTTATTTAAATTTTATTCACTCTAAATGGAATAAGTTGTTGATTTACAATAATATATTTATAAATATAAATTTGATAATAGTTGTCTTCTTTATTTTTTATTGCCCTTTTTTCTTTTCACAAGAAAAAACAATTAAAAATAATGTGACTCTTTTTTTTGATTATAACACAAATGCACCTAACTCAATAAACAATACTCATTATGAAGATTATTACGTCGATTTAAAATCATATAAAAATTATAGGGCTGCCTATGGTGCAGGAATAGGGTGGGGGCTTTCTTTCAAAAGAATTATTCATCCCAATATACTCCTTTATCTTAGCCCTTCATATCATAAAGGTTTTAACAGTCATGTTGTATATCATAAAACAGATAGTACTGAAAAAAATGGATACATTCAAAGCAAACAAATTTTGCTTAACCCTGGTATTCAATTACAGGTTCCTATTCAACGTTTTTATGTAATAATGCAATGCGGAGTAATTATTCCTATCAAAGTTAATTCCACTTATAAAGAAGAAGATTCGTTTATGGAAACAAAATTGGAATGGAATTATTCTTACAATTTTAACGCTGGATTCCAAGGAGGCATTGGTATTAATGTTCCAATTATTAGAAATCTTTATCTTGGAATCTTATTACATGGAAAATTGTGCTCATTTACTTTAAAAGATGCTCATTTAGAGCGTTTTGATCAGAACGGAGTTTCTTTGATTAACGATTTAGATGAATACGATAAACATTATATATATCATGAAGATTTAAATAATTTTTCTAATAATAATTTAATGAATTCAAAATATGATGTTAAGCTAGCTAAAGATGAATTGACAAAAAGTCATTCTTTTAGTAGTTTAGGAATCCAATTTTCAATTTCTTATGAATTTTAAAGGGAAATTTGAGTGGATTTTATTTCAAAAAAATCTCTTTTTTAGCTGTTTATTTTTGTTAAACATAATTACTATTAATTCACAAAATTGGGAACAGTATATAGAAAATGTGCCACGAAAATTATTAGTTTATGGACCAGATACCGTTCATGCTAGAGGAATATTTTGTGCTAACAATAAACTTTTTACAGCCAATTCAAATGGTCATGTGTATGAATTTGATTTGAAAAAGAATAAAACAAAACAATGGACTGTTGAACCATTTGTAGAATTAAGAGACATTCATATCCATCAAGATCAAATTCATTTTATGCAATCCAATGACTCCTGTGTTGCAGGTAGTATTAAAAAGAAATATAAAAACAAAGAAATTATTTTCACTCAACCAATTCAAACTTTTTTGGATGGCTTTGATTTTTTGTATTCAGGAAGAGGAATCATGTTAGGCGATCCTGTTGATGGAAAATTTCAATTTTATCTAAAAGAAAAAGACAGTTTAAATTGGAAAAAAATTGAATCGGATAATTTAAAAATTGAAAAAGGAGAAGCGGCTTTTGCTGCAAGTGGTTCTTGTATTCAAATTTTAGACGACTCGACTTTTTATTTTATTTCAGGCGGAAAAAACTCCAATTTATTTACAAGTTTTGATAATGCTTCGACATGGAAAAAATATAAATTACCTTTTAAATCTTCTGAAAGTTCAGGTGCCTTTTCATTTGTTTTTTGGAATAAAAAGGAAGGAATTGTTGTTGGTGGCGATTATTTGAATCCTCAAAATGGGAAAGATTGTTGTTTTTTAACAAATGATGGAGGTAAAACATGGAAAGAACCTATCAAAGGGCTTGGAGGTTATCGATCATGTGTAATCAAAGTTGATGATTGTTTATATGCTTGTGGAACAAATGGAATAGATGTCTCAAACGATAATGGTATGCATTGGTATTTAGTTGATAAAAGCAATAGCTTTTCATTGTGTTTTGATGAAAAATTTGTTTATGCTACTACAATAAATGGGAAGATTCTACAATTAAAAAGATGGAAAAACATAAAATAGTTATTGTAAGGAAAACACAAAACATTTCATTATTCTTATTTTAAAACTCACCATCAATGTCAACAATTTTTTTCTCCATTTTTTTTCTGTTTCTTTAATTCTCTATTATTTAACTATAAATCATTGATATTATTATTGTTAAATATATTTTAAATGTCGAATGTGAGTTATATGTTTTAAAAAAAAATATTTTTTTGAAAAAAAAGTTTGCATATTTAAATTTTAGTTGTAACTTTGCAGTACAATTACAATTATTCATAGGTTGTTTTTGGGTTTTATAGTTTTAGCATGGTTTAAAAAAGAGAAAAGTAAATCCAATTGGTGTACTTTTCTCTTTTTTTTTACACAAAATTTCCAACTTTATTAAACAATGGCATTAATTAAGTCTTGCAAAGGAATAAGTCCACAATTTGGCGATAATTGTTGGTTTGCAGAAAATGCAACAATTATTGGAGATGTTAAAATGGGCAACGAATGTTCAGTTTGGTTCTCAGCAGTTGTTCGTGGAGATGTAAATTCTATTCGTTTTGGTAATAGAGTTAACATTCAAGATGGTGCGGTTGTACACTGTACTTTTCAAAATCTCTCACAAAATCAACCAGGAAGTAAAACAGTTTTGGGCAATAATGTTTCGGTTGGACACAATGCGATTATTCATGGCTGTACTATCGAAGATAATGTATTGATTGGCATGGGTGCAATAGTAATGGACGATTGTTATATTGAATCAAACTGCATTTTAGCAGCAGGTGCTGTTTTGCTCGAAGGGATAAAAATGGAATCGTGGAGTGTTTACGCAGGAGTTCCTGCAAAAAAAGTGAAAACTTTAAGTAAAGAATTATTTAAAGGAGAGGTTGAACGAATTGCACATAATTATCTTATTTATTCATCATGGTTTAAGGAAGAAAAATAATGGACGTTCAAATTGAAAGTTCATGGAAAGAAATACTTGATGAAGAATTTGATAAAGAGTATTTCAAAAATCTAATCAATTTTTTAAAAGAAGAAAAAAAACATCAAATTATTTATCCAAAAGGTAAACAAATTTTTGCCGCCTTTGATTTTTGCCCATTTGATGAGGTTAAAGTGGTGTTGTTAGGTCAAGATCCATACCATGGTTTAAGACAAGCTCATGGTTTAAGTTTTTCTGTACCTTATGGAATAAAACCACCGCCCTCTTTACAAAACATTTTTAAAGAGTTGAGAAGTGACTTAAATTTCCCAATTCCTAAGCATGGTAATTTACAGGATTGGGCGAAACAGGGAGTTTTATTATTAAATGCTACTTTAACAGTTAGAGCAAATGAAGCAGGTTCTCATCAAAACAAAGGTTGGGAGCTGTTTACAGATGAAGTTATTCGTAAAATTTCAGTACACAAAAAAAATGTAGTTTTTTTATTGTGGGGGGCATACGCACAAAAAAAAGAAGGATTAATTGATTCCAAAAATCATTTGATTTTAAAAGCGGCTCATCCTTCGCCATTGGCAAGAGGTGCTTTTTTTGGATCCAAACCATTTTCACAATGCAATGAATATCTTAAAAAAATGAGTATTAAGGAGATAAATTGGAACTTATATAGAGTTGATGAAAATTTATTTGATTAAAAATTATTCTGTTGTTGTGTCAATTCAGTTTCGATACATTCCGCAGGATTACAATTCCAGCGGAGCTTGGGGTATCTTTCTTCTATAAATTTGGTCAAATTTTTATCTGATTCCTTTAATTAACTTATTTTATGTACATTTGGACTAAGAAATTTAGAATGAATATAAAATGGATTTATCGCAAGAATTTAAGACTACATTCCGCAGGATTACAAATCCAGCGGAGCTTGGAAGAGCTTGGTTTATTATTGTATAAATTCCAGTAATTTTTGAAAATTAGTTTGAGTGAAGTAACTTGCAAGAAATTTAAACGGTAAACAATGGAATTAAAAGAAATTCATAAACAATGTCATGAAATCTTTAAAAAGGGTTTTTTTGAATTATACAGTGATGATGATGAAACAGAAGAGTTCATTGGAATGTCTAAGGCTTGCAAAATCTATGACAAACTTACTGAAGCAGAAGACGAGAATATTTTACGTCACGATTGTATTGGTGAAAATTTTAACCAACTGATTCTTCGAGTTGATGTTGAGTGGTTTGGGGGCTATACACCACAAAGCAACAATCTCGATTATTATTTTTTTAATTACTTCTTACTTTTATATTTATTTGTAGAAAGGGTGGACCTAATTTTTCATGTCATCAATGCAGATGGAAAATCAAAACTCTTTAATGATTATAGACATCATAATTTCCCAACTCTACTAAAAATAAATAAGTGGTCGAACTTCATTAAACATCCAAAGGAATTTTTATTTACACACTGGCCCAAATTTTACATTAAGGGACTAACAAGTTTCGATTTGAAGGATTCTGATGTTAAAATTGATACAAATTTCATCATGGACCATTATATGAGTGAACAAAAGCCACGACCAATGATTCTTGAAAATAACACAAACGTTTATGTTGAAATTCCAAATTTGGCTGAAATAACTAAGGATTTTTGTAATGAAATGAATAAATTTTTTGACTTCATTTGCTCAAATCAAGTTGTGGCTGATTTCTTAAAAAAGAAGTCAACAGTAGAACACTATTTTGAAAACCAAGATTTTGATTTTCATGAATCAGAGTAAGTTATAACCAAGATAATGGACAAATGAAAAAATGATTTTAAATTTACCCCAGCTCCGCTGGATTTGTAATCCTGCGGTTGTAAAATATGTACTTCAAACTACAAACTCCTAGGTTCAATAACCTAGCAAAAAACCCCGCTACCTCATTCCCGAAACTTCGGGATTATCGTGTGCTTATAAACTATAAGAAAAGCCTAAGAATAATGACCTTTAAGCGAATGTATTAGTAATTTATCATCAACAATTTCATAGATAATTCTATGCTCTTTATTGATTCTACGAGACCAAAGACCAGAAAGACTGTATTTTAGTACTTCTGGTTTTCCAACTCCTTCAAAAGGCTTTATCTGAATGGCTTCAATGAGTTGAGTAATTTTTTTGATAATGGATTTGTTTCCTGTTTTTACCCAAAAATTCAAATCTTCTTTGGCATCAGGTAAGAATATTACTTGCATAAATTTTTAAGTTCGTCCATTGTCATTACAGTTCCTTTTCCTGCTTTATAATCTTTTCTGCTTTTTTCTATTTTAGCAACAAACTCTGGATTATAAGGTGTTTCTATTGGACTAACTTCAAATTTCATTTTTAGAGCCTTTACAAAAGCAATTAAAGCGTTTGTTTGCTCACTGTTAACGGTTTGAATTGTAAATAAATTTTGTGCTTTCATGATTTCTATGTCTTAAAGTGCAGCAACATTTTTAAATTTTGCAGCCTTAATTAAATTATCTATTGTGTACAAGATATGAATTTTATCTTCGTTAGGTAATTGCTCAATATTTTCTAATCGTTGTACATTTTTTTTATCTAAAACCATTTTATCAGATTTTCCTAGTAAATAATCTAAACTAACTCCAATTGCATCTCTAATTTTGAAGCCACATCAATCGATGTTTTAATTTCTTCACGCTCATATCTTCCAATAATGGGTGCAGATGTTCCAATTTTTTTTGCTAAATCATCTTGAGACAATTTTAATTGTTTTCTCAACATGCTAATTCTTTCTCCAAAAGGCATAATAAAGTGCTTTAAATACCCTATAAACAAATGTTTTTGCAAATATAAGACACTTTTTGGTAATATAAAAATAAAATAGATTGCTATTTATTGAAACCTATTCATTACAATTGTCACCAAATAGTGTATTAATTATTTTTCAACACCCGTTTCGCAGGATTACAAATCCAGCGGAGCTTGGAGTGTGGTAGCGGGAAAATTGAGGTTTTGCACTACTTCTCGCCCCAGCGTAAGGATTAATTGGAATTTATATAGAGTTGGTGAAAATTTATTTTGAATTCATCCAATCTTCTATTTCATCAGCTTCAATAGGAATATTTTTCATTAAATTTTTTACTTTGCCCTTATCAGTAACAAGTAAATTGTCTTCTAAACGAATTCCTAAATTTTCTTCTGGGATATAAATTCCTGGTTCAACAGTAAAAACCATACCTCCTTTAATTGGCTTGTTCCATAAACCAACGTCGTGTGTATCTAAACCTATAAAATGTGATGTGCCGTGCATAAAATATTTTTTATATGCAGGCCAATCAGGTTTTTGATTTTTAATATCTGTTTTATCAATTAACTTGAGTTTTAACAATTCGTTTTCCATGATTTTCCCAACTTCTTTATGATAGTCCACCATCATTGTGCCGGGTTGAAGTAATTTTTCAGCTTCTTTTTTAACATGAAGTACTGCGTTGTACACTTCTTTTTGTCTTTTTGTAAATCGACCGTTTACAGGCACACATCGGGTTAAATCCGACGAATAGTTTGCATATTCAGCAGCCACATCAAGCAAAATAACTTCTCCGTCTTTACATAACTGATTATTTTCAATATAATGTAAAACACAGGCGTTTTTACCTGAGGCAATGATTGGAGTGTAAGCAAATCCTTTTGAACGATTACGAATAAATTCATGAATCAGTTCGGCTTCAATTTCATATTCCCACACATTGGGTTTAATAAATTTTAATAATCTTTCAAAGCCTTTTTGAGTGATATTACAAGCTGTTTGCATTAAATCTAATTCAATTTTCTCTTTTATAGAGCGGATTTCATGTAAAAGTGGAGCACTTTTATGAGATTGATGAGCAGGGTATTGAATTTTTAATTTTTTTATAAAACGATCTTCTCTAGTTTCATTTTCAGTATTGGCTCTGAGGTGTTCGTTGGTATTTAAATAAACCCCTTCCGACTCAGCCATCAGTGTTTTAAAAATGCTTTCAAATTGATTTAACCAATAGACAGTTTTTATCCCAGAAACTTCAAAAGCTTTTTCTTTAGTTAATTTTTCACCTTCCCAAATAGCAATTTGTTCGTTTGTTTCTTTTAAAAAGAGAATTTCTTTGTGATTTTCATTAGTACAATCGGGAAATAAAACCAATATACTTTCTTCTTGATCTACACCAGATAAATAAAAAATATCACGATGTTGTTGAAAAGGCATCGTACTGTCTGCACTTGTGGTTATGATGTCGTTTGAATTAAAAACAGCTACACAATTTTTTTTCATTTTTGAAACAAATTTTTTTCTGTTTTTGACAAATAATTCGTTTGGAATAGGTAAATATTTCATTGAAGGAATTTTTTTTGAATAATAAATAATTTTTAAAACTGTAAATTTAAAAGAAAATAAAGATTTAAATGAAATTTTTTAGATTCTTTTCAATTCAAAAAAGTTTTTGAGTATCGAACGACACTCTTTTTCCATAAGGCCGTTTTGAACTAATGTTTTGGGATGATACAATTCTTGTTTAAATCTCCCTGCACCTCTTTTTTCATCTCTACAAGCAAATATTACTTTTTGTATTTGAGACCAATACAATGCACCAGCACACATCACGCAAGGTTCTAAGGTGACATATAACGTACAAGTATTGAGGTATTTTGCTCCCAAAAAGTTAAAAGCAGCTGTTAAAACTTGAATTTCAGCATGAGCGGTTACGTCGTTTAAACATTCTGTAAGGTTATGTGCTCTTGCAATAATTTGTTGATTACAAACTACTACAGCTCCAACGGGTATTTCTCCTTTTTCAAATGCTTTTTCGGCCTCATGATAGGCCTGTTTCATAAAATATTCGTCTGAAAAAGGAACAAGCATATTTACAGATGATAATAAACTCCAAACAGCAATCCCATTGAATTGTTTTTTAATGTACTTGTTGATGATGGATCATTTATCGCATTTAGTAATCCAAAATATTCTCTAAAATATACTTCAGCGGTAAATTTATTTAAAAACACATAGGATGCACCTAGCTCACCATTTAAACCAGCATCAATTCTATTCACATCGTCAGAAATACTTTCGCTAGTACCGTTTAACTCAGCATTTGCATGTGTCATAAAAGCAAAAGTGCCTCCAAGTCCTGCAAATACTTTAACTGGACCAATAGGATGTTCATAATAAGCTATAATGGGTAGATTTATATAATTGAATTTAAATTTACCTGAAAAACTAAAGCCGAAATAGGACACACTATATTTAGAACCTTTGTTTTCATACAATAATGATGCTTTTATACCTAAAAATGGAAGTAATTTCATTTTCGCTGAAAAGCCTCCTGTATAAGAAATTTTTGAATCAAATGTCTCAAAGGAAGAATTGCTTGTTCTTATTTTTGTAAGAGTAAGACCATTAATTAAACCAACTTGTAACTTAGGAGCTTCAACAACAGGGGTTTCTTGAGCAAACAAGTGTAAGAATATTAAGCAAAATAATAAGGAAAATATATTCTTTTTCATAATAAAAATTTTAGATTAATGCAAATGTAATCAATTAAAATTATTCTTGCCTTTTTAATTTTTTTTTTTTAATTTTAGGAAACACTTTATAACAAAACCAAATGAAAATTAAAGAAGATTTCCTTCATTGGCTATGGAGAAACAAAAGAATTCCAATTCAAAAACTTCAGCTTACTAACGGTCAAGTTATTGAGATACAAAATTTTGGTATTTATAATAAAGCTCAAGGACCTGATTTTTCGTCCTCCGTTATTAAATTAAATGGATTATTATTAATAGGAAATGTGGAAATGCATGTGTTGTCTTCCGATTGGTACGCTCATTTTCATCACCTTGATAAAGCGTATGATAATGTAATTCTTCATGTGGTCTGGAAAATGGATAAAAAAGTATTTATTCAAGACAAAGAGGTCTTATGTTTGGAATTACACCATATCATTTCAGACAATGATCTTTTATTATCAAGGTTTTTTAAAGACAATCAACCTCCTTATTGTAAATTATTTATAAATTCTGTTTCAAAAGAAAAAATTCTACTACAAAAAGAAAGAGCAATGAAAAAAAGATTGGAAAGGAAATCTTTCGAAAATCAAGTATTGTATGAAAAATTAAATAGAAATTGGTATCAATTTATCTACGAGAAATATGCTGCTGTTTTAGGTGCGAAAACAAACCAAATACCTTTTATTGAATTATGTAAACGTTTGCCCATTGAAATTGTTTTGAAAGAAAATGACAAAAATAAATTCCTTTTATTTTATGGAGTATCAGCTTTAATTAACAAAATTAATGTGTCCACAAATGAGTTAAAAGAATGGGAATATTTAAAATTTAAATACAAACTTAATGAAATGAAAGAAGAAAGTTGGCATAAAAAAGGTGCTTTTCCAAAGGGATTTCCAGAAAAAAAAATAGAAAAATTTATTCAACTTTGTTCAAAAAATTCGTTTTTTGATATTTCGTGTTTTAAAGAACTAAAATGTCCAAAATTTTTACCAAAAACTCAATTTAATTTAATTCAAATAAATGTTTTTTCATATATTTTATATTGGATTGGTGAAAAAATGAAAAATACTGAGTACCAGAAACAAGCAATAAATTTGTTAATGAATGCAAAGCCAGAGCACAATTTTATTATAAAAAAATGGAAATCTGTACAACAAACAAATCTAAATGCTTACGATTCACAAGCTTGGATTGAAATTCATAATGAGTTTTGTTTAAAAAAGCAATGTTTAAATTGTGAAATTGGCAAGGAAATTTTTAAATAATTTAATCTGTTCATTATCTATTCTTTATATATAATTAAACGATTGAAATATAAAAAATCCAAATCAATATTTGGTGTTAAATGATAAAAATCTAAATCAATAATTTAAAATCGTAAATTATTAATAACATTTATTTTAATTATTGTTATCAATCATTAACATATTTTACTAATTTTGTTATTATATATTAACAATAATTGTTTGAATGGAAAATTTAATTCTAAAAAGTAGTCATAAAATTCAAGAAACTTCAATAGAATTTTCACGTTATTTATTGCCTGAAATCAATTGGAAAGATCGTTTAATTGCAATAAAAGGAGCTAGAGGTTCTGGAAAAACGACACTTTTGTTACAACGAGCAAAAAAACTTAAAAAAAACGGTGAGGTTTTATATGTTTCAATGGATGATTTATATTTTATGTCCAATAGTTTATATGATTTAACTACCTCTTTTTCCAATTATGGCGGAAAAATATTGCTGTTAGATGAAGTGCATAAATACCCAAATTGGTCTAGAGAAATAAAATTAATTTACGATGATTTTCCAAAAATAAATGTTGTTTTCACTTCCTCTTCCATCTTAGAAATATACAAAGGTGAGTCTGATTTGAGTAGAAGAGCAATGACGTATAATTTGAAAGAATTGTCCTTTAGGGAATTTATTGAACTCAAAACAGGTATTAAATTTAAAACAATCAAATTCAATCAAATCCTAACAAACCATAGTACTTTAACGCCTGAAATAGTTGAAAAAATTAAACCGATTCCATTATTTAATGAATTTTTGAAGATTGGTGCATATCCATATTTTAAGGAAAATGAAAATAATTATCACGAAAAGTTAAAACAAACAATTGATTTAATCCTAGATATTGATTTAAATACGATTGAGAATTTGGATTATCAGATTATTTATAAATTTAAAAAATTGCTGTTCATGATTTCCAAAAGTGTTCCATTCACCCCCAATATCACAAAATTAAGTGAGCAAATTGGCGTATCGAGACCAACGCTTATTCATGGATTAAATTTATTAGAAAAAGCAGGTTTAATCATTCAATTAAGTAAAGCGGATAAAGGAATAGGAATTTTAACTAAACCTGATAAAATCTTCCTCCACAACACCAATATTTCTTATGCTATGGCAAATGAAAACAATAATAATGGAAGTGCTCGAGAAACTTTTTTTGTAAGTCAACTTTTAGGAATAAAAGCAATTAAACTAGCTGATAAAACAGATTTCTGTATTGATAATAAATATTTTTTTGAAATAGGAGGTAAAAATAAAGGGAATAAACAACTTGTAGGTCTTGAAAACGCTTTTATCGTTAAAGACAACATTGAATTTGGTTTTGGGCATATTATACCATTGTGGTTGTTTGGATTTTTGTACTGAAAATTGATAAAAACAGATAAAAAAAAATGAATCATCCACATACATTTTCGGGATGATTCATTTATGACATTTTTTATTTTCTATCAAAGACTATTTGTTTAGTGCTTTCATAATCCCATCTAAATCAGATGAAATTGCAACACCTGGTAATTTTACTGGAGCTCCAACCTGAGCTAAAAATCCTCCTTGAACTTCTCCTTTTTTATAAGTGGTAAATCCAACACGGTATAAACCAACTGTTAATGATTTCAACGGATCACTAGTCTCACTAAGTATTCTCATTAACGAATTGTATTTACTTCCAGATGGTTGAGCAGGCATTTCTCCTGAATCGTCATTTGTTCCTAAAGAATTCCATTTTGCTGATTTTGCATTCATAATATCTTCTTTTTTCACTATACCAGAAGCTTTTTCGAAAGTTATCCATGTGTCAAAAAAGTTTTTATTTTCACCCTCATTTCCAATATAATTAGGCGAAACAAAATCTGTTCCTGTTGGTTTTGTTCCTTCAGGAATTGGAGATATCATTCTAATTCCTAATTCAGGTGCAACTGCTGGTATCCAAATGTATAAATAATAAAAATTTTTCCCATCTCTTACTTCATCAGGTGCTGAACCAGGTTTGATGTACCCAAAATAGGAAGATAAATCAGTGTATGGAACTCTAATTTCTTTTCCCATTGCTGTTTTTTTGCCCATTTCTGCACCAAATTTATCTAGTTTTTGTGCATTTGTAAATCCTACTACTCCAAAAATAAGAAGTACATTTAATAAATTCTTTTTCATAATTTTATTTTTTAATTATTACGTACAAATATACTTACTAATTTCTAATTAATTTAATTTTAAATTTAAATCATTATTAACTTTTAAAGTCTAAATGTAATTGCACTTCCTTAGATTAATCGAACTCGAAGCTTATAAAATTATTTTATTTTATCTTTGCACTTCCAATATTAAATAATGAGTAAAAAATACAACGAATACAAAGGTTTAAACTTAACAGAGCTAGCTAAAAATGTGGCTGACAAATGGGAAACGGAACACACCTTTGAGCAATCCATAACCACGAGAGAGGGTAAGCCGTCTTTTGTTTTTTTTGAAGGGCCTCCCTCAGCGAATGGTTTGCCTGGTATTCATCACGTAATGGCTCGTGCCTTAAAAGATATTTTTTGTCGTTATAAAACCTTACAAGGTTTTCAAGTCAATCGTAAAGCAGGTTGGGATACCCACGGTTTGCCTGTAGAATTAGGCGTTGAAAAAGAATTAGGAATCACCAAAGAAGACATCGGAACAAAAATTTCGGTGGACGAATACAATAAAGCGTGTAAAGAAGCCGTGATGCGTTACACCGATATTTGGAATGATTTAACCAAAAAAATGGGTTATTGGGTAGATATGGAACATCCATACATTACCTACGACTCTAAATACATGGAATCAGTTTGGTGGCTTTTGGCACAATTGTACAACAAAAACTTGATATACAAAGGTTATACCATTCAACCGTATTCACCTGCAGCAGGTACAGGGCTATCCTCTCATGAGTTAAACCAACCAGGTTGTTATCGGGACGTGAAAGACACAACAGTGGTGGCACAGTTTAGAATGAGCGACAATCAGGTTTCCCCCTTTGGAGGGGGATTAAGGGGGAGGACAGAAGAAATTCATTTCCTCGCATGGACGACAACTCCTTGGACCTTACCCGCAAACACTGCATTGTGTGTGGGTCCAAATATTGAATATGTGTTGGTAAGAACTTTTAATCAATATACTGGACATCCTTTGAAAGTAATTTTAGCTAGAAATTTAGTTGATTTTCAATTTGGCAAGGGTTTTGAAAATGCTATTGTTGAACACGCAAGTTTTGCAGAGTTGAAAGACTTAGAAGAAGGTAAATTAAAACTGTATTGTGATGAAGAAAAATTTTCTAATTATAAATTAGGAGACAAAATAATACCTTATTTTATTGAGGGGAATTGTAAAGGCTCTGATTTAGTAGGTTTAACTTATGAACAACTTTTACCTTACACTTTACCTCATGAAAATGCAGATCAAGCATTTAGAGTGATTGCAGGTGATTTCGTAACGACAGAAGATGGAACAGGAATCGTACACATTGCTCCAACTTTTGGTTCAGACGATGCGAAAGTGGCACAAGAAGCTGGTGTTCCTGCGATGTTGGTCTTGAATGAAAATGGCGTTGCAGTTCCAATTGTAGATTTACAAGGGAAATATCGTCCTGAAATGGGAGAATTTGCTGGAATGTACGTTAAAAACAAATATTACAAAGAGGGTGAAGCTCCTGAAAGATCGGTAGATGTGCAAATTGCGATTAAATTAAAAGAAGAAAACAAAGCTTTTAAGGTAGAGAAATACGAACACAGTTACCCACATTGTTGGAGAACAGATAAACCCGTTTTATATTATCCGTTGGATTCTTGGTTTATCAAAGTGACCGACAAAAAAGAGCGTTTGATGGAATTGAACAAAACCATCAATTGGAAACCAGAATCTACTGGAACGGGTCGTTTTGGAAAATGGTTGGAAAATGTAAACGATTGGAACTTATCACGTTCACGCTATTGGGGAATTCCGATTCCAATTTGGTCCACGGAAGAAGGAGACGAACGAATAATAATCGATTCTGCCAAAACCTTAAAAGAAGAATGTGAAAAAGCAGTAAAAGCTGGTTTGATGAAAGAAAATCCATTAGCTACTTTTGATGTTAACGATATTTCGGCTGAAAACTACGCTAAAATTGATTTTCATAAAAATTATGTGGATAATATCATACTCGTTTCCTCTACTGGAAAAGCGATGAAACGAGAATCGGATTTAATTGATGTGTGGTTTGATTCGGGTGCGATGCCTTATGCACAATGGCATTATCCATTTGAGAATAAAGAATTAATCGAAAATAGAACAGGTTATCCTGCCGATTACATTGCAGAAGGTGTCGATCAAACAAGAGGTTGGTTTTATACCTTACATACCATTTCAACTTTGATTTTTGACTCGGTTGCATATAAAAATGTGATTTCGAATGGTTTGGTTTTGGATAAAAACGGACAAAAAATGTCGAAACGACTTGGAAATGCAGTGGATCCATTTACAACTTTGAAAAAATATGGTCCAGATGCTACTCGTTGGTACATGATTACAAATGCGCAACCTTGGGATAACTTAAAGTTTGATTTAGAAGGAATTACCGAAGTACAACGTAAGTTTTTTGGAACCTTATATAATACCTATTCGTTTTTTGCATTGTATGCTAACATCGATGGTTTTGCGTATCAAGAAAAAAACATCGATTTAAATGAAAGACCAGAAATTGACCGTTGGATTTTATCGAAATTGAATAGTTTGACAGAAAACGTTCAAGAAGCATTTGAAACCTACGAACCAACAAAAGCTGGACGTTTGATTCAAGATTTTGTAACCGACCAATTATCAAACTGGTATGTGCGTTTATGTCGTCGTCGTTTTTGGAAAGGCGATTACACGGAAGATAAAATTTCTGCTTATCAAACGCTTTATACCTGTTTGGAAACGGTTTCTGTTTTATCGTCACCAATCGCACCATTTTTTATGGATCAATTGTTTAATGACTTAAATAAAGTTTCAAATCGTTTTACGGTTTCGTCAGTTCATTTAGCAGATTTTCCTAAAGTGAACAAAGAAATGATTGACCTAACTTTGGAAAAACAAATGGAAATTGCACAACAAGTTTCGTCTTTGGTTTTAGGTTTACGTAAAAAAGAACGTATTCGTGTGCGTCAACCTCTTCAAAAAATAATGGTTCCAACTTTGAGTTCAGAATTTTCAACAAATATCCAACACGTAGCTTCCCTTATTTTGGCTGAAGTTAATGTGAAAGAATTGGAAATTTTAGAAGAAGGAAACGGAATGTTGGTGAAAAGCATCAAACCAAATTTTAAAACCATTGGACCAAAATACGGAAAACAAATGAAAGCAATTACAGCTTTAGTTCAAGGTTTTTCGCAAGAAGACATTGCTTCAGTTGAGAGTAAAAATGGTTGGATAGGAAACATCGACGGAGAGCAAATCAACTTAGATGTGGCTGATTTCGAAATCGTTGCACAAGACATTCCAGGTTGGTTAGTTAGTTCAGAAAATGGAATTACGGTTGCGTTAGATGTGACCATTTCCGAAGATTTAAAACAAGAAGGAATTGCCCGAGAATTGATTAATCGTGTACAAAATTTACGTAAAGAGTCTGGCTTGGAAGTAAATGATAGAATTGTACTTACTCTTGATTGTTCAACTGAAATCCAAGAAGCGATTGCGAAAAACCAAGATTACGTGCGTAATGAAGTTTTAGCAACAAGTATTACGTTTGGTTCTTTATCGGATGCTGCTTTGTTAGTTGATTTGGTAGAAGAAGGAGATGCAAAAATTGAGTTGATGAAGGGGTGAGAGGATTGGTAAAAGATTATTTTTCATTGTAATGTCCTAATGCAGAAATCACTTCGACACATACGGTATCATCAATAATTTCATAAATTAATCTATCTTTCTGATTTAATCTCCTTGACCATAAACCTGAAAAAGCAAATTTTAGTTGCTCTGGTTTTCCTGTTCCTGAATTTGGGTGAATTTCAAGTTCTTTTAAAATGGTTTCAATTTTTTTGATAGTTGATATATTACAGACTTTTTATGTTTTGCAATGTGTTGGATTGCAATTTCAGAAATTATAAGCCTAAACTTCCCCATATATCATAGGTATCAATCGTTTTATACTGACCGTCTTTAATTTGTTTTTTGGATTTTTCAATCATTTTAACAAATTCAGCGTCATAGATAGTTTTTTCTACAATAAATTCTATAGCACTACTTTCCTTAGAAGTAGAAATTAATAAATCCAAGATTGCTTTACCCAATTTTGTTTTTTCGTTAATTTTTAAAGTAACAACTGACATTTCAATTAATTTTTAAGTAAAATTATGAAAATTTATTCAATTTATCAAATTTTTCAACAAAGCCACCTCATCTTCCAAAACCTGAATTGTTTTTTCGTATTGTTGAATTAATTTTTCCGGTAGGTTGATGTGCTTAAACACAAAATTATTTGTAATTTTATACTAAAAATCTGATGGATGAATTTAACACACATCATGAAAAAGCATATAAGTTTTTAAAATTTAAGGATTTAGAGAAAATAATTACTTCTAAAAAAATTAGATTTTCCCAACCAAAAACATTTAATGATCCCTTAGATTGCAGTGTTTTATTAGGAAACTTAGATTGGAATAGATATTCTCAAATGGGATTAAAATCTTTTAAGGAGGCAACTGTTAACACGTACAAACATTTTGATTCTTTTTATTTGACTTGTTTCTCAAAAGAGTATAATTCAGAATTAATGTGGGCACATTATGGCTTAAATAATACACAAGTTTGTTTTGAAATTGATTTTTCTGCAACTCCCTATTGTGGTAATCCTTCTTCTGTTACTTATAAAGATTACAAAGATTTTTGTCTTTTTAGAGATTCTTTACATGAAATAGGAGCTCATGAAAAAGGTATATTTCTAGCGACAACAAAACTAAAGAACTGGGAGTACGAAAAAGAAGTCAGATTGATTTTTGATACAGAATTTAAAAAAGAATATGAAAATAATGGCTTCATTTTAAGTGAAGATAATAACCATATTTTTGTTAACTTTGATATTAATTCTATTTCCAAGATTATTTTTGGTGTAAATTCGGATGAAGTTGATGAAATGGTAATGATTGCTTTGACAAATTTTAATAAGATGAATGTAAAGTTTGAAAAAATGATTATTGATCCGAGAGATTTAACTTTAAAATCAATGAGCTACTTTGAGTATATACTTGACAAACCATTTAAATAGTATGAAACATTTTAAATTTGAAGTAAACCAAAAGGGATAGATTTTCAATTTCAAATTTGATAAAAATGGTTATCAAGGAAATGAAATTTACAATGTAATATCAATAAAAGACATTGAATTTTATTTGATAGATATTTTAGAAAATACAAATTTGGTTAACAATCCTTCAATAAATATTTTTGATATTCACAGCATTCGTATTGGATATTGGTCAAAGAAAGATGGTGATTATTGTGAAGTTGGTGATGAGATTTGCAATCTAAAGATTGAAACGCTAGGAACAAAATGGATTGAAATAAAAGCAAAAGAAACAGGAATTTTAAGAACATATTTTGAACGTGATGAAAAATTAATCGACGGGTGCAAAATTTTTGATATTGAATTAGCAGAATCAAAATTCAGACTTTTTAACACTCCAATTTTTGAGATTGATAAGTTCAATAAATCTGAAATTTTAAAATGGAAAAGGGTTGGAGGAAACAATTATGATAATTCAATGTCAATGTTTAATGGATTCCTATTGACCTTCATTGGGGATAAAAGATTGTTTTTCACTTTGAATAATAAAAATGGCTTGGACTTTTTGGTATTAAATTTCCCAAAAAAAGATTTTGATATAAAAAATGGAGATAAGTTTCAAATTTTACTTGAAAATGATGAGGTTTTGAATTTTATTTTTCAACAAAATTCAAATTTATTACATAAGGATATTAACTACGGCAATATTTTAGAAAACAAAATTCAAATTCTATATTCAGATTTAATAAAACTGTCAAACCAGAAAGTGGAAAATTGGAAATTAACATTTCAAACAGGTCAAGAAATTTCTGGAATAAGGCCCTTTAGAGAAGATCACGCTTATAAGACTTTTGATAAATTACAAGAAATGATTCAACTCCTTGCGAACGATTATTTGGTTGAAGTTAAAAAATTAAAAGAACACAAACCTTTATATGTGTACGATGAAATTGTAAACGAAAGCCTTACTCAAGAAATTTGTTATTTATATTTAATGATTGACAAAACTAACGGTTTCCATAAAATAGGAATTTCTAATAAGCCAGAATATAGAGAAAAAACACTGCAAAGTGAAAAGCCTACAATTGAATTAATTGCCTCAAAAAAATTTCCAAGCCGACAAATAGCATTAAGCATTGAAAAAGCACTTCATTTTACATTTCGAGATAAAAACATCAGAGGTGAATGGTTTAATTTATTGCAAAAAGACGTTCAAGAAATTATAGATACTTTAAATTAATTACAAAACCCGCTCAGTGGATTTATCTTCGTTGAGAACGCTTCGCTAGGTTGTAATCCTGCTGTTTTATATTTTTTTACTTTAAGATTATATCTTGTAAATACCTATTCGCAATCAATAACTAGTATAGACTCTGGTTTAGATGTATAGCATAAAATTTTGCTAAGTGTTCAATGTTCTGATGAAATACAACAAGCCATCGCTAAAAACCAAGATTATATATGTAATTAATTTTAAGTAAATTGTAATCAATAATGCCCAATCTTCCAAAGATTACATCAAGTGATAGTCTAAAGACAATAAACTACCAAACCTTAAATTTTTCATTAATTTTCAGCAGATTTTGTTTAATTGCCATTTTTAATGTAAATTTGTGTAAAATTTGAAAACATGAGGCTTTTATTAGATATTAATGACAATAAAGCAATTTATTTATTAGAAATCTTAAAAAGTTTACCTTTTGTAAAAACTAAACTTATTTCAAATGAAAAGGCAATTTTGATTGAAGATTTAAAGGAATCAATTAATGAATTAAATTTAATAAAAGAAGGTAAACTTAAAGGTATTTCTGCAAAGGATTTATTGGATGAGTTATGAAGTAATAGCTATCCCAAAATTTAGGAAAGAAATTAAAAGACTCTCTAAAAAGTATCCCTCTTTTAAACGAGACTTTTCTACTTTTATAGAGGAAATTACAGAAAATCCAATTCAAGGTACTCAACTTGGAAATAACTGTTATAAATTAAGGCTTTCGATTAAAAGTAAAGGAAAAGGTAAAAGTGCTGGTGCAAGAATTATAATAAATGTTGTTATTTCTAAATCAAAAGTTTATTTGCTTTCAATTTATGACAAATCTGAAAAAGAAAATCTTTCTAATAAAGAATTAAATGATTTACTTAGATTAATACAATCTTAGTTTATTCTTTTTCGATAAAATATCCTTCCCGACTACCCGCTCAGCTGGATTTGTAATCTTGCTGTTTTAAATTGATACATCGAAATTCTATCTTGAAAAGACCTATTCGCAATCAATATTTTATAATGACTCTGGTTTAGAGGTAACGGATAAAATTGTGCTTTCTGTTCAATGTTCAGATGAAATCCAACAAGCTCTTGCGAAAAACCAAGATTACGTGTGTAATGAGGTGTTGGCAACTAGCATCACCTTTGGTTCTTTATCAGATGCTTCTTTGTTGCTTGATTTGGTGGAAGAAGGAGATGCAAAAATTGAGTTGGTGAAGGTGTGAGAGGTTTGTTGGGTTTACAGAAGCTGAATACACATGAAGGAATCGTGCGAAAACAAGGTGGATGATGAAAAAAATTCTCAAAAGAAAAAAATAGTTTAAATAAGTTTGTAAAAATTTGTATCTTTACATTATGTTAAGTCCTAAACAAATAGCAATTATAAAATCTATTACAAGTAGGTTGAATCCCTTATTTGTTGGCGTTTATGGTTCTTATGCCAGAGGGGAAGAAAAGCCAGATAGTGATTTAGATGTTTTGATAGATGTCAGAAATAAGACCAATTTATTAGATTTAATAGAAATAGAACAAGAATTAACTCAAGAGTTGAATTTAAAAGTTGATTTAATTACTTATCGCTCTCTTAATTCACTTATCAAACCATATATTGAAAAAGATTTAATCCTATTATAAGTTGCACAAAAATTCATTAATTTATATTGAACACATTCACTCTTGTATCAACAAAATTAAAGAGTACACATTAAATCAAACGGAAGAATCTTTTTTAATTAACGATCTCATTCAAGATGCAGTAATTAGAAATTTTGAAATTATTGGTGAAGCAAGTAAGAAAATAACACCAGAATTAAAGTTGAAATATCCAGAAATTGAATGGAAAAAAATTGCTGGAATGAGAGATAAATTAATTCACGATTACATAGGTGTCGATTTATGGGCTGTTTGGAATGTAGTAGATAGTATTATTCCCACATTGGAAGTACAAATAAAAAACATTTTAGAATGTGAAAGATAATTTTTTACAATTTTTCATTTCGCTTTTCTCATCATAATTCAATTCTAGTATGATGCAGATTTATTCTCAAATGTATCGGTAAATCAATAGAAATTGCTAAAAAAAACCAAGATTATGTGTGTAATGAAGTTTTAGCAAATCGTATTACTTTTGGTTATTTATCATATACTGTTTTGTTTGTTGATTTAGAAGGAAAAGGTGATGCGAAGATTGAGTAGGTGAAGGGGAAATAGATATCTACTTCTATAATTTTCAAGGTACTTATTAAAAAATTAAATTTCAACACTGAAAATTTTTACTTTAAAAAAAATGTAGTAAATTTGTTTTAAATAGGTAAAATGGAACTGTTAAAAAGGATAACAATAAATGCCACAATCTGTCATGGGAAGCCTTGTATTCGAGACATGCGTTATCCTGTTGAATTAATTTTAGACTTGCTATCTTCAGGAATGACATTCGAGGAAATAATAGATGATTATCCAGAATTAGAAAAAGAAGATTTATCAGCTGCTTTAATATATGCTTCTAGAATTTTGAAAGTAAAAGCTACTCACAAAATAAGTGCATGAAATACCTTATCGATGCTCAATTGAGTTATAAGATAGCAAAGCATTTAAAAAAGAAGGGGTTTGATGTAGTTCACACAAATGAATTACCAAACAAAGAAAAAAGTACTGACAAAGAAATTAGTTTATTGGGATACCAAGTTAGAGTGCAAAAATTAATTTATAGAATTGTATATAAAAAATTAACCACTAAGAAAGTAAGATCACAAAGAAAAAACACCACAGGTGTTGTACTAAAGTATTCTTACTTTCTCAGTGGTAAAAATAGAGTTTATATTCGAAAAAGCATAAAAGAATTGTTAATACTAAAGATTCTGATTTTTTAGATTTTTATCTTAATTCATAATTTACCTAAAAAAATTTTACTTGTTACAGTAGGCAATTTGCACAATGATATACTTTTTATTCTATTTGAGAATTATTTTTATGAAATTGATTTGCTTTTTAAAAACAACAATTATATTGAACTAAATCAAAATGAATATATTATACACGAGTAATTTTATAAAATTTAGCATCGAATATTACTTTTGATTCCTAATCAGATACTGTTTTGTTGGTTGATTTGGTGGCAGAAGGAGAGGTAAAAATTGAGTTGGTGAAGGGTTATTGATTATGTTATTCATTTTAAAATGATTCTACACTTTTACAAAAATTCATAAAAGTTATTTAAAAACGTACTTAATTAAGTAATTATTTTGTAATTTTGTTAAAAGTAAAAATATGAAAGTTGTCAATTATACTGATTTAAGATTAAATTTAAAGCATTGGTTGGATTTGGTTGTGGAAAATGTGGAGGAACTTATTATTACTAGAAAAAATAAAAAAGACTTGGTATTAATTTCTCTAGATGAATACAATACCTTAAAAGAAACTAGTTATTTACTCTCAGGAAAAAACAGAGAGGTGTTATTAGCATCTATTGAACAAGCAAAAAATGGAAATGTAGTGGAGCAAAAATCAGAAAAATAATGAAAATTATTTGGACAGAATTAGCTTGGAATGACTATATTTATTGGCAAAATATGGATAAGAAAAAAGTTAAAAGAATCAACGATTTAATTAAAGCAAGTTGTAGAGAACCTTTTTCTGGCATAGGAAATCCCGAAGCTTTAAAATACGATTTGCAAGGTTTTTGGTCAAGACGTATAGACACAGAGCACAGATTAGTTTACTCGTATAAAGAAAACGAAATTTTAATTGTGGCATGCAGGTATCATTATTAATCCCAAATTCTGGTAATTTTAAATTAACCACGTTAAGCTGGAATTAAAGATCTGTTGTTTTAAATTAGTAAAACTGAATTAGATTCTTTAAGCTTGCAAAATGAAACCTCAAAGAAAAGAGGAGAAACAAGATGTCTTCCTGTTGAATTTACTGAATAAGGTTTAGCAATGTTGAGTGGCATTTTGAATTCTGAAAAAGCAAAAAGCGTAAATAGCGATTATACTTATTAATGGCTTTATTCGAACTTTTTTTTGACCTATAGCGTATAACAACTTTAAACTTATTTCACTCTAATAAAATTCTTTTCACCAATCTCTATAATGTAAGTTCCACTACAAAACTCTTCTGTATCTATTTTATTATTATTTAAAGAACCTTCTTTTAATTTTTCACCTTGCAAATTATAGATTGAATATTTTTGATTTAAATCTTTATCCGAATTAATAATTAAATAATCTGTAAAAGGATTTGGATAAACAAAAGTAGGTGTAAAATCATTTTCTGTGAGATTTACATTTGGATTCCCTGGATCTAATTGAGCTAAGTTTTCAGCAGAACTGGAACCAGAATAATCAAATTTTCCACCTACAATTAGTTTGTTTTGAAATACTTGTGAAGTGTAAATAGCATCGCTCGAACTTGAAGATGAATTGTAAAAAAATAAATTTTTAAAAGGGTAACTTAAATTTGGATCAAATAAAGCTGCTCTTGCAATTGTGTTTGAAGTGTTATTTGGGTCGTAAAAATCAAATCTACCTAAAACAAATATAGAATCATTCTTGGTGATAATATCATTAATTTCCCCTGCATTATTAATATTAAAAGGATGAGCAGTCCAATTTGAACCATCAAATGAAATTAAATTTGGAGTTATTGTTTCTGTACTTGCTTGGTATTCGAATAAACCACCTAAATACAATTTGTTACCTACTTGAACTATTGAATAAGTATTTCCATAAATTAATGGACTGACGAATGCTTCAAAATTTGTTCCATTATATTTAATAATTGAAGATGAATTTGTACTGATAAAACCATCAAATCTTCCTCCTATAATTAATTCATTTTCAAAGATTCCTAATTTAAACATTGATGCTCCAAAAGTAGTTTGTATAAGAAAATTCTGATCACATAAATCAACCCAATTAGTGCCATCAAATGTGCTTAATATTGATCTGGAATCACTTAATGCTGTATAGTATCTATTGAAAATCACATATAATTTATTATCAAATACTTTCATATCTTTAATTGGACTGTTTGAATATTCTGAATTCCATCCAATTCCTTGTACTGTTACCCAATCACTTCCGTTCCATTTGGCAATATTACCATCAAAAATAGTTGAATTATCTCCATTTCTTCTAAAATTGCCACCAGCATATAATTCGTTGTTGTAAATTACTAAACTTTTAACATCATCGTCAAATCCTTTCCCCATATTAGTCCAAGCACTTCCGTTCCAACTAGCAATATTATATACGTTTAGATTGCCTCCAACTTGACTGAAATCGCCTCCAATAATTAGATTTCCATTGAATTCTATTGAGGTGTAAATATCACCGTTTACTCCATTGCCCACTTCACTCCAATTTTGTGAGTAAGTTGAAAATATAAATGAAAGAGAAAATAAACTTAATAGTAATTGATTTTTCATATAAATATTTTTACAAATTTATTAATTTTAAAAAATCTATTTATAATTTTATTTTAAATTTTTTTTATTTTTTTTGATTGTTCTACTTAATTGCTTTTTTAAACCGATTTAGTTTAAAAAATCTTATTTAGAATGAATATAATTTAATAATTTTTTAAAGTTTTTTATTTTTTTTTCTGAATTATTTGTATAATTTTACTCCTCAAATTAATAATTTTACTATGAGATTATCTATACGATTTTTTGTATTGTCAATTTTTTGCAGTACTTATTTTTTTTCTCAAGCACCGGCAAATGATGATTGTGCTGGAGCATTTCCATTAATTGTTGGAGCTTCGTGCACCTACACTTCTTTTACTAATGTTAATGCTACTTCTTCAACTGGTACAGCTAATCCTACTTGTAGTTCTTATTCAGGAGGTGATGTTTGGTTTTCTATTGTTGTTCCAGCAAGTGGTGCTTTACTTATTCAAACAGAAGAGAATGGAGGTATGACTGATTCTGGAATTACTTTGTATTCAGGTTCATGTGGTGGAGTATTATCAGAAGAAGCTTGTGACGATGATTTAGGCAATGGTTATATGTCTAAAATTACAGTAAGTGGTTTAATTCCCGCTTCAACAGTTTTCTTAAGAGTTTTTGGATATAATGGGGAAGAAGGCACTTTTGATTTATGTGTTACTACTCCTCCTCCTACACCAACAAATGATGAATGTGCAAACGCAATAAATGTTTTGATAAGTCCTAATAACAGCTGTACATCTGAAGTTAGTGGAACAGTTGAGAGTGCTACAACTTCATTAGAGGCAAATACATGTACAGGTACTTCTGACGATGATGTTTGGTATTCTTTTACAGCAAGTTCTACTGAATTAAAAGTTGGTATTAACGATGTAGTAGGTTCAACTACTGATATGATGGTTGCTGTATATAGTGGGACTTGTGCAAGTTTAACTGAATTAAGTTGTCAAGAATATTTTGGTGATGGAACTAGTGTAGTTTCTGGATTGAGTTTTGGCCAAAGTTATAAAATTAGAATTTATACTTGGTCTGCTACATCAGGTGAAGATACAGATTTTGATGTCTGTGTTTCCGTTGTTCCAACACCTCCTGTTAACGATAATTGTGCAAATGCAACCAATTTAAATGTAAATGCTGATTTGAGTTGTACATCAATTACTTCCGGAACTATCGAAAGTGCTACTGCTTCTATTGAAACAAATACATGCACAGGATCTGCTGATGACGATATTTGGTATTCATTTGTAGCTAATGCTGCTCAAAATAGTGTTGGCATTGATAATGTAGTTGGAACGACAACAGATATGATAGTTGCTGTTTATAGTGGTTCTTGTGCAAGTCTAACTCTTTTAAGCTGCGAGGAATATTTTGGCACAGGTTCAAGTAGTATAAGTGGATTGACTAATGGTCAAACTTATTTGGTTAGGATTTATTCTAATACAGCAACAACTGGTCAAATTACATCTTTTGATGTTTGTGTAGGTACGCCACCTCCACCACCTGCTAATGATGATTGCTTAAATTCTATTCCTTTAACTGTTAATACTTCTTGCACCTATTCAGATTATACAAATTTATTTGCAACTTCAAGTGCTGGAATACCTGCTCCAGGTTGTGCTAATTATCAAGGTTCTGACGTTTGGTTTTCCTTTGTTGTACCTGCAAATGGTGATGTTATTGTAAATATGAACGATAATGGTGGAATGTCTGATGCTGGGATGGCATGGTATACTGGAACTTGTGCAAGTTTAACTTTATCCGAATGTGATGACGATGACAGTGAAAATGGTAATATGTCTAAAATTTCTCAAACAGGATTGACTCCAGGTGAAACAATATTTGTAAGAATTTGGGGTTACGGAACTGGTAATGATGGTACTTTTCAAATTTGTGCCTCAGAACCTGCTACACCTCCTGCTAATGATGATTGTGCTTTTCCTGTTGTACTTCCAGTAAATTCAGATATGTCTTGTACTTCTAATGTTCAAGGTACAATCGAAAGTGCTACTGCATCTTTAGAATCAAATACATGTTCAGGTACTTCAGATGATGATGTTTGGTATTCTTTTGTAGCAAACGGAACTCAGCATAGTGTAGGAATTGAAAATGCTGTTGGTTCAACAACGGATATGATGGTTGCTGTGTATAGTGGTACTTGTGCTTCTTTAACTCAATTAAGTTGCAATGAATTTTTTGGTTCTGGAACAAATTCTGTTGGTGGTTTAACAATTGGTCAAACTTATTTAGTTAGGATTTATTCTTGGACTGCTACCGGTGGTCAATCAACAACTTTTGATGTGTGTGTTGGAACTCCGCCACCACCACCTGCTAATGATGAATGCGCTGGTGCTCTATCGGTTTCAATAAATGCGGATTTGTCATGTACTTCAATTACATCTGGTACATTAGAAAGTGCAACAGCATCAGCTCAAACTAACTCTTGTAATGGTACTTCTGATGATGATGTTTGGTACTCTTTTATTGCAAATGGTCCACAACACAGTGTTGGAATTGAAAATGCTGTTGGTTCAACAACCGATATGATGGTTGCTGTATATAGTGGTACTTGTGGAACTTTGACTCAATTAAGTTGTGACGAATATTTTGGTGCTGGATCAGCGTCAGTTGGAGGATTAACTATAGGGCAAACCTATTTAGTAAGAATTTATTCTTGGTCTGCTACAGGTGGTCAAAATACAACTTTTGATGTTTGTGTTGGTACTCCTCCGCCACCACCAGCCAATGATGAATGTGCCAATGCAATTGTGTTACCTGTTAACACCTCTTGTGTTAATACTTCAGCAACAAATGAATATGCAACAAATTCTGTAACAGAAATTCCTGCTTCTTGTGCTTCTTTTTCCGGTGGAGATGTATGGTTTTCATTTGTTGTTCCAGCTAGTGGAAATACTGTAGTTACTACTAGTACAGGAACAGGCACACTTACTGATAGTGGAATGGCTTGGTACACTGGAACTTGTGGTTCTTTAACAGAATTAGTTTGTAGTGATGATGGTGAGGCGAGTTTAATGTCAAGAATATCCCAATCAGGATTAACACCTGGTCAAACAATATACGCACGAGTATATGGTTATAGTGGTGCTTCTGGTTCGTTTGATGTTTGTGCAACTGAACCTCCAATTCCTCCTTCAAACGATGAATGTAGTAATGCCATTAGTTTAACAGTAAATCCAACTTCAAGTTGTACAAATATACTTAGCTCTTCTATTGAAAGTGCTACTGCATCTATTCAAACAAATGATTGTAATGGAACAGCAGATGATGATATTTGGTTTTCTTTTGTTGCTTCAAACACAAGTCATTTAATCTCTTTAAGTAACATTTTAGGAAGTGCACCAAACATGAACTATAGTGTTTACAACGGAACTTGTGCTACTCCTGGAACAGCAGTTCTTTGTAGCGACGATGATTTTAATACTGTTTCAGGATTAACAATTGGGAATACATACTTGGTTAGAGTTTATACTTTTTCTTCAGTTGCAGGACAAAATACCTCTTTTGATATTTGTGTAGCAACACCGACCCCTCCATCAAATGACGATTGTTTAAATGCAATAGCTGTAACACCATCTAATAATACAACGTGTACTCCTATAGCTTCAACCATATCATTTGCTACTACAAGTGGTCAAACTAATACTTGTAGTGGGACAGCTGATGATGATGTTTGGTATTCTTTTGTAGCTAACAGTACTGATTTAGATATAGATTTATTAAATATTGATGGTTCAACTACAGATTTATACCATTCTGTATATGATGGATCATGTGCATCATTAGGTACTACAGTAGTTTGTAGTGATCCAAATTCTTCAAGTTTAACTGGATTAACTATAGGAAATACATATCTTCTAAGAATTTATTCATGGACAGCAACAACTGGACAAATTGTTGATTTTGATTTATGTATTACCAATCCTAATGTAACATCAAGTATTTCACTTGGTACAATTACTAATCCTACTACTTGTGGAGGTAGTGATGGTTCGGTTGTAATTAATGGAACAAATACTTTAATAGGAAACTTGTCCTGGACTGGTGTAGCAAGTGGCTCTGTTTCTAATGTGGTTTTACCTTATACAGTAACTGGTTTAATTGAAGGAGCTTATGACTTTACTTTTAATGACGGCAATGTATTAGGACCAATTTCAACTACATTAAGTGATCCTTTACCACCTGCTACACCGACTATTACAGCAAATGGTTTAACGACCTTTTGTACTGGTGGAAGCGTTGATTTAACTTCTTCTTCTTTAAATAACAATGTATGGTCAACTTTAGAAAATACTCAAACTATAACAGTTAGTACATCAGGTTCTTACACAGTAAGTGTTACTGAAAATGGATGTACTTCAACTTCTTCACCTTTAAATGTAACTGTTCATCTATCATCTGTCATTTCAGTTAGTTCAAGTTCTTCACCTACATCTTGTGGAGCAAGCGATGGTAGTATAACTCTAAATAGTGCAAGTACAGGATTGTTAAATTGGACTGGTCCAGTTAGTGGGTTTCAACCTTTAGTAGTATTCCCTTACACCATAACTGGACTTTCAGCTGGTTCATATTCAATTGAACTAAATGATTTGAATGGTTGTATTTCAAATATTTTGAATGAATCTATTTCAGATCCTGGAGCCCCTTCAAATCCGACTATTACAGCTAGTGGTTCAACAACATTTTGTGATGGTGGTAGTGTAGTTTTAACTTCAAGTCCAGCAAGTCAATATTTATGGTCAAATGGTGAAACAACTCAAAGTATTACTGTAAATATTTCTGGAAATTTTAACGTAACTATCACAGAATTAGGATGTAGTTCTACTTCTTTAAATGAAAATGTTACTGTTAATCCGAACCCAGTTATTACTCTTGGAACTGTTGCAAATCCATCAAGTTGTGGTAGTTCAACAGGATCAGTTGAGATTTTAGGTTCAGGTTTAGGTGAAATTCTTTGGTCTGGAACAAGTAATGGAGGTATGAATAACATAACTTTACCAATTAATATTTTAAATTTTGCAGCAGGTAGTTATTCTTTTCAGTTTACAGATGTTAATCTATGTCAATCTAATATAATTAATCAAACATTAACAGATCCAGGGGCTCCTGCAATTCCAATAATAACAACTAATGGTCCAACAACTTTTTGTGATGGCGGAAGTGTTGTTTTGACATCAAGTTTAGCTAGCCAGTATCTTTGGTCAACAGGAGAAACCACTCAAAGTATTACAGTAAGCACTACTGGTAATTATAATGTTACTATTACAGAATTAGGTTGTAGTTCAAGCTCTTCAAATGAAATAGTAACTGTCAATTCTAACCCAGTTATTTCACTTGGTTCAGTTTCCAACCCAACAAGTTGTGGTAGTTCAACAGGAAGTATTCAAATTTTAGGAAGTGGTTTTGGTAATCTTATATGGAGTGGCACAAATAATGGTAGTATGAATAACATTAATTTACCGCAAACTGTTTCAAATTTATCTGTTGGTGCTTACTCTGTTCAGTTTACTGACGCTAATTTTTGTCAATCCAATGTGTTAAATCAAAATTTAACTGACCCTGGAGCTCCAGCTTCACCAACAATAAACACAAACGGTTCAACTACATTTTGTGATGGCGGAAGTGTAGTTTTGACTTCAAGTTTGGCTAGTCAGTATCTTTGGTCAACAGGTGAGACCACACAAAGTATTACAGTTAGTACTTCAGGTAATTACAATGTAACTATTACAGAAATGGGCTGTAGTTCAACATCTTCAAATGAAATTGTGACAGTGAACTCAAATCCCGTTATTGCACTTGGTAGTGTGGTAAATCCTACAAGTTGTGGTAGTTTCACAGGTTCAATTCAGATTTTAGGTAATGGTTTTGGTAATATAATATGGTATGGAACAAGCAGTGGAAATGTGAATAGTATTTCTTTGCCACAAACTATATCAAATTTATCTGTTGGAAGTTATTCTTTTTTGTTTATGGATGGTAATTTTTGTCAATCTAATGTTGTAGCACAAATATTAACAGATCCAGGAGCACCAGCAACACCTACAATTACCCCATCTGGAAATGTTGATTTATGTGATGGTAATTCAATTACATTAACATCAAGTGCTTTGACTGGAAACACATGGTCAACTGGAGAAACTACCCAAAGTATTACTGTTTCTTCAGCAGACAATTATACAGTTACTGTAACTGTTAGTTCATGTACTTCATCACCGTCTTTACCTGTTGTTGTAAATGTTCTTCCTAACATTACACCTTCTATTACAATAATTTCTGATGATTTAGATAATCAGATATGTTTGGGTACTACTGTTCAATTTAACTCTTTTGTTAATAACGGTGGAACAAATCCAACTTATTCTTGGTTTGTTAACGGTGTGAATACTGGTGTTACAACTGATAATTTTATTACATCTACTTTAAATAATAACGATGTGATTAGTTGCTCAATAATTTCAAATGAAAACTGTGCGATTTCAATCCCTGTTGTTTCTAATGATTTGAATATGAGTGTGCAATCAGTACTTGTTCCAGCAATTTCAATTAGTTCTAACGATTTTGATAATATTATTTGTGTTGGCTCATCTTTAACTTTTACAGCAAGTCCAATTAATGGTGGTTCTAACCCTCAATATACTTGGATGCTAAATGGTAATTCTGTTGGATCTACTGGAAGCACTTATACCAATTCATCATTAAATAATGGAGATATTGTAAGTTGTCAAATGTTGTCAAATGATAATTGTTTAAGCACAATAAATGCGATATCAAATGAAATAACAATTTCAGTTGTTGCAACTTTAACTCCAACAATATCAATTACTTCAAATGTAAATGATAATACTATTTGTACTGGTTCAAGTATGACATTTACTGCTGTTGTAAATAATGGAGGTTCAAACCCATCTTATCAATGGAAAGTGAATGGAATTAATGTAGGAATAAATTCAAATTCATATTCAAGTTCATCATTAAATAATGGTGATATTGTGACTTGTGTATTATTTTCAAATGACCCTTGTGCTTCTCCTACAATTGCTACTTCAAATAGTTTTACAGTAATTGTCACTGGGTTATTGATTCCTAGTGTGTCTATTTTATCAAATGATCCAGATAATTCAGTTTGTCCAGGAGTTAATGTTGAATTTACTGCCAATGCAAGTAATGTAGGTGCAAATGAGTTATATTCATGGTATATTAACGGTATTTTGCAAGTTGGTTCATCAAATACTTTCATTACAAATTCATTGAATCAAAGTGATATTATAAATTGTGAAGTTACATCAATGGAAACCTGTGCAAACCCAAGTACAGCTTTGTCAAATTCTATTACAATAAATATAAATTCAAATCCAGTGATTACTCTTGGAGGTGTTTCAAATACTACTGATTGTGGTGCAAACGATGGGTTTTTTGAGATAACAGGTTCAGGAACAGGCATTATTTATTGGTCTGGAACTTCAAGCGGCTCAACAACTACTTTTTTACCTGCTTTTATCAATAATCTTACTGCTGGAAATTATTCTGCTTATTTAGATTTAGATGGTTGCATATCTAACATAGTATCAGCAACAATCAACGACCCAGCTTTACCAACAGCACCAATCATTAGTGCAACAGGAAATACAACTTTCTGTGAGGGTAATTCAGTGATTTTATCTTCATCTCAGTCTTCTGGAAATGTATGGTCAACAACTGAAACTACACAAACAATCAATGTGAGCACAGCTGGAACGTATTTTGTTACAGTTTATAGTGCTCCAAACTGTTCTGCAGTTTCTAACAGTATAGATGTGTTAGTAAATCCAATACCATCAACTCCAACGGTAACAGCAATAGGAAGTACTACTTTTTGTGAAGGAGGTAGTGTTGAGTTGAGTTCATCTTCAGCTAGTGGCAATACTTGGAATACTACAGAAACAACTAACACAATTACCGTTTCTACAAGTGGTACTTATTCCGTAACGGTAACAGAAAACGGATGTACTTCATTGAGTTCAAATCAAGTTACAGTAACTGCAAATCCAATCCCAAATACTCCAA
>JACPDW010000019.1 GCA_016183815.1 Flavobacteriia bacterium
ATGATTCTTTATCGCTTTTTTCTTGCATTACTGTTTGGGTCTTACACCGATTATACAAATAATATAGTCCAATTTGAAAAAATCAAATTTTGTCTATTTATTTGTTATATCGGCATTAACCATTGTAAAATTAAAAATAATCCCGAAAAAATCAGGATTATTTTATAATTACAATTGGTATTACTACTTTTGTCGATTTATAAATCGTTCAAGGAAATTGGCTGAAGTTAGCACCTTTTTTATCTTAGGGAATTTGTAGCACCTTTTCTATTGTCTTTTTTTAAAGCAGCAACTTGAAGCAATATTTTTTTTTCCAATTTTGAATCAATTTTTATCGATTTTACCTCAAAATATAGATCCAACTATCATGATGAGATATTGTGGTTGCTGGGGTGGATACTTTGTAGTACAATAAAACTCAATCAACATATAATACCCTATACAATTATTAATAAGATCCTAACTATTCAAAATTATTAAAGAAATTTCAGCTACTATTATGGTAAAAATGGAGGATCCTAAAATATATGCTACTTTAATCTTTTTTGCTCTAGTTTTTTTAGCTTTTTCAATATAAAGCTGTTTGTAATTTAAGTTTTCATAATTTGGATTTTTAACATATTCAATACCGTAAGAAGTTAAATTCTTTAAAAGATATGGAATTTCTTCTGAATTAATTATTTTATTTGTATTGTATTTTTTAACAAAATATCCTCCTAAAGGGGTTAAAAGAATTGAACTAATAATTGTTTTAGCAAAGCCTGAACGATAACTTTTATAATATATTTTAACATGGTTTTCAGCAAATGCATTTAACTTCATAGAATCTATCTCTTCTATTGACTCATTAGAATAATTTTCTTTAACACCGTTCTCAAAAAGAACAGAAAAAATTTCTGACTTATCAACCACTATTTGTGGCCCCTCCAAATTAGAAAATTTTTTATATATTAACTCATTTGGTCTGATTTCTAATATTTTAACTGGTAAACGATTTCCATTTTTAAATTCTATAATATCTTGAGAATTCAAAACAAAAGTTATTAAAAGAATAATTAATTTGCAAAAATATTTCATTAATTAGTTGATTAATAATCACTAAATAAAACATCTAAAGTAATAACACCAGCTAATCCAACATTTATCATGGAACCTGCCATATATGAAAGCCATACTTTTATTTTTTGTTTAGATTTCGAAATCTCTTTAAACTTATCTTGGTATAATTGGTTATCAAGATTGGGATTATCGAGATAAATAGTGCCATCGAATCCCTTTACTTTTATTTTTAAAGGTATATCTGCGTTTGTAATTTCTCTTTTTGCAAATTTTCTAGCAATAAAATACCCACCAATTGGTGTTAATATCGCTGTTCCTAACATTGTAAAAACTTTACCTTTTTTATAGCCTACATAATGTTTCCATGAATCTGCAATAGCAGCATTTTTAATTACTTCATCATTAACTATTACAGTGTTTTCTGACTGAAAACTTTCAATAGTCCCATTTTCAAATTGTACAGAAATTATTACATCTTTTAAACAAGTATATAAAGGACCATCTATATTATTTGTTTTTTTATATTTAATTGCCGTTTTATTAATTTCAATGACTTTAACGGTGTCTATATTACCGTTTTTGTAGTTTATTATATCCTGACTTAAAACAACATAGCTTAGAATACAATAAAATATAATAAATATTTTTTTCATATTTTAAAATAAAAGTAGTTTGTTTATTAACTTAATGTTATCTTTTATTTAATTTCATTTTTTAAAGTTTGCAAAATCTTGAATAATTGTAAAAATTCGTCTTTTATTCAAATAAATGAAACCAATAATTTCAATTTTTAAGTAATATATTTGTTCAAATTTACACTTTTTTTTAAATAAAGAAGAGATTACTTAATAAATTTTTTTACAATAGAATAAAAATACCCAACTAATTTAAACTTAATTTAGTTGGGTAAGAAAAATAATTTCTAATAGATTATGGATGAATTAATGACCTTTAGCGGCTAAATATCGTTCTGCATCTAAAGCAGCTATACAACCTGTTCCAGCTGCAGTAATTGCTTGTCTGTATGTTTTATCAGCGGCATCTCCTGCAACAAACACTCCCGCAATATTTGTTTTTGAAGTGCCAGGTTGTGCGTATTTAATATACCCTACCTCATCTAATTCAATAAAATCTTTAAATACTTCTGTATTGGGTTGATGTCCAATGGCAACAAAAAAACCTGTGCAAGGAATTATTTTTTCCTCATTGGTTTGAATGTTTTTAACTTTTGCCCCTGTTACACCTTGACCATCACCTAAAACCTCAAGCGTTTCTGTGTTAAATAATATTTCAATATTTGGAGTATTTTTTACGCGATCAGCCATTATTTTTGAAGCACGAAATTCGTTTTTTCGGACTAACATAGTAACTTTTTTACACAATTTTGATAGATAATGAGCTTCTTCACAAGCTGAATCACCAGCACCTACAATAACTGTTTCCTGACCTCTATAAAAAAATCCATCGCAAACAGCACATGCAGAAACGCCACCCCCTAAATCTAAATATTTTTTCTCTGAGGGTAATCCAAGATACTTCGCTGAAGCCCCTGTTGCTATGATTACAGTATCAGCATGTATTTCATGTCCGTCTTCTGTCCAACATTTGTGCACATTACCTGAAAAATCAACTTTAGTAATAAAACCAAAACGGATATCCGTTTCGAAACGTTTAGCTTGTGCCTCTAATTGTATCATCATTTCAGGACCACTAATCCCATCGGGATAACCAGGAAAATTTTCAACTTCATTAGTTGTTGTTAATTGTCCACCAGGTTGCATTCCTTGATACATAACTGGCTTCATTTCGGCTCTAGCTGCATAAATTGCGGCAGTATAACCAGCTGGACCCGAACCGATAATTAAACATTTTAATTTTTCTATGTCGCTCATTGTATTTTTTCTGCAAAATTAGTTATTTTTTGATGTTTAATTGTTAAAAACAGTTTAAATAAAGCGATTCTTAAGAAAGTATTTTTTTTCCTTTGATATTAGTTAATTGCTGTGTAATTTTGTACCCCCCAAAATTAGTAAATGATTGATACTACCCTTTACGAGGCCAAAACTTTATATCCATTTCAAGAAAAGACGGTAGAGTCTATTCTCAAAGAATTAAAGGAAAATGATTCCAACTTTAATTTATTGTACCAATTGCCTACGGGAGGAGGAAAAACCGTTATATTTTCAGAAGTAGCAAAAAATTATATTCAACAATGGGGTAAAAAAGTTTTGATCTTAACCCATCGGGTGGAATTGTCTGTCCAAACCTCAAAACAATTGTCTGCAATTAACGTAGATAATAAAATAATCAACTCTGAGGTCAAAAAATTGCCAGATGCAGATCAATATCAATGTTTTATCGCAATGGTTGAAACACTTAATAATCGATTACAAGACGATAATAATTTTGTCAAAGACGTTGGTTTGGTGATTGTTGATGAAGCACATTACAATAGTTTTAGAAAGATTTTTCATTATTTTAAAAATTCAAACATTCTTGGTGTAACAGCTACTCCTTTAAGTTCAAACAAAGCACTTCCTCTTAAAGACCATTACAATAAATTAATGGTAGGTGAATGTATTTCTTCGTTAATAAAAAACGGCTATTTATCTAATGCTGAGACCTTTACTTATGATGTAAACTTGCATGGGCTAAAAATTGGCTCAAACGGAGATTTTACAATTAGTAGCTCCGAACAAGTGTATGGAAATTATTTTATGCAAGAAAAACTACTTTTTGCTTATGAAGAAATTGCAATTGGTGATAAAACACTGATTTTTAATGCAGGGATTGAAACATCAATTTCTGTTGAACAAACTTTTAAGAAAAGAGGATATAAAATCAAACATTTAGATTCTACTTTTTCTGATAAAGACAGAAGAGATGTAGTAGAATGGTTTAAAAATACTAAAGGTGCTGTGCTCACTTCAGTTGGAATTTTAACAACAGGTTTTGATGAACCAACAGTTGAAACAATTATTTTAAATAGGGCTACTCGTTCTCTTACTTTGTATCATCAAATGATTGGACGAGGTTCAAGAAAATTGCCAGATAAAGATAAGTTTAGACTTATTGATTTAGGTAATAACGTGCGACGTTTTGGTTATTGGCAAGATTTTATTAATTGGCATGATGCATTTCGTTTTCCAGATCGTTTTCTTGAATCAAAACTTTCTGAAGCAGATGATATTGAATTTGAAGTAGAGTTTGAATTTAATAGATATATTCATGAAAAAATAAACATCGATATTCTTAACAATTTTGAGATGAAAGAAGTCTATTATTCCTGTTTAGATAAAAATGAAAAAGGAAAAATTGCCGTGGACTTGTCCTTACAAAATCATTTTGAAGCCATCATTGATTCTGCCACTGATTATTTTGATGCCCTTGAAACATTGAGCAATCTTCAAGACCATATTGAATATAGATTAAAACAATACGTAAAATGTATCGCTAAAAGTACTCCAAATTATTTTAAATTTTTATTAGATACTTATAATAGACAGTTAAAACATCTCTTGAGAACTAATCTTGATGATGAATAAAAATTCAAAATAAAATATTTTTTATTATCAAACGCGGCTTAGTAAGTTAATTTTTTGAAGTAAACTCTACATTAAAACCTGTATGATTTCTTAAATTTATCACTGTGGAATCAGAAAAAATTAAATATTGTCCTTTAATACCCACTAATTCTTTCTCAAAAAAAGGAGTTTTCTCCAATCGGATTGATTGTACTTTTTGGGGATATAAAATATGAGGGTATTTAATTGTTGTTAATTTTTCATCCTCTTTTAAATAATGTTGTAGTTCACTTGATAAAAACTGATTTATCTTATCACGTTCAACAAGTAAGTCTGTATTTTCCTGTTGTTTGGAACACAACATTTTTTGCCATGAGGTTTTGTCAGCATATTGATTTTTAAGAGCAACTTCAATCAAACCAGCTAAATACCGATTTGGGGTCTCAGCTATTACCAAAGCAAAAATTGCTCCTTGGTCAATCCATCTTGTTAAAATATTGTCTTTTCTTGTGATGCCTACTTTTATTCCACTTGTAAATGATAAATACACGTTATGTAGTTGTAAATGGTATTTTTTCTCCCATTCAATGTCTCTTCCTTCTCCTAAATGAGCTCGACACAATTCTGGATTAATCACGCAAGGTGACGCTTGTGGAACTGATATAAAACAAGGATAACAGTACCCTTCTCCGTAGGTTTTTGAAATGTTTTTATTGCAGTTAGCACAATATATTTTTCCAGTCCATCGTAAAGAAATGATTTTACCCATCAACTCATTTAAAAATATAGGAGTAGGAGAATTTAATGAATATTGAACAGGATTATTCCATTGTACAAAAAGTTTGGAAAGTATTATGTTCATTAATCCCTTCTCGCTAAACGAATAGCAACATTAAACTGAATTCCGAAACGAAATGCAGGTAACAAATATAGGGCAGGACCTATGTCAGCGGCTAAATTAAGTTTTCCATTGGGTTGAATTAATTCAAATCCTAAAAACACATCAATTTTGGTATGTAAACCTCCAGTTGCTACTAGTGAAGAGTCAGAAATATAACCTCCTGATGTATAGTATTGTACAGTTGGACCAAGTCCGTAATAAAAATAATAGTCTGAATTAAATCCTATTTGTTTGTCTCTTTGATACTGTAATTGACCACAAATAAAACGATTGTCAGAATCAAAATTTGTTCCGGCCATTAATTCTAACGCAGATCTTTTTTCTTCACCAAGAGGTTTTTTAAAGTCAAGACCAATAAACCCTGGATAGCCGGATTTAATACCAAACGCTGATCTATATTCTTGAGAATAAATTTGACCAAAAAAAATTAAGCAACCAATTAAACAAACAAACAACTTCATAAATTAAATTTCAATTAATACTGTTATACTTTAATTTATAAATAAAAGTTACACTTTTTAATTTACAACATATCGAACAGCTACATTTACTAGACCAGTAGGTTCAACAAAAAATGAATTGCCAATATAAAAATTAACTGCAGGACCAGCTTCTAAACCAAAATTTAAAGGCAATCCTGACAACGTATATTCAATACCTAACGCAGTGTTTATGCCAACCCAAGATTTATAAGTTTTTATTGTAGTCGGGTCTAATTCATCATATTTCCCTTTAGGCCCTGAATTCCCTTTCATCCAATAACCAACAGCAGGACCAATTCCAGCATACCAGCTAAAACCAGAAGTATTTACAATATTTCTATTAGTTTCAAACAAACAATTTAACCAAATGTAACGATTTAAATCTTCAAAACTTGCACCAAACAACAAATCAAATGAATTATTTGGACTAAAAAAAGATTTAAAATTTAATGCACCGTATCCTGGGTATCCTGATTTAATACCAAATGCTTGATCGTAATTTTGAGAATAATAACAAGTAGAGAGTACTAAGTATAATGCTAATAGTGATTTTTTCATTTTGTACAATTTTTTTCAAAAATAATATTTTTTATTCTTTACCCGCCAATACAAAAGGAATTTTTTTTGTAAACGATTTGCCTTCCAAATTAAATGCTTCAAAAACAAGTACATAAACCCCAATACTTAGTTTTTCGTTTTTTGAATTAAGACCATTCCATATTAAAGTTCCTTCGTTACCTATATATTGATTGGATACTAAGTCATGAACTTTTAAGCCCCTTTCGTCGTAAATTTTAATATTTGCCAACATCGAAGGTTCTAATGATGAGAAATTTATTTGTAAAAAATCTTCAAAACCATCATTATCTGGTGAAAAAGTAGGAGATGTAAGGTTAACTTCTCCATTATTCTCACCCATCATTAATTGAGAATTTTCCATACCTGGAGTTCCATAATTATAAGTTGAAGAAGCCGTATGCCAATTGTTTTTGTCATCTGATTTTGAAAGAGGATTTATACGTTCTAGTGTTTTTCCTTCATCATCGTTTAATAATGCAAAATGCCATTCGTCTGAATAACTAACTTTGTCAATAATAATACTGTCTTTTAAAATATAAACACTTGAAGAATCATCGTTTAACGTGGGCAAACTTGTTTGAATAAATTTTCCAACAACAGCAAAAGGAAATTGAGTTTTAACATAATTTGAATCTGCTGTTATCACAACGAAATCATTGGGTTTTAAGTTTTTGAATACGGTGATTACTTTAATATTTGAGATTGTATCGTCTTCGAAATTTGCTATGGAAATAGTTTTTAAATTTATAATTTTATTGGAAATATTTTTTAATTCTATGAAATCAGAACCTCCAGTAATTGGGTTGAATAATATTTCATTTATAATTAAATCTCCTATTTGAGCATTTTCAGGTAAAGCAAACTCAATTTGAATATCGGTGGTGTTTTGTGAACAATCCGCTACATTTTGTAAAGTAAGTAAATAACTTTGGGAATTAGCAAAAGCAGTTGAAAACTCAATCAATACGTTTTGAGGATAACTTTCAGTTAGAAATAATGCTTGAATACCAATATTTGGAACAACGGTTAAAGTTGAATTTGCCAAACTTAATGAATCCATTTTTTCGTTAAAAGTTAAAGCAATAAAATTGGGGGCGATCACTTCATAAGCAGATAGATTGGGTTTAATATTGTCTGGTAAAGTGTCAAAAATTGAATTTTGTAATCCCGGTGTTCCTCCAGAAGGGTCAACACTCGCGGACCAATTTTGAGTTGGAGTACAAATCGTCGTAGGATTTTTTCTTTCAATACTGTATCCTCCTTCCGCTTTTGATTCGTCTTGATACCACGTTTCATCGTAAGTGATTTTATCAATAATAAAACCTAAAGAGTCTTTTATTACTATATCATCTCCAGTATTGTTTAAACTAGGAAAACTAGTTACACCAATAGCATTTGCAAACAATCCAACATTTGTTGTTGAACATAAGACTTTGTATTCATTAGGTAAAATAGTGGCTTCTGAAATATTTCCATCAGTTGAGTTGTCACCTAATTTCCAATTTTTTAGATTAATTGTTTTGTTGCTTTTATTGTAAATTTCAACAAATTCAACTTCGGGTAAACCTACCACCGGACTAGGATCACAGATAAATTCATTAATTAAAATATCGCCAATTGAAGCACCAGAAGAAATTGAAAATTGACCACTTACATCAGTAAAATTTTGAGAACAATCGGCAACTTGAGAAAGTTGAATGGAATAGTTTTGTCCTGCTTGAATGTCGCTTGTAAAAGTGATTATCATGCTTAATGGATAAAAACTCGAAACCGTTATCGAATTAATTCCTAAGTTTGGATTTACTACTTGAGTAGCAGTTGTCAAGCTTAAAGAATCCATTATTTCACTAAAAAAAACTTGGATTTGATTATTGTTTAAAACTTGAATTGAGGTAATAGTAGGTAATTCGGTATCAGGCGTATTGTTATAGATAGAATTGATAATTCCAGGAGTGCCTCCTGATATATCATTACTTGCTGCCCAATTATTTATTCCTCCACAAATGGCATTTGGATTTTTTCTTTCTATGGAATACCCTCCTTCATCTTTACTATCATCTTGATACCATGTAATATCATAAGTGATAATGTCTAAAATGTTTCCTAAAGAATCTTTTAATACAATATTATCATCTGTGTTGTTTAAACTTGGAAAGCTAGTAACTGCTAATGAATTAGAAAAAAAAGACACATTACTAGAAGAACACAATACACGATATTCACCTGGATAAAATAAATTTTCAGTTATTGTTCCATCACTTGAATTGTCGCCTAATTTCCAATTTTTTAAATTAAAAATTTTGTTGCTTTTATTGTAAATTTCTACAAATTCAGCATCTGGTAAAGCAACAACGGGACTTGGATCACAAATAAATTCATTGATTATAACATCACCAATTTGTGGAATATCTGTTTGTAAATATATAAAATTTAAAGATTCAGCACTTGAAGAATTTCCTGAAACATCTTGAATATTAGTACTTGTAAGTGTGTAATTTGTGTTTGAAGTAATTGGATTGGCGAAAGTTAAATGAACTAGCTTATTGTCAATTGCATCTAAAATAGCTGAAGACAATGTAGCAACAGGATTGAAAGTGTAATTGTTGATGTTTTCTGCAGATAAAGAGCTAATGTTTTCTGAAAAAGTTAAATCGATTTGAGTGTTTGACAATAAATTTAAAGAAACCAAACTTGGAGGGGTAACATCCGTTATTATTGATCCTATATAAAGATTGTCAAAAAAATGTTTTTGAATAAAACTCAAGGTTGAATGTTTAATTAAAAGACCAAAAAACTCACTACTTGTAAAAGTGTTATCAGTAATTGTTCCTTCTGAAACATAATTATCACCCATTCCTGTTAAATCTCTTTCTAAGTTCCATTCATAAGTTGAAGAACAAACAACTTTTATTTTGAGTGAGTTATTACTCGTTGAGGTTGTTGCATCTATTCCATCTATCAATTCTGTTATAGAGCCGTTTTCATTTTTATAAAAACTAATATCGTCGTTTGTAGTTCCAATTCTAACAAAATATCCATTTAACGTTGAAGACAAAAGATTTGATTGATCTGCAACTAAATATACATCAACATAATTTACACCTGAAGTATTAAAAGTGAGTTTTAAATCAAATTCCCATTGAGTATTTTGAACTAAATTTGAGGAGGTTGAAAGATAATAGGAAGAATTAGGAAGCAATTTGTTTGAACGTAACATATAATTTCCTGCATCGTCAATTATTGTAAAAACCGTATCGTCACCCAACCAAGTAGGATTATTTAAAAATTCACCATCATCATACTGTTCGTTTACTTGATTTATTCCATAAAATGAAAAAATTAGTAAAAAAAATAGAAAAAAGAATCTCATACTTTAATGTTTCAGCTTTGAAAAGTAGTAATTTTGTTTTAATTTAACAAATTAAATAAAAAAATAATGAAAATAGCAGTTGTCGGTGCGACGGGAATGGTAGGACGTATAATGTTAGAAGTCTTAAAAGAAAGGGATTTTCCACTAGAAGTTTTAGTACCTGTAGCATCAGAAAAATCTGTTGGACAGGTAATAGAATTTAATGGAAAAAAATATCCAGTTGTTGGACTTCAAGATGGAGTTAATGCAAATGTTGATTTAGCTATTTTTTCTGCTGGCGGTGAGATATCCAAAATTTGGGCTCCAAAATTTGCTGAAAAAGGAACAATTGTGATTGATAATAGTTCGGCATGGAGAATGGATCCTGATAAAAAATTGATTATACCTGAAATAAACGGACAACTACTAAACGAGTCTGATCGAATAATTGCCAATCCTAATTGCAGTACCATTCAATTGTTAATGGTTGTAGCGCCCCTTCATCAACAGTTTAAAATAAAAAGAGTAATTGTTTCAACTTATCAATCCATAACTGGAACAGGAGTAAAGGCTGTTGAACAGATGGAAAATGAAAGAAATAACATTAAAGGAGAAATGGCTTATTTTTATGAAATTGATAAAAATTGTATTCCTCAATGTGATGTTTTTTTAGAAAATGCTTACACAAAAGAAGAAATGAAACTCACCAATGAAACAAAAAAAATATTAGATTCTTCTATTTTAGTAAGTGCCACAGCCGTTCGTGTTCCTGTGGTTGGTGGACATTCAGAAGCCGTTAATATTGAATTTGAAAAAGCATTTAAAATTGAGGAGATTAAAGAAATTCTTGCGAATACAAAAGGAGTTTTTTTACAAGATAATCCTTCAAAAAATATTTATCCTATGCCAAAATACAGCGAAGGAAAAGACGATGTTTTTGTAGGTAGAATTAGAAGAGACGAATCTCATGAAAATGCTTTAAATTTATGGATTGTTGCCGACAATCTGCGAAAAGGAGCAGCAACAAACGCCATTCAAATAGCAGAATTATTACTAAAAAAGAACATTTTATCCACTAAATCTATTTTAAGCTAATGTTTACAGGTATTATTGAAGAAATTGCAGTGGTTGAAAATGTTCAACAGGAACAAGGAAACATCCATTTTACTTTTTCCTCCTCAATTGCAAAAGAATTAAAAGTTGACCAAAGCATTGCTCATAATGGAGTTTGTTTAACTGTCACTTCTGTTAATGGACTTTTTTATACCGTTACTGCTATTAATGAAACATTAAGAAAGAGTAATTTGAAAAGTTGGAATAGAGGAAGTGTAATTAATTTAGAACGTTGCATGAAACTTAATGATCGATTGGACGGACATATTGTTCAAGGTCATGTAGATTGCACCGCTATTTGTAAAGATAAAATTGATGAAAATGGAAGTTGGAAATTTACCTTTGAATACGAACACCCTGATTTTATAAGTGTTGATAAAGGTTCAATATGTGTAAACGGTGTTAGTTTAACTGTTGTTGATTCAAAAGACAAAACATTTTCTGTCTGCATTATTCCTTATACTTATGAACATACCAATTTTAAGTCGATTGAAAAAGGTGATGAAGTGAATTTAGAGTTTGACATTATTGGTAAATATGTTTCAGCATTGATGAAAAAATCTTAAATAGTTACTGTGATAGATTCATAAATACTAATTCAAAATAAAATCTTATTGATTTATAACTTGTTATGTAATATAATTCTTAATGAAAATTGATTTTTTTTGATAATTGGATAAACCATTTTTCAATAAAAAGAAAATAAATCCAAGAACAAAATATTACAAATCCTAAACCTAAAATTGCGATAATGATTTGAGAAATTGTAGTTGAAAAATAATTTTGAAAAAATTGTACAAAGCTATCTGTTCCTAAAGGAGTATGAAGCAAATACATTGAATAAGATATTTTTCCGAAAAACATTAAAACCGATTCTTTATCAATAAAAAAGAAATAAAAAACTAAAAATATTAAAGGACAAACTAATCCAACAAGACCAAATGTAAAAAAAAGTAAAAAAATAATAAAAATTACGTTAATAAGTAATTCAACAATTTTAATTTGATTGTCATGAAATAAATAAAAAAGCCAACCTATTAGGAAAAACAAAATATAATGAAAAATTAAATCATCGTTTTTTAGAGCAAAAAAACTAAACAATAAAAGTATATACACACAATATCTAATCCAAATTTTTGAATGATTTAAAAGAGGAAAAATAATAGCTAAAACAATATAAAACTGAAATTCAATGGCTAAACTCCAGAAAACAACATTAAGCCAATTTCCATTAAAAAACTCCACTACATAAAAAATATTGTATATTAAGTTAATATCATAAAAATTAATCGGAGTTGAAGTGTGATTGGGTGATAATTGTGCAAGAAATGAAATTAAAACTATAATAAAAATACTAATCAAATAGGGTGGTTCTAAACGAATAATTCTTTTAAATAAAAACAGGGGGAAATGAACTATTTTGTATTGTTTGTTTTTCATTGAATAGGGTAAAATAAAACCAGAAATAATAAAAAACAAATGAACTCCCCAAATTCCATAATGGAAAATATGAAAAATCGAAGCATTACTAATTGTACCAGAAAAATGTCCAATACAAACTGATAAACAAGCCAAACCCCTTAAAGAAGTTATAAAGTTTAATTCATGATTTTCATTTTTCAATTGACTGTAAAATTAATTGACTTTTATTTAAAAAGTGTCATTAAGAAATTTAATTCTTTGAGTAGAAAAGCATAAAGACAACTAATTTATTTGCTCAAAGACTTATACTGTAAAACTCTTATGTTACTACAATCAATTTACAATCTTTCTTTAAAACCTAGTTTCCAATGAATGATTCTTTTGTCGTCGCCAACTGTTATGACTTCATTTTTTGATGGTTGACAACAAGAATTTACGGAATGGCTGTGTCCACCATGTTTTCTCTCAATTTTTTGTAGTACTGTCATTGTGTTAATGTCCCATAATTTGATGGATTTATCTCTACTAATACTTATAAGATTTTGCTTATTATTGAGTAAAAGAAGTTGATAAATTGCAAAGTTATGAGCAGGAATTTCTTTAATTAGGGATAAATTAGTTTTATTCCAAATTCGTATATAGCCATCTTTTCCAGAGGAATAGACAAAATCGTCAAAAGTAATAATGGATAAACACCCTTCTTTATGAGCAAAAAATCGACTTGTTTCGTTAAAATAAACCGTGTCAAGAATTCTTATATTACCATCTTGACAAGCTAAATAGAGCCAATTTGAGTCTTCACTCAAGACCATCGAACGTATTTTTCCACATTGAAAAGGAAGTGACATTTCAAACTTTAAATTGCTAAGATTCCAAACAGAAAGATTTCCATCCCCATCAGAAACATAAAATTGATTTGTTTTTGTATTTTCTAGTGAAAAAAAAATAGAAGATTTATGAACAGTATAATGTTTTACTTCTTTTTTAAGAATTAAATCAATGAAATACAATTCGCCTTTAGAAGAACCAATGACTAAAATATTTTCTTTATTGATTAGATTAATATGATAAGCACTGCCTTCACATTTAATGGAAAAAGTTTCTTGTTTGCCTTCATTGAGGTTCCATAAAGCGACATATTGATCGCCAGATGAAGTGAAAAGATGGGTTTTATTCCAAGAAACACAAGAATAAATACCCGCTTGATGACCAGTAATTTCTTGTATTTTAATAAGTTGCATTGTTTAATTCTCTTCTAGATCTATTTCTTCATCACTGTGAACTTGTTTCAAACGTTCAGCATAATCTTTTGGTAAAAAATCAAAAAAAGTATCTCCTCTAAGGCCTAAACGCAAACATTCCAATGGAATAACTTCATTAGGGGCGATGTTTCCTAAATTTACATTTGCACCAAAAAGTTTAATAAACCAAACTTGTTGATTTTTTTGTGGAGCTTCCCATAATATATTGTCAGGATTGACTTTAGCAATAATTTTATTTATAAGTAAAGTATGAGCCGATCCATTAGGACGAAAAACGCCCACATTACCCGCTTCACGACCTTCAGCAATCACTTTCCATGACCCTGCATTTAATTCACTAGTCATCATTTTGATCCATCGATTTGGACTGATTAATATACCAGAATCTTTTGAGCCAACTTCTGATAATACCGTTCTATTTTTGGCCAATTTATGAATTATTTCACATTTTTCATCGTGAGGAATGATTATCGATCCGTCTGAAACTTCAACAGTATCTAAATCAAATTTATCCAACAAACGGATATAATCATTGAATTTTCCTCTAGCATAAAAAACCTCGAAAAGTGTTCCTCCAAAATAGGGTTTTATATTGTGTTTTTTATATAATTCAATTTTTTCTTTTAAGTGTTGTGTAACAAAAGCCGTCCCGAAACCAAATTTAACAATATCTGTTAAATGTCCGTTAGCTTCAATAAAATGCTCGGCTTCTCTCAGTCCTAAACCTTTGTCCATCATCATAGTTACACCTTTTGTTCTAGGTTTTACTTCTCTCGATGGGATTAATGGTAATTCAAAATTCATTGTTTATATTGCTTTATTAAACTTACTATTGGTGTTATTTCTTCTAAATCTGGATAAAAATCTATTAAGAGATTTATATAACTCGGATATTGTTGGCAAAGATACTCAAGATATGCTTCCGCTTTTTCATATTCTAATCTTTTTATAAGACTTCTAAAAAAGACAAAGTCTTTTATATAAGCAATGTCCTCATGTATATTTATTTCATCGATTTTATCTTCTAAAAGTTTATAACCAAAACGATTCATAAAAAACTCGAAATAATCAATAAAAGCTTCGTCGTTATTGTTTGACAGTGACATCGCTTTTTCAAAAGCATCATTGGCTTTTTCAATCTCGTCTAATTTGTCGTAAAAAGTAGCTAATATGTGATAAAAATCAGATCTACTTGAATCAATTAGAAGGGCTTTTTCAACAAATTCAATACCTTTTTGAGTGTTACCTTCTAAATCAAAAACTACACCTAGACCAAGCCACGCATCGGAATAATCAATGTTTTTTTGAAGTGCTTTATGATAAAATTCTTTTGCTTTTCCATAATCAGCTAATTGTTCGTAACATTCTGCCAATTGACAATAGTCATTTTCATAGACATAGTCAACCTTTTCATAGTATTCGTTAAAATACTCAATCGCTTTATCGTATTGCTGATTACACATATAAACAAAAGCAACCTTGTATAAAGCATTGATGTCCTTGTCGTTAATGGCTAAACAAAATTCTAAAGCCCAAATTGCTTTTTCGTAATCTTCAATATTACGATACATATCGGCTAATGATGACCATGCAAATTCGGAGTATGGATACTCGTCAATATAATTTGTAAAAAAAGCAATACCTTCCTCAAAACGGTTTAATATCGTGCAACAAGTCAAGATACCAGATAAACTAATTTGATTTTTAGGACTAAGTTGAATGCTTTTATAATAATAAATCAATGCATCTTCCATCTCATTGTAAAGATACAAGGTGTCTGCTAAAAAGATAATCAAATCTTCTTGTTCTTCTGCGTCAAACAAACATAAAGCATTGTTGATTAAATCAATAGCAGTTTGATTTTTATCCATCTCAAAATAAATCAATGCTTTTGTGATATAAAATTCAATATTGTAAGTTTCTAAACTTTCGACATTTGAAAGAATTTTTAATGCTTCAATAAACTGATCTTCATAAGAAAGAATCAATGCTTTTTTTAAAAAGAAATTAGAATGAGAAGGATAAAATCGTAGTGCCATGTCTGAACACAAGGATGCTTTTTTATAATCGTCTATCGATAAATAGTGATCTATAATAAACTCGAAGGTCTCTGAATCCATGTAACCAATGTCCTCGCCGATCAAAGATTTCTCAAATCGTTGTATTTCTTCTGAATAATCCCTGTTAAAATCTTCTTCGTTACCCATCAAGTTAAATTGTACGTTAAAATTAAATAATATGACTTAAAAAGTAAAATTACAAAAAAAAACTTATTCACTAATGAAAGTCAATTAAGTTTATTCGAAAAAAATTGATGTTTAAAAACAATTTGAATTTAAAATTTGCATGTAAAACTTGATTCTTTGTACAAACACTTAATAAAACTAAAGAAAATTTTGTTGAGTTAAAAATAGATTTAACAGTTTTCTTATTTTTTTGTACTTTTATCCAACATTATTTTTTATTTATGAAAAAAATTCTTGCAATCTTGTTTTTTTTAAACAGCTTATTAGTTTGTTTTTCTCAAGAAGGACTTGTTTATCAAAAACCCCCGAAAGAAATTGTTGATTTAGTTGATGTAGAAAGAGCTCCAAATGTATTAATGGATTCTAAAAATGAATACATGGTTTTTACTTACAGAAAAATGTATAAAAATTTAGAAGATCTTTCACAAGAAGAAATCAAGTTGGCTGGACTTAGAATTAATCCTAAAATAAACATTTCAAGTACGGTTACTTATTTTAATAATATCAAAGTTAAAAAATTTACTGAAAATACAGAAGTTCAAGTCCAAGGATTGCCCACTCAAGCTAAAATTGCAAATTTGACTTGGTCGCCCGATGAACAATTTATTGCGTTTACTCATTCTTCAAGTGTTGGTTTAGAGTGTTGGGTTTTAAATGTGAAAGAAGCAAAAGCATGGAAGGTTTGTGATGAATACTTAAATGGAAATTTAGGAACGCCCATTTCTTGGTTTAAAGACAGTCAGTCTTTGTTGATTAAAACAATCAGTAAAGAACGTAAATCGTTACGTACTAATAATGAATTGCCAACGGGTCCAACTGTAAGTATATCTGAAAAGGGTGAAAAAGCTCAAAATAGAACTTTTCAAGATTTATTAAAAAATAAAATTGATGAGGAAAATTTTGAAATACTTACAAGCTCTGAATTAAAACAAGTAAAACTCAACGGCAGTGTTTTTAAATGGAAAGAGGCAGCCATTTATTGGGGTGTTTCTTTTTCTCCTGATGGACATTTCGTGTTATTAAACATTATAGAAAAACCTTTTTCTTACATTGTTCCTTATTATCGTTTTCCTAATAAAACAATTGTTTTTGACAATAGAGGAAAATTGACAAAAGAGGTGAATATTGTGCCATTAACAGAAGTTTTACCTAAAGGGTTTATGGCTGTGCGAAAAGGCAAAAGAAATATGGAATGGAGAGCAGACAAGCCTGCAACATTGTATTTTGTTACTTGTTTAGATGAAGGTAATCCAGAAAAAGAAGTGTCTTTTAGAGATGAAGTGTTTTCTTGGGATGCTCCTTTTCAAAACGACGCTGTATCAATTGTTAAAACCGAGCAAAGGTTTAATGGTGTCGAATGGGGAAATGATCAATATGCAATAGTATCTGATGAGTGGTGGACTACTCGTAACACAAAGTCATATCTTTTCAATCCAAGTGATGCCACATTTAAACCCATAGTCATCGACAATAGAAATTCACAAGACGAGTATAAAAATCCAGGTCAAGCGGAAATGAAAAGAACAGATTGGGGTACATATATACTTGATATTTATAAAGAAAGCATTTATCTTTTAGGAGAAGGATATACAGAAAAAGGACAATTTCCTTTTATCGACCAGTTCTCTTTAAAAACACAAAGTAAAAAAAGAATTTATCAGTCTGAATATACAGACAAAAAAGAAACACTTTTAGGGTTTATTGATATTGAAAAGGGTATAGTTCTTTGTAAAATTGAATCAAAAAATGAATTTCCAAATTACTACAAAAGAGATATTTCTCTGAAATCGAAAAAAAATAAAGTTCAACAATTGACGCAATTTCCTAATCCATTTAAAAGTATTGAAACAGTTAAAAAAGAGTTGATAACCTACAAAAGAAAAGATGGAGTGGAATTGTCAGGTACTTTATATCTTCCATTACAGTATGAAAAAGGCAAAAAGTATCCATTAATAATGTGGGCATATCCTCAAGAATTTAAAGACAAAAATAGTGCAGGACAAGTAACCAGTAATCCCAACGAGTTTGTATTTCCATTTTATGGCTCACCTATTTACTGGGTAACAAGAGGATATGTTGTGTTGGATGACGCAGCTTTTCCAATTTTAGGTGAAGGAAAAGAAGAACCAAACGATAAATTTATTGAACAATTAAAAGACAATGCTGAAGCGGCAATAAATGAGTTAGACAAACGAGGAATTATCGACAGAACAAAAGTGGCAGTAGGTGGTCATTCTTATGGTGCATTTATGACCGCAAATTTATTAACACATACTGATTTGTTCGTTTGTGGTGTGGCAAGGAGTGGTGCTTACAATCGAACGTTAACTCCATTTGGTTTCCAAAGTGAAGAGAGAAGTTATTGGGACGCACCACAAGTATATAATACCATGTCGCCTTTTATGAATGCTGACAAAATGAATCATCACTTACTTTTAATACATGGTGATGCAGACAATAACCCAGGGACATTTACTCTTCAAAGCGAACGGTATTTTCATGCTTTAAAAGGTTTAGGCAAATCTGCTCGATTAGTGGTTTTACCTAAAGAAAGTCATGGTTATGTTGCAATAGAAAGTATTTTACATGTGCTTTGGGAACAAGATACGTTGTTTGAAAAATATTTGAAAGAAAACAAATGAAAATCCAATTTTTTCTATTTTTATTTATACCTTATTTATTTTATTCTCAAATAAATACAGACTCTTTAGAAGGATTAGTAAAAAGCAAAAAAGGAATCGAAAAAATTAAACTTTTAGGTGATTTGTGTTGGTATTTAGGTTCATCAGAACCTATAAAAGCAAAAAATTATGGTTTACACGCATTAAGACTGGCGGAAAAAGAAGGGAACGACAGCATTATTGCTCAATGTTATAATGATTTAGGAACAGTTTTTATAAGATTAGGAGATTTTGATAAAGCCAATACTTACCTTGAAGAATGTATTAAAATTAGAAATAAAATAAATGATAAAATTGGAGTAGCAGGTGTGCTTCAAAAACAAGCAGTGATTGAAGAAATAAGAGGGAATTATCAAAAATCTTTGACTTTAAATTTTAAAGTTTTAGATATCTATGAAAAACACCTTTCACATGATCAATCAAAAATAGCTACTATGTATGGTAATATTTCTGTAATCTTTTACAATATTGACCAAAATGAAAAAGCACTTTTTTATAACCAAAAAAGTTATGAATTAGGAAAAAAAATTAATGATAAACAAGTGATTGGTAACGCTTATGGAAATTATGGAAGTATTTACCACAAATTAAAACAATTTTATAAATCAATAGATTATTATCGAAAAGCAATTTCTAGTTTTGCTGAGATAAATAATGTACAAGGAATTGCAAGTTGTTATAACAATTTAGGCAACAATTTTTCTACACTTAAACAATATGATTCTTCATTGTATTACTATAATGAATCTCAAAAGATTAGAGAACAGATGAACGATATTTCAGGTCTATTGAATATCCATACCTTTAAAGCAACTTTGTATAATAACACAAAACAATATCAACTGGCTATTCAATCCGCTAAAGAAGCATTAAGAATAGCTAAGATTTTAAAAGCAATTGACAATCAAAGATCTGCTTATTTAAACTTGTCTTTATCTCATGCTCAAATAAGAGACTTTAAAAATGCGTATTTATATCATAAACTATTTGTTCAAATAAAAGATTCAGTATTTAATTCAGAAAATAGAAAAGAAATGACTGAAATGTTGGCAAAATACGAAAGTGAAAAAAAGGAAAGTCAAATTGAATTATTGAAAAAAAATAGAGAAATTCAACAACAAAAGTCTAAAAAACAGAACTACGTAATCTATTCTGTTTTGTTTTCATTAGTTCTGCTTGTAATTTTTACAGTGTTATTGTTCAATCGATTTAAGTTTACAAAAAAACAACATATTATCATACATAAACAAAAATTGTTAGTTGAAGAAAAGCAAAAAGAAATATTGGATTCCATAACTTATGCAAAAAGAATTCAAACAGCTATTCTTCCTAATTTTGAAAATATTCGTTCTTTTTTTAAGGAACTTTTTGTTCTTTATCTTCCAAAAGACATAGTAGCTGGTGATTTTTATTGGTTTGAACAAAATGAAAGTAAACTAATGATTGCTGTTGCAGACTGCACAGGTCATGGTGTGCCAGGGGCAATGGTAACCGTAGTTTGTAATAATTGTTTAAACAGAGCTGTTCGTGAATATTCGCTTACAGACCCAGGTGAAATATTAAATAAAACCCGAGATTTAGTAATTGAAGAGTTTGCAAAGTCATCTGATGATGTAAATGATGGAATGGATATTTCTTTGTGCATTTTTGATAAACAGACAAAAACATTAAAATGGGCAGGGGCTCATAATCCGCTTTGGGTACTTAGGAAAGCCACCAAAACTTCTTCTAATCAATATGAGTTTGTTGAATTAAGCCCTGATAAACAGCCTATTGGAAGATATATACATAATAAACCATTTACTACACATAACTTTCAAATTGAAAACGATGATATCTTTTTCCTTTTTTCTGATGGTTACCAAGACCAATTTGGAGGTTCATCAATAAATAGTAAAAAGTTTAAAAAATCAAGTTTAAAAGAATTAATTTTAAATAATTCACATTTACCATTGTCGGAAATTAAATCGAATTTAGAAAACAACTTTAATAATTGGAAAGGAGCTTATGAACAAATTGATGATGTTTGTATTGTTGGGATAAAAGTATAATTTTTTCAATTTTATTTCGATTAGATTTTTTTAATATATTTGTTTAAAAAAATCGATTATGAAAACAAAATTATTTCTTATATTCATTCTTGGGAATTTAACATGTTTATTTTCTCAAATCCCAAGTTTTCCTGGTGCTGAGGGTTTTGGATCATTTTCTACTGGAGGTCGTGGAGGTCAAGTTATTTTTGTTGATAATTTAAATTGCTCTGGACCTGGCTCTTTAAATGAAGCATTATCAACACCTGGAAATAAATACATTATCTTTAGGGTAAGTGGAATAATTGATTGTGCCGCTGAAATCGTGGAGGGAAATTGTTACATAGCTGGACAAACTTCACCAAATGGAATTATTGTGAGAGGTATAATTGCAGATGATTACTATAACCCAAGTGCTAATCCTAACAATTTAATTATTAGACATCTTAGATCAAGGGGAATTGGAACTCATCCAACGAGTAATTATGCTACCGATCCAATTATAATTAGTGGAGTTGAAAATGCAATAATAGATCATTGTACTTTTTCAAATTCTGATGATGAAGCGGTAGATATATCTAGATCAAGAAAACTATCAATTCAAAATTGTCTTTTAGCAGAAACTGTTGGCTCTCATTTTGATTTAGGTGGAATGCTATTTAATTATTCAACTCCTGGAAATAGAATGGATAGTATTTCTATTCATCATAATAATTGGAATAGAATTGGTGGTAGAATGCCAGAATTTTCTTGTGAAGACCCTAGCGGATGTACTGGAACAATTGTACGCATTGAATATTCTTGCAATTTACTTTGGGATCAACAAAGAGTGATTTATCATAATATTGATACTGATTTATCTAATGGTAGTGACCCTGGGTTTGTTGAACCTTACTTTTTAAATTTAAATTTTGTTAACAATTACGGTGTGAGCCGACCAGAATATTGTGAAGCTATGTTTTTAAATAGTTTTTTACAAACCGCTCAAAACAAATTATATGTTAGTGGTAACAAACAAAGTAGATACCCCACTTTTTCTGATTATGAATTGTTTAATTGTTGTAATGATTTTTGTTCATCAGGTTTACCAAATACTGATTTAGGAATTGCAATGCGATTAAATTCTAGACATAATTTTCCTCCTATTACTTATACAAATGCTTTAGATTTGCCAAATTATATGGTAAATAATGTTGGTGCTTTCCCTCGTTTTCCACATGAAACACGACTAATCGAATCTATTGAAAACAACAGCATTCATTCAGCTGAATTAAATGTTAACGCAGTCGATGATATATTGTTACTTTCTTCACAAAATTTAACCTATCCTAACGACAGTGATTCTGATGGAATGCCAGATTATTGGGAAATTCAACATGGTTTAAATACAAACATAGAAGATCATAATCAAACCAATTTGTCATCAACTATTACTGGAGTAGAAGGATATACAAACTTAGAGTGTTATCTTAACTGTTTAGCTGATGCACTTGTCAATAATCAAAGTGCTAATTGCGGAATAGTTTTAAACAATGAGGAATTAGTACTTAATAATTCAACTTTTATAGTTTATCCAAATCCATCAGATGGTAATTTCATTATTTTTTCTTCTTTAATAAATGATAAAATTGAAATAAAAAATATTGAAGGTAAATTAATTCATACTGTTGAAACATTAGGAAAATCTAAACTCCAAATCTCTCTTGCTCAATTTGTATCTGGAATTTATTTTGTTTCTGATGGATTGAGTACACAAAAAATTATTTTAAAATAGCATTTAGAATTTTTCTTTTAACCTTATTTTTTGTTTAATTTTAATCATTGATTTTTATTAAATTTATTTTGATTTAAAAAAATCTAATTTTTTTTAATAATTTTAGATTCTATGAATAGAATTGAAGCTCAAAAAAGAATTGAAAAACTCGTTGAAGAATTAAATCACCACAATCACCTCTATTATATTGAAAATAAACCGGCAATTTCAGATTTTGATTTTGATTTATTGTTGGTAGAGTTACAAAAGTTAGAAGAAGAGTTTCCTGAATTTTCTTCAGAAAATAGCCCAACAAAAAAGGTTGGTGGGGATATTACAAAAAAATTTGATACAGTTGTTCACCGTTATCCTATGCTCTCTTTGAGTAATTCATATTCCAAAGAGGAAATAATGGAATGGGAAAATAGGATTAAAAAATTAGGATATGAGCAAATTGAATATGTCTGTGAACTAAAATACGATGGAGTTGCCATTGGAATTTCCTACCAAAACGGACAATTTGTAAGAGCTGTTACAAGAGGTGATGGAGTGCAAGGCGAAGACATAACAAACAATGTGAAAACCATAAAAACAGTCCCCCTGCTGCTTAAAGGAGATTATCCTGATGATTTTGAAATAAGAGGTGAAATATTTTTTCCATTAAATGCTTTTCATAAGCTAAATGAAGAAAGAAAAGAGAGCGGTGAAGCAGAGTTTGCAAATCCTAGAAATTCTGCTTCTGGTACTTTAAAACTTCAAGATTCTAGAATTGTCGCTAGTAGGGGATTAGATTGTTTTTTATATGGTATTTATGGAGAAAACCTTCCCTTTCAAACTCATTACGATTCAGTTATTAAAGCCAAAGAATGGGGATTAAAAATACCTTTTCCTGAAAAAAAATACATCTATAAAACCAAGTCTATTGATGGAATTATGGATTTTATACAATACTGGGATATTGAACGTAACTCATTACCTTTTGAAATAGATGGTGTCGTATTAAAAGTTAATCAATATTCCATTCAAAACGAATTGGGTTTTACAGCCAAATCACCTCGTTGGGCTATCGCTTATAAGTTTAAAACAGAAAGAGTTGAAACAATTATCGAATGGGTTTCTTATCAGGTGGGTAGAACAGGTGCGATAACGCCAGTTGCCAACTTAACGCCTGTTTCCTTAGGAGGAACAGTAGTTAAACGAGCGTCGTTACACAATTCCGACCAAATGGAAAAATTAGATTTATATGAAGGAGACAGTGTTTATGTAGAAAAGGGAGGCGAAATTATTCCTAAAATCGTAGGAGTTAATTTAAACAAAAGAAAATCAAATACTGAAAAAATTGAATTTATTTCTGTTTGTCCTGAATGTAATACCACTCTCACAAGAAATGATGGTGAAGCACAACATTATTGTCCAAATGAAAAAAACTGTCCTCCTCAAATAAAAGGAAAAATTGAGCATTTTATTAGTCGAAAAGCGATGAATATTGATGGTTTAGGGAATGAAACAGTCGATACTTTAGTTTCAAAGGGATTAATTAAAAATGTGGCAGATTTATACGAACTTCATTTTGACGACTTATTAAAAATCGAACGAATGGCTGAAAAATCAGCGAACAATTTATTGAAAGGAGTTGAAGAGTCAAAAAAAGTTTCATTTGAAAGAGTTTTATTTGCTTTAGGAATTCGTTTTGTGGGGGAGACGGTTGCTAAAAAATTAGCTAAAGAGTTTAAAAGCATAGAAGATATCGCCTTTGCCTCAGAAGAAGAGTTGATTTCTGTAGATGAAATTGGTGAAAAAATTGCTTTTTCTGTCAGACATTATTTTGCTCAAGAAGAAAACAGAATTTTGATTGAACGATTAAAAAATCATGGTTTACAACTTAGTGTTTCTAAAGAAATTGAAGTGGATACTAATGGAAATTTAAAAGGTAAAATTTTTGTAGTTTCTGGTGTTTTTAAACAGTTTTCAAGGGACGAAATAAAAGCTTTAATTGAAAAAAACGGTGGTAAAAATGCTAGTTCTATCTCTTCTAAAACAAATTTTGTGTTGGCTGGAGAAAATATGGGTCCTGCTAAGTTACAAAAAGCCAATGAGCTAGGAATTCCAATAATTAGTGAAGAAGATTTTTTAAAAATGATATAGAAAAAAGATTTAATCTAAATTTTCCTACAAATGCACAGTAACTGTTTTGTTGGATTGAATTCTAAATTCTTTTTCGAAAGTATAAGAGGTTGAAGTAAAAGGTTTTGGTCTGTAAATGATTTTATATAAACCAGGTAAAAGACTTAAATATCCTGATTTTACATTTGATTCTAAATTATAGACCCATTCCCATTTATCTGCTTCAGATTTCTTTGTAAAAACTTGTGCAACAACATATTTCCCTGATTTAAACATCAACAAGCCGGGTGCTGGAATGTCTATATTACTTGTGCTACTTTGGCTCACTTCAACTTCAGTATATATCCTTGGTAAGCTTAAGACTTCCGCTTTGTATTTCCCAATCAAATATTTTTCAGTACTATTCATTTTTTGAACGTGTAAAGTATTTTCCTTTCCTTCTTGCATGATTCTAACTTCTATAGGATAATCTTTTGTGGCATTACTAAATCTTGTTCTAATAAAACCTTGAGGTCCATCAATTTCTATCACATTATGTGTGTTTTTAAGTAAACGAATGTTCTTTTTTTCAATTTTAGGTATAGTATGTACTTCCAAATCATAAGTCAAATCTGGATTGATTACCAATGTGTCAGGATGTCCATATCTATTCATGGTATGAACAAAAGTGTAAATAATATTTTTTGTACCTGCTTGATATAAAATCATACTCACATCGGTTTCTTTTGGATTTTTATTTAAATCATTGATATTGATTTGAGCTGTTGTATTGACTAACGCTTTATTTATAACAGATTTTAATACGTTCTTAAAAGCGTCTTTTGTTTCTGCTTCTTGAAAACTGCCGATACATTTAAATTTTTCTAGATAGGAAAGGTCTAAACCAAGCCCAATTACAAAAGGAGTAATGTTGATGTTTTTGTCTTTAATTTTTTTGGCGATCAAACAGGGGTCATTGTCACACGCTTCGATACCGTCGGTGATAAGGATAATAATGTTTCTTGCGTTTTGGTCAGGAAAATCATCGGCAGCGGCTTCTAAACTCCTTGCAATTGGCGTTGTTCCTTTGGCTTTTATTGTTTTAATTTTATTTTTAACAGCCAAATAATTATTTTTATCAAAAGGTATTTCGAGTTTCGTATCGTTACAATCTTGATAAGTAGCTGTAATGGGCGATTGATGCCCATAAACCCTTAAAGCGATTTCTAAATTGGGTATATTCACCAAACTGTCCACATGTTTAACCAAAATTTCTTTTGCTGCTTCTATTCTAGTTTGACCATTTCCCCAATCGGCATTCATGCTGTTAGAAGCATCTAATACAAATAAAATTCTTACAAGTTCTTTTTGTGTATAAGAAATGGAAGAGAGAGATAAAAGTACTAATGTGCAGAAAAAAAATTTCATCTCTATTAATTTGTTGTTTTATGAAAAAAAACTTAGTTTAATAATCTCCTAATGTTTCCTTCAATTGGTCTAAAGCTATTTTTAATTGCTCTTGATTAGGAGCTGAACCATGCCATTTATGTGTACCCATCATGTAATCAATCCCTTTGCCCATCTCTGTCTTCATAATAATACATATCGGTTTGCCCTTTCCAGTCATTGTCTTAGCTTTCTCAAGGGTTTGAATAATTTCTTTGACATTATGTCCATCCATTTCAAGCACTTCCCAGCCAAATGCTATCCATTTTTGTGCCAAAGAACCAAGAGAAAGCACATCTTCTACATTGCCGTCAATTTGTTTGCCATTATAATCAATCGTTGCGATTAAATTATCAACTTTTTTTGCTGCTGCATACATCGCTGCTTCCCAAATTTGACCTTCTTGTAACTCGCCATCTCCATGCAAAGTATAGACTAAACTTTTATCCTTATTTAATTTTTTTGCCGTTGCAGCTCCAATTGCGACAGACAATCCTTGTCCTAAAGAGCCAGACGCCATTCTTACACCAGGTAATTTTTTGTCTGTGCTGGGGTGACCTTGAAGACGACTGCCTAATCTTCTGAAAGTATCTAATTCATTTACAGGAAAATAACCCCTTCTAGCTAAAACACTATAAAATACAGGAGTAATATGACCGTTGGATAAAAAAAACAAATCTTCACCCTTGCCGTCCATTGAAAAATGAGAAGGGTCGAGCTGTAAGAGATGAAAATACAAAGTACATAAAAAATCTGCACAACCTAAAGAACCTCCAGGGTGACCAGAACTCACGTTGGCAACCATTCTAACAATGTCTCTTCTTACCTGACTTGCAATATTTTCAATTTCCTGTATTTCCATAATAATATAATGACAAATTTTTTTTCAAAACTACTAAATTTTGAGCAAATAACATTTGAGGTTTTAATTTTAAGAAACCTTAGAAAAAGATTTAAGTATTTTTTTGATTAGTTTGTTTTGTTTAAAGTAGATTAAAGTTAAATCAATAACTTGATATTTAGAAAAATATGTCATTATTATATTCGACATTTGGCTCTCTTAATAATAACATTTCTATTTCATTTTTGAAACGAAAATCTCCGATTTTTTGTTTGAATGTTGCAGCAGTTTTGGGGTTTTCAATTTCAAGTTTTCTGTTTTTACTTATTGTCAAAAACTCTTCTTCTTGATCAATTCCTAGAAATCGTCTGTTCGCTAAATTGGCTGCAATGCCTGTTGTTGAGCTACCTGTAAATGGGTCTAAAATCCAAGCATTTGGTTTTGTTGAAGCCAAAATAAGTCGTGTCAATACCGAAAGTGGCTTTTGTGTCGGGTGTTTACCACAAGATTTTTCCCAAGGTGCAATTGCAGGAAGTTTCCAAACGTCTTTCATTTGTTTGTCGTCATTCAATTGCTTCATTAATTCGTAATTGTAATAATGAGGAACTTTTTCACTTTTTCTTGCCCAAATAATTTGCTCAGTTGAAAAGGTGAAATAACGACAGGAAAAATTTGGAGGCGGATTTGTCTTCTCCCAAGTAATCACATTTAAAATTTTGAATCCTAATTCTGTTAGTATTTGCCCAACTGAAAAAATATTGTGCATTGTACCACTAATCCAAATGGTGGCATCCTCTTTCATTTTATCACGAACTAACGAAAGCCATTTTCGATTGAAGTCATTTACAAACTCAAAACCCTCTGATTTATCCCACTTACCTTTATTAACACTTACAATTTGACCATTTTGTATGGAAAGACCATTGTTTGATAAAAAATAAGGTGGATCTGCAAAAACCATATCGAACTTGTGCTCAAATTGAGGCAAAAGTTCCATTGTATCCCCTTTTAAGAGATAGAAGTTTTTGTCTGTTGATTTAAAATAGGGATTAAGCATTCATTAAAGCTGTTAGAAATATTTTAACTTCAGGATATTTGATATCAAGTAATTGTATTTTTTCGATCATCTCTTGATTTCCTTTGATTACAAATAAGTTTGAAATCCCTCCTTTAAACGAATTATCTTTAGTTGATAATTGCAATCCATCATCTGGGTTTGCTTCGTTCTTAAGAACATCAAGAATTTCCAATATACCATTGAATCTTAATGATTGATTAGATACCTTTTTTAAAAATGTTTTTTCGTTTATTTTTTTAAACCCTTTTTTCTTAGAAAATATTTTATTAGATAATTCAAGAATAATTTCTGGGTAAATTAAATCTTCTATTTCAATATTTGGTTTTGCATTTTTTTGACCAGTAAATACTGTATTTTGTGCATCAATAACGAAATTATGGGATAATTCTATTTTATCATAAGTTTTATTTTTTAGTTTGTCAAATTGACCACGACCCTCTTCATCATTATCATAAAGTAAAACGAATTTAGGTTTATCGCCACTCGGCTCTGTAATTGAGTTGTAATATTCAACATACTTAATATAATTTGTCACACCTCCAGTTGCTATAATGTTACACATTGGTAATCCAAAGAAATTAGATAATTCGGTAATGTATCGTTTGTCTTCTTCACCTTCAACAATCAAATTTTTCTTTCCGATTATCAAATTATCTTTATCTTCTATCCCGAGAGTTTCCTTGATTAAAAAAATCGCATCGTCTTTTTTTAGATCCACAAGTTTTGTATCCAAAACATTTCCCTTCTCGTTTTTCCTTGTTGAAAATTTATTTTCAACACTAAGTTCAAGAAGAAATAGATTTTTCATTTTATAGCCATCAATAAATAAAGGGCTATGCGTGGTTATGAAAACTTGCGTTTTTTGCGAAAGCTCTTTTAATCTCTCGTTTAATTTTTTTTGTAATCTGGTATGCAAATAAATGTCAGGTTCATCAATAATTAAAATGCAATTTTTTCTTGATGATGTAAGTTTTTCAATTATTCTTAAGTTTAAAAGAATATGCCCCAGTCTTTGAAGTCCAGCACCCTTTGATTTAATTTCTGATTTTGTATCATCTGTTAATACAAAACTGATTTCTTCATTTAAAATTTCTCTAAAGCGGTTAATGTTTTTGGGAACAACAAACTTTATTCCCCAAGTATTATGAAATTCTTTAAAAATAGGATCTATCGAATTTGTAAGGTCGTCTAAAACTTCCTGTAATGTATTTCTAGCTTTTTCTAACGATTCCTTTACTTCGCCTTTTTTACCTTTCATTCTAGAATTACCAAACTCAATATCTAGAAACTTGTCATCAATTAAGTAATTGATTGTTTCAGGAAAAGAAACATTGATTGAAGGTAAATAGAAAACGTTAATGCTTTCTAAAAATTTCTCACATTCATTCGAAGCTATTTCGGAGTTGTTTTTTTTTCCACTTATTGCATATTGTTTGGTTGAGTCGTCAGCAATCTTTTTTATATTGTAATCTTTTGTAATGTAGTATTCTTCATTTTTTTTATCATCTTTAATTCTGATCGAAATTGAAGGGTAAATTGAAGCTCCCAATGTCATTTGTTTATATTCAGGAACATCTTCTTTAAAAACAAATTCAGTCTTGTCGAAAAATAAGCTTATGGCTCTTAATACATTGGTTTTACCAACATTGTTTTGCCCACATATAGTTGAAATATTATAGTCCTCTGTTATAACAAGCTTTAGTTCGTTAATTGACCGATACCTTTTTATTAAAACTTCAGTAATTTTTATCATAATAGTATTTTTGTAAATAATCCATCTTTTAACATCTCTAAGTTCATTAAGTAATCAGCCTTATCGAAATACTCTCTTAATGGCTTTAATGTCGATTTCCAGCCAGCACCATCGGTTATCCAAATGAATTCTATGCCTTGTTTATTCCAATAACGATTCATTTCTATGTATTCTGTAGCTGTTGATTTAAGTTATTAACCACCACCACCATAAAAATTACATTCAATGAAATATAGTTTGCCATTTTTATTAATTGCAAAATCTAAATTCCTTGACGATTTATCTACAACAATATCAATATTCCAGTCTGCTTTTATCTTTTTGGCATTTGCTTGAGCCATATATTTCAGGCCTAAGTTTTGGCAGGTATCAGATACAAATTCTTCAACGAGGCTCTCCATTAATGTTCCACTTCTGTTCTTTCTGCCATTACTATCTAAACCAACTTCAACGCCTGTTGCAAAATCAACAAGATTTTTAACTTTTTTGTCTTTCAAGATTTCTCCAATGCCAGAATTAACTACAAAATTTGCCAATTCTTTACATTCTTGTTCTGTCAGCTTTCCTCTGCTAAACGAATAGTTTTTATAAATAAAATTCTTAGTGTCAATTAAAATATCAATTGACTTTTCTCTAACTGCAATGAGTGTTGGAAAGGCTTTAACTACTTGAGGATATTGTTTTATTAAGTTGTATGCTTCCGTTTCAATATCTTCTTTGCCAATAAGGAAGTTTAAAAGATTCAACTCCTTTTCAATCGGTTCAATATTACTGAATACTTTCGCCCAATTAACAAAGTAATCCCATTTAGTGATTTTCTCTTTAAAGCTCTGCGTGATTTTCTCAAATAGCAAATCTTCGTTTTTCAATTTAAGCAGGTTGCAAAGCTTGTTCATTGGCATAATTTGTTATTAATAGTTCTTTCAATGAACCTCTTTTCTCGGGATTTGCATTAATGCTTCGTCTTGCATCTACACGCTGAATTTTGAAATCAGAATACAAATCGTCAAAGAAATTGTCATTTATATTTTTCCCTTTAACATCAGAATTACTCAAAATCCAACTATGATTTAATACGTCCAGTTTTGAACAAAAATCTTTCAAGCGAATTTGTTCATTGTCGTTAAAATCGTCTTTAGCGTATGAATTGAAACTTGATGTTTCGCTCAATGGTTTGTATGGTGGATCGAAGTAAAATAAAGATTTATTGTTTGCAAAATCAAGGGTTTGCTCAAAATCTCCGCACAAAATTTCTACTTTTTGCAAAGCATTACTTACTGCCAAAATGTTTTCCCTGTCGCAAATAGTAGGTTTTTTATAACCGCCCATTGGAACATTATAAAAATTTTTGCTATTCACTCTATACAAACCATTGAAGCAAGTGCGATTAAGAAAAATAAACAAAGCGGCTTGTCCGCTTTGTTCTTCTTTTCTTGTGTTATACAGGTTTCTTTTTTGGTAGTAATAAAGTTTTTTGTTTTCTTCGTTACCTTCTAAAGCGTGATATTCGTTTTGTAATATTTCAAGAATTGAAATTAATTCTGACGGTCGTGAAGCAATAGTTTTATAAGTATTTATTAAGTCTTCGTTAATGTCGTTAATTACTGCTCTTTCAAGTTTTTGGAAGTTGTTAAGCACCCAAAATAAAACAGCACCGCTTCCAACAAAGGGTTCGATGTAGGTGAATTTTTTATTTGTAATTTCATAAGGCAATGACTTTTCAATCTCTGCTATGAGTTGGGTTTTCCCACCAGCCCATTTTAAAAAAGGTTTTGCAATTCTATTTATCATTATTTTAGTTGAATTTTAATTTCATTGTAATTTATTTGTTCTATATGAAAAAAGATATTTTTATAATCATTTTTATTACACAGATTATTTTTAAATCTTTCCGCTAAACCAAAGACCTCATTATAAGCAACATCACTTCTTTCTCCATCTTCATCTAATTCCCAATCAAATGTTTCTGCCCATTCAAAAAGCTCTGGAAGAATTTTTTCTTTGTTACTTTCTATTAATATTTTAATATTCATATCTTATACCCCGATGACGCAGATTTTCCGTTCCATCCTTCAAGTCCAAGACGAAAGCCACCTACACCTGCAAATAATTCTATTACTTTAATTTCTTTTTCCATTTTAAATTTCTTTATTTGCATTTAACTCTTTCTAAAGTTGCTTTTTAAAATTTTAAATCAGCTTTTCAACTATGATTTTTTTCAAACAAATGTCAAATAGTTAAATATTTTCTAAGTTAATAAAAATTATTTGATGTACAAAAATAGTTCTATTATTTTTATTCAAAATGAAAATTGAACCTGCTATTTTATAAAAGTTAATGATGTGTTAAAATAAATTCTATACTTTACTTTTGTATTACCTTTGTTTTGAATAACCAAAAATAGAATCAAAATGAAAAGTTTATTTTTATCAATGTCTTTGTTAGTGGCAGGAATTTTCACTGTTCAAACAACACAAGCTCAACCAGAAAGTGGTGCTAAAATTGAATTTGAGAAAGAAGTACACGACTATGGGAATCTTAAATATGGTGCAAATGGTACTTGTACTTTTGAATTTAAAAATACTGGAAATGCTCCTTTAATTATATCTAAAGCTACTGGATCATGTGGTTGTACAGTGCCTTCTTGGCCTAAAGAACCCATCGCACCAGGAGCTAAAGGCGAAATTACTGTTAAATACGACACAAAACGTTCAGGTCCAATTGCTAAAAGCGTAACCATCACTTCAAATGCGTTAAATGACCCAAATAAAGTGATCAGAATTAAAGGAACAGTTGGTCCTGCTCCTGAAGGCACTACTCCAACAAATAATGCTGGCCCTTCAAACAATTAAAATATATACTTTTATTTATAAAAAGGGGTTGATTTTCAATCCCTTTTTTTATTTATAAAAATCTATAAAAAGTAATTCTTTAATCGAATTGAGGTTTTTTTATACCGATCACTTATTCAAGAAAGACCAATTAAAATTAATCTATTATCTAATTGTATCGGCATTTTTAATTTTGGAATATTTAATAAATTTAATGGGATAACAAGATAGAGTGCAATATAAATTATTAGTTGAAAATTCGTCTTACTAATAGTGAAAATTACAGGTTTAACGATAATCAATGGCACCTAATTGTTAGTAAAAAGCGAAGCGATGGCTATTGCGGGAACCGAGAGGAAGTCCGTCAGAGATGACGGA
>JACPDW010000004.1 GCA_016183815.1 Flavobacteriia bacterium
AGAGGATAATAAATGAATAGAATGCCCATAGAAAATGGCTCAGTTCAACTTGGTTTTATTCATTATTTTTTGTGCTTTCTACAATTTTTGTGCAATTTTGAAAAATTCAAGATTTTTACTATATTTGTGCAAAAACAATGAATAAAACGCTAATGAGTTAGCGGTAATTTTAAAAGACAGACAGGAATTATGAAAAATATGACTTCAAAGATTATCGGACTCTTCGTATTGACATTACTTGGTTGCTCAGCGACTTATAAAAACAATGAAAAAATCACAGGCTATAATTTGAGTAAGCCTGATTTTACCTTCGTTCTTCCTGACACCTTAAGAGAAATTTCAGGCCTGACTGACATCGACAGCACAACCTTTGCTTGCATCCAAGACGAGAACGGAATACTTTTTATTTATGACATTGAAAAAAATAATATACAAAAACAATATAGGTTCAATATTGACGGAGATTACGAAGGGATAACCCGAGTTGACAGTTCAATGTATATCTTAAGGAGCGATGGAACCTTATTCGAAATTTCAAATTATCAATCCTCGAATTTCAAGCTAAATTCATTTATGACAGGTATTCCAGCTAACAATAACGAAGGACTTTGTTACGACCCTGACAACAACAGACTGTTAATTGCGAGCAAAGGAAAAATTGCGAAAGGTCCTGAATACAAAGACAAAAGAGTAATATATGGGTTCGATTTGAAAGAGAAAAAATTGACGGAAAAACCTGTATTTGATTTCGACCTTCAAAACATTAAACAGTTTGCTGCAACAAATAAAATTGACGTTCCCACCAAGACAAAAAAGAATGGTCAAATTACAGAACCATTTATTAAGTTCATGACTTCTGCTATTGCAATTCATCCAATAACAAAAAAGCTATACTTACTTTCAGCGTCTGACCATTTGCTCTTTATATTCAATATCAAAGGTGAAATTGAACATATGGAACCATTGAATACAGACATTTTCAACAAAGCAGAAGGCATAACATTTTTAGACAATGGCGACATGATTATTACTAATGAAGGACAAAACAAAAAACCGACTTTATTGAGATTTAATTATAAAAACAAATAAAAACTACCGCTAACATTTATCCGAGTAGTCGACAAAAGCTTTAAAAAAAAGCGATGAAGTTGATGATTCTTCATCGCTTTTTTCTTGCATTACTGTTTGGGTCTTACTGCTTTTGTCGATTTACTCGGTGTTCAAGGAAATTGGCTGAAGTTAGCACCTTTTTTATCTTAGGGAATTTGTAGTTGGGTCTTACTGCTTTTGTCGATTTACTCGGTGTTCAAGGAAATTGGCTGAAGTTAGCACCTTTTTTATCTTAGGGAATTTGTAGCTCATTTTCTAAAACCTATTACATTTTCAATATTATTGACCAAAATATGCACAAAAACTACCTAAAAGATTTTGATTATTGTTTTTTAGTTCTAACAATCCATTTTAATACATTTAGAACAATTTTTTTTGACAAAATAATATTCATAAATCCACAAAATTATTTTAAAAAAGTGGCTTAAAATGTAAATATTTGCTTATTTTTGAGTTGAATTTAAATAAAAAAAGAGGTTTTTAGACAGTTTACCCCGACAAATCGGGGAACTGCCGTTGAGCAATATTGTAATACAAATCGTCCTTATAAAGACTTACTTAAAATCGACAAAATAGGTGAATAAAAAAATAAAATATTGCTTATAAATACAATAATATATCAAATAGATAGATTTAAATCAATCTATTATTACTATATTTGTAAAAACAAATGATTTTATGAGCAATACAAGTCTTTTTCCAATAGAAAAAATAGTAGAACGCTTACACTATGAAAATCCTTGGTGGGTTAACAAAAAAATACCTGAAGTGTACAGTACAATGGCTAAACGACTATATTTCAGCTTGTTTTATCCGTTTGTAATTGAAAAAAACGTAAAAAGAGCTTTGGTTCTTATGGGACCAAGACGTGTTGGGAAAACTGTAATGTTATTTCATAGCATACAACAACTATTGACTGAAAATGTAAATCCGCAAAAAATATTTTTCATAGGCATAGACAACCCTATTTATGTGCACTTAAGTTTAGAAGACATCTTAAATCTGTGTAAACAATCTCTCAATCAAGTCAATTTAAAGGGTTGCTATGTTTTTTTTGACGAAATACAATACCTGAAAGATTGGGAGCGCCATCTTAAAGTGATTGTTGACTCCTATCCCGAAACTAAATTTATTGTATCAGGTTCAGCAGCTGCAGCATTAAAATGGCACAGCACTGAAAGCGGAGCAGGTAGATTTACAGATTTTATGTTGCCACCACTTACATTTCAGGAGTACATTCATCTAAAGGAAATGAATCACTTAATGTACAATGGAAAAATAAGCTACGGAGAAAATCAGATACCTTATTGTCTTTCACACGATATAAAAGCTCTAAATAAAGAGTTTGTACATTACTTAAACTTTGGTGGCTACCCGGAAGTTGTTTTAAGTGAAAAAATACAAAGTGAAATGGGACGATACGTAAAAAACGATATTGTGGACAAAGTATTACTTAGAGATTTGCCAAGTTTATACGGCATAAAAGACGTACAAGAGTTAAACCGATTTTTTACTTACATAGCTTACAACACTGGTAATGAATTTTCTTACGAAAGAATGTGTAAAGAAAGTGGAATACAAAAAGACACTTTGAAAAAATACCTAGAATATTTAGAAGCTGCATTCTTAATCAAAGTATTAAACAAAGTTGATGTTACAGCAAAACGACTAAAACGAGTAACCAGCTTCAAAGTGTATTTGACAAATCCATCATTGCGAACTGCCTTATTTTCTCCGATTTGTGAAACAGACAATGAAATGGGGAATATAGTAGAAACTGCTGTATTATCACAATGGATGCACAGAGAAAAATTAGACTTAACCTACGCCCGATGGAAAGAGGGAAGAAATGAAGGGGAAGTTGACTTAGTTTTGGTTGATGATAAAAAATACAAACCTCAATGGGGTGTTGAGATAAAATGGAGTAATCGATATTTTGAAAAACCAAAAGAATTAAAAAGTTTAATACATTTTTGTAAGAGCAACAATTTTAAAAATGCTTTGGTAACATCAATAGACCAATTAGGTATAAAGCAAATAGAAGGTTTATTCTTTTCATTTTTGCCAGCTTCAATATATAGTTACAATATTGGAGACATAACACTGAAAATGAAGAATCAAAATTAGAGTTTATAAACAACATTTATCCGAGTAATTCACTTAAACTATAAAAAAAAACGTTGAATTTAAAGATTCTTCATCGGCTTTATCGATTTATAAATCGTTCAAGGAAATTGGCTGAAGTTAGCACCTTTTTTATCTTAAGGAATTTGTAGCACATTTTCTAAAACCTATTACATTTTCAACATTCTTGACCAAAATATGCTCAAAAACTACCTAAAAGATTTTGGTTATTATTTTTTAGTTCTTACAATCCATTTTAATACATTTAGAGCATTTTTTTTGACAAAATAATATTCATGAATACACAAAATTATTTTAAAAAAGTGGCTTAAAATGGAAATATTTGCTTATTTTTGAGTTAAATTTATATAAAAAAGGAGGTTTTAGACAGTTTACCCCGACAAATCGGGGAACTGACGTTATGCCCAACTACATACACAACTGAAATATTAACTCGTTAAAGCATGAAGCTAACATTAATAGTAGTTTTATTGTTCCTTATTAAAGGCTTGTATTCACAAGAACTATTAAAAATTGATGATTTAGAAATAGAAACTGGAAATTTTAAAAACTTTAGCTCGCTTAAAGAGGAACTAAAAGGAGTAAAGATTGTTTCATTAGGTGAAGGAAATCATTATATGGGGACAACTTTTAAAACAAAGGTTGCCATGATAAAATACTTGCACGATAGCCTTAATTTTGACGTTATTGCTTTTGAATCTGGTCTGTATGATTGTAAAGTCACTAATGATTCATTACAAATAGTAACCTCTACACAAGAACTTTTTTTTGATGGGCTTTTTGGGGTTTGGAAATGTGATGAAGTAAAGGTATTATATGACTATCTAGCTCAAAACAACAATCAAGAAAACAATCCAATAGATCTTATCGGTATTGACAATCAACTTTTAGGAAATTCAAAGAAATTCTTAAAAGCTGACTTTGACCAATTATTTGATTCTTTGCAATATTATACCTCTAAAATAATTGAAAGTGACCGTTTTTATAGCATTTTGGACGAAGTGATTCGAACTTCTAATTTCAAGCAAAATTTTAGTATTGATGACACAATTTATTTTAGTGGAAAACTCAGAAAAATAAATCATATTATTGACGAGTATCATCTCGAAAATCGACCATATTACCAGTTTTGGAAACAACTTTGTAAGAATATCAACAGCGATTATACACGTATGTATTTTCAACCATTCGGAGCAATTCGCGACTCAATGATGTATGAAAATTTGAAATGGTATATGGAGCTTTATCCTGAAAAAAAAATCATATTATGGGCAGCATCAGGGCATCTTATGTTTGAGCCTCGAAATAATAATTCTAATAATAAACCTATGGGTACATACCTGAAAAACAATTTCAAAGAACAATACTATGCAATTGTTTTTACTGCATATAAAGGAAAATATGGCAACAAAGACAAAGGTTTACTATCTTTTAAAATAAAAAAATCTACAGAAAAGAGCATTGAACATTATATCCATAAAAATTATTTCGGAAATTTTGCTCTATTCTCATTAAGGAACAATAAGAACAAAGAATTTATCGAGCAACAAAATATAACTCATGTAAAGATTGGTAGAAATGAAAACTTAATGATTCCATTTGAGTTTGCAGATGCACTTTTTTATATCAAAGAAATGCATGCACCAACATATTTTTTTAAAGAAATGAAAAAAAATTAAATACTACAAAAAAAAGACTATCCAATTTAACAAATAAAAAAAATGATGGGCATAACATTTATCCGAGTAGTCGATAAAAGCTTTAACAAAAACGATGAAGTTTAAAATTCTCCCAACACCATTGAATTCGCTCAGTTAAATTTACGAATCCATAAAACGAAAGGGTTAATAAAACGATAGAATGCCCATAGAAAATGGCTCAGTTCAACTTGGTTTTATTCATTATTTTTTGTACTTTCTGCTATTTTTGTGCAATTTTGAAAAATTCAAGATTTTTACTATATTTGTGCAAAAACAATGAATAAAACGCTAATGAGTTAGCAATCAGTGTAAAAGAATCATCTTCAAAAATAAATGAAATAAAATTTGCAAATTGATAACTTTTAAGTTAACTTTGTAAAATGAATACTCAAAGACAGATTATTTTTCACGAACATTATTTTCAGGACTTTTATCTGGAACAGACCGAAAAAATCCAAGAAAAAATTGAATACGTTTTTAAAATATTGAGAACTGTTCAAAACGTTCCTAAAAAATTTCTTGACCACTTGACTGGAACTGAAGGACTTTATGAAATCCGAATTGAATTTGAAAGTAACATTTATAGAATATTTTGCTGTTTTGATAAAGGGAATTTAGTGGTCTTGTTTAATGGTTTTCAAAAGAAATCTCAAAAAACGCCAAAAAAACAAATTGACTTGGCTTTGAAATTAAAAGAAGAATATTTTAACTCAAAAAAGAAAAAATAATGGAAAAAGAAAAAATTAGAAAAGCTAAAAACTTTGACGAGTTATTAGACATAAAATATGGAAAAATTGGAACTGAAAAACGTGATGTATTTGAAGAAAAAGCACAATATTTTGTGATTAGTGAAATATTAAAGGAAGCACGAAAAGAAGCAAATATGACTCAAGAGCAATTAGCTGACAAAGTTGGGACTAAGAAAAGTTATATTTCTCGACTTGAGAACGGAAAATGCGACATTCAATTATCGACACTTTATAAGATTTTCGAATTCGGACTTGGAAAACGTGTAAATTTAATGTTCGGATAAACACCGAATTGCCAACATTTATCCGTGTAGTCGACAAAAGCTTTAAAAAAAAGCTATGAAGTTGATGATTCTTCATCGGCTTTATCGATTTATAAATCGTTCAAGGAAATTGGCTGAAGTTAGCACCTTTTTTATCTTAAGGAATTTGTAGCACATTTTCTAAAACCTATTACATTTTCAATATTCTTGACCAAAATCAGCTCAAAAACTACCTAAAAGAACTTGACTTTTATTTTTTTGTTCTGAGAAGGTATTTTAAGCAAATAAGAGCAACTTTTTTTGTAATTGATACTTTTATAAAAAGTAAAAAATTATTAATGAAAGTGGCTTAAAATGGAAATATTTGCTTATTTTTGAGTTGAATTTAAATAAAAAAGGAAGTTTTTAGACAGTTTACCCCGACAAGTCGGGGAACTGACGTTAACTGCAACTGAAGAATGACACCGATTACAAGAGAAGAAATAGAAAAATTAGACTTACCAAGGGTACTTTATAAATATCGAACTTGGGATACTGTTGAAGACCAAAGTGTTCTCAAAAACTCGGAACTTTATTTTGCCCCTCATAAAAGTTTCGGATATAATAGTCATGAATTTGAGTTTGAGTACGATCCGAATTTAATTTCAGACGAAGAATTGTATAAATTTTACTACAACAATCCAGAATACCCAATTGAATCTTTAACACAAAGACATTTATATGCTCTTGAAATGAGTCAGAATTCACCATTCAAAGATGAGGAACATAGAAAAGTAACGATTGATGAACATATGACTTTTCTTAATAATATCCATGGTATTTTATCCATGACCTATACATTTGAAAATAATCGATTATGGAAATATTTTTCAAATAATTTTTCAGGATATTGTGTAGGAGTCGATAAGGAATTTATGTTCAATAAGGAAACTATTGATTGTATTTCAGGATTTGTAGACTATTATCCAATATCGCATAAACCATACCTATTACCTCCTTTTTCTAAGGAAAATATGACCAATAATATCTTTACAAGAATTTTCAATTTGCCAGATATTTTTAGTGACGAAAAAGAATTTAGATTGAGTAAAATGGTTCATGATGGACCAAGAACTTACCCTATTGACCCTTCACTTTTTATGGAAATTATACTTGGATACAATATGAATCCAAATCACAAAGATGAAATAATACAAATTCGAAACGATAAATACCCAAAAGCTAAATTGTGGGAACAAATTAATATCGAAGGTAAAATATCATATAATAAATGCAGTTAACATTTATCCGAGTAATCCACTTAAACTATAAAAAAAAACGTTAAATTTAAAGATTCTTCATCGGCTTTATCGATTTATAAATTGTTCAAGGAAATTAGCTAAAGTTAGCACCTTTTTTATCTTAGGGAATTTGTAGCACATTTTCTAATATTGATTGCATATTTCTTAATTTACATCAATTGAGCAATGTTTTTTTTTAATTTTTAACTTACATTTGCAAAAAATATTTTTTATGCCAATTCTTTCCAAAAAAGCAGTTGAAATGCCTGCTTCTCCAATAAGAAAATTAGCTCCTTTTGCTGAACAAGCTAAAAAAAAAGGTGTGCATGTCTATCATTTAAATATTGGTCAACCGGATATTGAAACTCCTTCAGTAGCATTACAAGCCATCAAAAATATGGATAGAAAAGTGATTGAATACAGTCATTCTGCTGGATTTGAATCTTATCGTAAAAAATTGGCTTTGAGTTATCAAAAAATTGGTTTACCTGTTCAATTTGAAGATATTATCATTACGAACGGTGGTTCAGAAGCATTAATTTTTGGTTTAATGTGTACCTGTAATCCAGGTGATGAAATTATTATTCCAGAACCTTATTATGCCAACTACAATAGTTTTGCATTAATGGCAGGTGTAAAAGTAGTACCAATTATTTCCTCTATTCAATCAGGTTTTGCTTTGCCTCCAATAAATGAATTTGAAAAAAAGATTAACAGTAAAACAAAAGCTATTGTAATTTGTAACCCTGGAAATCCAACTGGCTATTTATATACCAAAAGTGAATTATTACAGATTAGAGAACTTGTTAAAAAACACAATTTATTTCTTTTTGCAGACGAAGTTTATAGAGAATTTTGCTACGATGGAGCCAAACCTATTTCTGTTTTAGAGTTAGAAGGATTAGAAGAAAATGTGATAATGATAGATTCTGTTTCAAAAAGATATTCTATGTGTGGTGCCAGAATTGGTGCATTAGTCAGTAAAAACAAACTAATCGTCGAAGCTGCATTAAAATTTGCTCAAGCACGATTGTCTCCTCCAACAGTAGATCAAATTGCAGCAGAAGCAGCGTTAGATACTCCAAAATCTTATTTTGATGATGTTGTCAATGAGTACGTGGAAAGAAGAAATATTTTAGTTGATGGTCTCAATAAAATCCCAGGTGTTTTTTGTCCTAAACCATCGGGAGCTTTTTATTGTGTTGCACAATTACCTGTTGACGATGCTGAAAAATTTTGTCAATGGTTATTAGAAGAATATTCATATGAAAATCAAACAGTTATGTTAGCTCCTGCCAATGGATTTTACTCTTCAAATCAACTTGGAAAAAATGAAGTAAGGTTAGCTTATGTATTAAATAAAGAAGATTTAACTCAAGCAGTAAAAGTTTTAAATGAAGCACTTAAAATATATCCCAACAAAGCATAAACGATTTTGATTTATACTTCAATTTTAGAACGTACAAAAAATAAAATTAAACTTTATCGGAAATATTTTGATAAAGTAAAAAAACAAAAATATATAGATTTAGACCAACAATTTTATGATACTCATCAAACGGTGTTCAAAAAAATTGATTGTTTACTCTGTGCCAATTGTTGCAAAAATATTTCTCCAATTGTCACTATTTCTGATATTAAAAAAATTGCAAAAAATTTAAAAATTAAAGAAAATAATTTAATTGATCAATATTTAATTTTAGATGAGGACGAAGATTATATATTCAAACAAACTCCATGTCCTTTTTTAGATAAACAAAATTATTGTAGTATTTATGAATTCAGACCAAATGCATGTAAAGAATATCCCCATACAGACAGAAAAAAAATCAGACAAATCATCGATATTACGATAAAAAATATTGAATATTGTCCTGCTGTTGCTGAAATATGTGATTACATTTACAATAAAAGTGAGGAGAATAAAAAATAATAACCGTTGTTCATTAAATCTAACTTTGTCAAAACAACTTAAAATCAAGTACTTTGACAATAAATTTTAAAATAATAAATATTTTTTCAAAAATACATTGTGAATAATTATATAAATAATTGTTAAAAACTGTATCTATAATTTATTTTTTGCATTAATTTTGTTGTTGAATTTAGTGTGAGAAATATAATTTTATTTTTAATATTTTCTTTTTCCCTCCATAATTTATGGGGTCAATCAGAACGAATATCAGATTGTGATGGTGCTCTTAACATTCTTAATCCAGGCACCTACAACTTACAATTTTCAGGTAAAGGTGGTATAATAGATGAATTTCAAAAATATCCCTCATTAAAGGAGTTAAAAGAAGAAAATTCTATTTGGTGTTCCTTTGTGGCTCCTTTTAACGGACGTCTTTCCATAAACGCTAAAGTTGCAAATGGAAATTTAAAAATGTTGATTTTCAGAAATGAAACCAATGATATGTGTGGTGATATTGTAAAAGGAATCGCTGAGATTAAAAGAATGATAATCAAACCTACACAAAACGAAATTGGTTTGTCCTTAAATTATGACGATAACTTCTATTATCCGATGGAACTTATTGCAGGTGAATCGATTATGATATGTTTTTTTCATACCACAAAAGAACGTGAAAAACTGGATTTAAAATTTAAATACGAACCCATTTCTGACGAACCTAGCACTAATTCACCTGAAATTAAAATAGTAGATCAAAGAACAGATAAAAATAAACCAGCATTTTCAATTTTAGTACGAGATGCTGAAACAGGGAATCCAGTTATTGCTGACTTGGTTATAAGTGGATTAAAATCAATTTCTTCATTCTATCAAGGATCTGACTTCTTTTTTAATATGGATAAATCTGGTAAAATTGCTGTTCGTGTAGATTGTCAAGGATACTTTTTTACGGATAGAGAAGAACCTGTTTCTCCTGGTACTGAACACGAATTGGTTATTTGGCTTGAACCTATCGGTGAGGGTAAAAGTGTTCAATTAGATGAAATTGAATTTGTTCCTGGAACAAGTGAGTTTTTACCTAGTTCAGAACCCAAATTAAGAAGATTACGAGATTTTTTAGCCCTTAACGCAGGAATAAATGTAGAAATTCAAGGTCACGTTCAAGAGTTAGGAGAAAATTCTTTTGCAGGACAAAAAATATCTGAAGCAAGAGCAAAACGTGTTTTAAATTATTTAGTAGAAAACGGGATTGATAAAAAACGTTTGACTTCCAAAGGTTATGGAAACACACGACCAATTTATCCTACACCAAAATTCGCCTACGAAGAACAAGCCAACAGAAGAGTTGAAATTAAAATTCTTTAGTTTAAGGAAATAAATCTTTTTATTTTAAAAAATCTTATCGATTTTTCTACTATTTTTCTTCTAATAGAAGACGATAATACTTTACAAAGAAAACAAAAATCCAATTTCTAAAATTTATAACTAAATCCAATATTTAGTACTTGTTTAAATTGTACTCTTTTCCCTACTCCATCAATAATGCCATCTCTGTTTTTATCCAATTGTAAAACCACATCGTGATCGTATAATAAATGTGTTCCCAAAGTTGCTGAGATAAATTTATTAAATGGGATAACAAGATAGAGTGCAATATAAATTATTAGTTGAAAATTCGTCTTACAAATAGTGAAAATTACAGGTTTAACGATAATCAATGGCACCTAATTGTTAGTAAAAAGCGAAGCGATGGCTATTGCGGGAACCGAGTGGAGTGCATTTACTAACAATAAGTGCCGAGTTTTCTTTTGTTACTTTTCTTTTGCGGAAAAAGAAAAGTAAAAATTAGTATATAAGCAGGAGGTATGGATTGCGACTAATGTTGGTAAGCAAATTTATTAATTTTCATACTCAATAATGTTTCCCAACTTACATCAATGTTACCTGGATTGTTCAGATAATTAGAAAACATTTCTAATTTTGTCTGAAATTGAACATTTTCCATGATTTTAACTTGGTAATTAATTCTTAAATAACCACCAAATTCACTTCTTAATACTTTAGATGAATCAACACCAAATGCTTTTTGATTTGACAATGTTGTATCTAAAACAAATGTATTTTTTGAGGTAAAAGGAGCTAAATAAGCAGTCAAATTATTGTTAGGTCTGTATTCAATCCCTATTGCACCTAGTAGATAGCCCGGAGTCATAAACCTAGAAATTGCAATAGAATCGTTGGGATAATTAAAACCATCGGTAAATTGTGTTTTAAAATTCACTAAACCAGCTAAATAAATACTTTTCTTTAATTTTTGACCATATTTAGATGTAAAATCTAATTTATCATCTGTTTTTCTCCATAATTTACCTTGATTTAGTAATCCATAACCTAAATCTAAATAGTTTTCCCAAACGGAATTTTTCATTATTTTATGAGCATATACATTAACTAATGAATTAACTGCAAATGAGCTTTGTCCACCAGCTGCCCAATTAGTCAAACTTGCTTGTGCAATTCCTAAAGAAATAATTCCTCCTTTTTTCCATCCCAGAGTAGTATCAGTATTTTTCGCTCTAATTTTATCCTCATTATCAGTCACTTGAGACAATGAAAATTTTTGAACACTCGATAAAATCAAGAAAAGTAAAATATCGTTTTTTATCATTTATTTTTAAGAAGATCTCTAATTTCAGTTAATAATTGTTCTTGAGACGGTCCTTTAGGTGTTTCACTTTTCTCTTCATCTTTTTTCTTCATTTTTTTAATGGCTGTATTAAAACCTTTTAAAATTAAAAATAAACAAAAAGCGATAATGATGAAGTTTATCACTGAAGCTAAAAACTTTCCATAACTTATAGCACCCCATTTTAATTCTGCAATATCTTTAGCTCCTGCTGCATCTAAAGCTGGATTTAAGATTAACGGAGTAATGACATCTGATATTAATGAATTGACAATAGCTCCAAAAGCTCCTCCAATGATTACCGCAACAGCTAAATCAATCACGTTGCCTCTCATGATAAATTCTTTGAATTCTTTTAACATTATTTATTGTTTAAGTATTTTGCAAAATTATTTTTTTTTAACAAAAACAATGGCATTTATAGAATTAATTGTAAAAAATTTGGTTTTAATCTCCAACTATACTTTTCAGTGTTCAAAAGTTCGTTTAAAACTTCAAAATATAAATAGGATTGCGATTTAGTAAGTTGATTAATTTTGGTAGGAATTTTGTTATGTTTAATTGAATGAAGCCAATTTTTCTTATTTTTTCTGTTTGTTTTCTATCATACTTTTTTTCTCAAGAAGAAGATGAGTCATGTGTAAACCCTGATAAAAAAGTCGTTCGTTTAATAGAAACGGCAAAAAATACTCCAAACATACAAATAGCTTCAGAAAATTTCAATAAAGCAATTGATATGGCTCCAGAAAACGCTATGGTTTATTTTGAATTTGCTATTTATACTTTTCAATACGCTCAATCTTTATATGAAAAAAATCCAAATCCAAACGCAGGTGATAAAGCACTTTTAAAAGCGGAAAGTTTATTTAAACAATGTATTGGTTATTGTAATGATTATCATTCAGATTGTTTTTATTATTTAGGTGTTATAAACTATAACCAAAAAGAAATGGACGAAGCAATTACCTACTTCAAAGAATTTGTTTCATTTCAACACAATAATCCAGCAAGAATTTCAGAAAATTTTGATAAAAAGAAAAAAGATGCACAAGAAATCATCAAAGAAGTACAAAATGATGCTGAGTTAAAAACAACAAAAGTACCATTTGAACCAAAAAAAGTTCCAAATGTTTCTACCACCACCGATGAATATTTTCCTATGATTTCGCCTGATAACGAATTGATGTTTTATACTCGAAAAGTTAATGACAACGAAGGTTTAGGGGAGATAATTACCAATGTTGTTGAAAAATTTTGTTTTTCTCAACGAACAGACGCAGAGGCACTTTTTGATAAAGGGCAGGCTTTTAAACCTCCTTTCAACGACGGTTCATTCTCAAGTTATGGTGCTGCTACAATGTCCGTTGATAATAAAGAAATGATTATTTGTGCTTGTAAAAACGAAAATGTTCAGGGTAGAAATTATATGAATTGCGATTTATATATCACAGAATTTAAAAGAAGTGGAAAAGGTGGAAATGATTTTGAATGGACTCCTTTAAAAAATATGGGTCCCGAAATCAACACTCCAAACGGGTGGGAAGCCCAACCTTCACTTTCTGCCGATGGGAATACTTTATTTTTCACAGCTTATAGACCCAATACAAGAGACAATGACATCTTTATTTCCAAAAGGGATGGGAGTGGGAATTGGTCACAAGCGATACCTTTTGATGAAATTAACACCGATGGAAAAGATAAAAGTCCTTTTTTACATCAAGATTCAGAAACTTTATATTTTGTTTCCTCAACTTCTGATAAAAGAAAAGGAGTAGGAGGATTGGATATTTTTTATACTCGTACGGAAAACGGGATTTGGCAAGAACCAAAAAACATTGGATATCCGATAAATAGTGCTGAAGATGAATTGGGAATCTTTGTTTCCATAGATGGCAAATTGGCTTATTATTCCTCAAGAGTTGGTGGAGATTGGAATATCTATCAGTTTGAGTTGTATCCTGAAGCCCGACCACAAAAAGTAGCCATCATGAAAGGGGAATTAAAAAACAATTCAGGTGAGCCAATTACCGACGCAAGTATTGAAATTGCTTATGCTAATTCCGATAAAATTGAAACAGTCAAAGTGAAAGGTGATGATGGGAAATACGCTGCGATTGTTAAAACTAAAGAAAAACAAGATGTCATGCTTACTGTAAAAAAAGAAGGACATGCTTTTGATTCAAAACTTATTACCAAAGAAGAAATCAGTGAGAAAAAATCAATTAAAGGGAATGATTTAGAGGTGAAACCGCTAAAAGAAGGCGAAGCATATACGATAAAAGACATTCTTTTTGGCACGGCTTCCTTTCAACTCTCTGCTTCTTCTCAGTTTATCTTAAAACAATTTTCTAGATTTTTAAAAGAAAACCCAAGTATTAAAATCGCAATTCAAGGTCATACAGACGATGTTGGCGAAGAAAGCACAAACTTAAAATTATCTGACGATAGAGCAAGCGCTGTTAAAAAATACCTTGTCAGTTTAGGAATTCAAGAATCAAGACTTTCAGCAAAAGGGTATGGCGAAAGTAAACCCAAAATACCAAACGATTCTGATTATTCAAGATCTATCAATAGACGAACTGACTTTGTGATTGAAAAATTATAATTTTAGAAATTTTTCTTTATTTTATTGAAAAAAAAATATAAAAAACTTGTTTTAGTTCTTTGAGATTCCAAAAATCCACTTATTTTTGTAAAAAAATAATTATTTATGTTTTTTACAGAAGAACACCATCAATTTAGACAAGGATTTAAAGATTTTTTACAAAAAGAAGCAGTTCCACATATTGAAAGATGGGAAAAAGAAGGCAAAGTTGACAGAGAAATTTTCAAGAAATTTGGTGAAATGGGTTATTTCGGACTCAGACAAGATGAAGAATACGGTGGATTAAATTTAGATTTATTTTTTACAGTAATTTTTTTAGAAGAATTACAAAAAGTCAATTCAGGTGGATTTGCTGCAAGTATGTGGGCTCATCAGTATCTGGCTATGACTCATTTAAAAGCTGAAGGTACAGAAGAAATCAAACAAAAGTATTTAACTGCAAGTATCAACGGAACAATGGTTGGTTCTTTAGCCATTACAGAGCCATTTGGTGGCTCTGATGTTGCAGGAATGAGAACAACCGCTATTAAAGATGGAAATGAATATGTTATCAATGGCTCTAAAACATTTATTACCAACGGAGTATATTGTGATTATATCGTTGTAGCAGCTAAGACAAATCCAGAACTTCAAGCAAAAGGGATTAGTATTTTTTTAGTTGACAGAAATACTCCAGGAGTAAGTGCCACAAAACTAGATAAATTAGGTTGGAGAGCTTCTGACACTGCTGAATTGGCATTTGATAATGTACGTATTCCTGAAACTAATTTAATGGGAGAATTAGGTAGAGGATTTTTATACATAATGCAACATTTTGCTCTTGAAAGACTCGTAATGGCTGTAAATGCTCACGCAAGAGCTGAATTTGCAGTGGATTATGCGCTAAGTTACACCTCTGAAAGAATGGCTTTTGGGAAACAAATCAATCAGTTTCAAGTGTTAAGACATAAATTAGCCAAATGTGCTTCAGATACTGAGATTGTTAAAACATTCAACTATTACACCACTAAAAGATTAGATATGGGTGAATATGTTGTAAAAGAAGCTAGTATGGCAAAATTGAATTCTACTAGAGTTTCTGATGAAGTTGTTTACGAATGTCTTCAAATGCTTGGAGGTTACGGTTACATGGAAGAATATCCTTTAGCACGATTGTCTCGTGACAGTAGATTAGGACCTATTGGAGGTGGAACATCTGAAATACTTTGTGAAATCATTGCCAAAATGATTATTGATAATAAACAATACGAACCAGCAGCGAAGTTGTAAAAATTTGTAATTTTTTGTAGCTACCCGAAGATTGCGATTTCTAAGCACTTTACTGTAAACCTAGTCAAATCTTTATTTAACCGCCACTTTTTAGTTTGATGTTAACGGTTCGGCATTTTTTGTCCATTTGCTTTTCATTTGTCTTATCTTCTGAGCCAATTGAGCCAATTATGAGCCAATCAAAACATAGATTGTACCTGCCCCAACATCACCACTTCTGTCCAATACCTTGAACTTTTCCATAAGTTCGGTTAGGTCCCTCGTAGCAGTTGCTTTAGAAACATCGTTTAAAGTTTGATAATCACTGTTATTTATTTTACCTTTCTCGTTTACGAAAAGTACAGCTTTAATTTGGCGTTCATTTAGTCCAAGGTCTTTTAGTTGGTTGTGGTTATAAATGTCTTTTCTGAACTCTACCCAAAAACCTGAACTTTTAAAAAAGAATAATGGTATAGGCTGTCCAAAATTTAAACACTGTTCTTTCATTTTGAAAATACCACGTCCCCATGATTCAATATATCCGCTACGAAAAAGTGAATTTGCGATATCAGGATTAAATGGCTTTGAGGAGTGTTTGTCAAATAGCGTTTCAATAGTCCAATTTTCAGGTAGTTGTCCTTCATTCCAAATCATTAATTTGTCTTTGTAAACACTAATTTGAATTGGAACACCGCCTGAATAGTCTTTATGGGCAACTGCATTTAGTAACGCCTCCCTAATAGCTTCTTTCGGATATTCATAGGTTTCTACACGACTTAAACCTTCATAGCTAATCAATGCCTTAATGTATTTTGTGAAAAGTAATTCTGTTGTTTTTTCAATTTGCTCAAAAAGATTTCCGTGAATTTCATCCTGATACCTTAAATCACTATCACTTTCGAAAAAACCAATTTTTATATAGGCCCCAGTTATATATTTTTCAGGATAAGGATGAAAAAGCAAAATAGACGCCCGCTTATAAAAATCACCTTCCTTGAGTTGAAGATTCTCGATAAGCTGTTCACTACTGTCGGATAAACTTTCTTCATCAATTCTTTGGCTTCTAAAAGCTCGTTTGCGAAAAAAATCAAAAGTTTCTTGCTTAAAGTCATTTATTGAAACATTAGGAACAGGGACACCATCCCATCTTTTACCTTTTTTCTGAAGTAAAAACTTGTCTAGAGCAGCGCCTTTTAATTCCTGTTTGGTGCTTCCGCTCCTGTAATGATATTGTCCTTTATAATTGACAGGATAAGGATATTGTTCTACAAGAATTTCAATAAATTTCCCTTTATCTGTTTGGCACAAATTAACATCAACCAAAATGCCTAAAGTATCTCTGACTTTATTTGGGATTTCTTCCATTAACTTTTTAGCATTCTTCAAATCCACAACGTTTCCTGAGTCGTCTTTTCCGATGAAAATTGTTCCTCCATTAGTATTTGCAAAACCACAAATCCATTTTAGGTATTCGTCTTTCCAAGTTATTTTGAATTCAATATTTTGCGATTCAGAGGTCAATACCGATATTTAATAATATTTAAGTTTCAAATTTACTCTTTTTTTTAAATGGTTTTAAATCTTCGGTTTTTAATGCTGAGCGATAATGGTTCTCAGCTATCCGCAGTCAGGATTTTTAACCACTGAACACCTACAAACAACTTAATTAAAAATAATCATTATCTTTCTAATGGTTTTTCTAATCTATTATTTCTAATACTTCGCAATTATAACTTATTTTAGCTTTTATTTTGTCTAAAACAATATTTCCATAAGCATTTTTCCCTCTAAATTTCATATTAACTACAACGTATTCATCCAAGGTTATGTATGTTGTCTCTTCGTGAGAAAAACTTTTTTTATCATTCATGTTTGACTTAACATATTTCACTAATTCTCTGTGTGAACCGTCCAAACTATTAAAACATTTATTTTCAAATTCTTTTTTCTTTTTTTCTAACATTGTCTTTTGATAATCCAATTGGGCTCGTTGTTTTTTGACAATTCTGTAGTCATTAATTATAGGATTATATTCAATGGTTTCTATATATTTACCTAGTTTTGCATTTTTTTTAGTAGCAGATGGGAAAAAGTTTAGAGTATTTGGATAGATTTCAGTTTCAAGTTCACCATCAAAAGAGGAAATGTAATGTTTTTCCAATTGAACTAATTCGTCTTTGTTTAATATTCGGCCTAAAGTATTTTCTACATAATGACTTTTGTTGAAAACATTAAGTGCGTTTTTATTATCAAAAATGTCAATTGAGATTTTTGCTCCTTTTTCTGTTACGATTTTATTTATTAAATTTTCAATTTCTAATTTGAATTTGTTATTTGATAAATCCACTTCATCAATCAAAACAATATAGTGTGGAGAATTGTCGTATCTTTTAATAATTTCGTTTATAATTTCATATTTTATGCTATGAATTTTTTCAGTTTTGTTACTTTTATTATGTTCAGAATTTATTAAAGTTTTTTTTTCGTGTTTTTTATTATGAGCAGACTCATTGTTATCATTACCGATTTGTATTCCAATAAAAAAAAGAAAAATAATAATTAAATTATTAATAACTTTGTTATTTAAAAAAGGAAATTTGTTTCTCCAAAAATCTTTTAATAATGGAATTAATAATAAAGCTACTAATAGTAGAATTATTCCTTTCACAAATTGAAAACTCATTAAAGATTGAATACTTATAATTCCAATTAAAATTGAAAAAATCCAATTTAATATTTTAATATTTTTTTGATTAAAAAATTTAGCGTAGTTTGTTTCCATTTTGATTTTAAAATTTAAAATTTTTATATTTAATCTCTAATAAAAAATATATTTTTATTTTTTATATCCATTTTCTAAAAATTCACAACATTATAATCTTCAAATTTTTCAATCTTCATGATATTTTACAAATCTAAATAAAATAGGTTAATTACACAAGCATTCAATAATTTAATTAAAATCTATTATTTCTAATACATTAGTTGTAAAATCAAAGTAATAAATTTTTAATTACCTTCTTTACGTTTACTAAACAATATTCCCAAACTTGCACCAGCTAAATAAGTCCATGAATAACTAGCAGTTCCTCTTGCTTCAATAAAAAATCCTAGATTAACTCTGTTTGCTACTGTATATGAAATTTTATTTCCAATGGAAAAAGCATATTTAAAATAGTTTTTAGGAATGTTTCTATCTCTAACATGATCAATACCTAAAAAATTGATATATGGAGAGTAATCTATTCGATAACTAAGTGGTACATGATAACTTATACCGTCGGGCAATAGTATCATTAATATACCTATGGCGATTCCACCTGCACCAAAATCCAAATCGTTGTCTTTTATAGTGTCTTTAGTAAAAGCATTAATTAAACCCAATCCAAATATTGGTGGACCTAATAAACTTCCTACCGATGCATGAACTTGTTTAATATTGTCCGTTCTATAGATGTAATCTAAATTATATAATAATCCAATTTTATATTTTGTATGAAATTCGAGATTTAAAGACCAAACATGAACAGGGTTGCCATTAGTTAATCCTACACCATATCTTGTTTGAAACAAATTTTTATAATTTTCAACTTGAGCATTAAATTTTGATAAAGATAAAAACGTGTAGGACAACAAAATAATAAAATAAAACTTTCTATAATTTAAATTTAAATGAATCATTCTTTTATATTTGCAAATAAAATTAATAATAAATTTTAGAAGTGGGCTTTAAATTTGAATGGAACAGAAAAAGAAAAATAATTACTATTGTTTCTTTGGTTTTATTTTTTTCTTTATTCTGTTTTATCTATTTTAGGTATTATTTCGTTTATAGTGAAGGGACTAGAGTCGGAATTTTATACAAATTTTCAAAAAAAGGGGTAGTTTTTAAAACACATGAAGGTGAAATGGTATTGCCTGGGATACGATTTAAAAGTAATACTGCTCCGGTAAGTTCAAATATGTTTTATTTTTCTGTTAGAGATGAAAAAATCGCTAAAACATTAATGCAAAACCAAGGTGCTGAAATTGAAGTGCATTACGTTTATTATTTCCGACCTTTGCCATGGAGGGGCGATCGTTACGAAAATGAAAAAGGACAATACATAGTGGATTATATAATCAAAATTAAAAATCAAAATCCTAACGGTTATGGATTATAAAAGTATTTATCTCAATCAAAAACAAAATGATAAATTAGACATACTTTGTTTTGCTGCACATCCTGACGATGTCGAATTGTCTTGTTCAGCTACTATGATAAAACATAGATTATTAGGTAAAAAAATTGGTATAATAGATTTAACAAAAGGCGAATTAGGCACAAGAGGTACTCCTGAATTAAGACTCGAAGAAAGTAAAAAATCTTCTTTATTAATGGATATTCAAGTAAGAATTAATTTAGGACTTGAAGATGGTTTTTTTGAACATAATCAAACAAACTTGATGTACATAATTGAACAAATTAGACGATATCAACCTGAAATTATTTGTTGTAATGCACCAACAGATAGGCATATCGACCATGGGAGAGCAGCAAAACTTGTCTCAGAAGCATGTTTTTTATCTGGATTAATAAAAATTAATTCAAAATGGGAAGGTGTAAAGCAAAATGCTCATCGACCTAAAATAGTGATGCACTATATTCAAGATAGGTATATTGAACCAAATTTCATTGTGGACGTAAGTGATTACGTAGTTAAAAAAATGGAGTGTATAAAAGCATTTAATAGTCAATTTTACGATGCCAATTCAAAAGAACCAGCTACACCGATATCAGGGGAGGAATTTCTTGAATTTATTATTTCAAGGATGTCTGAATTTGGCAGAAGGATAGGCGTTAGATATGGAGAAGGATTTGTAATGCAACGCACAGTGGGTATCAATGATTTTTCAATGATAATTTGATTTTTCTTATCAATTAACTTTTATGTTAGAAAAAAAAAGTGCAAAAAATTCTATTTTTCTGGTCGATAAACAAGTATTTTACCTTTTCTTATTTTATCAAAATACAATTTGTCGATAGACACTTTTTTTCCATTAGTTTCTGTATTTTGTTGTGCGACAAAATATTCGTTTTTACTAATCACTTGATAAATAATCGCTGTATGTTGAGGATAAGATTCTTTTATAACCCTACTTCCGTCTTGATATTCGATTTGAACATTTTGAAATTGTATAATATCACCAGGTAAAATTTTATCTTTTTTCCAATCTAATTCTTTTCCAAAGTCAAATTTTCCGTCCCATTTGGCATTAAATTTTGTAAGTGGGATTTTAGCAAGATCCCAACATTCTCCCCTACCTACCCTTTTACCAATTTGTGATTTTACAAATAAAAATATTTGTTCATTTAACTCGGGTAAAGAATCTGTTTGAGATTTGAAATCAAAAGAATAAAATAGTATTAAAATTAGAAATAAAATTTTCATGTTTACTTAGTTTATAAAATTGCAAAAACGAGTTGAATAAAATTCTTTTATATCATAAAAACTATACCAAAAATTAATGAGGTAAAGAATAATCCTCAAAATCTTCAGTCATTTTTTGATTTAAACGTTTTGCGACGTTTATGGGTACATATTCAACTACAACATTTGTTTTATCTAATCCAAAATCTTCAGCTGGAGTTAAACCAATAGATTTGATAAATCGATAAGCTTTGACATAAATCCCTTGTATGGCAGAAAGTTTATTATCTGTTGCAACTCTAGAATTCAGTACAATAAATTTAAAATCAGGTCTTAAAAACTTTTTGTTTATTGAGGGGAAAACACTTTCATTGTCAATTTCTTGTTTATCCACCATTCTTTTGTAAATTTTATGAAGCATGTGTTCAACTCTGTGCTCTTCTTTAAAACCAAGATGAAGAGAAATATAATAACAATGTTTATCAATCACTTCGTTAACAGAATAATTAATTCCCCATGGTTCATTTTTAATATCTATATGTAAAAACCAAAAAATCTTTGCTTTACGAGGTTTTTTTCTGAATAAAGAATAAAAAATCGTGGAATCTAATTTAGTACAAGAATCACTTCTTGTTGGATAAACCAAATTAGTGGCCTCATAAGCTATATTTTTATCCGAATCAACTGCTTTCATTAGTTCCACTACTTTATCCATCGGCACGTATTCAGTTATGGATTTTCTTAATTGCCTTGCTTTAAAATACAAATAAAGCATTAAGAAAAATCCAACAGAAAGTACCAAAGTAAACCATCCTCCATGTAATATTTTACCTAAATTTGAAAATAAAAAGATGCTTTCTATTACAATAAATACAAGAAAAATTATTGAATAAATCAATTTAGCTTTTGGGTATTTTAAAAACAATAAATAAAGAAGTAAAATAGATGTCATTACCATATTTATTGTAATTGCCAAACCATAAGCTGCCTCCATCTTGGTAGATTCTCTGAAAATTGCGATGACTAAAATACAGCCACCCATTAAAAACCAATTGATAAAAGGAATATAGATTTGCCCCTGATGTTCTGAAGGATATTTCACCTTTAGATTAGTCCATAATTTTAGTTTTATAGCTTCATTCATTAAGGTAAAAACTCCTGTTATCAATGCTTGAGAAGCTATAATTGTTGCTGATGTTGCTATCACAATAGCCCACGGCATTAATTTTGGTGATATGTTAGAGACCATACTATAAAAAACAGTTTGCCCTTCTTGAAGATGAAAACCTGGCTTTAGACACAATGCAGCTTGACCTAAATAATTTAATACTAAAATACCTGACATTACAGCCCAAGAAATCCTGATATTAAACTTTCCACAATGACCTAAATCTGAATACAAGGCCTCCGCCCCTGTTGTACATAAAAATACAGCTCCTAAAACCCAAAATCCTCCTTCAATTTCAAAAATTAAATGATAGGCGTAATAGGGATTAAAAGCTTTTAAAACTGTAGGATTTTGAAGTAAATTCACCATTCCTAAATACGCCAACAAACTAAACCATATAATCATTATTGGTCCAAATGCTCTTCCAATTATTGTTGTTCCAAATTGTTGAACTAAAAACAACAAAAATATTATCACACAAACGATGGGTAAAGTTTTTATATTTGGATTTAAATTGACCAAACCTTCCACTGCAGAAGAAATAGAAATCGCAGGAGTAATAAATCCATCTGCCATCAAAGTCGCACAACCAATCAAAGCTGGAATAATTATCCATTTAATTTTTTTTTCCTTCAAAAGTGCATACAAAGCAAATATTCCACCTTCACCTCTATTGTCTGCATTTAAAGCAAAATAAATGTATTTAACAGTAGCCAATAATATTAATGTCCAAATAACACAGGATAATCCTCCTAAAATAAATGCTTCAGAAATGTTTTTTCCTGAATTTGTAATCGCTTGAAAAACATATAATGGTGATGTACCAATATCACCAAACACAATTCCTATAGTAATGATAACACCTGCTAAACTTGCTTTATTTGTATTTAATGTGGACATTTCTTTTTAATAAATAAGGTAGTAAAATTAATGCTAAAGTTTTATTATATTTCATTTTAGAAAAATTATTTTTTTTAAATGCAAATGTATTGGGTGGTATAGAACTTTACCTTCTTTGAAAAGAATTTTACAAGTAATTAAATTAAGCAACAAATCATAAAAAAGATTTATGTATAATTCCATTAAAAAAGACTTATTTGACTTTCAATTTTAGGGTGAAAAGTTCCAATTATCATAAAAGGATTTTTACCAGTTAAATGATGTAGCTGTGATGTTCCTAAAAACAAATGTATATCTTTTGTTTTAGCAAAATCATGAAAGTATTTTTTCTTAACATCTTCAACTGCTTTTGCTTCGTTTCCTTCGTGACGAGAAAGACAATTCCAGTAAAGTTGTCCTATTTCCCAATCTTCAATCATCATCTTACTTTTTTTCCCGTTACAATCAAGTAAAACATAAGAAAATTTGTATGGAAGTTTTCTAACAATTTCAAATAGATCTTCATCTTCTTGAGCAAACAAGTTAGTACTTCTGTCATGCTTCAACTTTTCTAGTTTACTTTTATCCCATTCTCTTTCAGCTACTTCAATTGTGAAATCTATAATTTTGCTTGGTTTGAAAACAGCAAGAGAAGTCATTTTTTCTCTATTTTTTGCATCGGAAATAAGTTCATTTATATCAGAGTAAATTTTATTTTTGAATACTATTTCTTTTCGTAATAACCAATTACTTTTGGTATCTAAATGTCCTAATATTTTTATTTCAGTGTCATATGAAATTGGTCTAAAACTTTCTTTTCTAAAATCACTTTTGTTTTTAACAAGATCTATTTCAATCCAATCATATTTTTTGTATTGCTGTTCAAAAGAATTTTTTTCGGAACTGAATTGGGTATATTCTAATCCAAGAGCCATCTTCAAGAAAACCAGCTGTACAAACTAATTCATCATATTTAGCTGAAATAGTAGGGTACGTTTTTACAGTGATTAAAACCTTTGTTTTTGCCATTTTAAATATGTTTTATTTTATACTTAAAATTAGGTAATTGTTCTATCGCTTCTGCTAAATGTTTTCGATGACACTGACAAATATTTGCTTCAAAACACGTCAAAGCAATACGTTTTTTTTCATGCAACAAACTCAATATTTTTTCTTGTATTAATTTGGTATTTACTAAATTATTTTCACGGTAAATTACAAACAATTTGTCGTAATCACTTTGGTTTTTAAGTTCTTGCCTGTGTTCTGATTGAATCCCAACTTCGGGAAAATGTAAATAATCTATTCCAAGACTAGTGCAGTAACGTATTAATTGACTTTTACTAAATCCATATTTCATACTTATTGGATTACGACGAACATCAATTAATAATTTTATATCATTTTTAATTAATCGATTTAAATATTCTTCTAATGAAATACCTTCATAACCAATAGTAAATAAAGTTATTTCATTATAATTTGGACGGCATAAATCTACTTTTTCAAGTTCTTTAGATGATAAAATATCTTTGGCTTTCAAACTATTAATTGCCCAATACGGAAAGTTAAGGTAAGTATGTTTCATCAAAGCATTAGCATTCATTTTTCCATAATGAACCTTTATTTCCATCAATTGCTTTTTGTCAGTATCCTTTAGTAAATTGAAATAATCTATAGTTTCATTACTTGTAAAATGGCTTGAAGTTTCTGAAAGTATCCCTTTTTTAACCATCGTAGTTAAATCGGCATTTGCAGAATAGGAATAACAGCCGAATCGATATGGAATAAAATCATATTCAGCTTTGTTTTGTCGTTGAGTAAATAAAAATAATAATTTTTGGAAGCTAATTTTATCAATTGCACCATTAAAAATTTGTAGTAATGCTAATATAATTTTTCTTCTATAATACATATTCACAAATTTAAAAAAATCACATCCAATATCCTAATTTCCAAAAATATTTTTAACAAGAAATAATTGTTTTTAGCACCTATTTTTCCTTCCTATTCCTTCAAAAAGCCATATTCATACACCTTCGGTTTGATTTTATCGGCTAAAACAGAAAGTTTGCTTCGTAATTCACCAATTAAATTCATATAGGTTTCATCGTTGCTTTTGGAGTTCATTCGGCCTTGTTCGTTTCTACCTTGGAAATATTCACGAATATCGTACAAACTCGCGTTGACATTTACGTCTTTTTGAGCATGGTAATACTTCCATAATTCCCTGCCGGCATCAAAAACAGCAGTGGCTTCTGGCGAAAATTTGAGTAACTTACTTTTCACCTCCTGTGTAGGGGTATCACTTTGTGATGGGGTGGTCACCCCACTCTTTACTTCATCCTTATTTGAAAAAGAAGGATGTTTTTCTAACATATTTAAAACACCTGAAAGGTTATTTTTTACCTCTTCAACTTGAATACGAATGATTTTTAAACCCAAATCTTCCATGTATGCATCACGTTTGGCATCATATTCTTTTTTATCATCGTGGCTACTTCCATCGATTTCAATCACTACATTATTATTTGTACAATAGAAATCAACGATGTAGTTTCCTATTATTTTTTGTCTATCAAAGTCTAAACCGTTGAAAGATTTGTTTTTAACTGCTTTCCAAAATAAAACTTCAGCCAAATTTCCTGCTTTACGTAATTCTTTTGCTCTTTCTATTAATTTAGGATTATAAGGTAAATCAAAATAGTTTTTACTATTTCGAAATTTATTGACTATGCTGTCTTGGGTGGATTGATCAATAGAAGAATAGACCTCTACGTCCTGCGGACACCCCTCCAAAGGAGTATTGACCACCCCGTCCTGCGGACACCCCTCCAAAGGAGTATTGACCACCCCGTCCTGCGGACACCCCTCCAAAGGAGTATTGACCACCCCGTCCTGCGGACACATAGGTCGATGTTTTCTGCTTGTGGTTTAATTTTTCCTTGAATAAAATCTGTCATAAAATGGCTCTCAAAACGGTTTTGGGCATTTACTTCTTGCTCTGTGAAAGGAATCCAATGGTTACTGCCTTCACTGCTTGTTATTCTGTTTTGACCATGAAATAAAGCATACGCTAAACAATCGTTTTGAAATTCTACATCTGTTTGCCAACCCTCATTGGGAAATAAAAATTGGTCTCGGTCGTTGAGCCAAGAGGAATCAATACATTGTCTAACTGTAAGATAAACAACGCAAACTGTTATATTTGATAAAGTAATTGTAAATTTACCATCACCTCCCAAAACCACTTGATCATATTGGACAAATCTAATTCTTGCTTGATGTTGGAAATCATTACTATTAAATATCAATTTTCCTACTGGAGAATTATTGTTTTTAAATTTTGTTAACCAATTGTTTAAGAATAATGAATTGTCATAGGTTGAAAATCCTTTGAACCCAATTAACTCGTTATTATAATCAAATACATCAGCTTTTATGAATGAAAAGATTTCTTTTTTTGATGTATCATAAAGGTGAAATCCTATAGGAAATTTGCCTTTGACATTATCAAAAGTATCTGCAGGAGTAATAAATAACTTTTCTAATTTAGCTTTAAATAATTGTCTCATTAACAAAAAATCAGGTGCATTTAACATTTTTAATTTTGAAAAGACACCAATTTTACAATTTTGAATTTCTATGTAAATTCTATAAAGAAATTGAATGTATAATTCATCCTTTGCACCACCAATTTCCTCACGACGCCAATTAGTATCAGCAACTCCAAGACCTCTTTTATAAGGTGGATTAATATAAACCACCAACTTTTTGCGTTTTTCTTCGTGGCTGATAATCTCAAACAAACTATCGGGCATTTTTCCTCCTTTAGAAGCAGGTATAAAATCATCGTTTAAGAAATCAAACTGAAACACGTGGTTTTTTAACAAATTGGCTCCGTGATCAATGCGTTCGTGCATCACATTAATATCGGCTTGGTCTAAAGTGCTGGCGTAGATGTTGTATTTGTTGGTTAATCCTGCTAATAGATTTCCTGTACCTGCTGCACAATCCCAAATAAAGTAATCGTCTTGCCAATTTTCGCCCAAATAATCGGTGAGGTATTTTTGCGAAAGTTCCACCCAAATACGAGGTGTAAAAAATGCTCCTTTACGTTCCCGAATGTCTTGAGGAACGAGTAAATCTCTACGTTCAATGATGTAATCTTGAAATTCTTTTATTGGAGGTCGTTTGTAGCGTTTCCAAAATTGTTGGTAGGTGTCTTTGTTTTTCAGATTAATGGTAGCATCAAACATTTGCTTGATGTTTTCTTTGGCAATTTTATAACCTTGGTTTTGAAATACAACAAATAAGCTGTCACGAATTGTTTGGTCGTCCTCAATGATTTGTGTGTCTTTATCGTCCACAAACAAATCGGCTAAATAAAAATCATTATCGAGAATATTAGCTTTTTTCAGTTCGTCCCAATTCACATTAATGATTGGTTTCACTATTTCGAGCCAGCGTAAATAAATAGGTATAAAATTATTTTTATCAATTTTTAATTTACTATTTGTGTTTGCATTTGTTAAGGAGTTTTTAATAAATATTCTTAATTCTTTTTCCTCTTTAATATAATCAAAAACGGTCGAATTTTGCTTTAGTGTATTTTCAATACGATCTTTAATAAGCTGAAATTCTTTACTTTCATGATTACTGGGAGTTACATTCCAATTAAAATCATTGAGGTAAAAAATATCTTGTACACTTAAATAAGGTACAAATGCAATTTTTTTGAAATCAAAAGCACCAAGAAAAGCTGGCGGCATGGTTTTATCAAAAGTGCGAGCTTTACCAATGGTTAAAATAAGTTGCACAAACATCGTTGGAATGTCAAAATCTCCCGTTTTCGCTTCTGCCCATAGGAGAGGAGTTCGTCCAAATAAATTGTCTTGTTTCGGAAAAACAGTAAAGTCGATGTTTCCAATAATTTCGGTGCTATCAAAATTTTTGAACCAATCGGCTCCCACTTTATTTTTTAATTCTTCTTCACGAATGTTTTTGTATTTCATATTAATAATTTTCAATTACAATTAAATCAAATGATAAAATTTAATTTTGTATGATTTTTATTGATTATAAATTTAAAAATAAAATTCTATTCCCTTACCAAAGAATTTACAATTTCTTTTATTGATTTAATTTCACGAACTTCTTCAATAGATTTACCAGCACACCATACTTGCTCTAAAGAATTATTAAAAGCAGATTGATACAGTTTTTTTAAACCAATTTTAAACAGAATAATTTTTGCAATTTTTTTAAATCTTTTGTTTTTTTTCCAAAATTGTACAAATAAACTGCTTTTTTTATTCCATTTTTGAACAAATGGAGTATTGATTACTGTACAAGGTGTTCCAGACAACTTATCTGTCATAACAATATCTTTTTCACCATATTGAATACAGGCATTTTTATATAAATCGTTAACAGGACTTTCTGTACTTGCTATAAATATTGAGCCAATTGAAACGCCAGCAATACCCATTTGTATCCTTTTTAAATATTGAGATCGATTACCTATCCCACCTGCTGAAATAATTGGAATTTGAATCTCTTTTTGTAATTCTTTGATTAAAAACTCTGAATCAAGAAGACCTGAATGTCCTCCTGCTTCTGAACCAACAGCAATTATGGCATCTGCTCCTAATAATTCCACTTTTTTTGCATAAAATACATCTGTAACATCACAAAAAACTTTAATTCCTAAAGGTTTACATTTATTAATTATTTGTTCAGGTTTCCCTAATGAAGTGATAACAAAAGCAATTTTTTCTTCACAACATACTTCCAATTGTTTATGTAAAAGAATGTTTGATTGGTTTGCAATTAAATTTATTCCAAATGCTTTGTCACTTGTTTTTTTAATTGTTTGAATTGCAGTCCTTAATTCAAGTATCGTTCGATAATTTAAAGCAGGAATTGCAGCTGTTATTCCTGAATTTAATGCTGAAATAACCATATTGACATCAGACACCAAAAACATTGGAGCCATAATAATCGGATATTCAATATCTAAGATTTTGTTTAGCTGAGGTGACATGAGTTTACAAAATTACACTATTTTAATTCCTATTATTAAAACATCATCAATCCCGAAGCAAAAATAGTCTTTTTCGATAATAATAATTTCTTCAATCGGGATCTATTCCGTCATACATTCTAGTTCGTCCTATCCAAATTCAGCATTAAAAAATGCAGAATCGATTAAGAATTTGTAATCTGGATTTAAAAATCCAGAACAACTTCTAGATCGGGATTAACCCAACTAATGCAAATAGTTCGTCTTAGGTTTAAATGCGGACTCCTATAATGCAGACGTCATCAATTTGTTCAAAATTACCTTTCCAATTTTCAAAAACGTCAATTAATTTAGCTTTTTGTTGAATTAGATTTAACTCAGAACATTCTATTAAAGTTTGCTTTAATCTGCTGTATTTAAACTTTTTGCCTCCTTTTTCTATTTTATTTCCTCCAAATTGATCGGCATAACCATCAGTAAATAAATATATTAAATCATTTTTTTGTAATTGAAAATCTTGATTTGTGAATTTTTTTTCAATTCCAAAATTACTTCCTATAGCTTGTTTGTCTGCTTTTAATTCAATAATTTCTTTATTTCTTAAAATATAGACAGGATTATTTGCTCCCGCAAATTGCATTTTTAATGAATTAAAATTTAGTGCAATTAATGCAATGTCCATCCCATCGTTGATACTACTAATATTTTTATTCAATTGAGTATTTAAAAAATCTAATGCCTCTGATGGGCAATTAACATCTTTGTTATTCAAACTTTGATTTAATATGGTACTTCCTATAACGCTCATCATCGCACCAGGAACACCATGACCTGTGCTGTCTGCAACTGCAACGACCACAATTTTTTCACTGTTATTGTTTGTAGGGGTGGTATTTACTTCGTTAATCCAATAAAAATCACCACTTATGATGTCTTTTGGTTGATAAAAAATAAAATAGTCAGACAGAATTTTGTCAATATCCTGTATTGAGGGTAAAATTGCTTGTTGTATCCTGTATGCATATTGAATACTTGATAATATATCATTTTTTTGATCTTCAATAATTGTTTTTTTATCTTTCAATTCTTCGTTTGATAATTTTAGTTCAATGGTATTTTTAATTTCTTTTTTTACGCTTGATGACTTTGAATGGATTAGAAAAATAGAAAAAAGAGCAATAGAAAAGGTTAAAAACCCTCCATTTGTAATGTACTCATTTAGTGTTAGTTTACTTAATAATTGAAAAAAAACTATATTAAAAATCAAATTAGTTAAAATTACTACAATTGACCATTTTATTCTCCAAAGTATAAACATTCCGGCTCCTAAAAACATGATTACATAAGCAAAAGTATGTTTTTGAAACTCTTGAATTTCCATTACATTATACATATACGCATTTTGGATACTTATACCAATTAATGGTACAAAAACCAACCATTCAGGTTTATTCTGAAATTTTTTATGATAAATAAAAGTTAAAACTGTAGCAAGTGTAATTGAAATTCGAAATACTATAAATTCTGTAAAATATTCAGGAATATTGTAATAATCAACAATACCCCATAGAGGATTGAAAACAATAGCAATTAAGGCAATTATTTTATGAAAAAAATAAGCTCTTCTATTGAATTCACTATCAATTAATGAATTTATTGTTTCTTTCAAGTATATTTTTTACAAACATACTATAAATCAATATAAAAACAAAATATTTTTTAATAAATTAATTCAATACTGTATTAAAGACAAAATTCAAAAAATAGTTGAAAAAGAAAAACTATTTTACTCCTCCCATCAATTTTTTAAAGAAAGGAGAAATTGCAATTAAAAGAACACCAGCAATAACAGCATATAAAGCAAAATCTTTATATCCTGTTGTGTAAATTGTCAATTTTTCAGTAGGTGAAGAGTTTTCATTAGGTGAGATACTTGCTCCAAACAAACCTGCAACATATTGACCATAAGCAGAAGCTAAAAACCACATCCCCATCATAAACCCTTGCATTCTCATTGGAGATAGTTTTGTCATTAAACTCAAACCAATAGGAGATAAAAACAATTCTCCGAATGTAACCACTAAATAAGCTAATGCAAAAATATTTAAAGAGCTTTTTCCGTCTTCACCTGCTGTAAATCTTAATAAATAAAAAGTGTAAAAAGCAAGCCCTAAAAGTAAAAAAGCTAATCCAAATTTTATTATAGAATTCGGTTCTGCCTTTTTTTTGGAAAGTGCTATAAAAACGATTCCAATAAGTGGTGCAAAAAGAATTACAAACAAAGCGTTAAATGAATTATTCACCGCATTAGGATCGGTAGTCAGACCCATTAATTTATCACCTACATAGTCTTTAGCAAATAAACTTAATGATCCACCTGCTTGTTCAAATATAGCCCAAAAAATAACCGAAAAAATAATAAACAAAAAGGCAGCAATGAGCTTTTTATTTTCTTCTAGATTATTTTTTGTCATTTCAAATACAAAATACAATAAACTAAAAGGACCAATTATGTACATAAAATAATCTGTATAAGTAGCGTTAGAAACCATCAACATAACTAACGGTACCACTAATAAAGCACCAATATATACTGAATATTCATAAGTTTTTTGTTTGGTTTGACTTAAATTTAGTAAAGGAGAAAGTCCTATTGTACCTAAAGATTTTTTAGTTAACATAAAAGTAAGCAAACTAATAAACATAGCAACTGCCGATGCCCCAAAAGCAAAATTCCATCTTAATGCTTCGGGAATAAAAGAAGCAAACATGGTTCCTTTTCCAATTGCTATAATATAACCACCAATAAAAGCACCTATGTTAATTCCAGAATAAAATAAAAGAAAACCTGCATCCCTACGAGTATCGTTTTCTTTATATAATTGTCCAACCATAGAAGAGATATTTGGTTTAAAAAATCCCGTTCCAATTATATTAAAAGTAATCCCAAGAAAAAACCATTCTTTAGGATTAATTGCTAATAAAATACTTCCAGTAATCATTAATAAAGCACCCCAAAATAAGGATTTTCTAAACCCTAAAATTTTGTCTGCAAAAAGTCCTCCAATAAAAGTAAAAGCATAAACAAAGGCTTGAGTTGCACCGTACTGTAAATTGGCAACTTTGTCATTCATCAGTAATTGGTCGACCATAAAATAGGTCAACATACCTCTCATACCATAAAAGCAGAAACGTTCCCACATTTCTGAAAAAAACAAAGACCAAATTTGTTTAGGATATTTCCCTTCGAAATTTTGTATCTGTGCTAGTTCAATTTGACTCATGGATAAAAAAATATTAAAAATTATTTAACCTTATTTTCTTTCATCACACGATTTAACCATTTTAACATCACAAACATGATTATTGTTGCTCCTAAAACTAAGAAGAAATTTAAGTAAAAAAAGTTTTGTTTTTCTTCGATATTTTCCCATAAGCTAGATAACATACCAGATAATTTATTTCCAACAGAAATGGCTAAGAAAAACCCACCCATCATTAAAGCAGTTATTCTAGGAGGTGATAATTTTGAAACTAATGACAGACCCATAGGAGAAAGACATAATTCACCTAAGGTAATCACTCCATAAGAAGCAAGTAACCATATCGAACCTGCTTTTAAACTCATCTGATTGGTTGAATATACTGCTCCAACCATCACCAAAGCAGATAAAGCAGTAATTAATAAACCAATAGCAATTTTACTCGGTGTACTTGGCTCTCTATTTCTTCGTCTTAAAAAACCAAAGATTCCTACAACAACTGGAGTTAAAAAAATCACCCAAAAAGGATTGATGGATTGATACAATTCAGTAGAATACAATCTTAATTCTGAACCTTTAGCAGGAATTTGATCTTTTGGTAATGTTTTAAAATATTTTCTTGATTTTTCCAACTGATCGATAACTTTACTTGCTTCCGCTTTTACTTTTAAATCTTTTAAAGACTTTTTAGGTAAAGCATTCATATTATTTACTAAAACAGAAATTGAGTCATTGAAAGTTTTATCATCAGCTGAAACTAAATCATTATTCAAAACCACTTGTGCCATACCTAAATCATCTGCTACGCCCGCCACAGTCTGACTCATTTTTCTATCTGTATGGTCTTCTGCCCAAACTGTTAAAGCATCTCCATTTTGATGAAAAATAGCAAAAAACAAAATCACACAAGCAAAAACAGCTAATAAAGCTTTGATTGCTCGACTTTCTTTTGCTTCGGATTTGAAAGCTAAATAAATAAAAAAACCAATTACAGGAAGACATCCAATAATAAAGGCATCGTTAGTATCTGAGCCTAAAAAATTTCCTGGGAGTAAATATCCTATTACACCAAAAATAAACATAGGTAATACTGTTAAACCTAAAATTTTAGATGTTTTCATATCTCCATCTGATTTAGGCTTAATTACATCAACATGTTTAATGTGCTTAGTGCCTGATACAAAAATCAAAACACCTATTAACATTCCAACTCCAGCAGCAGCAAAAGCATAACCCCAACCAAAGTTAATTCGCATATAAGCAGCAACAAAGTTGCAAATGAACGCACCAATGTTGATTCCCATATAGAAAATATTATATCCGGCGTCTTTTTTATCTTTTAACTCATCGTTACTGTATAAATTACCCACTAAAGTAGAAATATTAGGTTTAAAGAATCCATTACCTAAAATAATTAGAAACAAAGCGAGATAAAAAGAAAATGTTGAATGAATTGATAAACAAAAATATCCAGATGCCATCATCAATCCACCAATTATAATAGATCTTCTGTACCCTAAAATTCTATCGGCTAATAAACCACCAATAAAAGGAGTTAAATAAACCAATCCTAAATATGTTCCATAAATATCCGATTTTTTTGATGGATCAAAGCCCATTCCTCCGTTGTTCCATCCATCTAACATGTAAAGAGAAAATATTCCTAACATTAAATAATAACCGAATCTTTCCCACATTTCAGTTGCGAATAAGTACCATAACCCTTTTGGATGTGATTTTTTAATTGTGTTTTCCATGATATAATTTTAAAACAAGCCGTGAAAATACATATTATATTTTATTTTTTGTTTTTTTAACATATTTTTTTTCATCTCTTTTTGTTTAAAGCAAACTGTTTAAGGTATCTTAATAAAAATATTAATTTTGGTGTATGAAACTAAATTTCTATAAATATCAAGGTACGGGAAATGATTTTATAATAATTGAAAATTTCATTCAAAACAATCCTTCATTTGACATTCAAAACATTCCATTTTTGTGTGACAGAAAGTTTGGTATTGGTGCAGATGGATTAATTATTATGAATAAAGTGGAAAACGCTGATTTTGAAGTTGATTATTACAATTCAGATGGGACTAAAAGTTTTTGCGGAAATGGAGCTCGATGTGCTGTTTCTTTTGCTAAAAAATTAGGTATCATTTCAAAAAAAGCACATTTTTTAGCCATTGATGGTTTTCATTTTGCTGAAATGAAAGAAAAGGAAGTCTATCTTCAAATGAATAATGTGGATAAAATTCTAGTTCATAAGGAGAATATTAATTATGAATTGAATACTGGTTCACCACATTTCATACAATTTGTTGAAAATTCTTTAAATATTGATGTGCAAAAAGATGGGAAAAAAATAAGATATTCACCTCAATATAATGATGAAGGCATTAATGTAAATTTTGTAGAAATAATTAAAAATCAATTACTTGAAGTAGCAACATACGAACGAGGAGTAGAAAACGAAACCCTTTCATGTGGGACAGGCGTAGTAGCTTCTGCCCTTGCTTATTCAGAAAAAATGAATCTAAATTTAGGAGATCATGAAATCGAAGTCCATACTAAAGGAGGTCATTTAAAAGTGAAATTTGAAAAGAAATCTTCACATTATGAAAACATTTTTTTAATAGGCCCAGCTGTATTTGTTTTTTCAGGAGAAATAGAGGTATAATAATTTCACTTTCTAATAAAACCTACACGAAAATATCGCAGTATCGTCAACAAACTTTCTACTTCCTCTCCATTCGTCTAATTTGGAAAAAATTAAAGTGTTTAAATCCTCCATTTTTAATGGATAATATTGATTAACCAACTGAATTAAACGATCTAATTCAAAAAATTCATTTTTCTCATTCTCCAATTCCACTATCCCATCAGTATATAAAATCAAAGTTGTATTGGCTTCTAAAACCTCTTTTCCAATATTTAAAAAAGGTAATTCTTCTAACATTCCTAAACCAATACTACCTTCTTCTAATAATTTAATTTTTTTTCCATTGGTAACAAAAGGCGAATTATGTCCAGCATTTACATAAGTCAATTTTCTTGATTTCACATTATAATGTGCAATAAAAAAGGTTATAAATTTTTCTCCTTTAGAGCTTTTATAGACTTTATCATTTAATTCATACAACAATTGAATAAAATCAAAATTTTGATAAGTAAACAACACTCGAATCGTGGCTTGAAAATTTGCCATCAACATTGCAGCACTAATTCCTTTACCTGAAACATCGGCAATACACAACATATATTCCTCTTCATTAATTGGGATAAAATCATAATAATCACCTCCAATTTCATGTCTTGAGATGTATTTAGCTGAAATGTCCATTCTATCATTAGAAGGTAAATCCGATGGAAAGAGCATTTTTTGCATTTCAGAAGCAACTTCTAATTCTTTTTTCAACTTGGTTTGATGAATGGTCATTTTCACCATTTTTTTGTTTTCTATGGCAGCTAAGAGTACATAAGCTAAACTTTGAAAAAACCGTAGTTCTTCTATCATTTCCAAATGATTCAATCGCAAGCTCTCTAAATCTCCCATAAGAAGATAAGAAATAATTTCTTCATTATGATATAGTGGAATGACTACTTTAAATTCATTTATAAAAGCAGATGGTGAGGAATCAATAACCGTAATTTCTTTAAATCGTTTTAAATTTTCGATATTAAAATTTTCGTTTTTTTTTGGTTTAATTCCAGATTTTAGCCAAACGTCCCATTCTTCTTGTTTATAGATAAAAGCGTATTTTGTTAAGCCAACTTGCTCTTTTAAGAAAAAAGTAAATATCTTACTTAACTGTTCAATACTTTGATTTGAGTTTATAGCATGAGTAATATCTAACAAAACATTTAATTTGAATCGATCACTTAAAACTCCAGTATGTAAATCCCTGTTTGAATGTCTCATTTTATTTCTTTTTCATCCATTCTGGCAATTGTTTAATAGCTGCCATTTCTCTGTATTTTTCTTTAATTTCTCCAGCAGGACTACCAAAATAGGATTTGTTACCCTCTAAACTTTTGCTGATCCCAGATTGTGCTAATACAACAGCTTTTTCACCAATTCGTACCCCAGAAGTACAGCCCACTTGTCCCCATATTGTTACAAAATCTTCGATATCTGTACAGCCAGCAATACCTACTTGCGAGGCGAACAAACAATGTTTACCAATTCTAACATCATGACCTATTTGCACAAGATTGTCAATTTTTGTCCCCTCTCCAATTCTGGTAACATCGGTAACTCCTTTATCAATAGTACATCCTGCACCTATTTCAACATTTTTATCTATAAAAACACTTCCAACTGACTCTAATCGAGTATATATATTTTCTCTTTTTTTGAAATAAAATGCCGTATGACCAATAATTGTATTTGGACCGATAATTGAGTTTTCACAGATGGTTGTATTGTCCATTATTATTGCTCCTGGTAATATTTGAACATTTTTTTCTATTTGAACATTTTTACCAATATATACATTTGGAGATATAATGGATTCAGGATGAATTAAATTAATGTTTTGATGAATTTTTTGATTTTCGTTTGAAAAATATCGTAATAATTTATTAAAATCATCAAAAACATTTTCAGAAATTAACAACACTTTCCCTTCAGGACAGTCCACTTTCTGATCAATTAATACACATGTCGCTTCTGATTGTAAGGCCTTTTCATAATATTTTGGGTGATCTACAAAAACAATATCACCCTTAGAAACTCTATGTATTTCATTGATACCTAGTATTTTTTCGTCAGGATTTCCAACAAAATCAACATTTAAAATACCCGCAACTTCTGCCAAAGTAAGTGGCTGAATAAATTTCATTCCTTTTTGTTTTAAAAATAGAAAGAAATATGCCTCTAAGAAAATTAATCAAAAAAACTTACTAAAAGATAATTGTTAATAAGGATTTTATACCAATTGTAAAAGAAATCAGACTTTTAACACTATTTTAATTTGATATTTAATATTGATTAATAAATTCACCACTTTTATTACCAAAAGAATCTAAAATACCGTCTTTTGTATCATACACATCGGTGTTATATGAATTTCTTTTTTGAATGAATTGCTGCCAACGAGGATTCTTTCTCTCACCAATCACATCACTATGAAGTAAAATATAATTGTTTATCAAATCAGGGTCATAAAATATAAATTTTCTGTTGGAATAATTCTGAATCTTATCATATCTCCAAATTTCAAATGGAACTTCTCCGGAAGAAACACTTCTATTAATAATATTACTTGGGGCTCCGTATTTGAGATAAACTCTACCTCTATCTGTTTCAAATCCATCTATACTTGATGTTTTATACAATTTATGGACTAACTGAACTTGAGATTTATATTTCATCCACTCTTCATATGAACTCTTGTTTTGAGCATATACTTGCCAAAAATTTTGAATATATTTTCTATACATCTCTTTATTTTTGGTTTTTAAAACACGAATTAAGTTTTTGGTTTCAGCAGGAGAACAGATTGGTATCAAACTAGAAATATAATATTTTAAACTGTCGTCAGTAATTGATTCTTGAAAAGAGGGATCGATAATTACATTTTCTTCACTTGCTAACATTGGTAAATACATTCCACTTTTTTCAAAAGAATAAGAAGTTGTTGCAATTTCATTCATTTTACTATCGATTAACGAATAAATTAAGGTATATTCACCAGTTTGCAACTGACTTATATCAATTTTTCTAATCATTGGAAGTACTTCTTTTACTTCTATTTTAGTAAATCGAGTTAAATTTTCGACCTCTAAGGAAGTATTTTTTGACAACACACTTTGTTTTAAACCAAAAATTGTATCCTTTGTATGATTATATAATTCTAAATAGACAGGAAGATATAGATCATTCATAGAAAAATAATTGTTGATTCGAGGATATACATCAAATCCTGATTTAGAAAACATATTTTCTTCCCTAGTTTTAAATATATTTTCAGCTATCACAATATCGGAGAACTTAGTTGTTTTGTTATTGTTTTTCACTTCAACAAGCATTTCTGCATCAAGTCCTTCTTTTTTATCACTTAAATCTTCAATATGAATTTTAAAAGTGTATTTTCCAAAAGGCACATTAATTCTTTTCAGTTCATAAAAATCTTCCACTAAACTGTCTTTCATAATCGGACTTAACATTCTATAAGCATCTGAAAAAACAACATTTTGCATCGAGTCATTTAGTTGATATTTAATAAATAGTTCTGCTTGGATACCATCTTCCATTGGAAAATATTTACAAGAATATCCAACGAATTGAATATAAATTTCTAATAAAGGTTTTGAATCAGGGAGATAAAATTGTTTAAAATCTACATAAGCTTTCAATGAATTTTTACGTTGACTTAAACTAAAATTATTCAATGAAAAAATTAGTTGAACTAAAAGTATAAATGCGATTTTATTTGACACTTTTTTTATTCTATATTTAAATAAACTCATATTTCTGTAAGTATGCTTCTATTAAATTAACAGTAAATTTATACAAATTTAAAGTAAATTAAAATAATACCACTCTCTTATTGATTATTTGGTCATTATCATCTATTCATTATCAAACAATTCTAATTGATTGTCTTCTGAATCGTCTTTATTTTTACTTAAATCCCATTCTATTTCATTGGTTTGCAATTCAATCGACTCATCATTAGAATCAATTGTTTTTTCCTCTATAGGCCAAGCTTCTCCCCCATCAATATCATGTGTTAATACAATTTCTTTAACTTTTAATTTTGTCATTTGATTGCCTTGAGCTTTAAGCCCTTTAATCTCAATCATATCAGCTAAATTAACAACATTGTCTGGTAAATTTTTTGTTTCTTTTAATTGTTTATTGTAAACAATTCTTGCTTCCGGTCTAAAAGAAGTAGAAACCAAATCCAAATATGAACCATCAGATTCTGAAATAAAATTTACACGTTTATCTGTTGTAATTTCACAATAAAACCTTTTGACAAAATGCAAATCTTTTTCAGCATCATAATACACACAAGTGATTGGTCTTTTTGAGATCCATTTTTCGATATGTATTAAATCTTCATCAAAATGTGTAGCCAAATCAAAGTTAGACAAACGATATTCACCATTTTTATATAAGGTTAAAATTTTATCATTCCCTTTAAATTCTCCTAAAAATTTTCCTCTTGATTCATCGTTTAATCTGCCTACAACAGTGTCAAACCAAATTTTCCGTGCCGATAATGTTGAACCACCCACCTCTTTTTGGAGAATTTTTTGAACAATCTCTTTCGTTACTCTGTTTCCAGTGGAGCTTCTACCTTTTATTAATAAATCTCCAAAATCAATGTCAAATTTTAAACGTTTTAAATGAGGACGAGGACGTAAAATCACGGTAACTACCTCTTTTTCACCATTTGGATGTACAGAAAAATACAATAATTTTGAACCTTTTGTTCCTTTAGTTAAATCATATTCCGTATCTCTAGTGATGCTGTTGACGTAAAATCTTTTCATCATAGTTGCTCCACCAATTCCGTCTTGATACATCATGTGATAAATGGTTCTTGTATCTCCTTTTTTCCATACATCAGCATAAACAATACCTTTTCCAACAAACTTTTTTTCAGCCACTTTACAAACCATCATTTTTCCAGTGTTGAAAAATATTATAATGTCATCAATTTCTGAACAATCATTTACAGGGTCATTTTTTTTAAGACCCCATCCGATAAATCCTTCTTCAATATCAACATAAAGTTTTTTATTTGCAATAATAACCTTTGTAGCAGTAATATTATCAAATATTTTGATTTCCGTTTTACGTTCTTTCCCTTCTCCAAAGCGTTTTTTAATATCTTTAAAATAGTCAATAGCGTAATCAACCAAATTGTTCAATTTTTGTTTAACCTCTTCCAATTCGTTTTCTATTTTACTGATGTTTTCATCTGCTTTATCAGAATCAAAACGTGTAATTCGAATCATTTTAATTTCAGTCAATTTAGCCAAATCTTCTTCAACAATTTCTCTTATAAAATGTTTTTTAAAAGGTTCAAATCGTTTAAAAAGGTATGAAAACAAGGATTCTTTGTCGGAATAAAGTTTGAAATCAATGTACATTTCCTCACGTATGAATATTTTTTCAAGCGTAGCAAAATGCCATTGTTGTTCTAATTCATTAATACGAATTTCCAACTCCCATTTTAGTAAAAGAACAGTATTATCGGTATTAATTCTTAAAATTTCACTTACACCTAAAAATCTTGGTTTATCACCGTCAATAATAGAACAATTAGGAGAAATAGACACTTCACAATCAGTGAAAGCATATAAAGCATCTATGGTTTTATCAGGTGAAATTCCAGGAATTAAATGAATAAGTATTTCAGCTTCTGAAGAAGTATTGTCTTCAATTTTTTTTACTTTTATTTTCCCTTTGTCATTGGCTTTTATAATTGATTCAATCAAAGAAGAAGTCGTTGTTCCAAAAGGAATCTCATAGATAACTAAAGTTTTATTGTCAAATTTTTTTATTTTTGCTCTTACCCTCACCTTACCTCCTCTCAAACCATCGTTATAATTTGTAAAATCCGCCATTCCACCATTAAGAAAATCAGGAAAGATTTCTATTTTTTTACCTCTTAGATGATTAATGGATTGGTCTATTAATTCAATAAAATTGTGTGGCAATATTTTACAGGCCATACCTACTGCTATCCCTTCCGCACCTTGAGCCAATAATAAGGGGAATTTAACAGGTAGCTGGTCTGGCTCTTTATTTCGACCATCGTAACTGGCAAGCCAATTGGTGGTTTTTGGATTAAAAACAACGTGATTGGCAAATTTGGATAAACGTGCTTCAATATAACGTGGGGCTGCAGCACCATCTCCTGTAAGCGTATTTCCCCAGTTTCCTTGGCAATCTATTAGTAATTCTTTTTGACCTAAAGCCACTAAAGCATCTCCAATTGAAGCGTCACCATGAGGGTGATACTTCATAGTGTTTCCGATAATATTAGCTACTTTGTTGTAACGACCATCATCTAATTCTTTCATAGAATGTAAAATTCGGCGTTGAACGGGTTTCAAACCATCAAAAAGTGCTGGAACTGCTCGTTCTAATATTACGTAAGAAGCATAATCTAAAAACCAATTTTCGTATAAACCATTTAGAGGAATGATTTTATCATCTCCTGTCGATTTTTCAAAAGGATTGGATTCTTCGTTTGGATTTTGCTCTTTTTGTTCTTCGTCTTCAGTCATAATGATAATGTGTTATCTAAAGGTTTTTTATTTCAATTTAGTTAATTGTTTGCTATTTATCAAGGATTTCATCTGTGTAATAGCGATTTTATTTAATTGGATTAATCTATTCGTTTGTTCTATCTTTTGATGGATTAAAACAGCATTGATACTTTCCAAGTTACTCAAAACAACTAATTGTTCTAGAGTTGCGGCATCTCTAATATTTCCCTCAGCATTTGGATTCTCTTCTCGCCATTCTTTAGTAGTCATTCCAAACAAAGCCATATTAAGTAAATCAGCTTCATTTGCATAAATAATACTTGTTTGATTTCTATTTAATTCTTTTGGGATCAAATTTTCTTTAATAGCATCGGTATGAATATGATAATTTACTTTTGCTAAAGTGCGTTGTAGGTTCCAATCTAATTTTAATCGATCATTTTCATCATTTTTAAGACGTTGGAATTCTGTTATTAAGTAAAGTTTAAATTCAGCGCTTATCCATGAAGCAAATTCAAAGGCAATATCTTTATGAGCAAATGTACCGCCGTATCTTCCTGCTTTTGATGTTATTCCAATTGCATTTGTAGTTTCAATCCATTTTTGAGGAGTAAGTGAAAAACTATTTGAACCAGATTCGTTTTTAAACGCATCGAATTCGATGCGTTTAAAAATTGGGTTATGAAGTTGCTCCCATAAACCACAAAATTCGATTGCACTTCTTGTTCTCAACCAGTTTTGAATAATATAATTAGTTCTATCCATATCTCTAAACTTGGCCATATCTGTTAAGGAAATATAATCTTGATTTTTTACTGTATGGATTACAATTTCAAGATTTTCAACAGTTATTTTTTTATTTGTAGCCATTTTTTATGAGATTGCGTTTTATATTTTTAACACATTTTTTAAATTAAACTTAACTCCTAAAGGTGACGAATTCGTTACCATTATATTTTTAACTTTATTATTAGTTTTAGGTTTGTATTTTTAAACACATCGAATTCGACCCCTTTAAACTCTGTGTTTTATTCTTAATCATTAGTAAAAATATTTTTTTTTAATTATAGCGAATTCGCCACATTTAAACTATTTCTTTTTGTTCACGATGCATTATCCAACGGTTCTTTTTCATTATTATCACTTGTTGCAATCAAATTTTCTTTTGCTATTTCTTCTTCCAAATCTTTTTCGACACGTAAATTATCAATAATAAAATCTTGTCTTTCTGGTGTATTTTTACCCATAAAATAAGACAAAATAGAATCTATGGTCGCTTCTTTTGTTAACAATACTGGCTCTAAACGGATGTCTTCACCAATAAAATGTTTAAATTCGTCTGGAGAGATTTCACCTAATCCTTTGAAACGAGTAATTTCTGGATTTTTCCCTAATTCATTGATGGCTTTTCTTCTTTCTTCGTCAGAATAACAATAAATAGTCTTTTTCTTATTTCTTACTCTAAAAAGTGGTGTTTGTAAAACATAAACGTGATTTCTTTTGACTAAATCAGGAAAAAATTGTAAGAAAAAAGTCAATAATAATAATCGAATATGCATTCCATCAACATCAGCATCAGTTGCAATTACAATATTATTGTAGCGAAGATTATCCATGTCGTCTTCAATGTCTAAAGCCGCTTGAATTAGATTAAATTCTTCATTTTCATAAACAATTTTTTTGGTTAAACCATAACAATTTAAAGGTTTACCTCTCAAACTAAAAACGGCTTGAGTATTCACATCACGGGATTTAGTTATCGACCCACTAGCCGAATCACCTTCGGTTATAAACAAAGTGGTTTCTTCTCTTCTTTGGTCTTTTAAATCAGTTAAATGAACACGGCAATCTCTTAATTTTTTATTATGTAAATTTGACTTTTTTGAGCGTTCTCTAGCTAGTTTTCTTATCCCTGATAATTCTTTTCTTTCTCGTTCAGATTGTTTAATCTTTTTTTCAATAATATCAGCAACTTGAGGATTCCTGTGAAGGTAATTGTCTAACTTTTCTTTTAAAAAATCGTTGATAAAAGTCCGCATTGATTGACCTCCTGGCTCAATTTCTTGTGAACCTAATTTTGTTTTAGTTTGAGATTCAAAAATTGGTTCAACTACTTTTACGGCAATTGCTGCTACAATGGACTGTCTGATATCTGCAGCATCGTAATTTTTGTTATAAAAATCTCGAATAATTTTAGCAACAGATTCTCTAAAATAACTTTGATGAGTACCTCCTTGAGTTGTATGTTGTCCGTTCACAAACGAATAATAATCTTCACCGTAGGTTTTACCATGAGTAAATGCCACTTCAATATCTTCGCCTTCTAAATGAATAATAGGATACAGAGGATCACCGTCCATATTGTTGTCCAATAAATCTTTTAAGCCCTCTTTGGATTGATATTTTTCACCATTGAAATAAATTGCTAATCCTCTATTTAAATAACAATAATTCCAAATTAATTTCTCCAAATAAGGAGTTTTAAAGATGAACTTTTTGAAAATTGTTTCGTCAGGAATAAATTCAACATAAGTACCATTTGCTTCGTCTGTTTTACATAAAATATCGTCATTTACAATTTCACCTTTTGAAAAAGATACTTTTTTCATTTCTCCATCACGAACAGAATATACCATAAAATAAGAACTTAAAGCATTCACTGCTTTTGTACCTACCCCATTTAACCCGACAGATTTTTTAAATGCTTTAGAATCGTATTTTCCACCTGTATTCATTTTGGAAACCACTTCAGCTACTTTTCCAAGAGGAATTCCGCGACCATAATCACGAACTGAAACTTTACCATCTTTGACAATTATATCAATTTTTTTACCATTCCCCATCACAAATTCATCGATACAGTTGTCGATTACTTCTTTGACGAGGATATAAATTCCGTCATCGGCGGCTGCTCCATCGCCCAACTTTCCGATGTACATCCCAGGGCGTAAACGAATGTGTTCTTTCCAATCGAGTGAACGTATATTGTCTTCGGTATATTGATTTTCTGTCATTTACTTTTATGCTAATGAATAACTTACAAAGGTAATGAACGAAAAGCATTTTTTCTCATAAACTTATTATGATTTATGAACGTGGTTTTGTTGAATACGTTTGAGTTTAGAAAAAGGTAAAAATAGATTAGATTAAATCGAAAATGTCCGATTATATTTGATAAATTTAAGGGATAGATATTTTTCAAATTTTTAATAAAAAATTTGTCGATCTAAATGAATAGAATGTTTTTGATTTTCAAAATCTCTATATTCAATTCTTTTTAATGTTAGTGATTTTTTACTTGCATCTTTTTCCAAAACTTTTAAAATATCTTGTTTAATTTTTGACCCAAAATTTTTGTATTGGTTTCCATTAATTTCAAAAACCAAGTTATCAATAAAGTAATTAACATTTAGAGGAATATGTTTTTCATAAGTCAATTTAAAATTGTGTTTTATCAGCGTTTCTAAATGTAAAGGTTTTAGAGAAATTAAGCTATCATTTATAAAAACGGATGGTGGAGGTGGATTGAAGGATCTTATTGAAAAAGATTTTATTAAAAATATTTCGCTTTTATAAATTCCATACAAATCAATCTTTATATTGCCTTCTTCAAGAGGTTCAAGTAAAGCACTATTTTTTGTTTCAAATTTAATTTTCAATTTATCTGATTTAATAAATAAAGAATCGTAATTTCCTTCATAGTTAAATTCTAAATAATTATCAAACAATTTGTAAACGATATAAGAATCAGATAATGAAATTAAAGAATTTTGTGAAAAAGTAGTAAATGATACTAAAAGCGAAATGATAAACAGCTTTACTACGAGTAGCTTACATTTTTTTAAGGATTTCATTTTTTAATAAAGGAATGTGAATTTTAAGAATTGCCCAAATAATGGAAGAATCCATTGAATCGTAATAATGAATTAATCGATTTCTAAAGCCAACTATTTTTCTAGTATTTTGCAAGTTAAAACTTGGATTATTTTTGTCAATTTTATTTGCTGCTTCTCCAATAATACTTAATTGTCTTTCAACAGCACTTTGAGTTTTTTTATCTTTGTCAAAATCATTATAATCAAACGTATTTGATGTAAAATCTTCAATTAATTTGATTGCTTGTAAAATGTCAGATAAGTACTTTTTTACTTGCTCCATCATAAATTAGGATTTTACTTTTATCAATATTTTCTTTAAAATAGGGGTTTTGAATAGAACGTTCACTAATCAAATCTACTTTTTTTACAAAAAAACTTTCTAATACATCCCATAATGACATTAATTTTTCACCTTTTTTAATAGGGTTTTGCTCATTTATTTCAACAATTAAATCAATATCACTTGTTGAAGGATTAAATTGATCATTGGTGGAAGATCCAAATGCATACAGCTTATCCACATTATGTTTTTTGCAAATCAAAATAAAATCGTTTATGCGTTTTGAAATCTCATCTTTTATAAACATCAATTTAGAATTTTAATCAAAGATAGTAAATAAATAGAAACGAATATCTTTTAATAAATTTAAATTATAAAATTGAAAAACAAATTGAATAAATATGACCTATTTAACATTATTTGCATTCATTTTAAACTCTATTTTCATTCTATTTGCATCCTATAATGTCCCACTATTGCGTGTCTTTCAAAAGACAAAAACCATATATGTAATGCTTTTTTATCTTGATCGGAAAAATGGATTAAAGGTCCGTCTATTCCCACCTTGTGACTGTCTAACCATTTATCTTGACCATCTAAAAGTAAAGCATAAAAAGGTGATATCAATGATTTATTTTTCAAATGCTCACTGTAAGTTTCATAAAATGAATGATTTCCAATGCCCATAGAATTTTTCCATGCATCATTTGCCTCACTTTCACTTAAAACAGGAATTAGATTAAAATCAAGTCCACCAATTACAAATTTTGTTATTTCATCTGTTGATTTATGCAAAAAAGTAAATTGTATTTCGTTTAAAACTTGTTGATTTGAATTTGATTTTATTTCAAATAATTCAATATTTTTTAAAAAATAAATTCTACCAAGTTCAGTTTTTCTAGGGTCTTTTTTATTGTAATATCCTGGAGGTGTAAAAGTTGCAAATAATGTAGAATCACTTTGTAAATTCCTCATTTTTAAGAAAGATGATGGATAAATGATTTCTTTGAATTTTTTTTGCCTCTCACCTTTTACAGGATAAGGTTGATCTGATAAATCAATATAACTTAAATGGGATAACAAGATAGAGTGCAATATAAATTATTAGTTGAAAATTCGTCTTACAAATAGTGAAAATTACAGGTTTAACGATAATCAATGGCACCTAATTGTTAGTAAAAAGCGAAGCGATGGCTATTGCGGGAACCNNGTCGCAAATAGACGAGTGGAGTGCATTTACTAACAATAAGTGCCGAGTTTTCTTTTGTTACTTTTCTTTTACGGAAAAAGAAAAGTAAAAATTAGTATATAAGCAGGAGGTATGGATTGCGACTAATGTTGGTAAGCCTATAACTTAATTTTTTTTCTATTATCACCGATCGTAATAATTTTAAATCAACTTTTTTATTTTTAGGATCAATCCAATTTTCTAATGGTTTTTTATACTTTGAATAAGAAATTTTATTTTTTTTCTCAAATAATTGTGCATATAGTTTATTCGGAAAATTAAACCATCCATGAGAAAAAGGAATTATTTTTCCCTCTTCTTCAACAAACAAAATAATTTTCCATAAATATGCATTTAAACAATTTCTTGCTAAATCAATTCGTATAATTTTGTTGTTGGTTGAGGAAAATTGACCTTTTTCAAAACTAATTTGATTTCTATTCCATTCTTGATTAATACAAGCAATATAACTCAAATATTCATTTTTATTTATATATTTTGGAATTGTGGGAATTAATTCTTCAAGATTCAAATTACGAATTCCAATTGAGTCTGATTTTTTTGAAAAAAAATACAAATCAAAATGAAAATCATTATTCAATCCTTTGATATTACCTTATGAAAAATAATTGTTTTGATAGTTTTTAGATCTAAATCCAATATCAGGATTATCAGGATACATTTCATCGCTTAAATTCTCAACAGTAAAAGTAAATGATGATTGGTTAACTAAAGAGCTTTTATTCTTATCTATTGTACAGGAATATAATAAAGCAATTATTGTAAAAAATATAAATACATTTAGTTTAATCATAATTCTTGCTTTAATATTTTGCAAAAATACTCAAATTTCAACTTTAACTAAACTATTCTTCAAAAAAAAAAAATGAAAAAATAAATTTATATATTATTTTGATATTTAATAATATATCCATTTTTAAATATTTATATTTATGTAACAAACGAATACAAATACTTAATAACCGAATCTGTTTTTTTAACTGTCTCAACTTTGCACTGTCGAAACAAACAAACGACAAAATTCAATGATTTATTAATTTTTAAAAACAAAATGTATGAGTACGATTAGAAACAAAGTAAACTTAATTGGACGTGTAGGACAAGCTCCTGAGGTACAAACAGTAAAAGGTGATTACAAAGTAGTCAAAGTGTCGTTAGCGACCAACGAGCCACACAAAGGCAAAGATGGTAAATGGGTGGATAACACACAATGGCACAGTTTAATTTTTTGGGGAAAAACAGCAGAGAATTTTGCAAGAATCGCAGAAAAAGGAAGCGAAGTTGCCCTTGAAGGTAAACTAGTTCATAACAATTACGAAACAAAAACTGGTGAAAAACGCTTTTCAACAGACATTGAAGTAGTTGACTTTTTAGTGTTAAACAACAAAAAAGAAAAATAGTATTAATTATTAAAATTTATTCAAATGAATCACGTAAATTTAATAGGTAAAATTACTTCTCAACCAGAAGTTTATCAAAGTAAAAGTGGAAAAAGAACAGCTCGATTTAATTTATCCACAGAGGAGTCGTATTTAGACACAAAAGGTAATGTAAAAAAAAGAAATTACCAACATACAATTACTGCATGGGGAATTTGGGTCAACCTTTTAGAGGAAAAAATCGAAAAAGGCACCAGTTTGGCTGTTGAAGGGCGACTTATTTCCAGATTTTACATCGACAAAGATGGATCGAAAAAAAAATCTACTGAAGTAGAAATTAACGATTTAATAATCCTTTAATCTTTTAATTATGAATACAATAAAAAATCAAATTACCTTAATTGGCAACATTGGAAACCAACCAGAAGTAACATTATTTGAAAACGGAGCTAAAATTGCTCGTTTTCAATTGGCTACTAACGAAGTGTCTAAAGACAAAAAACAAACCGAATGGCATAAATTGTTTGCCTGGGGAAATGTTGCCGATTTTATTGAAAACTTTGGTAAAAAAGGTAAAAAAATTGCAGTAAGCGGTCGTCTTGTAAACAGAACCTATCTAAACAAAAGTGGTCAATCAAAAAAAACCACTGAAATAGAAGTACGTCATGTGATTGGCTTATAGAATACAGTTTTAATACTAATTTACACTAAACCAAAATCCTCGTATCTACATACGGGGATTTTTTTTTTTTACTTTTAAACAAATTCATATAATCTACTTATTATAATTAATTTTGCATAAATGACTGTACAAGAGATTTCCAAACCAATTGAAGATGAAATGAAAGAATTTGAAATTCGTTTTCAAAAAAGTATGCACTCGAATGTACCTATGTTAGATAAAATCACCCATTTTATTATTAAAAGAAAAGGAAAACAACTACGACCAATGTTTCTCTTTTTAACAGCAAAAATGTTAGGAGAAATTAACGACAAAACATATCAAGCAGCTTCTTTAGTTGAGCTTTTACATACGGCCACTTTAGTTCACGATGATGTTGTAGATGATGCCAATGAACGTAGAGGTTTTTTTTCAATAAACGCTCTATGGAAAAACAAAGTTGCTGTTTTAGTAGGTGATTTTCTTTTATCTAAAGTTCTTTTATTGTCTATTGAAAATCAAAATGTTGAATTACTAAAAATTATCGCAAAATCTGTTAAAGAAATGAGTGAAGGAGAGCTTTTGCAAATTGAAAAAGCGAGAAGACTAGACATCACCGAGGAAATATACTTTGAAATAATTCGTCAAAAAACTGGTTCTTTAATTGCTACTGTTTGTGAATCAGCAAGTGTTTCTGTTGGTAGAGAAGATTTAGCTCCAATGTTTAGAAAATTTGGTGAGTTGGTTGGTTTAGCTTTTCAAATTAAAGACGATATTTTTGATTATGGTACTGCAGATGATATTGGAAAACCTACAGGACTAGATATAAGAGAAAGAAAAATTACTCTTCCATTAATTTATACACTAAACAATTCCACAGAAGAAGTTAGGAGGGAATTGATGTATATTGTTAAAAACAAAAATGAAAAATCAAAATATATTAAAAAAGCAGTAAATTTGGTCATCGCATCGGGAGGAATTGATTATGCTCAAAAAAAAATGCAGGATTTAAGTAAACTAGCATTAGAACTCATTGAACATATTCCCGAAAATGAAGCAAAAAAATCTTTAATTGGTTTAGTAGAATATACAATAAACAGGAAAAAATGAAAAATATTCTTAAAGTAAAAAGTTTGATTTTGTTACTTTTATTAATTTTCTCTTGTAAACAAGAAGAAAAGAAAAAAAGTCGTTTTCAGGAAGAAAATCTGGTTGAAATTAAAAATGGTGTTTTTACTCAATTTTACCCTGGCAAAAAACATGTAAAATTTCAAGGTAAACAAGATTCTTTAGGATCAAGAGACGGTAAATGGGTATATAAATCACCTGAAGGAAAAGAATTATCAATAACCAACTTTGATCATGGAAAAAAACATGGTCTTATGTTGGTGAAATATCCAAATGGTGTTCTTCATTATGTTGGTGAATGGTACCAAGATAAAAAAATAGGGGTTTGGAGAATTTATGATGAAAAAGGAAAATTAAATAAAGAACAGGATTTTGGTACTCCAAAATAAATTAAATGTCAAATATCCCTTCACATATTGTACAACAAATTATCGATTCTTCAAGAATTGAAGAAGTTATTGGTGAATTTGTACATCTCAAAAAAAATGGAGCAAATTATAAGGGATTAAGCCCATTTACAAATGAGAAAACACCGTCTTTTATAGTTTCTCCCGCCAAACAAATTTTTAAATGTTTTTCAACAGGAGTTGGTGGTTCTGTTGTTACTTTTTTAATGAAAAAAGAGAATTTTACTTATCCTGAAGCATTACGTTGGTTGGCAGATAAATACCAAATAGAAATACCCAAAGAAAAAGAACAAAGTGCCGAAGAGTTAGCTTATTATTCTGAAAGAGAAAGTTTTTTTATCATAAATGAATTCGCTAAAAATCACTTTCATAACAATTTAACAACTGTTGAAGAAGGGCAAAACATTGTTTTAAGCTATCTTTTAGAAAGAAAAATAAGTATTGAATTTATTAATAAATTTCAACTTGGTTATTGTTTAAGTCACGGAAAAGATTTTTATCAAAATGCCTTACAAAAAGCATATAATATTGAATATTGTGAAAAAATTGGTTTAATAAAACCAAAAGAAAATGATTTTTACGACTTTTTTAAAGGTCGGATTATGTTTCCTATTCATAATATTCATGGTAAAATTGCAGGATTTGGAGGTCGAATAATTGGTTCTGACAAAAAAACGGCAAAATATTTTAATTCTCCTGAAAGTAGTATCTATAATAAAAGCGAAATTTTATACGGCTTGTATTTTGGTAAAAATGAGATAATTAAAAAAAATGAATGTTTTTTGGTTGAGGGCTATACCGATGTTATAAGTTTACATCAAGCTGGAATTCAAAATGTTGTTGCTTCCTCTGGTACGTCTTTAACAAAAGAACAAATCAAATTGATTTCCAAATACACAAAAAATATAACCATTTTATACGACGGCGACAATGCGGGTATTAAAGCTTCTTTTCGTGGAATTGATTTGATTTTATCCGCTAACTTAAACGTAAAGGTTGTTCTTTTTCCAGATGGTGAGGATCCAGATTCTTTTTCAAAAAGAGTTTCTAGTGACGAATTGGAATCCTATATCCATCAAAACAGTAAGGATTTTATTCACTTTAAAGCAGATTTGCTTCTGGCTGACAAAAACATAGATACTTCTACTAAAATTCAAGTAGTAAATGAAATAATTGAAAGTATTTCACTTATTCCCGACAAAATAAGTAGAGAATTTTATTCTAAAGAAATTGCAAATGAACATAATTTAAGTTCAGATACTGTTTTAAATGAAGTTGAATCAAGGGTAAATAAAACCCAAACTCCACTTCAAACCAAAAATGAAGCCCATCAGTTTCTTGAAATTGAAAAAGAAAAGTTAGTCCATTTCAATCAAAATCTGAATTATGAAGAGCTAGAACTTATCAAGTATTTGATAAAATACGGCACTTATATTTTGGAGTTTGAAAATAATAACAAACAAGAGAAAACTCATAAATCCACTGTAACAGAGTTTATTGTGAATGAACTTTTGATTGACAAGATGTTATTTGAAGAAAATATCCATCAAAAATTATTAAAAATTATTGTTGAGCATTTAGATAAACAAGAAATTTTAGATGAAGATTTTTTCTTAAAACATGAAGACATTGAAATTGTTGAACTGGCATCTCAATTTTCAATACATTTACATTCTCTTAGTGAAAACTGGAAAAAATTAAAAATATTTGTTTCAGAAGAAGAAGAAAATTTAGAAACTGCTGTTCAAAATGCCATTTATTCTTTTAAAATAAAAAGAGTAAAAAAACTTTTAACAGAGATTGACAAAGAAATTAATTTAATTATTAATGACGAAGATAAACACGATATATTAATTGAATTACTAAATAAAAAAATGAAATTTGATCAAGTTAAAATTAGATTAGCTAAAGAAATTGGAAGAACAATATTACATTAAACTATGCTGAGTTTTACTTTATTTGAATTAGGTCCTTTTAAAATTTGTTTATGGAACATCTTAGCCATTACCTTAATTTTTATTATTGCTGCTATTTCAAGAAAGCTTATTCATCGTTCTATTAAAAAATACCTAATCAATGCAAATATACATCTCGAAGGAAATAGAACAACATGGTTAAAATTACTTAGTCAAAGTGTATATATTTTGGCTATTTACCTAGCTGTAATCAGCTTGAATATCAATAATGAAAAAGTTAGTTTTACTGAATTTATGACTGCAAATATCATTGAAATTAAGTCTTTTTCGGTTAATTTCTTTCAGATTATTGCTATTTTAATTTACTTTTTTGGGGCAAAGATGTTTTTAAATTTCTTAAAACTTTATTTCAGTAAAAAGTTTAGAAATAAAAACGATTATAACCCAAGTACTGAATTTGTTTATATTCAATTAAGTAAATATGTAATTTATGTTTTCGCAATTTTATTTTCTTTAAACACTTTAAATGTAAATTTAACAAGTCTATTTATTGGATCAGCTGCACTATTGGTCGGTTTAGGACTAGGTTTACAAGATGTATTTAAAGATATGTTTTCTGGACTAATTTTATTATTTGAAGGAAATATAAAAATTGGAGATATAATTGAATTACATGATTCAAAATTTAAAGAGCCAATAATTGCTAAAATTCAGAAAATCAATATACGGACAACACAAATTGAAACAAGAGATGGTAATGTATTAATAATTCCTAATGCAAAACTTACTCAGGAATATGTTGAAAATTGGAATAAGGGCAATTCAATGACTCGATTTAAAATTGATATTACAGTAGCCTATCATACTGATTTAGATTTATTGATTAGTTTATTAAAACAAGCCGCACTTTCTCAAGCAAAAGTAAAAAAGACTGAACCAATTGACGTTCGTTTAATAAAATTTGGTGAAAATGGAATTGAATGTGAATTGTTGTTTTGGGCTGATCAAAGCTGGGAAATAAATTTCTTGAAATCCGATATTCGATTTGAAATCAATAAACTATTTAAAGAATATTCAATTCAAATTCCTTTTCCACAACGTGTATTTCACCAAGCTTAAACTCAATGAATCATAGTACTCCGATTAGATTTATAACGAAAAGACTCTTAATATTATTAATTATTTTACAAATTACTAGAATAATTTTTTATTTTTCTAATCAAAGCAATTTTTATCTTATCACTTTAAATGATGTTTTGGCTTCCTTTTATTTTGATATTGTAACAGTAGTATTATATTCAGCACCTTTCATTTTTTTAACATTGATTCCTTTTGATTTTAGGAATTACAAAATTTATCAATGGTTTTTAGTTGGACTTTTTCATCTAATTTTTATATTACTACTCGCTTTAAATTTGATTGATATAGAGTATTTTCGTTTTACTCAGAAAAGATCAACTTCTGATTTGTTTACTTTGGTTGGAACAGGTAAAGATTTTTCTCAACAGCTTAGTTCCTTTTTTGCAGATTTTTGGTTGTTATTAGTCTTCTTTCTGTTTTTTTATATATTATTTATTATATGGGAGAGAAAACAAAAATATTTTAAAACTTATTCCTCAAAATTTAAAAATAGTTTTGTTTTTATCTTTGGAATTATACTTTCTGTTATCATTTCACGAGGTGGATTCAGTTTAAAACCAGTGAGTCCAATTGATGCATCAAAATACACCAGAATTGAACACAATGCTTTGGTTTTAAATACTCCTTTTACAATTTTAAAATCTTATAATAAAGGTGGTCTTGAAGAATTTCATTATTTAAGTAAAAAAGAAGAAAAAAAATTATTTAACCCAATTCAAGTTACAAATCCTCAAAACCTTTATTCAAATCAAAAAAATGTATTTATTATTATTTTAGAAAGTTTTGGCAATGAATGGGTTGGAGCTTCTGGAAGTAAAAAATCGTTTACTCCCTTTTTAGATTCTTTAACAAATCATAGTTTATATTTTGTAAATGGAATCGCTAATGGTAAAAAATCCATTGAAGCAGTACCCTCAATAGTTTCTTCATTACCTTCCTTAATGGATAATCCATATATCTCATCATCTTATGGAAACAATAAAGTGGAATCTATTGCTCGAATTTTGAAAAAACACCAATACACATCCGCATTTTTTCATGGAGCAACGAATGGTTCAATGCGTTTTGATGGATTTGCTTCTCAAGCTGGTTTCGATAAATATTTTGGGAGAAAAGAATACAATAATGACGAACATTCAGATCAAGCATGGGGAATTCTTGATGAATATTTCAATCCGTGGAGTGCTCAAATGTCAAGTCAATTTAAAACTCCCTTCTTTTCTGTTTTATTTACTCTGTCTTCTCACCATCCATACTTTATTCCCCCTCACATGAAAGGGAAATTAAAAAAAGGTCCACACCCAATCTGTCAATCAATCAATTACGGAGATTATGCTCTTAAAAAGTTTTTTGAACAAGCTAAAAAAGAAAAATGGTATTCAAACACTATTTTTGTCATTTGTGCTGATCACACTTCATCATCTAATACTAAAAAATACAATCAAAGGACAGAAGTTTTTAAAATTCCAATCTTATTTTTTGACCCTGAAGGTAAATTACCTATAAAAAAGGAAGAAAAAATATTTCAGCAAATGGATATATTCCCAACATTACTTGATTTATTAAATATTAATGCAAAATTTTATTCTTTTGGTTCTTCCTACTTTAAAAATAATGAAAAATATGCATTAACTTATTTAGAGGGTACTTATCATTTGTTTTTTGACAATTATTTGCTCACTTTTTCAAATAATAAGGCACAAAATTTGTACAATCATTCTAATTATAATAAAAATATGCCTGATTCTTTAAGATTTTATCAATCAAAAGTTAGACAAAAAGAAATGTTTCTTAAAGCCATCATTCAAAGATATAACCATGATTTAATATTTAATCAAACAACTCTTGAGAAAATGAAATGAAAAAAAGTATCTATTTTATCATTAATCCAATATCAGGAATAGAAAATAAAGATAAAGTACCTTTGTTTATTAAACAATTTATTGACAAAGAGTTGTTTAACTACGATATTTTTTTTACAGAATATCCTAAACATGCAATTGAAATAAGCAAAAAAGCCATAAGTAAAAAAATTGACATTGTTTGTGCCGTTGGTGGAGACGGTTCAGTTCATGAAATTGCTTCGAGTTTAGTATTTTCTGATACTGCTTTAGCAATTATACCCCTTGGATCAGGAAATGGATTAGCAAGACATCTGAACATCCCATTAGAAATTGAAAAAAGCATACAATTAATTAATCAAAATCTTTCTATTCAAATGGACACTGTTCAAATGAATGAAAAATTAATAATTGGAACTGCAGGATTTGGATTTGATGCACTTATTGCTGAAAAATTTAATCAATCAGAAAAAAGAGGATTTTGGAGATACGTTAAAATTGTTTTTAAAGAATTTTTTCAATATCAACCTTCTTCTTTTAAAATTATTTTTGATAATACTGAAATTGAAGACACTTTTTTAATGTGCTGTGTAGCCAATTCAAGTGAATTTGGAAATGGTTTTTGCATTTCACCACATTCAATAGTTGACGATGGAAAATTTGAAATTTGTTTGATTAAACCTATTTCCAAAATGACTTTATTTCCAACAATTAGAAAATTTTTTAACAAAACTATAGACCAATCTCAAAGTTATTCATGTTTTTCAACACAAGAAGCTTGTATCTATAGAAAGGAAAAAAGAATTCATATAGATGGCGAAGCGATGGAGATGAATAGTATTATAAATTTAAAAATTTTGCCAAAATCATTAAAAGTTTTAATTGAAAAAAAATAGAAAATTTTAAGAAAATTTGTCATTTAAAAAAAAAGTTGTATTTTCGATTATAAATTAATGTATTGTTTAACCTATATAATCATGATTATCAAGAGTTTAATACTCTAAACTATCTTTCTTATGACTAGTATTTTTGTAGCCAAGTTAGATTATGGCGTTACTAATGAAGAACTAAAAAATCTTTTTGAATCTTTCGGAAAAGTTTCTAAAGTAAGTATTCCAATTGATAAACAAACTGGAAAATCAAAAGGCTTTGCTTTTGTTGAAATGTTTAATGAACAAGAAGCATTGCAAGCGATTAAGAATTTAGATCAAAGTTCAGTTAGAGGCAGACAAATTGCCGTTAAAATTGCTGAAAATAGATCAGACGACAATAGAAATAAGACAGAAAGTAATCAGAATAGAAGTACTCATTTTGAAAAAAGTGAAGAAAAAACTGATTTAAAACCTATTATTGATCCAAGTATTGTTATTCCGACTAAGATTTTTGAAAAGAAAAAAGATCCTGTCAAGAAAAAAGGAGGAAAATCAGACTATGACGACGGCAAACCACGTCCAAAAAAAATGGAAACTTACAAAAAAAGTGGAAAAGGCAATCGTTTTTTTGATTTCGACGACGACGACGATTTTTAGCATTAATTTTTAATAAAACTTAAATTTATCAATATGAAATTATTATTCATTATTATCTTTTTATTGCCTTTATATTTCAAAGCACAATATTTTGAACTTCCGAAATTAAATTATTCCTATCAAGCATTAGAACCATACATTGATGCTCAAACGATGGAAATTCATTATTCTAAACATCATGCTGCTTATGTTAATAATCTAAATCAATCCTTAGGAAAAATAGATCAGGGGAAAATTTCATTGATAGATATTTTATTGAAAATTAGTACAAAATCAATTGCAGTTAGAAATAATGCAGGTGGTCATTACAATCATTCTATGTTTTGGGAAATATTAAATCCTGTAATAAAATATAAAAATATAAGGATTGAAGAGTTAGAAAGAGCAATAAAAGAAGATTTAGGCAATATTGACAGTTTAAAATCTAAAATGAATCGAGCTGCTTCCACAAGATTTGGCTCTGGATGGGCATGGCTTTACGTCGATACTGATAAGAAATTAAAGATTTGTTCCACACCAAATCAAGACAATCCATTTATGGATATTAATCCTGACAGAGGGATTCCAATTTTAGGAATTGATGTTTGGGAACATGCCTATTACCTCAAATATCAAAACAAAAGATCAGATTATTTAAACTCAATTTGGAAATTAATCAACTGGGAAGTTGTTTCTGAAAACTACATCAAAGCTATTAAATCTCCACTTTTGGCATATATAGAAAAAGACTCATGGAAACCGTATAAAGAGTTTTCTATATTGTTCGATCAAATTAATGAAGAAGTTCAAAAAAACGATTTTTCTTTATTAAAAAATAAAAGCAGTGAACTTGCAATGAATGCATTAAATTTAAAACAATCAGTTATCCCAAAACCTTTTCCTCTCGATGAAACAAAAAAGTTGCTTGATGAAATTTTAAAGCATTGTAATGAATTACATAAAATGGTAAATAAAAATACTAAAAGTGATTTATTAAATGATAAATTAAAATTGATTCAATCATTAAAGGATAAAATCTATTGAAAATCAAATTCATCACAATTGGTAAAACTTCCAAAAAATATTTAAAAGAGGGAGAAGATGATTTTATCAAAAGACTAAAACATTATTGCTCACTTGAAATTATTGAACTTAAAGATATTTACAATTCTTCAACATTAAGTCATGATTTACTTAAAAAAGCAGAATATGAACAAATACTCAAACATCTCAATAAAAATGATTTTATAATATTATTAGATGAAAAAGGTAAAATGTTTCGTTCTAAAGAATTTGCAAATTTTATTGAAAATAAACAATTAGAATCCGTTCAAACAATAGTTTTTATTATAGGGGGTGCTTTTGGATTTTTTCAAGATTTATATCCTAAATCTAATTTTATCCTTTCCTTATCATCAATGACTTTTTCACACCAGATGATACGTGTGATATTTTTAGAACAATTATATCGTGCATTTACCATTATAAAAGGGGAAAAATATCATCACGAATAAAAATTGGAATTTGTAAAATTAGAGCAAAAAAAAACCAACTAACTGATAAACAATTAATTGGATTAAATATTTGTGGTACCTCCAGGAATCGAACCAGGGACACAAGGATTTTCAGTCCTTTGCTCTACCAACTGAGCTAAGGTACCCTAACAATTGAAATTTTAAAAACAATTGTTAAAAAAATCCCGACAATACAAGTAAAATCGGGATTTAAAAAAAGTGGCGTCGTCTTACTCTCCCACCCGCGAAACAGGCAGTACCATCAGCGCAAGCAGGCTTAACTTCTCTGTTCGGAATGGGAAGAGGTGGACCATGCTG
>JACPDW010000005.1 GCA_016183815.1 Flavobacteriia bacterium
TAATAATAATTTTGATCCAAGTATTGGAGAGGGTACTTATACAATAACCTATACTTATTCAGATGCAAATGCTTGTAGTAACTCTGATAATGGAAATTTAACTGTCATTGAATGTATAAATACAGCAAGTTTAAATGAAAGCACAATTTCTACTTTCAAAATCTACCCAAATCCTGCAAGTTCAGAAATAACCATTGAAGTAAATAATGATTTCGAAAACAACGAAATAAAACTATTTGATTTGTCAAGTAAATTAATGTTTTCATCAAAAATCACTTCCAATAAATGTTCTATTGATGTTTCTTCATTTTCAAAAGGTATTTATTTTGTTGAGATTGGAGGTGTGAGAGAGAAGTTTGTAGTGGAATAGGTTTTTGAAAAATATATTTTTATCCCTCAACTTTTTGTTTGGCTTTTTTTTTGAAATTATACCAATTGTAATTATAAAATAATCCCGAAAAAGTCGGGATTATTATTAATTTTACAATGGTAAATACCGATATAACAAATAAATTAGCAAAATTTGATTTTTTCAAATTGGACTATTTTATTTGTATAATCGGTATAAATTTTGTACCTTTGTTAGGGATTTTGATAAATCAATAGTTATGACAAGAGCTGCAATTATTCAACACACAATTCAAATTATAAATAATTTGCCAGAAGATAAAGCGATAGAGATTTCAGACTTTGCTGATTTTATTGCGAAAAAATATAATGAAGAAACGTTCTTAAAGGAGATTAACAATTTAAATTCAACTAGTTCTTCTTTTGATTTTTTAAATGAAGAAGAAGAACTTTATACCTTGAAAGATATTAAGGAAAATAAAAATGATTAAAGGCGATATTGTTTTAATCTCATTTCCTTTTACTGATTTAAGTGGTACTAAATTAAGACCAGCAGTAATTTTAATTGAATCCTCTATCGATTTAACAGTTTGTTTTATCACTTCAAATTTGGATTGGAAAACACCAACAGATATTATTTTAAATCCATCAACTTTAAATGGAATTAAAAAGACTTCATTAATTCGAACAAACAAAATAGCAACAATTCATAAGAACTTAAACAAAGGAAGAATTGGTCAATTAAATGAAAAAGAAGCACTTATGTTAAATGAGAAACTTAAAATATTATTAAAACTTGATTGATAAATTTTAATTCTTCACTTTGATGGATTAGTAATCTAAGCCCTGTATCTGTATCTGCATATAACATTAACATATAGGTAGGGAGATTAAAATAAATACGAGTTGCAAGTCAATAGGTCGTTTTAAAAACATGATTACTTCCCCCATGGAGGTCAATATTCAGGTACTTCGGTAAATAATAATAATTTTGATCCAAGTATTGGAGAGGGTACTTATACAATAACCTATACTTATTCAGATGCAAATGCTTGTAGTAACTCTGATAATGGAAATTTAACTGTCATTGAACCCAAATCCAGCAAGTTCAGAAATAACCATTGAAGTAAATAATGATTTCGATAACAACGATATGAAACTATTTGATTTGTCAAGTAAATTAGTGTTTTCATCAAAAATCACTTCCAATAAATGTTCTATTGATGTTTCTTCATTTTCAAAAGGTATTTATTTTGTTGAGATTGGAGGTGTGAGAGAGAAGTTTGTAGTGGAATAACATAAAAGAAAAATAGCAAACAAGGCTGTCCAAATGGATGGCCTTGTTTGTTTATTAAACTACCTGTGAAAATTAACTGTTTTACAACTTGAAACAGACACGATTTATCCCGTTTTTCGGGGAAAAGAATCTTTCAAAAAAGCTACTCAAGCTTGTAATCTTGTGTAATTTTGCCCTTTTAAAAAACATCATTAGCTTTTCATAAAAACAAATTCTTATTTTATTTTTAGATAGTTAACATTTTTTATCAATTTTTGTTTGTCAGTAAAAACAAATTTAGAAGTTAACCAATTCATTGATTGTTTTTTTGTAACTTTGTTTTTTTAGCCAACAATAAATGATTGACGTTAAAAAACAAATAGATTACTGGATGAATGGGGCTGATGAAGATTTGGTAACAGCTGCATTGTTAATTAAAGAAAAAAGAATATTGCATGGCTTGTTTTTCTGTCATTTAGTAATTGAAAAAGCTATTAAAGCTCATGTTGTTAAGAATTCTGGTGAGGTAGCACCAAGATCACATAATTTGATATATTTATCCGAAAAAACAGATTTATCATTTGAGAACGATTGCGAAATGTTCTTGGGAATACTAATGAAATATCAATTGCAAGGAAGATATCCAGATTATAATCCTGTTCTTCCAGACATTTCAAAAATTAATGAATATTTCGAAAAAACTAAAATTATATTAGAATGGTTAAAAGAGAAATTATAGAGATATTGAAGAAATATATTTTTGTTTTAAGATCGGAGGGTATTTCTGTTGAAAAAGCATTTTTGTATGGAAGCTATTTATCAAATACAGCTACCGAAGAAAGCGACATTGACGTAATGATAGTTACTGAAAAAGAGGATGACAATTTATCTGGGAGAATTTGGAGTTTGACAAAAAAAGTGAATTCCAAAATAGAACCATATCTTGTAGGTAGAGCAAAATTTGCAGATAACGAAAATTCACCCTTGATTGATTTAGTTAAGCGAACTGGATTAGAAATTGCTTGACTTTGTAAAAACACTTTCTTTTTTGAAAATTGAGTAAATTGAAGAAGACAAACCTAGGTATAACGCAGAAACAGAAAAAGCGATAAAAGATACTCGTGCTGGTAATGGATTAAAAAAAGTGAAAAATTCCAAAGAACTTTTTGATGTTTCATCATTTTCAAAAGGTATTTATTTTGTTGAGATTGGAGGTTTGAGAGAGAAGTTTGTAGTGGAATAACATAAAAGAAAAATAGCAAACAAGGCTGTCCAAATGGATGGCCTTCTTTGTTTATTAAACTACCTGTGAAAATTAACTGTTTTACAATTTGAAACAGACACGATTTACCCCGTTTTTCGGGGAAAAGAATCTTTCAAAAAAGCTACTCAAGCTTGTAATCTTGTGTAATTTTGCCCTTTTAAAAAACTTCATTATCTTTTCAGACTTCATCTTTTCAACTAGAAAATTGATTTTTCTATAAAAATTGTTATAACTTTGTATAAATTGTTTGAAAATGGCAACAATAACTTTAAAAATTAACGAAAAAACTAATACAGGAAAGGCAATCAAAAACATGATATTAGCTTTGATAAACGTGCCAGATGTAGAAATTATTTCCGAAGAAAAAAGCCCTTATTCTCCTGCATTTATTAAAAAGGTAAGCAAAGCTCGTGCTGAAAAAGGAGGCATTACTGTAAATCCCGACAATTTATGGGAAAGTATAAAATAGTTCTTAAACCAACGGCGGTTAAAGATTTATTAAAACATAAAAAATCAGGAAATGTAGCCACTAACAAAAAAATTGTCGCTATATTTAAAGAGCTTGAAAATCATCCGTTTACTGGAATTGGAAACCCAGAACAATTAAAATATAATTTCATAGGGCTGTGGTCCAGAAGACTAAATCAAAAAGACAGAATTATTTATGAAGTCCATGAAAATATTGTAACTGTTGATGTAATCTCTGCATTGGGACATTATTCTGACAAATAAAATTGGTTTGCACCAAAAAAAACCGATGTGAAAGTCTTTTCAAAGGATTTTAGTCCAAAAGAATGGTCTTTTTGTTTATATGATGAAATGCATTATAAAAGGATTTTGCAAGTCAGTTCATATTATCAAAATGGATGCTAATTAATTCGAAAATATTTCACAAATTTGCTAAAACGAATAAAAATGGAAACAGTTAATATCAGTTCAAAAACAAAAAATGATTTGCTTCTTTTACTAAACTTAGAAAAAAATTAGGAATGAACGCAAAAATGATAACAAAATCTGAAAAAAAAGATTGGGATTTTGTTCAAAAAATCGAACTCAGGTTAATACTAAATACAACTATTAATTAGACCATAGTTAAAAAGTTTCCTGAAATAAATTCGGTATTAAAAATTATATAAGAACAATTTTAGAACGTTCAATAATTAAATTTATGTATTCTTGTTTATTGTCATCTTCTAAAAATGAATCGTTTATTAAATGAATTGCTTTTGGTAACCACTTTTCAATTCTATTGTACGTTGTAATTATTTGTTTTTCATTCAGTTTTAATACAAATCCTAATCTGTCAAAATAATCTTTTGTGAAGTTACTTTTTTTTCCACCCAACAACAAAGCACTTTCCTCTTTATCACTAGGAAGAATCAATTTGACGTTTAACAAATCATAAAAAGGGGAAAGAACCCAGCCAATATCTGATAAAAACATAGAAAAATTTTTTAAATGCATGTCATTATTACCAATCAAATAATTAAACAAGGTAACTTCAAAAAAACGCATTTTGTCCAATAAAGTATTAACAGAAAGCTCTCCAATTGTTTTTCCAAGAATTTCCATAGTTCCAAGATATTTATCGGCTAATTCTAAAATTTGTAGAAAATCAATCATGTGAATTTTAGATCCATTTCGCTTGCGATCAATGCGTTTGCTAATGAAACATAATTCTCCAGATTCTAAACGAATTAGATTAATAGGAACAATATTTATTTTAAATAATTCAGCGAGTTTCATACTCAAATGTTCATTCTCTGGCATTTGAGGGTATTCAATGTTTTGAGGTTTTAATATATATTGACCATCTAAGGCATTCAAAATCGTTAACCTACCGTGATGCCCATTTTCTAATTCAGACTTAATCCAACCCAAGGATAATTTTGCTTGAACACCTGGAACAGCAATGGACAATTCAACAGCTTCTTTTGCTAATTTCTCCAGCTCAGAAAATTTGTAAGGTAAAATTGGGGCATCTGTAGTTCCATAAAACTTTTTTGAACATTTAGTATGATAATCAACTTCATTTTCATTCAATATTTTATAACAAGATATGCATTTATTCATGGTTATTTGCTTTTTATTGCGTGTACACTTACTGCACCAATTGCACTTCGACAACAAGCTAATAAAAGTCCCATTCTATCATTTTTATTAATTCTCCAGTTTTCAGCTGCAATATTTAATAACCAACCTTCAGGGATTAAACCATCAAAAAATGGAAATAAACGTTTACTTTTATACACGTTCCTTGTAACAGGCATATTGAAAGTAATAAACTGTTTTGGAAAGTTTGAGATATACTGTTCATCGTATTCAAATAAATACAAGCCTTGATCATTTTCAGTTAAAACACCAGCTTTTATCGAATTGTATTTAATAATTGCCTGTCTCATTTAATACTTTTATAGGACCCAATTCATGACCAAACATTAGTAACACTTGATTTACTTTTAACAAACTTAAATTTTCTTTCCCTTGTTCTATTTTTCGAACTACAGTAAGTGCGACACCCGTTTTTTCGGCAAATTCCTCCTGAGTTAAATTCAAATATTTTCGTCTTTTTTTAACGAAATCAGCTAGCACATTCATTTTATATGTATTTACATACAAAATTAGCAAAAATAAATTAATTATACGCATATACATATAAATAGTTTAAATTAGCACAAATTATATGCATTTAGATATAATATTAACTCATTTAAAATAACACAAATTTGATTTTGTTGAAATAGTCAGAATTACTCCAAACCATATTTCTCCATATATTTATTGTATAACTCTTTTTGAAAATTTTCCACTTTAACAAAATTTCCGTTAATTAAAATATGGCTTAATTGATTTGTTTTCATATCTAAAGCTGAACCTTTAGAAACAAAAAAAGTAGCATTTTTACCAATTTCTATAGAGCCAAAATCTTTATCGATACCAATAATTTTACATACATTAAAACTGATTGCTTTAATTGCTTCTTCTTCAGGAAGTCCATATGCCATTGCAGTCCCAGCTAAAAAAGGGATATTTCTTGCATTCATCGCTTCCATATCTCCTTCATTCTGCAAGCCAAATAAAATTCCCTGCTTAAACAATAAATAGGGGAGACGATAAGGTAAATCAATTGCTTCGTCATCGTGTGAAGGTAACGAATGTACTCGAGTCAATAATATTGGTATTTCTGAATCCCTTATTCTATCTAAACAAAGATACGATTCATACCCTCCAATAAAAACTGGATTTTTGATGTGATTTTCTTTAACAAAAGCTATAATATCTAAAAGTTGTCGGACGTGATTGGCATGAAAATAGACTTTTTTATTCCCATTAAATAAATCTTTCATTGCTTCAAATCTTAAATCAAGGTCTTGATCTTTTTTTTGAAGTGAATAATGGTAAGCACTTTTAAAAAACAATTCCAATTCTTCGCACTCTTTTAAATAATTTTCATCTTGAGTTAAATCATTGTCTTTTTTTTGTTCTTTTTTAAATTGAATTGGATTGGGCCAGTGGACATGAATACCATCATCAGCTTTTATAAGTGCATCTTCCCAATTCCAGCCATTAGAGAAAAAAATGGAAGAAGAACCACTAATTGTATTGCCTTTTGGAGTAGCTTGAACGATTAATATTCCATTTGTTAAGACCGTTTGTAACACCTTTGAATCAGTGTTAAACGTAGTAGCTGTTCGTATATGAGGATTCATCTTTCCTACATCGTGAAAATCTAAAGTCGCTCGGACGGCATCGATTTCTGTTAAACCTAAGGTTGAGTTTGAACTGACAAAAGCTGGATAAAGTGCTTGTTCATTCAAATCAATGATTTTATTCCATTTTGTAGAATCAATTTTAAAAGAAAAAATATTTTGTAAAAAAACAATTTTGTTATTTTCAATTCCAACACTTGTGTTTTTTAAAACTGTTCCAAGTCCAGTGTGAACGGTAGCATTATGAAAAAGTATTCTATTTTTTTGACAGAACACATGCTGTAAACTTAAAAAACAGCATACCAATAAAAGTTTTTTAAAAGGAATTTTCATAATCAATGCATATTTTCTTCTTCAGTTGCTTCTTCTCCAATGGTGTTACAATGAAAAGTACCACGTCTTTTTTTCACGTAAGGTTTAGATTTTGCACCACTTTGATTTTGATTAAGCATTTTTGTAATTAACCTCATTTTTTCTTCATTATTCTGTTTTTCAAGAACTTGGTTGTAAGAACGGTCATAAAAAATTATCCCATCAATTATTGTATAATCTGCAATGGCTTCAATAGATAAAGGATTTGCTGTCCACAATACAACATCTGCATCTTTCCCTACCTTAATACTTCCAATTCTGTCGTCTAAATGCAATAATTTAGCTGGATTTATTGTAACTAATTTAAGTGCTTCTTGTTCGCTAATATTACCATATTTGATAGCTTTAGCTGCTTCTTGATTTAATCTTCTACCCATTTCAGCATCATCAGAGTTGATTGCACATATAATTCCCATTTTTGTCAACAAAGCTGCGTTGTGTGGGATTGCGTCATTTACTTCGTATTTATATGCCCACCAATCAGAAAAAGTGGAGGCACCAACACCGTGTTTTTTCATTTTATCAGCAACCTTATATCCTTCTAAAATATGTGTAAAGGTATTTACTGTAAAGCCAAAAGAATCAGCTACATGCATTAACATATTAATCTCAGATTGAACATAAGAATGGCAAGTTATAAATCGTTTTTTTTCAATAATTTCTGCTAAGGCTTCTAATTCCAAATCTGTATAAAAATCAGGTTTATTGGCTTTTTTTTCCTTTAAATACTTTTGGGCACGGGTGAAAGCATCCATCATCACTTGTTCAACACCCATTCTTGTCTGTGGAAAACGATGTCTATTAAAATCACCCCAATTGCTTTGTTTAACATTTTCACCAAGAGCAAATTTTATAAATTTAGGAGCGTTAGAAATCAACATTTCATCAGGCGAATAACCCCATTTTAGTTTTATAATTGCCGATTGTCCACCAATAGGATTTGCAGAGCCATGTAATAGCTGAGAGGTACAAACCCCACCACTTAATTGCCTGTAAATATTTATATCATCGGGTTTGATGACATCGCTTAATTTCACCTCTGAGGTTATAGCATGTGATCCTTCATTAACACCTTTAGTTATTGCTATATGTGAATGTTCATCTATAATACCCGCTGTAAGATGTTTACCTTTGCCATCTAAAATAATATCTACTTTTTCAGATATTTTATCCTTGCTGATTTGTTTAATTTTACCATTCTCAATCAATACATTGGCGTCTTCTAAAACACCTTCTTTTTCGTTCGTCCAAACAGTTGTATGTTCGATTAAAATTTTCTTTTGTTGTGGTTTTTCTTTAAATCCAAATGAAGTATTTGGAAACCATAAAGCACCCAGTTCTTCTGTTGATTTTTCGTCTTTTTTGTCTTCATTAACTATTTTCGATTCATGATTTTTAACGGCTGTCCATTTTATCCAATTTCCTTTACTATCAAGACCATCTCCTTCAATGATTGAATGTTTTTTTAAGTATTTTCCATGTAAAGTAAAAGTTAATTTATTTGAGCCAGTGTCTTGTATAATTTTAAGTATGAGGTCGTCGCTTGACTTTTCTAAACTACTTGAATACAATACAGTATCCACTAAACTAATTTTTTCTTTGACGTTAATTTTATTTTTTGGGTTATTTTGAGTTTTTACTTCTTTTTTTTCAATAATTTGATAAACTTTTGTACTTGGTTTAAGCCAGTTTTCGCCAAAAATTTTTAGTTTATACAGCTCATTTCCAATGTTTAAATTGTATTCACCTCTTATGTCAACCAATTCATTAACTTGATGAATTTTACGTATGCCATCACACCAAGTTTCTGAAGCTTGAGTTTCTTTTTCAAAAGGATTGACTTCATAAATACTAAAAAAAGCCAATTTATTTTCTTCGATAGAACCGTATTCCTTCTCAATACCTAATATTTTTGCAGGTGTTAAAGTCAGGGCTTTTAGAATGTGTTCAAAACTAACGCCTGTTTTAATTATTTTATGAATATTTTTCCAAAAATCGTTAGCTGAAATATTATTTGAGCTAAAAGCAATCTCCCATTTTTCTTTTAGTAAAAATTTAAAATTATAAGGAGCTAATTCCCAATATTTTAAATCTTTTAAGGGAATTTCTTTTGAAATATAAGGGTCTGAAATGTCATAATTATCAGGAAAAGTTAAAGGTAAAATAAGTGATTGAATTTGATTTTTTTTCAAATCATCGATAATTTCAAATTCATTACCTGAAGTAATATAGTGAAAAGAAATAGAAAATTCATCCGCAATTTTTTTTGCTCTAATGATGTCGTATTTGTCTTCTGCTAAAAAAAATAATTTTTTAACTTTCTGTTTATTTAACTCCTCTAAAGAAATATTTACATTTTTTTTCGTTGCTTTAGAATACCAAATAGCATCATAAAAGGTTTGTCTCAAAAGAGCAACACTTCCCATTAAAGAGGAGGGATAATCGTTTTTTGATGTGCCTTTATTGAATGAAAAATAAGCTGCACTTTGATTTTTAACAAGATGGTTTTGGTCGTAATTTGTAACAGTTTTTAGCAAACAAGAATATCCTCTAGCAATACCGTCATTCAGATGGTTGTTTACTAATCCAAAACCCATTTTATTGTATTCGTCAATTTCTTTTGAACTTTTTAATGGAATTAAAGAGGCATCAAATTCGGGATGAATAGCTTCGTTCCAATAATACGGAGAAGTTGATTCTTCTTGTTGATTCTTCTTGTTTAAATATTCTGGTTTAGATAGTGAAATGGAAGCGTTTAATTCAATAAAAGATGGAAGAATAAATTTGTTTGTATAATCAAGAACTAAAATTTCTTCAGAAAATGAAAGGTTTTTTCCAATTTTAACAATTTTGTTTCCTTCAATTAAAATATCGCAATTGTTTATTATTTCTCCATTTTTAGAGAATACATTTGCATTTGTAAGGGCTATTTTTTTATATTCTGATGGTTTAGAACCATTAAAAGGAACTTGTTGTTGAGTAAAGTTTGAATTAAAAAATACAGACAAAAAAAGAAACAGAAATATTCGTTTTTGCATTTTTTTTTGATGTAAAACTAATAAATTCTTTTAAATTTAAAGGTTGTGGTTTGATGTTTTTTTTGAAATAGAATTAGATTAATTTGGAAAAAGGTGTTGAGAATGTTAGATTAGTACTATTTTCCTAATTTAAATACTAAAGAGCCATAAAAACCTGAAAAATCTAAATTTATCGGATAATAGCCAAGGACAATCCAATCAGTGTTATCTTTGTCTTTAAGTACTTTGCTTTCAAGCTGATTATAGCCTATTTTAATTCCTATTGAACTAAAAAACAATTTTTTAGTAATTTTATAATCAATCCCTAAAGCAAAACTTGCAAAAATATTTCGTGCTTTAAAATCTAATTGACGATTTACGGTGGAATAATTAAGTAAAGATTTGGTATAAGCATAACCAAAAGTTGCATTAATTGAAGAAGAAAAATGCTTTGTATAAAAGTTTGTTTTTTTTCTGAAAAAAGGTAAGTAATAAGCAACTGATAAACCAAAAATTTTAGCATCATTTTGAATTATTATGTCAGAATTTATAATATTAGAAGACTCATTATAAGGAAAATCAATTGTTGCATTTTCGAATTTTTCTTTGGAATATAAATAAGTAAATGTTGTTCCTATACTGAAAGTCGAAGAAATGAAATAATGAAAAACAACACTTCTATTGAACCCTTTTGTTGTTTTCACATCGTGGATATTATTGATTTTTGCAAAAGAATCAACATAATATTGATTAAATCGTTCCATAGCAAACGAGTTAACTCCTCCTGATACTTCAAAAAAAAATCTGACACCTTTTTGTGCTTGAAGTTCACCAACAAACAGCAGCAAAAACACCAAGACAATTTTTATTTTCATGGAATAACAACTTCATCCGTATAAGTACTCAAGCTAAATTTCACAATAGAATAGTCATATTGATAATAGGGACTAACCCTTCCTTCAGCATCATATAAGCATTTGTAATAACGTTTTGTTGCTAACAAATTTTTTCCATCTGGAGAACAACTGATTTCCTCATATCCATAAGCACTACATTTTTGAGTTAAATTTTTTAGACTTTTCGTTGCAATATTTAGTTCAATAATGACACCTGAAACATTCTCCGTAAAATATAATAAGTTTTCGTCCTGCTTATTACAGGTGATACTTCTTGGAGTATAATCATCAAATTCTCTAATTAACTCAAAGTCATAAGGGAAGCTTGTTTTAACTCTTCCAATTGAATATTTAAGCTTATTCTGACTCGCTGGGCTTATAAACGAAAAATAAAGATTATCTTCTTTAGAGATACTTCCATATGCCATATCTGTAATTCTAACCGTATCAACTTGATTGGTAACTAAATCTTGACAAAAAATGTAGCTTTCCCCATAGAAAGGACTACTAATGTTATCGTTTGTATGCTCATAAAATAATTTATTGCCCTCTTGATTAAAAATTGGATTACGGTTTTTTTCTGAAAGATCATATTGTGGGAATAGATTGTCTAAACTCATAAAAAATAATTCAAAACCTGTCGATAAATAAATTAATCCATTTTTATTGATACAATAATCATTAAAAATATATGATGATGAAAAAAGAGGTGTTGTAATTTTGCTAGAAAAATCGTACTGACACATAACATATCCTTTTGGAGGGTCTGTAATCTTTCGATATAAAAATAGATTATTATTATTTGGAAAATAAAAAGGATTTTTCACAGGGTAACTTTCAGTGTTAATAGACATCATTACTGGTCCTACTTTTTTATTCGTAGTGGGAGCAGTACATTGGTCAAAAGGGATGTTGTCCACTTTGTTGCAGGAATATAATAAAATAATAAATGTAACGCAAATTAATTTCATAATCTTATTTTATAATCTTATGTGTATGATGTACATCCTCTATCACACCACTATTTTTTATTTTCTCTAAGTGTAAGGCAGACGTTGTACCATTTTTTACATTGCTGAATTGGTAAATATTAGCTTGATTATCAAGGGCATTGCTGTCTTGTCCTATGTCGCCAATATTTCCGCTGTTTGTTATCCAATCACGATTAATACATAGTTGTTGAGTAAAGTTTGAATTAAAAAATACAGACAAAAAAAGAAACAGAAATATTCGTTTTTGCATTTTTTTTTTTGAAGTAAAACTAATAAATTCTTTTAAATTTAAAGGTTGTGGTTTGATGTTTTTTTTGAAATAGAATATAATTTTTGTCAGTTCTAAAATTTAAATAAGGCCTGATAAAAATACAAATTAATAAACTTTTTTATATTTTAAAAGTTCAATTTGTAAATTTTTAATACCAGATGGAGGAATATTTTTAGTAAAGTAAACGACTAAAGAATCATATTTATTTTGTTTAAATAAATTTTTAAAAAAAACGAAATGTGTTATTTTTTGAGCTTTATTACAAAACTTTATTCTTGATCCTATAAAAATATTTTTTTTTCTTTTAACTAAACCTTCTTTATATAAAAGATATACAAAACCTGGGTTAGTATCGGGATTATATATTATATGTTCTGAACTAACTTTTAATCCAATTCCAGAGTCATAATCTTTTAAAAGAATAGATTTAAAAATTTTCAAATCTTCATTCTTTTTTCCAAAATCAAAATTTGTTTGTTGTGGAGTTTGGAACCATATTTTTCTAAAGTTGTTATAATATATTTTTTTTGTATTCTCTAACTTCAAATTTTTAGGAACAGAACTGTCTTGGAAATATACAAACCAACAAAATCTTGAGCTAGTTCTTAAAAAAGGTGTCCAGAAATTTGATGAATTCATCTTTTCATAATGTAAAATATCTTTATTAAATTGGATTTGATATATTTGATAAAGAAAAATTGCAAACAATAAAAAACCAATAAAAATACTTTTTAAAAAGGTTGAAGATTCTTGAAATAAAAAAACAATAGGAATAGCTAATAAAATATAAAAATCAATATAAGTTCTCATTCCTAATCCTCCACCATACCACCAACACCACCACGATGATATGAGATATGTTATTAAAATAAAATTTAGAATAAATAGAAAAAAAAGCGATTTATTTTTTAAAAACAAAATTAAAATACCTGGAATTATTAAAAAAAATATTGGTGCATATATAAAAAGACCTTTTTTAAAGCTAAATAAAACTTCAAGCATTTTTGGATTTGTCCAACTTGAAAAGGATTCATTAGAATAAGAATTTAATTTATAATTACCAGTTTGTAAATAAATATTCAGTATTTGAAGTGAAAATAAAAAGAATATTATTGCTAATAAGAGAATATTATTCCGATTTATTTTTAATAAATACAGCTTTAAATAATGCTTAAATTCTATTTTGTTTCTAAAAAAAAAAGGAAAACTAAATAATACAATTCCATTAGTGGGTCTAATTAAAATAACTAATGTTATACTAATCCAAAACATAAAAAAACTCGATTTTGAATATTGCATTTTGCTTTTCAAAAAAAAGTAAAAAGAGGCATTTATTAAAGCAAAAGAATATATATGAGAATATGATGGCAAATAAACTACATAATGTTGCAACGAACTCCCCAATGATATAGCAATAAATACTAGTAGTATAATCCTTTTTTTAATTCCCAAAAGAATAAAAAAATTATAAAAAAAATAGAATGCAATGATAAAGTAAATTATTGCAGTAAAAGAAATAGTAAAACGATAACTATTAGAATATCCATCATTGTTATGACTAAATGCACTTTTATAAAAATGATTAATTAAAAAAAAGGGACTTTGTAAAATTGCCGTTCCAATCCAATACTTATTTTTTATTTCATTAGGTTTAGCATATGGATTGGTTCCATTTATTAAATTTAATGTTTGGTATTTGTTCTTTATTTTTTTTAAAAATGAAAATTTTAAGTCACGATAAATAAAAACAGCAGGAAGATATGCATAATATCCTGAGCCATCACTAATTATATTGAAATTTGTTGTCTCTTTATCTGAAAACCATTCAAATCTGTCAAAAGAAAGAATTAAATAAAAAACTGAAATAGAAACAATTATTATAATTGGAGTTAATCTAAATGTATTTTTATTTAAGGAATTTTTAGTAATTTTAGAAAGCATATTTTTAACTTTATAAAATCCATCTAAAACATATTTTTAATCCTAAATGGAACATTAACGAAATTGATTTTTAAAGTCCATCGTATAGTTTCTGCATATGAGAAACCTGTTAAAGATTTTTCTAAATTATCGCTCATATACAAAGGGAAATATATACCTACTATTCTAAATAATCGTATTCCTAATCCAAATTGAGCGACTTTTTCAACACCTGAGACACCAGGAACAAAACCTAAATCACCATAAACTCCAAAAATTTTAGGAAGATACGGTAATTGTGCATATAAATTAAATGCATGCATATAACTTACGGAAGTTCCGTAATTACTCACACTTTTCAATCCTCCCATATTTTCCATTCTTTGCACAGAAGAATTTAAATTTTCACCATTTCTATTAATAAAATATTCCTCTAAAAATAAATCTTGAAGTCCAGCCGCTCCTGATAAAGCAAAACGATAATCTAAATTTGTTTGATTGAAGTTTATGTTTTGAAATGACCAGATGTTCCCAATAAAATACCTTAATTCTATATATCTCTCACTTTTCTTTTTAATATAATTATAGGATCCTGTCATTTCATAAGAAGACCTAAACACATGGTCTTTATTCTCCATATTGTCCATGTAATCAATGCGTAGAATGCTATGGTATTTCCAATCTCTGTTCTCAAATCTTTCTTGATACTGAACAAAAAAACCAGCATGATGTGTGTAATTGTCTTCTAAAACACTATACACAGTAATCAATTTAGGATGATTATTAAAACTTTGGTCATATCGATAAGTCCCTTGAATATGAAGAGTATGTAACATTGAAGGACTTTTTTTTCTGTCGCCAAATTTCCAAAAAACATAAGGATTGAAACCGATAAAATAGGCATTTTCTACTCCATCCTCTTCTAAACTAAAATGTTTTAAAGCAAAACCAACTCTTATAAGTTTGTTGAAATTTCCTGGGTGATAGGTTTTAGAAACTTCAGCAATTCCTTTAATTTTACCACTTTGAGTTGAAATGAATGGACTAATTAAAAATTGTACAGGTTTGAAAGGAAGTCCTAAATTGTGAACAGCAACACCTACAAGAAATTTATCATAAGAATTAAAAGCAAAAGTAGGAATAAGAAAAAGATTGGTTCTATTCTTTTCATGATCACCAATAAACATCTCAATTTTTAAAGGTTCTAATCGATGAAATCCTTTTTTCTTCCAAATATTATCGTGCAAATACATTTCAGGGATTCTATTTGTAGGATTTAATTCTATTTTGTTGACACCAGTAATAGGTAATTCAAAAGTTTTTTTACCTTTAAAAGTTTCAGTTACAAAAAAAGATGAGTTTTCATTGGAAGTATAGGAAAAATTTATTGGTAAGGCAATTTTACTTTTGTTTTTGATACTTACATAAGTTTTTTCACCTTTAGTTTTTACCTTTTTTATTTGGAAATTTACAGGATAAGTTTTATTGATAAGATCATCAAAAAGCCACGATAAAGATTGATTATTAGATTTTTCAAAAATCAATTTTAAATCTTCTGGCTGAGGATGTTTAAATTTCCACGTTTGATAATATTCTTGCATCGTTTTATCAAATTTTTCTTCGCCAAATATTTCCTTTAAATAATGAAATGTTAATCCAGTTTTTTGGTACATGGTTAAACCGTAATTAATTGAAGAAAAATTTTCAGAAGAAGTTTCAATTGCTTGGTCTTCACCTAAATAAGCCAATAATCTACATCCGTACTGACCTTGATGATAGTGACTTAAATCACTAAAATGTAGAACATCACCAAAACCATCTGAAAGTTGAGTATTTTTCGGATATTTGGTGTACATATACCTCATTTCATTAAAAGTATTTAGTCCCTCATCCATCCAACCATGGACTCTTTCGTTTGATCCTAAAATACCATAAAACCAATTGTGTCCTACCTCGTGCACAATAACAGTTTCTAAAGTAATGTCACTATTAACTGAACCGATTATAGTAATGTTTGGATATTCCATTCCACCACCAGCAGCTATTGTTCCATCTATGGCTGTTACTTGTTTGTAGGGATAATCACCATTCCAAAGAGAGTAATAGTAAATGCCATCGTGCAAATATTCTAAGGATTTTTTCCAATATCGTGTATTTTGAGGAGTAAACATCGCCCATGTTGTTACTTTTTCTTTTGAATGAGGTAAAACGACGTCACCTTTTAAAACTAAAAATCTTTTGTCGGCAAACCAAGCAAAATCGTGGACATCTTTTTGTGTGAATCGAATTGTTTTGTATTCAGTTGAGGACGGAGGAAATACTTTGTTGTTTTTTTTTCTTTCTTCCTTGGTTAATGATTTCCTTTTAATCGAATCATTTTCAATAATACTTTTAGATTCCTCACACTTATTATTCAAAAATTCTTCTTCCTGAGGCGATTGTAAATCACCTGTTGCCCCGACAACATAATTTTTAGGTAAAGTAATTTCCACTTCAAACGAAGCAAATTCAGAATAAAATTCACCTTGGTTAAGATAAGGAATAGGATTCCAACCGTTTTTATCATAAACAGCAGGTTTGGGATACCATTGAGTAATCTGATACGATTCGCCTACATGACCTAATCGTGAAAATTTAGAATTGGGAAGTTTTACATAAAAAGGAGTAGTAATGATGATTTTTTCACCTGAAATAAGCGGTTTGTTTAAAGTAATTTTACATATATCGATGTTTTTTTTATCTAATTCCCATTTTACTATTTCACCATTTATCTTAAAATTTAATGAATCAACCCAACCTTTGTCTTCATTTTTAGCATAACTCAACTCCTTTTCTCCCGCTTGATATAATTGTTTAGCTAGAGCTGTATGTTTATTTTTATAGGCATTTGGCCATAAGTGAAAATAAAGTTCATTTATTGTATTTGGAGAATGATTAATATATTCAATCTCTTCAAAAGCACTTAAGGAATGAGAGACGTCGTTTAAACGAACAGATATTTTATAATTCACTTCTTGTTGCCAATATTGTGCATAAATTGAAAGTTGCACAAATAAAAAAAATAAAATTAGAAATTTTCTCATAATTTGCTTTTGGATTAAAATACTGTTAATAAATATTTAACATTACATATTGCTCAATTTCAGTATTTTCAATTTTACTATTTTTTTAATAAAATACCTAATTGAATGAATTTGACTATATAAATTGTAATTTATACTAAAAAATTTAATGAGCAAAAGTAAAAAAAAATATTTTTAAATATTTAGTTTTTAAATTAATTTATACCTATAAACAATTATTGAATTGTAAAAATGAAAAAAATAAATTTAATTTTGGACAATACGTTTATCAACACCTGCAACAGTATATAACTGCTGGTTTTCAAAAACAACCAAATTGCTTTCAATTGCATTTTCATGATACGATAGGTTTTTCTCAAAATTAAATTCTTTCATCACTTATTGGTGTTTAAAAGTAATTGTACTATTCCTACCATTCTATCTTTTTCGTTTGGGTTTGACTCTGCAATTAAAATTGTTAATGTTGTTAAAGTTTCGGGACTTATTTTATTTTTAAAATTATATCCTGCTTTGTGCAATAACCAAACAAAACTAAATGCGCCACTTCGTTTGTTTCCGTCATTAAACGGATGATTTTTGACGATAAAATACAATAAATGGGCTACTTTTTCTTCAACTGTTGGGTAGGCATCTTGCCCAAAAACACTTTGAAAAACTGTTCCAAAAATTCCTTCAAGGTTGCCTTGTACTTTTTCTTGAGCAAATAGTTCTGTAGCTTCTCCTTTTTTGATTAATTCGTATTTTAGGTGTTGCAAATCTTTTTGTAATTCTTGTGCGTTGGTTTCTATTTCTTTCTGCTCACCTTGTTTAGGAAATTCATTTTTATCATAACTATCAAGAGCAAAAAAGGTGTTTGAAAAATTTTGAATCAATAATATGATGTCTTTAGCTTCTAATTGTGTATTATTTTGGGCTAATAATTTTAATTCTTCTAAGGTTTGCAAAAACTTGAATTTGTTTTCTTCTATTCGTTTTTGATTAAGAGCATATCCTTGTACCAAATAATCTTTTAGTCGTTGTGTTGCCCATTGTCGAAATTGTGTGCCTTGCTTTGATTTTACTCTGTAACCAACTGAAATGATTACATCTAAATTGTAATAATCAATTTTTCTTTTTACCCTTCTATTTCCTTCAATTTGAACTGTCAAGGATTCCTTGACAGTTCCTGCTTTATTTAATTCCCCCTCTTTAAAACAATTATTTATGTGCAAACTTATACTTTGTTTAGTTTGATTAAACAATGTTGTCATTTGACTTTGTGTTAACCAAACAGTATCATTTTCAAATTGTACTTCAATTTGAGTTTGATTATCGTTTGATTGATATATTAAAATTTCATTCATTTTTTTATTTCTTCTAAGGCTTATAGAAATTGGGCTTATTTTCTACTAGTCGTTTTTGAATGAATGTAGAGCCCTTTATAATGTGTTGTTTCAATGTTTAAAAATTTTAATCTACTTCTTCAGCCATTAATTCAACTGAATTAGACTGTAAAGGTAAGTTTTTTATCCATTTTATTTCATTGCTTTTTTCTAAGATTACGGGCATTCTTTTTTTATGGTTATGAATTTTCTCCATTAATTCGTTGGCTTTTGTAGTAATGATGGTGTAAGTCAGCTTTTTTTCTTGATTCAACGGATTTAACCAAATTGACCATAAACCAGCGAAAGAAAAAATTTCGGCTTCCTTACTTTTAATAAGATATTTCTGTTTTTTTCGACCTTTTTCGTCTAACCATTGCCATTCATAAAAACCATCTGCAATAACTAAACACCGTTGTCGGTAAACCTCTTTAAAACTGGCTTTTTCTTTTAAAGTTTCGACTTGTGCATTGAGAGTGTTTTTTTGAAACGATGACTCTTTAGCCCATGATGGTATTAAGCCCCATTCCCCCAATTGAATTTCAGTCGGATTATAACTGCAAATAATAGGTGTTTTTGGATGTTCAAAACCGTTGAGAATACTTTTCGGTTGATGTTTTTCTTTTTGAATAAATTGAGCATTAAATCGACGTTCTAATTCGACAGCTTCTTTGCTTTGTTTAGTAAAAAAACACATTTTTAAAGGTTAATATGACCATTTTCCATTAAACGAATCGTAAAAATTCACTCCTATTTTAAATCTAAAATTGGCTTTGTTTAAATTACTATCTGAACTAACCAAATAAAACCCTAATTTAAAAATACTTCGTCTTATTCTTAATTTTCTTTCCAATCCAGCATAATACTCCACTTGAGCAAATTTTGCATCTGGAATATATAACATACTACCACCAATGGTTTCCTCTAATTTTAATTTGTTTATCAACCAAATTTTATTCAAAAAATAACCATTAAAATGATGAATAAAATTGAATTGCAAATAACTGTTTGAAGTGTTTAATGTCGTATCTAATAATTGTAAGGTATTAACAGGATTTGAGAAAAAATAGTAATCAGAAGTTCGAAAAAATTTATATTCAATTAACCTTAAATCTTTTTTCTGTAAAAAAGCTCCAAAAACAAATTTTGTTTGTAAATTTCCTAAAGTATTGAGTTGAGCTTCATCAGACACTTTTATTTCAATAAAATCAAAATCTGCAACAGTATTGGCTAAATTTGGAATTCCTTTTTTGTACTGAAAATAAAGAACGGGCCAAGGAGTTCCTAATACAATTTTTTTGTTTTTTCTTATATAATATTTTTGTCTGAAATGGTATTCAAAATCAAACGTGGTTAAAAATATTTTATATTGTGGAAAAGGTTGAGGTTCAGAAAAAATTCCCCAAATTGTATCTAACCAACTTGGATATTTAATGTTTGTTATTGATTCTCTATTAGAATATTGAAAAGAACACTGAGCATACAATCCATTTGTGAGTTCTGTTCGGTATCCTATTTCAATCATTCGATTTCTTACTCTATTTCCTGGAGCAAAAGTTCCTTGAATATTTTGAACTGAAGTGACAAAATCATAATCGTCTCCTATATCAAAAAAAACTTTAGTAAATTTTAAAGGATTATACATGTATGACGCACCAATTCGACCTTTTAAATCTTCATTATAAAAGCCATAATCAATTTTAGGATGTAATGTTAAAATATGATTGTTTTTAAATTCTTTTTTAAAATCACATTCTAAACGATATCGAAAACCACCCACACCAAAAGGGATCAGTTGAGCAATTACAGGACTAAACCACAACTCATATTTCTTAAAAGAATTGACATGACCAATCCCCTCAAAAATTACATTCAAAAAACTCAATTTATTTCGAGTGCTATCGGAAATTCTTTTGTATTCATCTGATTCATGATAAAGTATTGCTGAATCTTGTTGATAAACAAATCTTTTTTCAAAATCTTTTAAGGTAAAAGGACGACTTTCATTCCAAAATGAGCTGTCTTTATCAAAAGCATCTTCTTTAAACACTTTTGTTTCTAACCAAAAACTAGCTTTTTTATCTTCTAAATCAAAACGATAGTCATCATGTTGAATTTTGATAGAACCATTCATTTTATTTCTTCCTTCTTTCACATAATAGACAAATTCTCTTTGTTTTGGCAAACATTTCCCTTCAACATTTTCAAAACTAGTGATAATTCGTAATTCTTTAAAAAAAGTTAAGGCCCTTGGATTTATTCCTAAATCAAATGATTTAATTTCCCATTTTTCATCTAATATATACAAGGTACCATAAAATAATGCTTCTTCTTTAAATTTTGGTTTGACTTCAATTTGATAAATAAAATTACTATCCAAATCAATAAAAGTAGTATCAAGATAAAAATTATAATAAATAAAAGCATTATACGCCAAAGGAGAAATTATGGGATTAGAACACAAACGAGGTAAGGACAACTGATTTTCAAATATATTGATTGAAACGTCTTTAAATCCATCACAAAAAAGATATTCATTTCCACCATGACGAGCTACTCCGGAAGAAATACTTTGTTCACTACCATCTAAACTAATTGAAACACTGTTGCCCGTAAAAACTTGATTTTCATCTTTATAATCATTGTAAGCTAAAAATTCGTCTTTAAACAAACGATCTGCTTTGTAATAAGAACGTGCTTTCCATTCTAATAAATTCATACTTTGTTTGCCAATAATTGAATCTTTAACTAATGAATCTTGCACTTCTTTTTCTAAGGAACCAAAACAATAAGTATTACAGCTAAAAGCACTATTTTGTTCGTAAAATTCAGGTCGCCTTTCGATTACCTTTTTCATAATTTCTTTTCCACGATCTTTTTTAGTTTTGGAGACCACTACTACTTCTCCCATTTCTTGGATAAAATCTTGAAGAACGATGTTGTGCACATTAATTTCATTATTTAATACAAGCGTATCAAAACGATCTTTATATTCCATTGCACTCGTATGTAAAACAATACTTTTAGCATTATATTCCAATTGATAATTACCAATAGCATTAGCAACAGTACCATTAGAAGTCTTATGAATTCTAATCTTTGCAAAGGGAATAGGTTCACCTTTAGCATTAAGCACTTTACCTTTAATTACTTGAGAATAATTATAAAAAACAAATGTGGAGAATAAAAAAAATAAATATACCTTCATCTTGACTTAGACAAAAATAAAGCAAAAATGTTACATATAATTGTAAATTTTAATAAATATTGAAATATTTTTTTTCACATAAAACGGCAATTAATCCTATTTACGTACATTTATGCAAATGAAAATCGAAAACTCACAATTAGCACAACTTTTTTATCCAAAACAAAGATATAAAAAAGCAAATGATTTGTCCAAAAATCGCACCTTGTATGATGCTTTAAACGAAATGATTGTATAAAATCAGCTTGTAAAAATAAAAGTAGATTCATACAAACTTAATTTTACTATTTCATGTTACAAAAAAAAATGTGAAACGAAAATTTGTTGTATGAACATTTTACTATTATAGTTTGATTCTAAGTAAATTATCTTAAATTCATCTTTGGACATATTTTGATATAAAACTTTTGTAGAAGATTTAATTTTATTCGTTGCCATTAGCGTTTTTTTTTGAAGCTATATTTAAAGTTAATCCATTACATTTTTTTCTAATGCAAGAATACTTTAAATTGCAATTGTCATTTTTTTACTATTTTACTATTACAAATTTATTACTTTTTTTAAAAATACGAAAATAATTTCAAAAATATCGTTAAGGTTAAAGCCATTTCATGTAAAAAATTTGAATAAAAATTTTTCATCTCAAAAAACACGGCAATTAAACCTATTTGCCGTATATTTGTGCAAATGAAAAACGAAAACATACAATTAAATGAACTTTTTATCTAAAATAGGGGATAAGTAAAGGCAAAAGATTTGGCTAAGAATCGTATATTGTATGATGAATTAAATGAGTATCCAATAAAAATCAGTTACTTTTTTACTGTATCTACATAATAAATTTATTTATTGAATTATTTTATTAATGTATTTGGTATTAATTCCCTGTAGCCAACAAAATTAAATCAAAATACATCAATCTTGTATTTAATGGATCATCACTAATAATCCCTGAATATTCTTTTTCTTCCTCTTCAGAATCAAAGATAAATTTGAAGCCATTTTTTGAATAGTAAGAAATAGGTCTTTCTTTATTGTAAGAATCGACTACAAGAAATCGGCACCCAGTTTTATTTTCTTCATCAATAAACCATGCTTTCACAAAATTCATCAATTCTTGTCCTATACCATTTCCTTCAAAATTAGTATTGACACCTAATCGTCCAATTAATACAGCTGGATAGCTTTTTAGACTACGTTTTTGATTATTTATTTTCCGATTTAATTTGTTTTGTGAAACCTTAGGAAGTAATTTCGCTTTGATACTATCATTTGAAATCGTAAAAGCACAAACTATTTTTTTTGGATTTTTATCTAGTGTGAAACAGTATGTTTTCCCGAATAAATCTTTAGAATATGCCACACAATCCTTTAAGAAAAATTCATTCAAATCATTTTCTGAACAAGCAAATGGCTCACATTGTGTAATTAGTATTTTGTTGAGAACTCGAAAAGTGCAATTGTTTGTAATAAAACTCACAAAATTAGTTTTTTAATTTTGCCTTTTCTAATATTTTCTTAGCTGTTTTAAGTTGCTCTACAAAACTTATTGAACCTCTTTTTTTTGAGGATAATCTTGCATTTTCAACAAAATTACTTGCAACTTGATTTTCTAATGTAGGAATACTTTTAATTGCAATTGCCATTTTTAACTATTTTAATATTACAAATTTATTACTTTTTTTAAAAATACGCAAATAATTTCAAAAATATCGTTAAGGTTAAAGCCATTTCTTGTAAAAAAAAAGCTTTAAATTTTAAAAGATTTATTATTTATATGCTTGTAAATAAAAAAATTAAAATATATTAGAAGAGTTCATTCTATTGCTGTTTAATAGCTTCTTTCCATGAGCTATTATCAATATTATTTTTGGAATAATAATTTTCTCCCTCTTTGATAATTTCTTCAACTATCTTTTTTTCACCTAATTTTTTTGCAATTCGATAATGATAAATGTATAATTCTGCTTTAAGTTCAGGTATTTCAATTCTTTTTTGTATCTGTATTAAGTTTTTTCTTAATTTTTCAAGATTTTCTTTTTCAGTGAATAAGTGAGAAAAATATGAAATTTGATAAACTAAATTATGTGGTTTTAATGAATCTAATGACATTAATTTAAATGCCAATTCAAGTGCTTCTTTCTCTTTTCCAAATTGTACGAGTTTGCTGGATTCTTCTTCCCAAAAAAAACTGTATGGATTACTGCTCAGTCCACTTATTTCTATGTATTTTCTAATCTTAGAATAGTCATTAATACTCCATTTTTTTTTGTTATAATTTATTTCATTCATGATTAATTCATGAAAAACCTTTTTTTTATCCACAGTTTTATCAAATTCAATTTTGTCTAATTCTGCCCAATTTTCGATCCAAAATTTGAAAAAACCATTATTTATTGAGGTAACATAATTAGCTAAAATTATAAAACTTTGTTTTGAATTTAATTCTGATTTTGGAAATAAATCGAAAATATCATTCCCTAATTTGTTACTAACAGAGGTATCTTTTTGTATTTGTGCCCATTTAGAATATCTTTTTAACATTGTCAATTCTCTTTCACCGCTTTGGTATCTATTTTTTAAATTACTTGTCCTTTCAAATGGATCTAATGCCGTTTTTCCAGTTTTTATTACAGCTGAAGATTCTTGTTTTGGATTTCCATAATGAAGAAATTGTCTATTTGAATCAAAAAATAATAAATAGGGGACATTTTCAAAATACAATTTATTTTTTTTAAGGAAATCGAGATCGTCTTTACTGGCATGTTCAAATTCAATACGATAACAGATGAAATTTTGTTGATAAAAAGTTTTAACACTATCTGTTTCAAGTACTGTTTGTAATTGTTTACAATGTGAACAATTCTCACTATAATATTTAATAAATACTAACTTATTTGTATTTTTAGCTTTATTGAAAGTTTCATCTAATGATTTTTCATATTCAAATTGTGAAAATAGAATTTGAGGTTTAATTAAAATGATGAATATTATAAATAGTACTAAAGAAAATTTTAATTTCAAAACCATTGTTGAGGTGGATTCTAAAAATTCTTTTTTTGACGTATTTATATTTAAATAAACGATAGATTAAATCTTTTTTAAATACAAACTATTTACAAAGACTTTCCAGCAATTATCAGTTGTTCAGCGGTTTGTAAACCTACTAAGGATTTTTTTAAATTACCCTCAGCATCAATATACAGTAAAGTAGGATATGCTCTGATACCATAAGTGCGTTGAATAAATTTACCGTCCTCGGTTTTCTCAACTTCTATCTTTAAATTAATGAATTTACTGTTGTATAATTTACCCACTTCTGCATCCATAAATGAGGTTGCAGCCATTCTTTTACATGGTCCACACCATTCTGTGTATGCATCAATAAAGATTATTTTACCACTTGATTTTGCCATTTTTTTAGCTTCATCAAGACTGATGTTCTCAAATTTAATTCCAGTTGCTTGAGCTTGATTATTCACTTTATTTATACTTGAAGAATCAGAAAAAGTAAAGGACAATCCTAAAAAAGCCAACATTACCAAATAAATCATTTTTTTCATACTTGTTTATTTTATAAATTTACTATTACTTTTGTTTTATGTATTTTAAAAACATAAAAATACAACTTTTTTTATAATGTCAAATTTCATACCAAAAATAATTATAAACAATTTTGAGTTTCTAACTTCAGATCAGAAACAAAAAATGGATATTTATACTTTCATTGAGGAGTGGAATAATGATTCCGATAACATAGAAATCCAAACTTCTGGTTCTACTGGAGTTCCAAAAAGTTTTGTTTTTTATAAAAAACATCTAATTGAATCAGCAAAAGCAACTTTACGTTATTTTAAATCTTTTTCTGACTATCCTATTTTATTGTGTTTGTCTGCAAATACAATTGGAGGAAAAATGCAAATAATTCGGTCTTTAGTTTGGGATAAAAAAATTCTAATTTTACCTTTAGAAAGAAATCCAATTAAAAATCTAAACCAAAAAAGTTCATTTTTAACTTTAACACCAATACAATTAAATGAAATTCTTCAAAATACTCCTGAAAAATTAGATTTAATTGATAAAATTTTATTAGGTGCTGCTCCAATTGACGATAATATTTACCATAAAATACAACATTTAAAAACTCTTTTTTTTCAAGGTTTTGGAATGAGTGAATCGTTAAGCCATTTTGCTATCAGAAAATTAAATAATCATACAAAATCCATACAAAGTATTGAAAAAATCCCCTATCAATTATTAGAAAAAGTAGAGTTAATCCATGAGAGCAATGATTTTTTTTTAACAATCCCTTATCTTGATATAAAAAATTTACTCTTGTCTGATGATTTTGAGCTTGTTGATAAAAACTTGTTTTTTTGGAAAGGGAGAAAAGACTGGTTAATTAATTCAGGTGGATATAAATTTAATCCTGAAATACTTGAAAAAAAATTACAAGATATCATTTTAAATCCCTATTTTATTATAGGAGAAAAAAATGAAATCTATCATCAAATCGTTACCCTTTTTATCGAAGAGGAGAACCACCAAATCAATATTGAGGAATTAAAACTGCAAATGTATAAACGTTTAAAAAGGTACGAAATACCAAAAAAAATTATTCAAGTCGGTCGTTTTTTATATACTGAAAGCGGTAAAATTGATCGTTTAAAGACACAAAATAAATATCTTGAAAACAAAATTTGAGTATTTAAATTTATTGGGTTTGTCCGAAAATGCTTCCAAAAAAGACATAAGAAAAGCATATAGAATTCAAGCATTTAAGTATCATCCTGATTATAATAAAGACAAAGGAGCAAACGAACGATTTATCCTTTTAAAAGAAGCTTACGATTTTTTAATTAATGATTCACCTTCAACAAAACCCAAACAAAAAAAACAAAAAACAAAAGAAGAAAGGGAATTTGAAGCAAAAATACGTTTTAAAAAACAACAAGAACGTTATTGGAAAGAACAAAATGCTTATTTTCAGAATATTACCAATGGTAAAAGTTGGTTAATTTATAAATTTTTGTGCTTTTTATCTCTTTATATCGCTATTCTATTGCTTATAGAACCCGTTTTACCAAAAATCTATGAAAAACAGCAAATTGTTGCTAAAACTGAATTGTATAATGGTTTAAAAAATGGACAAGTAGTCGGTATTTTGACGGACAAAGGTGAAAAAATGTTCATCAAAAATGCTTATGCCAATATATTTTATCAAAATCCTGAGGTCATCATCGAAAAATCGTTTATATTTCACCATCCCAATAGAATTATTTATGAAAATTTTAAACAAATAAGTTTTGAGATTGATTTTTCTGTAATCAATTTATATCCAGCTGTTTCGCTGGTTTTTTTTCTACCATTTATTGTTTTTAAATACAGAAGAAGGAGTTATTGGTTTACCTTTGGTTTACTTTTGAGTAAATTTATAATTTTCCCTTGTATGTTTTATTTTCTGCTTACACAAAACCGCTTAATTCATTTTTTAACATTCGGACTTATCTAAACTAAACCCAAATTTATACAATTGTGTCGAAAAAAATTAATTTAGAACAATACCGTCAATATCAAACGAATTGGAAAAAAATTGTCAAATGGATAATCTATTTAATAGTTTCCATTTTTTTAATTATTTATGCGATGAAACTAAATAAAAAACAAAATGAACAACAAAAACAAAAAAACATTGAATTACCTCAATTTTCTATAGAAAAATGAAACAAAAATCAACAAATAATGCTTTAATTATTTTTATTAAAAATCCAATTTTAGGAAAGGTTAAAACCCGACTTGCTGCTGATATTGGTGAAGAAAAAGCACTTCAAATTTATAAAGAGTGTATTCAACTTACTTTAAAAGAGTGTACTTCATTTCCCAAAATAGAAACTTTTATATTTTTTTCTGATTTTATTGAGGAATCGTTTGAAAATCAAGACCATTGTTTTGTACAAAAAGGTGATGATTTAGGAGAAAAAATGAAAAATGCATTTAAAAAAATGTTTGATTTAAATTACAAAAACGTTATGATTATAGGGAGTGACTTGCCTCAAATTAACAAAAAGTTAATCACAAATGGGTTTAATTGCTTACAAAAAAACGATGTTGTTATCGGCCCTTCAATAGATGGTGGATATTATTTATTGGCAATGAAAAATCTACATGATTTTTTGTTTGAAGACATGACGTGGAGCAATTCTGAAGTATTCAATAAAACCATCTCAAAGTTGAAAAACAATAATTTATCGCTCTCATTATTAGAAACTCATAGAGATTTAGATAACTTTAGAGATTTGCTTTATTTTATGAAAAAGGGATATTTTTCATAAAGTACAGGTTAGATATTTATTGTTTTATTATTTTATAATGATAAAGTTCATCCTCTGAATAAAAATTAATAAAATATAAACCCTTTGCTTCTTTACTTAAATCTAAAAGCATTTGATTACTTAATTGCGAGATTTGGATAGTTGAAATGTCTTTTCCGTAAGAATCAAAGATTTGTATGGAGTTTATTACATTGAACCCTTTTATTTGAACTTTACTGTTTGTTGGATTAGGAAACAAAGTTAGAGTTTGATTTTTATTTTTATCAATTGAGTTTGCTACACTTTCGTAATTGTACTTCATACAACTTGTATCAGGATGAATACGGTTGAAAAAACATTCTGCCGTAACTACATATTGAGTATCTAAAATTAATCTATAACAATAAGTGTTACCTTTTTCAAAGGGACCAAAATCAGTAAAAAAATAAGTTGAAGTATCTCCTGTATCTATGTTTCCTGAAATAGTATGAACATTATAATAAATGTCATTAAAATTTTCTGAGCGTTCAACATAAAAAGTACAAAAATTTCGTTCATTCACCGTTTGCCAAAAAACATGTATTTGAGGTACATCTTCTATAATTGAATCATTGGTGTATAAGTTTATTATTTCTTGACCAAAAATTTTAAAGTTTAGAATTAAACTTAATACTACAAGGAATAGAATTTTTTTTGTTTTCATACTATTTATTTTAATGAATAAAAAATATACTGGAATTATTACATTTTGTTATAGCAATAAATATTTTGTTAAAATGCTGGTAATTTTTCTGTTTCAAAAGCAGCTATAATTCTTTTCACTAGGGGATGACGAATAACATCGTTTTGATTTAAGGTAACAATAGAAATTCCGTTTACATTCTGAAGGATACTCAATACATGTTGAAGTCCAGATTTATGTTTTTCAGATAAGTCTATTTGTGTTAAATCGCCAGTAATAACGAATTTAGCAGTTTGTCCCATTCTGGTAAGAAACATCTTCATTTGCATCACCGTAGTATTTTGAGCTTCATCTAATATCACAAAGGCCTTGTCTAATGTTCGTCCTCTCATAAATGCAAGTGGTGCTATCTCAATGATACCATTTTGCCACATATCATTTAACTTTTCAGGAGGAAGCATGTCTCTTAAAGCATCGTATAAAGGCATCAAATAAGGATCTAATTTTTCTTTCATATCCCCTGGTAAAAAACCCAGGTTTTCTCCCGCTTCAACAGCTGGTCGTGTGAGAATAATTCGCTTTACTTCCTTGTTTTTTAATGCTCGAACGGCTAAAGCGACTGCTGTATAAGTTTTTCCTGTTCCCGCTGGTCCGACAGCAAAAACCATGTCGTTTTCATTAACAGCTTTAACCAACTTCCTTTGATTGATTGTTTTAGCTTTAATTTTAATCCCAGAATTGCCATGAACTATAATGTCGTCTGTTTTTTCATCATGAAAATGATTGTTTTCTTCCAACATTAATTGTTCGATAACATTTTCATTCAAAAGATTATATCTGTGGTAATAATTGATGATTTGATCCATTTTTTTTTCAAACATCAATACCAGATTTTCTTCACCAATCACATTAAGCACATTACCTCTTGAGCTTATTTTTAAATTAGGGTAATATTTTTGAATTAATTTGAGATGATGATGATTTACACCAAAAAACTCCGTCGGATTTACACCTGTTACTTCTATTTGAATTTCCAATTTTTTTCTTGCAAAATTACATTTTTTCTTACTTTTTAAACAAAATAAGACTAACTTTGAAGACCATTTATGCAAATTATTACTCTGACTGGCGATTATGGTGTAAAGGACCATTATTTGGCATCCTTAAAAGGGCTGATTTATTCCTATGTACAAAATGTGCAGATTGTAGAAATATCTTCTTATGTACGTTCTTTTGATGTCAATCAAGCTGCTTTTTACATAGAATCTTGTATTGACGATTTTCCTGAAAACACGGTTCACCTCAATACTGTTGGTGCAGAATTATATATTGATTCAAAATATCCTGAAAAATCTTTATTACCTGGAGTTTTACAATACAAAAATCAATACATTATTAGTTTTGATAATGGTTTTTTTAGTTTATTTCTTAAAGACAAAAGTTTTGATAATTTTTGGATAGCCAATAATATGGAGATCGATTCATCATCGTATCAGTTTCCTGTAAAAAAAATGCTAATTCCCCTTTTAATTTCTTTAGTTAAAAAAGAAAACTTTAATAAAATGGTAGAAAAAACAGATTATTTTCAAAGAAAAATTAATTTATCTCCTGTTATTGAAACAAATGTTATCAAAGGAAGTGTTATTCATATAGATATTTATGGGAATTTAATTACGAACATCGACAAAGAAACTTTTTATCGTTTTGGAAATGATATTCCGTTTACCATTTTCTTTAGAAAAAAAGAATACTATATAGATAAAATTTCAAAGACTTATAATGAAGTAGTTGAAGGTGAAAGTGTGGCTATTTTTAACTCTAACAACATAATGGAAATTGCGATAAATATGGCAAGCAATGAATTAACAGGTGGTGCTTCCAGATTATTAGGCATTCAAATTGGAGATATTGTAAGAATTGAATTTTCTCCAAAAGGTTCAGTAGAAAATTTAAATCAATTGTTTTAAAATGATAACAAGAGTAGTAAAAATAAATTTTAAAGAAGACAAAATCAACGATTTTCTTCAGCATTTTGAAACCATTAAATGGATGGTAGCCTCGCAAGAAAATTGTCATGGCATGAAGCTGTATCAAGATAAAAATCAAGAGAATATAGTTTTTACTTATAGTATTTGGTCGGATGAAAACGCTTTAGAAAACTATAGAAAATCAATTTTTTTTAACGATTTATGGTCCACTATCAAACCTTGGTTTAAAGAAAAGGCAGAAGCATGGACTTTAAATGAACATTTTAACGGATTTAATAACAAATAAATGAAAATAATTAGCACTAAAAGTATAGAAGACGCTTTTAATTTTTTAGAATCTGAAAGCGATGAATTGGTTCATGCTTATAATGAAAAAATTATAAAGGAACAGGAATTGTTGCTTCATTTTGCAGCTGATACAGTAAACGCCTTTTATCAAAAAGAAGAAGATATTGAAAAAGGTTTTTATGACGTTTTTTATTATCTCACTATTTTTTACAAAGCTTTTGAGAATGAAAATTGTACCATACAAAAAATAAATGAAGCTGATTTGGAAGAGTTAGATAAAGTTTTTCCACCATTTTTGGAAGAATATTATGAAGAAGGAGATCCAAACACAATTTTGGCATTCATTAATCAGCCGTATTTAATTGATTTTATACTTTATGAGTTGTCAGAAGAAAACGAAGAAAATGAATTTGATGACAATGAATCCAATCTTCTTTTTATGGCTGGATTATCCATTTTATATTTGCTCAACAAAGTTCAAAAATAGTGCAAACTCAAAAAACACCTGAAGAAATTGTTGCATTAATGCTTGAAAAGGACCACTACAGCAAAGAAATGGGAATGAAAGTGCTGTCTTTAGGTTTGGGTACTTGTGAGATTCAATTAAATGTACAAAAAATGATGCTCAACGGTTTTATGATTGCTCATGGGGCTGTAACTTATGCATTGTCAGATACTGCATTGGCTTTTGCTTCAAATGCTTATGGACAACAATGTGTTAGTCTAGAAACCTCTATATCCCATCTGAAACCTGTTTTTGAAAACGATGTATTAACAGGATTTTGCATTGAAATTCATCGTGGAAAAAATAGTGGAATTTACGAAGTGAAAGTTTTTAATCAAAAAAAAGAATTAGTTTCACTTTTTAAAGGTATTGTATTTATAAAAAACACCTCTTGGTGAGCAATTTACACTCCACTTCTCAAGTGAAAAAAATACTTATTTCACGTACAGACAATATTGGCGATGTTGTTTTAACCCTTCCTCTTGCTTTTTATCTTAAAAAAGAATTCCCAAATATTGAATTGGTTTTTTTATGTAAAAATTATACTAAAGCCATCGTAGAATGTACAGATGTATTTAATGAAATTTGGACTTTGGAAGAATTAAAACTAAAAAGTGCTGAGGAAGTTAAAAAATCAAAAATTGATGCTGTAATTCATGTTTTTCCAAATAAAGAGGTTTCTTCTTTTTTTAAAAAATGTAAAATTCCAATTCGAATAGGGACTTCTCATCGTTGGTTTCATTGGTTGACCTGTAATAAAAAAGTGGATTTTACTAGAAAAAATTCCGATTTACATGAAGCACAACTCAATTTCAAATTATTACAAGCACTTTTTGAAATAAAAATTCCAGCTTTATCAGAATTAAATGATTTATTTGAAAAATTTTTCAAAGTTAATAATGAAGTGTTGTTAAAGAAAGAAAGTTTACCAATTCATTCGATAATTATCCATCCAAAGTCTAATGCGAGTGCTGTTGAATATCCAATAGAAAAATACATTGCTCTTGCTAAAAAATTACTTGAAAAAGGGGAAAAAATAGTTTTTACAGGTACAGAAAAAGAAGGAATAGAATTCAGACATTTGATTCCAATACATCCCAATTGTTTTGATTATACTGGTCGCTTTACTTTATCCGAATTTATTTCTTTTTTATCCAAACAAAAATCATTTATTTCTTGTAGCACTGGACCATATCATATTGCTGGAGTGTTGGGAATACAAAGTATTGGTCTTTTTTCTGCACAAAAACCTATACATCCAGGAAGGTGGAAAGCTTTAGGAAATAATGTTAAAGTAATTCAATATGATTCAAATTGTGAAAATTGCAGAAAGAAAAAAAGATGTTACTGTATTCAAAATATTGAAGTCGATGAAATCATCAGAAATATTAATTTTTAATACTTCGTTATCTTTTTTCTTGAAAAGGATTGTAAGGTTGAGGTGCGATATTTAATATTTAGTTGAGGTGCGATTAATCGCACCTCAACAATTAAAAATACCTAATTTACCACACCTTTCTCTAAACTCCTACTACTCTCTGAAATAATCTCTAAAAAATACACTCCTTTTGGCA